>NZ_CP134175.1:1780000-2661770 GCF_031583395.1 Thermosynechococcus sp. GLH187 | reverse complement strand
GCAAACCTCGTCCGTAGGATGTGAGCAATGATAGGCAACACGACCAAGACGGCAATAGCCTTGCAGGGCTACCGCTGCCTCACGGGAAGTGATACGATTGTAGATCGCTCTAACGACTGACTAGGGCGTGCCCCTTGGGGCAGTGTTTTTTCTGATTAACCATCATAACTGCAACAGCCATGACGCAACGTACACTGGGCGGTACTGTCCGCAAACGTAAACGCACCTCTGGGTTTCGCGCGCGCATGCGCACCAAATCGGGTCAGAACGTCATTAAGGCACGGCGGCGTAAAGGACGGGCACGGCTTGCAGTCTAGTGCTCCCTCGTCAACATCGCCTGCGCGATCGCCATGATTTTGACCGCGTCTATCAACACAAAACCGCCCACCACGGCAAACTGGCCGTTCTTTGGCTGGCGCCCCAAGCCGTCAAGGCAGCACCCCGGCTGGGCATTGTGGTCAGCAAAAGGGTGAGTAAGCGAGCCGTCGATCGCAACCGTTTGAAACGGCAATGGCGACGGGTGATCCGCCCACTCTTACCGCAGATAGCCGCAGGGTGGGATATGATTGTGGTAGTGCGTCAGGCGGCACTGCAAGTGAGTGACGAGGACTGTCGCGCTGAATTGACGCAGTTAATAGCCAAAGCAGGGGTACTGACGATGCCAGGAATTTCCGAAGACGTTTTCTACGAAGGCGGTCCCCATTGGGGCGACTTGGTGATCAACTTACTGTTGGGGCTAACGGTGATTTGTCTGCCCCTTACCGTTGGTGCCATTGTCCGTGCCCTCTGGCTGCGCTACCGCATTACCAATCGGCGGATTACGGTGATAGGTGGCTGGATGGGGCGCGATCGCTCCGATGTCATTTATAGCGAAATCACCAAAGTCGTCACCGTTCCTCGCGGCTGGGGCGCCTACGGTGATATGGTCGTCACCCTCAAAGATGGTAGCCGCTTAGAAATGCGCGCTGTCCCCCGCTTCCGTGAAATTTATGACTATATTTCTGCCAAATTGAGTCCCGCTGCCAAAAGTGTCAGTGGCGCGATTGGTTCTTAAGACCTAAGATAGTTCTGTTAACTGTTCACCCCTAATTGCAGGATTCCATGGATTTTGGTATCGGTTTCCTCTCCAACAATGTCATGCTGCCAATCCTTGACTTTTTCTATGGGATTGTGCCCAGCTATGGCCTTGCGATTGTGGCGCTGACACTGGTGGTGCGCTTTGCCGTCTATCCCCTCAGTGCGGGATCCATTCGCAATATGCGGCGCATGAAAGTTGTGCAGCCGATCATGCAAAAACGGATGCAGGAAATCCAACAGAAATACAAGGATAATCCTGCCGAACAGCAAAAGGCAATGGCAGAGGTGTACAAGGAGTTTGGTAATCCCTTGGCGGGGTGTTTCCCCCTGCTGTTGCAGTTGCCGATTCTCTTTGCTCTCTTTGCCACGCTCCGCGGATCACCCTTTGCTGATGTGAATTACCAGCTCAACCTGCAAATTGTTCCCCCTGATCAAACTGTCTTAGCCCAGCCCTTTGCCACTAAGCCGCAAAATATCTACGTTGATGAGGGCATCCACTTCCCCATTCAGGCGGTGGTTCCCAGCGGTACCAAGATTCCAGTGGGTCAAACGGTGGATCTCCAATTCCAAACCAAGGAGGGGAAACCCTTTAGTGAACTGGCCGCCGCCTATCCCAATAGTCACCTGCAACCCAAGTGGCAAATTATTCGCGGTCAAGAGCGGGCAACCATTGACAGTGAGGGGCATCTGCAAGCCCTGCAACCCGGTGATGTAACGGTTCAGGGAACGATTCCGGGGATTGCGGCGGATAAAGGTTTCCTCTTTATCTCTGCCCTTGGCCATGTGGGTGCCATTGATCAAGGGGAACTCTTCATCACGCTGCCCGATGGCACACGCCAGTTTAATTGGGGCGCGATCCACTGGGATATCCTGATCATGATCCTTGGCTTTGGTGTCAGTCTCTACGTCAACCAGTTGCTCTCTGGCCAAGGCAGCAGCAATAACCCGCAGCAGCAAACTGTAAATCAATTGACGCCGATTATCTTCTCTGGGATGTTCCTCTTTTTCCCACTGCCGGCAGGGGTGCTACTCTATATGCTAATCGCCAACATCTTCCAGACGGTGCAAACCTTTATTCTCCAACAGGAGCCGTTGCCAGAGAACCTGCAAAAACTCGTGGAGGAGCAGGAACGGGCTGAAGCGATTAAAAATCGGGCTGCTCTTCCCTTTGAGGGCAAGGGGGTTAAAAGTGCCAAGGCCACTAAAGCCAAGCGTCATCCATCAAGTTGAGGGGAGGCATGACCGCTGATCCAATTGCTGCGGGGTGTGCGTGGCTGGAACAGGCGCTTGCTCTAGCAGGCTTTAAGACAACCGTTTCTGTGGTGGAGTCCCCTTTAGCAAGTGTGGTGCCTGGGTACTGGCTAGAGATCGATCGCCAGTCCCTGAGTGCTGCGCAAATTGAATCCCTGCTGGCCAACAATGCCCAAGCTCTCGATGCGTTGCAATATCTGCTCAATGCCACGTTGAATTTGGGGCGATCGCGGGAGGAGCAAACGGCTTTTACCTTGGAATTGGCGGGCTATCGCCGCGCCCGTTATCGCCAGTTGCAGGAGATTGCCCATCAGGTGGCTGCCCAAGTCCTCGACACCGGTAAACCCGTTGAAATTCGCTCCCTATCCGCAGCAGAGCGGCGTGTCGTTCACAGTCTCATCAAGGTAGAGAGCGATCGCCTTGAAACCTTTAGTTATGGAGAGGAACCGGATCGCCGCTTGGTGGTGCAGTTAGCCCAAGGGACTGAGGCCGAGGTGGCGGCTGATGCGCTGGAGCAGGTATAGACCCAAAATCGAGTTGCCACTGCGATCGAGGGGTGGACTGTAGCAGGCGATCGCCCCCTGTCGCGGCACAATGGCCAAAATCACACCACTCACACCCGATTTCACGGGCAAGCCAATTTCTAGGGCATAGCGGGGGGAGTCCTCGTAGAGGCCACAGGTGAGCATGAGCACATTCACCTGCTGACGATGGCGATCGCTCACCTTGTCATGGGGCAGTGCCAACAGGAGACCCAAGCGCGCCACTTCCTCAATCGTTCCTTGGAAACAGCACACCTGATTGTAGATCTCAAGGGCAACTCCGGCATCGGCAATGCGTCCAGACTCCACTAAACAGTGGGCAAGGGTGCGATTTTGCCAGTTGGGATGGCGATAAACGGCTGCTAACACCTCCTGATCCACCTGCAACTGCGTACCCGCACACTCATTGAGCCAAGTCTGAAAGACCGCAACACCGCCAACATGAGCCAATTGGCTAGCAAGGGCGATCGCTCCACTATTAATCATGGGATTGCGCGGCCACCCCTGATCAAGGGTTAACTGCAACACAGAGTTATAGGGGTAATCTGAGGGGCGCTGTCCCACCCACGTCCACACCTGCTCCTGCCACAGCGTCAAGGCATACAGCAGCAAGAAGGGCTTAATTGCGCTCATTAAGGGAAAGCGCAAATTGGAACGCCCAAGGGTAAACCGTTGCTTCGGTGTGACCACTGCAAAGGCAAAGACCTCAGACCCTACCCGCGGTAGCCGTTGAAGGGGTTCCCCCTGAGGAAGTTCTGCCGATGCAGCCTTGAGCCACTCTTGGATGAGGGCAGGGTCTAGATCCCCCAACATTGCTATTGCTGAGCCTAAGTATTGGCATCGAGGGAGAGCTGCTCGCTAGTGGTGACCCGTCGCCGCCGCCGCCGACCTGCGGGCACGGAGGCCTCTGGGGTGGATGCTTCCCCGCCGGATTCAGACTCGGTCGTGACTTCTGGCTCACTGGTATTGAGCAGCGCAGTGGCTGGAATCGGCTCGACATTAATCGTGCTAACCACAGGGGCGGGCGGCTCATCAGCAGTCTCTGGGATATCCTCAGGCATTCCCTCACTAACGGGTCGTGCAGTTTTCTGGGGCAGGGGTAGGGGGTCTTGGCCGGGGCGTGCCACCATCACAATCGTTCCCCGCGGATTCTTCACCTCCTCAGAGTGCAACACAAGGGGTGAAATTCCCATTTCCGCATAGACCGCCTGCTCTTGATCCGTCATTGTTACGGTAATCACTTCCGCTGGTTCAGAGCGGCTAGGACGGGCAGGGCGCGGCGGACGGCTCTCCACTTTGACCACTGGCGGCGGCGCCGTTTCTGTAGGCGTGGTAATCACCTTGCGGCCATTGCCATTTTCAGAGGCACGGCGAGGACTGCGGGGGGTTGGTGGATGACTACTGCGGGAAGCACGCGGGCGAATACCCCCTACCGCTTGATAGTCAGGGTGGTTAATGAGTTGGGTCTCTAGACTGCTACTGGCAAAGCCATTGGGTTCAGTGCGGGATTCTAAACTGCGGCGTGGCTCCGGTGGACGCGGCATGGGCGATCGCTCGACAATTTCGCCGGGGCTATCCTCCGGTTCACCGGGTAAATGCACCAAGTGACCCAGACCACCGCAGGCACTACAGGGACGGCCAAAAAGTTCATAGATATTTTGCCCTTGACGTTTGCGGGTCAGTTCCACTAGCCCCAGTTCTGAGAGTTGAGCAATTTGGGGGCGAGCTTTATCAGCACGCAGGGCTTTACTAAAGTGCTCCAGCAGTTGCAACTGGTCGCGGCGGGAATCCATGTCAATAAAATCCACAATGATCACGCCAGCAATATTGCGCAGTCGCAGTTGGCGAGCAATCTCCGTAGCCGCTTCGCAGTTTGTCCACAGCACTGTTTCCCGCGAGGTGGCTGAACTAGTGAATGAACCAGAGTTCACATCAATGACCGTCAGTGCCTCTGTTGGTTGAATGATGATATAGCCACCGGAGGGCAAATCCACACGGGGTTTCAGGGCTTCACGGATGGCAGCATTCACCCGAAAGTAATCCAAAATGGGAATGGGTTCTTGGTGATAGTCAATGAGAACCCCCACCGGCTTATTGACATTCCAGTTTTTCAGGTGCTGTTTGACCCGTTTGACCCCATCCGGAGTATCCACCACAATGCGGTTGACATCACTGCTATAGACATCCCGCAACACTTTTTGGATAAAGTCATCATCGCGCCCCAGAAGCTGGGGAGGACGGCTGGAGGCCGCCTGCTGTTGGATCGTTTCCCACTGCCGTTGCAGGAGTTCCAGATCCTCAAGTATGGCCTCTTCAGAGACACCCTCAGCCTCTGTACGCACCAGTAGCCCCATGCCAGCGGGTTTGACCAAAATGCCCAGGGCACGTAGCCGATGCCGTTCCGCCTCATTGGTAATCCGTCGCGATAGATTCACCCCCCGACCATAGGGCATCAGCACGAGATAGCGCCCAGGCAACGAAATATTTCCGGTCAGCCGTGGCCCCTTGGTGCCCGTGGGTTCCTTCATGACCTGAACCAGCACTTTTTGCTGCGGTGCGAGCAATTCCGTGATTGCCCCAGCCGTTCGCTTCAGGCGCAATGGGCCAAGGTCAGTGACATGGATAAAGCCATTACGGGAGGCATCCCCCAAGTTGACAAAGGCAGCATCAATGCCCGGTAGGACATTTTCAACCACCCCAAGGTAGATGTCCCCCACCTGATGGGTGCCCGTGGCCACGATTAATTCTTGAATTTGATCTTCGGCAAAGACCGCCGCTAGCCGATGTTCCTCGGCAATAATAATTTGCTTAGGCATTCATTATCCTTAGAATTTCTTAACAAAATAAACGTCAGCATGAATGGGCTAAAGGCATCTAGCACAGTGTTGAGCCACTCTTGCCCCTGTAAGGGACGCGTGCAAGTTTGGCTTTAAGATGGTTGGGAAAAGGGTTCCTGTAGAGGTGGGTTGGCATTGGAACGCGGAACGCAACTCTGGTGATACCTAAAAAGCTCTGCACGACTTGCAGAAGGAAAAGATGTCACCCCATGCCAGCCTTGATGAAAGTCTATGCTTAACCTTTGGTCTCTTAGGCTATGGAGGTTAAGCAAAAGGGATTTTTCTACAGTACCTCTAATGGTCTCTGATTATAGGTATCTCTGTCAAGATTGGCTAGGGGATTTTGCAAAAATTTTCACTGTCGCTGCCGCTAGCCTCTTGAGCACGAGCATAGTGTGCCACTTTGCAAACCTGATAGGACACTTTGGCGATCGCCCACAAAGCTGCTACAACTATAAACATCTATTAAGCGTCTTGGCTAGAAAATTAGCCACATTGAGGAGAATTGCCCATGGGAGTCCACATCAAGCAGGCAGTGGAAGTCGCGACCTATATCATCTCACAACGCCTACAGGGCAAAAAGCGCTTTCCCCTCACCTTGATGCTTGAGCCTCTCTTTCGCTGTAATCTCGCCTGTTCGGGCTGCGGTAAAATTCAGCATCCCCTTGAAGTCCTGCGCAAATATCTCACCCCAGAGGAATGCTTCCGCGCCGTTGAAGAATGTGGTGCACCGATTGTTGCCATTCCCGGTGGGGAACCCCTGCTGCACCCGCAAATTGATGAAATTGTCAGTGGCTTGGTGGCACGGCGGAAGTTTGTTTATCTGTGCACCAACGGTATTCTCCTAGAGGAAAATCTCCATAAATTCAAGCCCTCCCCCTACTTTAGCTTCAGCGTTCACCTCGATGGTCTGCGGGAGTGGCACGACAAATGCGTGGATCGCAAAGGGGTCTTTGATATTGCGGTGAAAGCGATTAAAGCGGCTAAAGCCAAGGGCTTCCGTGTCACCACCAATACGACAATTTTTGAAGGGGTGGATCCTAAGGAAATGCAGGAGTTCTTTGACTTTGTCAGTTCCCTAGGGGTGGATGGCATGATGATCTCGCCGGGCTATGCCTATGAGTGGGCACCGGATCAGGAGCACTTCCTCAAACGGGAGCAAACCCGTGCCCTCTTCCGCGAAATTCTCGCTCCTTACCGCGCGGGTCAGAAGAAATGGAACTTTAACCACAATCCCCTCTTCCTTGATTTCCTGGTCGGTGAAAAGGACTATGAGTGTACCCCTTGGGGAATGCCCAGCTATAGCGTCTTGGGTTGGCAAAAACCCTGCTATCTCCTCAATGAGGGGCATTACAAAACTTGGAAGGAACTGATTGAAAATACCGATTGGGAGAAGTATGGCCACAAAAGTGGCAATCCCAAGTGCCGTGACTGCATGGTGCACTGTGGTTATGAGGCCACCGCTGCCATGGATGCCTTTAACCCAGCCAATATGGTCAAGGCGGCGGGTAGTCTCTTTTAACGCGGGCGCATCAGTTGCCAACGTTGCTCTGCGGTTTCCACTGCGGTTTTCGGGGTTGATTTGCCAAGGAGAACGCTTTCGATCGCTCGTCCAAGGGTTTGGGAAAAGCGGGTATAACCACGGAAGTTGGGACGTGCCTGAGCAGCGGCCATCTGATCTAGAAAAACACGAAGCGCAGGTTGCTGTGCTACAAAGGCCTGATAGCGATCGTTGGTACGCACCCGTTCATTCACGGGCAAATACCCTGTGCCCAAAGCCCACTCCGTCTGAAATTCTTCACTGAGAACGTAGTCCAAAAAGGCTAGAGCAGCCTCTTCCCGTTGCGGTGTTGAGCGAAAGACAAAGAGATTTTCGCCCCCCAGTGCAGTTGCGGCGGTTTTGAGGGCGGGCATGGGTAGAACGCCAAAATCCACCCCCGACTGTTGGAGTTGCGCCAACGTCCAAGGCCCTGTAATTTGCATCGCCACCTCGCCACGAATCAATTGATCCAGTTCATAACCACGTTCCGGAGCAGAGAGTGTCGCTAAGCCTTCTTGTCGCAGGCGTTGCCAAAACTCAAGAGCCGCGATCGCCGGGGGTGTCTCAATGTGGGCGCTTTCTGGTGTGTCTCCGAGACTGCCACCCGCACTCCAAAAGAAGGGCAACCAAGTAAAGACGGCAAATTCCCCTTGGCCAAGGGCAAGGAGTAGTGGGGTGATGCCCTGTGCCTTTAGGGTTTGGCTGACCTGCTCTAATTCCTGCCATGTGCTGGGCAGTGTTTTCACGCCAGCGGCAGCCAATAAACTGGGACGATAAAAAATTCCAAGGTTGTTGGTGGCAAAGGGAATAGACCAGTAATGGTTGCCGTAGCGCATTGTTGGTATCAGGGCAGGACTAACTTGATCGCGGTAGGGGGAAGCTTGCCACCAGTCATCAAGGGGACGCAGGGCACCCAGATCAACAAACTGCCCCGTGATCGTGGGGTTATACCAGAGCAGATCTGGGGCGGCATTGCCCACCACTGCGGCCAGAATTTTCGGTAACTGCTGGTCGGGTTGGCCAACGTAGAGAGCTTGGACATGAATCTGGGGATGGCGGGCGTTGAAGCGATCCACAAGACGCTGGAGGATCACGCGGTTGGGGGGTGGGTTGACCCCATGCCAAAACACGAGTTCAATGGGCTTCGTAGATTGGGTTGCCGTTGTACAGCCGATGAGCAGTAGAGCTAAGCAACCCAGCAGCAGCGCAAACCAGCCGCGTCTATTGCAGGCGATCGAGCATGCGGTATTGAATCGCTTCGGCCACGTGAGCAGCGGCAATCGTTTCACAGTCGGCCAGATCAGCAATGGTACGGGCTACTTTTAGGATACGGTCTGTGGCGCGTGCCGAGAGACCCAGTTGGGCGATCGCCCTTTCTAGGAGCTTGGTGGAAGGCTCATCCAAACGACACCACTGGCGCAGATGGCGACTTTGCATTTGGGCGTTGCAGTGGAGAGTGGGTTCTTGAGCAAATCGCTGTTGGGCGCGTTGGCGTGCCGCCAAGACCCGCTGCCGTACCGTGGCTGAATCTTCCCCTAGGGTTTGGCGGGTCATTTCCTCGGGCTTGAGGCGGCTGACACTCACTTGCAGATCAATGCGATCCAGCAGGGGGCCAGAGAGCTTTGCCCAATACTGTTCTCGCTGGCGCGGCGAGCAGGTACAGGGTTGCACTGGATCGCCATAGTAGCCACAGGGGCAGGGATTGGTGCTGGCCACGAGGGTAAATTGCGCCGGGAACACCACGGATTGGCGGGTGCGGGCAATGGTGACTTGGCCATCTTCAAGGGGCTGCCGCAAAAACTCCAACACATCCCGCTTGAATTCCGTTAATTCATCAAGAAAGAGCACCCCCCGATGGGCAAGGGAGATTTCCCCCGGACGCGGATAACTGCCACCGCCCACAAGGGCAGGGCCAGAGGCAGAATGGTGCGGACTCCGAAAAGGGGGTTCTTGGAGCAATTGGCCGCGTTCTTTGAGCAGTCCAGCCACGGAGTGAATTTTGGTGACTTCAAGGGCTTCCTCAAAGGTCAAGGGCGGCAAGATGGTGGGTAACCGCCGTGCCAACATTGTTTTGCCACTGCCCGGTGGCCCGACAAAGATGAGATTGTGCCCACCCGCAGCCGCAATTTCGAGGGCACGCCGCGCTTGATACTGCCCCTTCACGTCCTTAAGGTCAAGACCAGAGCGGGCAGAGGGTGGAGCATGCAAACTTAGGGAATTGGCTGCTGGCGATCGCGAGTTGGGGTCATTCAAAAAGGCTGCGACTTCGGCGAGGGTGTGGCAACCATAGACCTTTAGCCCCTGCACCACCGCTGCTTCAGTGACATTGGCCATGGGCACCACGAGACCGGTCATGCCTTGGGCTTGCGCCGCAATGGCGATCGCCAGTACCCCTGCCACGGGTTGCAAGGTGCCATCGAGGGACACTTCGCCGAGAAAGAGATGATCGCCGAGTAAATCCGTTGCAACCTGTCCTGAAGCGGCTAGGATGCCAATGCTAATCGGGAGATCAAAGCTGGGGCCTTCCTTACGTAAATCGGCGGGGGTGAGATTAACGACAATGCGCCGCATTGGGAAGCTAAAACCGGCATTGCGAATCGCCGCCTTAACGCGCTCCCGTGCCTCTTGCACACCCGCATCGGGCAGACCCACCACCACAATCCCCGGTAAGCCGCCAGAAACATCTACTTCGACGCCGACGGGAATCGCGTCAATTCCTAGAACGGCAGCACTCCAAACCCGTGCCAGCATAGCCTACTCATCAGAAAGAGCACCGACGACTGGCCGTGTTTCGTCTCGGTGCCCTTAACTGGTTCGCTCCTCACACACTTAATGACCTTAGCAGATGTATCCCTAATTTGTCACCATTGCATAGGATTTTTCATGAAGTTTATTTGCAAAACCCCAATTTCTGTGTCCAGTCTTAGCGCAAAGTGCCTAAGGTATGCCGCCAAGCCAACTCTTTGTTGATAATTTCGAGCGATCGCCGTTCAGTTCCACTGAACAGTGGCGTAATGGTTTCCAGAATTTGCCCCAACAAGGGTGCGGCATAGTTCCCCGTTGAGCGTAACAAATGGGCATAGTAGCGAAACTGGGCTTGACCTTGGGCACTGCGATGAAAGGCCAACACCTCAGCAGTGGTCAATTGCCACACGGGCGTATTCACAGGCACCACAAGGGTGGGCATCCCCTGCTGGCCATAGAGGCGATCCTCAGTAGTCACCAAATGACCAATGAGGGCAATCCACAGCAGTGTACGGGTTTCACTGACCAAATCGGGACTGAGAAAGGTGTCGGCATTGGTGGTGAGGCGCGGGCTGATCTGATGGAACTGGGGATTCAACAGTTGAGAGTTGTAAATGACCCCGACTGCCCAGTGGCGCTGCTCATCCTCGAGCTTGACAAAGCGACCAAAGCCATAGTCTTCTGGGGCGGGGGGGTGGGGCACATCCAAGCGATCCACCAGTTGCGCCACATAATCGCAGTGGGAGTTGGACTTGACGATGTGTCCGAGGTAAATGGCCTGCTCACTCATGGCTTGCCGCTAGGACCTGCTGTTGAATCTCAATGAGTTCTTGAATCCCTTGGCTGGCGACATCGAGAAGGCGATCGAGGGTTGGCCGATCAAAGGAACCGATCTCTGCTGTACCTTGAACCTCAATGAACTGACCATTGGCCGTCATCACGACATTGAAATCGACACTGGCTGCCACATCCTCAGCGTAGCTCAAATCCAAATAGGGGTCGCCATCAATCAGCCCCACAGAGACTGCCGCCACCTGATGACATAGGGGAGATTCGCTAAGTACCCCTTCCTGAAGTAAGGTACTCAGGGCATCCACAAGGGCAATGTAGCCCCCTGTAATCGCCAGCGATCGCGTGCCGGCATCGGCTTGGAGCACATCCGCATCCACAATGAGCGTGCGCTCCCCCAGTAAGGATAAGTCCAAAGCAGAGCGTAAGCTACGACCAATCAGGCGTTGAATTTCTTGGGTGCGCCCAGAGAGTTTGAGAAATTCTCGCTCTTGCCGTGGCCGCGTTGCACTGGGTAGCATGCGGTACTCTGCGGTGAGCCAGCCTTGGCCTGTGCCTTCTAAAAACTTGGGTACGCCTTCCTTGAGACTAACAGTGCACAACACTTGAGTTTGCCCCGCTTGGGCGAGCACTGAACCTAAGGCAAATTGGGTGAAATGCCGCTGAAACTGGTGCGATCGCAATTCCTGTGGTTGACGGCCATCGGGTCGCTGCCACCCCATGCTTGACTCCCTCTCAATTACCTTCCCTATTAGAGCTTATTTTCTGGAGCCAGCGCGAGACCTTGCCATTGGGCGATCGCCCGAGGATTGGAGATAATGTAGTTATTGCTACACGCTATACTCTTTTGCCAATGCTAAATAAAGATTAGCCCGTTGCCATAAAGAAGGAGTTTGACATTGAAAAAGGTAGAAGCCATTATTCGTCCCTTCAAACTGGATGAAGTCAAGATCGCCCTTGTCAATGCGGGCATTGTCGGCATGACCGTCTCCGAAGTACGCGGCTTTGGGCGGCAAAAGGGGCAAACCGAGCGCTACCGCGGCTCCGAATACACAGTAGAATTTTTACAAAAGTTAAAAATTGAGATTGTCGTTGAAGACAGTCAAGTGGATATGGTCGTGGCGAAAATTATTGAGGCTGCCCGCACGGGGGAAATTGGCGACGGCAAAATTTTTGTGACGCCCGTTGAGCAGGTCATTCGCATCCGCACCAGCGAAAAAGATCACGAGGCGGTTTAGGAGCGGATGCCGAAGATCTCTGGCCACACCCAGCTTCTGGGGGTGATTGGCGACCCGATTGCCCACACCCTCTCACCGGCAATGCACAATGCCGCGTTGGAGCATTTGGGTCTGGACTATGTCTATGTGCCCTTTTGGGTGAAGCCGCAGCAGTTGGGGGTGGCGATCGCTGGCCTCGATGCCCTGAATGTCGTTGGCTTTAATGTCACCCTTCCCCACAAAGAAACCATCCTTCCCTATTTGGCGGATGTCAGCGACCTCGCACAGCAGGTGGGGGCAGTCAACACCGTCTATCGCAGTGAAAAGGGATGGGTGGGTACCAATACCGATGTGCATGGCTTCTTGGCACCACTGCGGCAACAGTCCTACCCGTGGTCGGAGATTGCTGTTTTAGTCTTGGGCTATGGGGGTGCCGCGCGAGCCGTGGTCACTGCCTGTTATGACTTGGGCTGTCGGCAGATCTATATCAGTGGTCGCCAAGGGGAACGGCTAGAGGCCTTTGTTGCCAGTTGGCCACAGATCACGCTCCATCCCCTTTTATGGTCAGAGCGGGTCAGTTGTTTGGAGAAAGTCAGCCTTGTGGTCAATACCACCCCCATTGGCATGAGTCCCCATACTGGCACCACCCCCCTCACAGCCGAGGACTTGGCACGATTGCCCACCACCGCCATTGTCTATGACCTCATCTACAAACCTCGCCCCACCCTTCTTTTGCAATTAGCGATGGCACGGGGACTGCAAACCTTCGACGGCCTTGCCATGCTTCTCCATCAGGGAGCCGCAGCCTTGGAGTACTGGATTGGCCAACCCGCCCCCACTGCCATCATGGCCACTGCCCTTGAAAGTGCCCTAGGGATGGAGAAATAACATGACACCTTGGCTGTCAGAACTAAGGTGGTTATCGGCGGTTTTGCTGGTGTCGCTCTTCATGGCCCTAGGCATTAAATTTATTGCCCCCCTCTATCCCTTGCCGCCAAATTTGGGGCTAATTACTTTACTGCTCCTTTTACCGGCAGCTTTGATGGGGATTGTTTTACTGAGTCTCAACCAAAACGATAACCAAAACCGCGCACCGTAAGAATGTATTGGGGATGACTGGGATCGGTTTCAATTTTCTCCCGCAGCCAGCGGATGTGGACATCAACCGTTTTGCTATCGCCAATAAAGTCATGCCCCCACACTTGATCGAGTAACTGCTCCCGTGGCCAAACGCGGCGAGGGTGACGCATAAACAGTTCAAGCAGTTTATATTCTTTGGGGGAGAGATTGATCTCCTTGCCCCGCAGGGTTACGCGGCATTCTTGGGAATAGAGGCAGAGATCGCGAAAGCGCAGCACCGTTGGCACTGTAGCCTGTTGAATTTGCGTCCGCCGCAATAGGGCACGACAGCGCGCCAGCATCTCCCGCATGCCAAAGGGCTTGGCCAAGTAGTCATCGGCACCAATTTCAAGGCCAACCACTCGATCAATTTCACTGCCTTTGGCACTGATCATGAGAATGGGAACTGTACAGCCTTCACGGCGAATTAAGCGGCATAGGTCTAATCCATTGATGCCCGGCAGCATGACATCTAGGATGATCAAATGCACCTCTGCCTTTTCAGGATTAGGATCCATCAAGAGATAGGTATTAATGAGATTGAGAGCCTCATAACCATCACTGGCCACAAGGGTATGGTAGCCTTCCTCCTGCAAAGCAAGGACAAGGGTTTCCCGAATCAGGTCTTCATCTTCAACCACTAAGATGTTGGCAAGGGCAGGTGGTGTGGCAAAAGGAGCCTTGGCGGGTTCGGCGGCTGTATCAATAGAAAGCATAAAAAACCTGCGTAGTGCCCGGTTGGCTTCATTCTATCACTGCGGTTCCTTGCCCCTATTGGTTCTTGAAGTTCATCGGGCCTGTGTATTGACTCAGCCGACTGAGTTCACTGAGCGATCGCGTGCCGGAGTAAAGCTGATCGTTGATTTCCCATGTGGGATAGCCCTGAATTCCCTTGGCACGGCAGCGTTCCACTTGGGGATTGGCACCATTGGGGTCACATTCAACATAGTTGAGTTCCCGTACTGCCTGCTTACCAAAGAGTTCCTTTTGATCGTGGCAGTGGCTACACCAATAGGCACCATACATAACCGCTCCCACTTGGGTGAGATGGCGAGCAAGGGCCATTTCCGCCGCACCTGAGGTATTGACGATGGGGATGCCAGGACCCTCAGGGTTGGCCATGCGGGCATTATAGATGCCAAAGACGGCCACCAGCGTAATCACAGCAGTAATCACGCCATTGAAAAAGAGTTGGCCGCGATCGCTCCATTCACGACCAATAATCGTCAAGATTAAAAATGTAAAGCTAAAGACGGCTGAGGCAATGCAATAGGGACAAGTGGCCTTAATCTCTGTAACCAAGATATACATGAGGTAACTGCTGAAGCTGGCCATGGCCGTTGCCCCCAGAAAGAGCAAAAGCCAAGTGGTGTTTTCAGCATTGCGGCGGAGTTCTTTTTGCTGCGGCTGGTTCAACAACAGGGGCAGGGCCGCCAACGACAGCATCCCCGTGTAGGCGACAAAGCCAATGAGGGAGAGGGGAATACCAAACACGGTTGCCCAAGGACTATTGAGGACAATGTCACAGCCATCGGTGGGACAAGTGACCTCTTGATTGGTCAGCTTGGCGATCGTCAGGTAGGCGGTCACCACCATGCCAGCGAGGGCAACCCCGCCAATCAACCACCGTGACCAACGATGAATCCAAGGGGTGGAGCGTCGTCGAACCATAGGTGAGCCTCCGCATTGAATCATTTTTCATCATACCGATTGGCAGACAGCACCGCTTGGGCATTGCGGCGCCATTGGGCGGGTTTAATTCGCCGTAGGGCAGAACCACGGGTGAGTTCATCCCATGCTGCATCGCTGAGGGTGGCGAGTTCCTCTGGAGAAGTCTTCAAGAGGGGCGATCGCGGGGCAAAGTCGGCCACATCCGTGGGTTGAGCAAAGCGTTGATTCCAAGGACACACTTCCTGGCAAATGTCACAGCCGGCAACCCAGCCTTCTAAATGAGCAGCAATGGCGGGGGGAATTTCCGGGGCACGGCTTTCGATCGTGTGGTAGGCAATGCAGCGGTTGGCATCCACCACATAGGGTTCAACAATGGCGCCGGTGGGACAGGCGGCCAAGCAACGGGTACAGGTGCCGCAGTGATTAGTGTGGGGGCGATCGCCCGTCAACTCCAACGTGGTGATTAACTCTCCCAAGAAAATCCACGAGCCATACTGCCGCGAAATCACATTACTGTGCTTGCCAATCCAGCCAATTCCCGCCTGCTCCGCCCACACTTTGTCCTGTACCGGGCCTGTATCCACATACCAACGGTAGTCCATTTCAGGTACCTGAGCCTGCAGCCATTGCCCTAGGGCTTGCAAGCGTTTTCCCAAAACCCGATGGTAATCCCGCCCCCACGCATAGCGGGCAATTTTCACCTTAGGGGGTGGCTCTGGATCAGGCTGATAGTAATTGAGGGCAACGGAAATCACCGATCGCGCTCCCGTCAGGACGGCTTGAATCTCCTGTCGCCGCGGGTTGGCCATCCACGCCATCTCCCCTTGGAAGCCTTGGGCTAACCAGCGTTGTAGGGCAGCCACCCCAGAAGGATGGTCATGGGTATAGGCGCGCAAATCCACAATCCCCACCCGATGGAACCCCAACTGATGGGCAAATTGCTTAATCGCAGCAGCAGTAATCATAGAGAAATAATATCTCGCTCCTGTGAAAAGGGCTGTAGGATGAGGTTGCACCGTTTGCTGAGGGAGTAGGAAAGAGGAATGTCAGAGATGCCGCTGGTTGCCATTGTCATGGGCAGTGATTCGGATTTGCCGACCCTGCAGGGGGCGATCGCCATCTGTGAACGCTTTGGCATTCCCCATGAAGTGGCGATTCTCTCGGCTCACCGCACGCCTCTTGCCATGGTCGAGTTTGCCCAAAATGCCCATCAGCGGGGTCTGAAAGTCATTATTGCGGGTGCCGGTGGCGCTGCCCACTTGCCCGGCATGATTGCTGCCTTAACTCCCCTACCCGTGATTGGCGTACCCGTACCGAGCCGACACTTACAGGGGCTGGACTCCCTCTACTCCATTGTGCAGATGCCGGCTGGGATTCCCGTGGCGACGGTTGCCATTGGCAATGCCCAAAATGCAGGCCTATTGGCCGTCCAACTATTGGCCAGTCATGATCCAAAGCTGCTGGAGCAAGTGATGGCCTATCGTCAAGAGTTGGCCGCGACGGTGACCGCCAAGAATCAAAAACTGCAAACCCTAGGGGCTAGCGCTTATCTGCAACAGCAGTAATCTCTGATTCAGGTTCTAGGGACGAACCCGAGAGTCTTGCCTTTTGCAGATCCTGTCGAAAGAGGGGGAGAATACGGCGACATTGATCCACAAAACTCACTAACCATGTTTCCAACTGCTGCTGTTGAGTTGGGTTCACAAGAGTCTTCCCAGTTCCTAACGACCCGTGGTAGGTGATGTAGCCATCATCGGTAACAACAAAATCAGCAAACCAACTACTAGAAGGGCGGCAGGCTCGCCAGTAATTCGCGACGATGACTTTGCCAAGGTATTTTTGGGCTAATTCACTGACGCGGTTCAAGTGATCGAGGGCTTGAGCCACCGTTAAAGACGGCTGCTCTTTGACAGGGATGACTGGCTCCCTAGGCGCAGCTTGAGGACTCTCAGAGGGGCAGTCCATACCCAAAATCCGCCATAGTTTTTCCTCAAGGCTTTTGAATTGCATCTGTCGGTGAGGCTCCTCATTCCCCTCGTTGCTGAGGGAGCGGTGGAGGCGCACAATCATCTCTACAGCTGCTAATTCTGAGGGGGCAAGGGATTCTAGGCGATTTAGAATATCGTTCTCGCGATTGCCCACAGGGCACGCTTCGCGATCGCCCGCTGCTTTCTCTAAACTTTGACCGGCGAGGGCAAAAATATCGCTTCCTTGATTGAGTAAACGCAGAATGTAGTGCCGTGTCATTGGTGTGAGTGAGACCCCCACGATACGCTTCCCCCTTGCTGATTAAAGTCCTTAATTTTTATGTTAAAGGAGATCAAAATTGAACAATCCCTAGCTGTAAAACTTGAGAGGGTTTAGGAACGTCTTTACGATCAGGATTCGCGCGATAGGCATGAAATTGAACTAAAATATACGTACTCGAATCCACTGTGCTGCTCTCCCGATCGCCTGCTGCTATGAACGCTTTTGCACCTAGCTTGCCGACTGATATTGAATTACCCGATTGGTTAGCGACGTGCCTGCGAAATCCAGAGCCTGAGAATGGGGATGATTTGGTCTGTCGAGCGTTTCAATTTGCCTACGACCTACACCAAGGACAGCGGCGGGCGTCTGGGGAACCCTACATTGCCCATCCTGTGGCAGTGGCAAGTATTCTGCGAGATTTAGGCGGGGGGCCTGCTCTTTTGGCGGCGGGGTTTCTCCACGATGTGATTGAGGATACCGCTGTTACGGCAGAGGAGCTAGAAGCCAATTTTGGTGCCGAGGTGCGGCGACTGGTGGAGGGGGTCACTAAGCTCTCGAAGTTTAACTTCTCCAGTAAGACGGAGCGGCAAGCGGAAAGTTTCCGACGCATGTTTTTGGCGATGGCGCAAGATATTCGGGTCATCGTTGTCAAGCTGGCCGATCGCCTGCACAATATGCGCACCCTAGAGTATCTACCGGAAGATCGCCGCCGTGCCATTGCCCAAGAAACCCGTGATGTCTTTGCCCCCTTGGCCAATCGCTTGGGGATTTGGCGGATCAAGTGGGAGCTAGAGGATTTAGCCTTTAAGTATTTAGAGCCAGAAGCCTACCGCCGCATTCAGGAACTGGTGGCGGAAAAACGCGCTAATCGCGAGGCACAACTGCAGCAGGCGATTCAAATTCTCTATGACCGCTTATCGGGAATGGGCTTTGGATACTTAGAAATTAGTGGCCGTCCCAAACACCTCTATAGCATCTATCAAAAAATGATGCGGCAGCAAAAAGAATTCCATGAAATCTATGATGTGGCGGGCATTCGCATTCTGGTGGCCACAAAAGATGAGTGCTATCGTGCCCTTGCCGTCGTCCATGACTGTTTCCTTTCCGTGCCAGGGCGGTTCAAGGACTACATCAGCTTGCCCAAACCCAACCAGTATCAATCGCTGCACACGGTGGTTATTGGTCTTGGGGGGCGCCCCTTGGAGGTGCAAATTCGCACATTGGCGATGCACCATGTCTCTGAGTATGGGATTGCTGCTCACTGGAAGTATAAAGAAACAGGTCATTCCTTGCCGCAACAGTGGAGTGCTCGCGATCAAAAATTCACTTGGCTACGGCAACTGCTGGATTGGCAAAATGACCTCAAGGATGCCCAAGAATATCTCGATAGCATTCGCGATGATCTCTTTGATAAGGAGGTCTACGTCTTTACGCCCCAAGGGGATGTCCTTGCCCTGCAACAGGGGGCGACGCCCCTCGACTTTGCCTACCATATTCACACCGATGTCGGGAATCACTGTGCTGGGGCACGGGTGAATGGTCGGATAGTGCCCTTGGATACACCACTGCGCAATGGCGACATTGTTGAGATCATCACCCAGAAAACTGCCCACCCCAGTTTGGACTGGTTGAACTTTGTTAAAACCACAACGGCACGCAATCGTATTCGGCAGTGGTACAAGCGATCGCGCCGCGATGAAAACCTGCAGCGGGGACGGGAATTACTGGAGAAGGAACTGGGCAAAGCGGGTCTAGAAGCCCTTCTGAAGTCACCGCAGATGCAACAGGTGGCAGAGCGCAGCAACTACCAAAGTGTCGATGATTTAGTGGCCGCCTTGGGCTATGGCGAAATTACGCTGAATCTGGTGGTGAATCGGCTGCGGGCAATTACCCTAGCGCGTCCAGAGACAACCCCACCGGAACTGCCTTCAGAATCTGCCCCTGTTAACCGTGTACCTGCCAGCACGAAACCCAGTGATTCCCCGATTCTTGGGGTGGAGGGTTTGGTTTATCACATTGCTGGCTGCTGTTGTCCTGTGCCCGATGAACCGATTATTGGCGTGGTGACGCTGGGGAGTCGGGGTATTTCAATTCATCGTCAGGGCTGTAGCAACCTAGAGTCGGTGTCGAGCGATCGCCTGATTCCCGTGAGTTGGAACACAAAAGTCAATCAACGCCGTCCCCAAACCTACCCTGTGGATGTGCAAATTGAGGTGATTGATCGCGTTGGTATTCTTAAGGATATTTTGACCCGTTTAACTGATAATCAAATTAATGTGCGACGAGCCAATGTCCACACGGATCCGGGACGCACGGCGATTATTGATTTGTGTATTGATATTGTGAATGCAAAGCAGTTGGATCATCTCTTGGCGCAAATTAGAAAAATCACTGATGTCCTCAACATTCGTCGCCGTCAGCAAACGGAAGTGAGTTCTCCCTAGGTCGGATCGTCCGCTCCCAGACCCCCAAGGACGATTAAGGAAACGCATTTGTGACATCACTCCTTCTGGAACCCCTACAACAGTACCCAGCGGAAGCCCTTTCCCCAACATTGGTTGCCCTGCAAGAGGCGCAAAAAATCTTGCCACCGCCTCATCCTGTCTGGCTGATTTCCACCAATGTCTGGCAACAGTTACGCTCTGGC
This sequence comes from Thermosynechococcus sp. GLH187, assembly GCF_031583395.1. Taxonomy (NCBI): domain Bacteria; kingdom Bacillati; phylum Cyanobacteriota; class Cyanophyceae; order Acaryochloridales; family Thermosynechococcaceae; genus Thermosynechococcus; species Thermosynechococcus sp. GLH187. Next base: position 2,642,085 of record NZ_CP134175.1, on the reverse strand, counting down.
GTCATTCCCCTGTGGCACGCGGCCTGCGATCGCTGGCAAGAGGTGCCCCCCAATGCGGCGGATTTCAAGGCACTGGCACTGAGGATGACCCATGAATTAACCCCTTTGGATGTGGGGGAGTTAGAAACAATTTTTGCTGCTTGTCATCACTTTTGGCAACAACAGGGGGGAGAACGTCATCTTGTTCTCACCACCTATCTTTGGCAGGAAGCGGTGGACTTACCTTGGGGGCTAGGCCGTGGAACCGTGTTACATCATCCCAGTTTACCCCTGTGTCATCAGGCGATCGAAGCGGCCTTTGCTGCCCTTGTCCAAGCCAAGAATCTCTATACCTATTGGCAGCAGGGATGGGATTTTTGTCACCTCAAAGTGGCGATTTTGCTTTACCCCTTGAGTACCATTGTTGCCTCAGGCTGGTGGACAGGGAGTGATCCAAGGTTGCCGGCGATCGCCAGCGGTGTGACGCTCCCCCATCACGGCATTCCTTTGCCCCCAAAGGGAATTGAGCTGACGCCCGCAGAGGAACAATACTTGCAGCAGGCCTGTCGCGGGTCGGCGTCCCATCTCTGGGTTTGGCATCGCAGTCAGACACAGGTTTGGTGGGGACAGTGTTTAGCAGAACCTCTGCCGCTGGTGCCCTTGCCGCAGGCCGTGGAGCGCACCCTCATAGCTGAAGGGCTACCCGCTGCGCCGGGGCAGGCGATCGCCCCTGCCCTTGTGGTTACAGACCCCTGTGCTCCTGCGGCTGTTGCTGGGCAGATCTTGGTGAGCAAAAGTATTCCACCCCACTGGTTGCCCCTCGTGAGTGCTGCGGTTGGTGTGATTTGTGAGCAGGGGGGCTTAACCAGTCATGGTGCCATTCTGGCGCGGGAATTGGGACGGCCAGCGGTGGTCGGTGTGGTAAATGCGACTCAGCAGATTAGTTCAGGAATGACGCTGTTTCTAGATGGTCATCGGGGGTCTATCTATCAACTGCCCCCAGAGCCATTGCCCGTGGTGGCGACCCCCTCGCCGCAAACGCCCTCACTCCCGACGGTCAAGCGGTTGCCGTTGCCGGTCATGGTAAATGTCAGTCAAGTCAGTGCCCTGCGGTTATTGCGATCGCTCCCCTGTGATGGCATTGGTCTATTGCGCTCAGAGTTGATGTTGTTGGCCTTTTTGGATCATCGCCATCCCTGTCATTGGTTGGAGCAGGGGGACGCTGAGCAGTTGCGCGATCGCTGGGTGCAGCACCTCTGTGAATTTATGCGGGCGATCGCCCCCCGTCCCCTCTTTTATCGCACATTGGATTTACGGCCAGCCGACTATCGCCAACTCTTGGGGGGACATCAGTTTGAACCGGCAACGGATTGGGGGCTGCGGGGAGTGAGTCGCTATCGCCATTGTCCAGAGCTGTTTCATTTGGAACTGTCAGCGCTGGCGATCGCCCACCGCTTAGAAGCCTGCCCGCTGCGTATTATTCTTCCCTTTGTCCGCAGTGTCAGTGAGGTGGTCTATTGTCAAAAGGCTCTTGCCCAGCATGGTCTGACAGCCAAGGCGGGTGTGGAACTGTGGGTAATGGCGGAGGTGCCGGCCATTTTATTTTTACTGTCTGATCTGGCCAACCTTGGCGTTGCTGGCATTACGATTGGCACCAATGATCTAACCCAACTGCTGTTGGGCATTGATCGCGAAACAACACTACCGGAATTAAATGAAGACCATCCTGCCGTTAGGGGGGCGATCGCCCAATTGATTCAACAGGCCAAAGCCCATCACCTAGGATGCCATCTGTGTGGCGAAGCCCCCACTCGCTATCCCCATTGGCTGCCGTGGTTAATTGATTTGGGGATTGACGGCATTTCTGTGAGTCCTGAGGTTGTCACCCAAGTGTTGGATCAGTTTTAATCGTGAATAAAGTGGTGCTTCTTGATGCAAAATCATGCTTATCTACTGCACCCGCCCCCAGTGTTCCCATCCCCACAATGACCTGCCTGAACTAGAGGGGGATGTCTTGGTGGATACCATTAGCCAAAAGTACTGCGCCAACTGCGGCATGCCCTTGATTTTGCGGGGGCGCTATGTTGCCCAACAGCTGTTGGGACAGGGGGGCTTTGGTATTACTTACCTAGGGCGAGATTTGGATACGCCCGCCAAGCGCCAATGTGTGATTAAACAGCTCCAAGTTGAAACCTCAAATCCAGACCTCTTGCAAAAAGCAGAAAATTTATTCAAGCGAGAAGCGCGACTCCTAGAAACGTTGGGGGAACATCCCCAAATTCCTACCCTATTTGCCTTCTTTCAGGAGCGGGTGAGCAGCAGCACAGGCAAAGCAGAACAACACTATTTTTATCTGGTTCAAGAATTTATTGATGGCGATACGCTTGAGTGTGAACTTGCCTATCGCGGTTATTTGAGTGAAGAGGAAGTTCGTGAGGTCTTAAAGGATCTCCTACCTGTTTTGCAGTACATCCACGATCAAGGGGCTATTCATCGAGACATTAAGCCAGCAAACATCATTCGCCAATCGGCAAAGAACAGTAAATTTCCGGGGCAGCGTCGCCTTTACCTCATTGACTTTGGTGCAGTCAAGGAGATTTCCCGTGTTACCGAAGTTGCGAAGGGACATACAAAAATTTATACAGCGCATTATGCCGCACCAGAACAAGTCAGCGGTGAGCAGGTTTTTCCGAGTTCTGATCTGTACGCCCTAGCAGTGACCTGTATTGTCTTACTCACGGGCAAAGATCCCAAGGAATTGTTTGATAACTACCATCACACTTGGAATTGGCAAAAGTATGTCCAAATCACACCAACGTTTCGCGATGTTTTGGCAAAGATGCTGGCCGTTGCACCCAGCGATCGCTATCAATCCGCCAAGGAAGTCGAAGCTGCCCTAGCGGATGCAGAGACAGAAACAAAAAAAACGTTAGAGATGCAGGCGCTAGAAACACCACTGATTACTAAACTGGTTACTGAGGAGTCTCCACCACCTCGCTTAGCGCCGTCGGTCAACTGGCTGCTTGAGAAGTACAACAGTGGTTTGCAGAGTGATTGGTTAGAGCTGCAAAACTATGGAACACTGGTGCGTCCTTCAGGTTCTCAAAGCGAGGGTGCCATTTTTACTGAGTGTCCTGCTCATCCCAGCTATTTAGTGATCACAGATGTCAATCAACAGTCTTGGCTTGTTCCCTTGCATAGGGGAGACTTCGATGCTTACTTATTTCGGCGAACGTTACCCCAGCACCCCAGTGAAAAGTCAGGGCAATTGCTGAGGCCAGCACGGGTTGAACGGCAGGATCAACATTGGCGGATGATTGAGGCAGGCAGTATTGTCCATGAACCGGTTGTCACACCCCCACCCCTCTCTACCACGCCTACAGGACAACTCTTCTCTGGGACTCAATCAGTACCCACAGCTCAGTCATCATTCGCACCGTGGTTCATCCTCGGCTCACTTGTGATTGCCTTTGGGAGTATGTTTGCAGCGATGGCTGTAATTTTGCTGTCGAACCGCCTAGAACCCCGCCCTCCCTCGCTAGCCAATTCCCCTACTGAAGTCGCAGAAACTCCTGACCAATCGCCCCCTATTGAATCTCCGTTGCCAACCCCAGAAACTGTTTCTACGCCCCCACCCCCTGCAAGTGCTAGCGAACGCGTCCTGCTTGACCCGGAGCTGCTCCCTGATCCCAGCCTTTTTGTTGAAAATTACTATGCTCTGATTAACGCTGGCAATTACGAGGCAGCATGGCATCAATTGACCAGCTCTTTCCAAAATGATGCCTCAGCACACCCCAACGGCTATGGTTCATACATCGATTGGTGGACTAAAGTGCAGTACGTTGATGTTTATAGTACTGAAGTTGTCGGTTTAACTTCAGATAGAGCCGTTGTTGATGCAAATCTTCACTACATAATGAACTCTGGTCAAGATTTTTATCAAACGTTACGCTTTACTTTAGTCAATGTTGGTGGCGAATGGCTAATTCAAGGAACCCAAGCTCTCTAGCGTGCTAGCGGGGGAGTCACTGGCTGATGCAGGATGGCACGGAGTTCAACTTGGCACTGCAGAGCTATCCTCAACTCAATCCCACGCGACAACCGACAGTGGAGGCACTGGCTCAGATTCTTGCCGATTACCGCGCCAAGGGCATTTCTAGTTTGACGTTATCGCAGGCTTTTCGTTAGAAGCCATAGTGTTCAATCGCTTCGAGAATCCCTTGGGCATAGTGACCTTGAGCAAAGTAAATATGGGGGCGATCGCGCAACTTTTCCAATTCCGGACTGTGATTGCCCACAACAACAGCAAGGGTATTCCCCGTCAGCATTTGCTCGTCATTGCCAGAGTCCCCAGCCACCAACAGTTTTTGCAGCGGATAGCCCCACTTGAGGGCAAGATAGCGCAGGGCATCGCCTTTAGAGGCACGCAGGGGCAAAATATCCAAGAACTGATTGTGGGAGAAAATTGGCCGACAATGGAGTTTCTGCTGTCGCAGTAAACGCAAGACCGGGGTAATGCTGGGGAGAACCGTGGTATCCACGTTGTAGCTAATTTTGTGGGAGCGTTGATTTTCTGGGGGTTGCAGCGTCAGGCCTGCCACATCGGCGAGGGTGTCTCTCACCCGTTGGGGTTCCCAGCGATAGCTAATGTGCTGCTGCCAACTGGTGTCGGGAACCAAGTGAGGGCCATAGTGAATTTCACTGCCCACGGACGTAATTAAAACATCGGGAATCGGCACGCCCCATTCATGGAGGATCTCTAGGGTAATTTCGAGATGACGCCCCGTTGCCACCCCAAAGCCCATTTCAGGACGGCGTTGCAGAAGCGTTAAGAGTCGCTCCAAGGCCGGGCGATCGCCAATCAAGGTATTGTCAATATCACTAATCAACAGGCGTTCGAGGGTGAGCAGGCGGTTCCGTGTCAGCGTCGTTGGCAGTTTATTACTCTGGTACTGAGCCGGTTGGCGTTGCACACTCAACACGGGCAAGACTGATTTTTCCGCCAGTTGAGCAAGGGCGTGCAGATACATCTCCACATGACTGCGCCAAGAGTAGTGGGCTTGTACCCCCTTCAGGCCATTGTCTGCCCAAGTCTGCCACTGACTATCACTTTGAAAGGCTTGATGCAAGGCACTGCGAATGGCTTCTAGATCAAGGGCATCAAAGAGCAACCCATTGCGACAGTGGCGGATAATCTCCTGCGGCCCGCCATCCGCTGTCGCCAAAATCGGTAATCCACAGGCAGCCGCTTCAATGAGCGTCAGGCCAAAGGGTTCAGTGAGGGCAGGGTTGATAAAGACGCCCCGTTGCTGCGCGGCTAAACGGTAAAGATCGGGGACTTCATCACTGGTGTGGGTTTTCGGATAGGCGACTTTGCCATAGAGGTCATAGCGATCGACCAGCAAAAAGAGTTCGGTCAACACCTGGCGAGGGCTGGCCTCCATCTTGCTAATATCGGTGCGATTGCCGAGTACTAAGACCAGATTCGCTCGCTCCTGTAAAAAGGGATCAGTGCCATAGACATTGAGCAACGCAGCCACGTTCTTGCGCGGTACTGGCCGGGAGAGGCAAAAGATAAAGGGCTTTTCCGGTTCCACTAAAAAGCGACGCAATTCCTTGCGAAAGGGTAAATCGGCAGGGACAGGCCCTGGATAGAAACGGCGGGTATCTACCCCCGGCGGAATAACGGCCATCCGTGCCGGATCGTATTGATCGTAGAGGCGATACTGCTCTTCGACCTCCTGATGGGTACTGGCAATAATGAGTGCGGCACTGGCAAGGGTTTGCTCCTCGGCTTCAATGCGAGTCGTAAAGTGAAACTGCTCCTCAATGGCATCGGGCTTACTACCCTGGGCAAGGAGTCGCTGTCGCTTGACCCGGCCGAGGGAATGCCCAGTGTGAACAAGGGGAACCCCCAACCAACCGGCAACACGGCAGCCCACATAACCGGCATCGGCATAGTGACTGTGGATCACATCGGGCATGCGGCCACTTTGGCGGAGATGGCGCAACAGTTCATCGGCAAATACGTCTAAATAGGGCCAAAGCACTTCCTTGCGCAAATAGCGGCGAGGACCACAGGCTAGGCGGACAATGCGGGCGCGATCGCCAATTCGCTCAATGGGCTGGGCATAGTCGGGGCTGACCTTGGCATCGGGAATCAGACGAGTGACCAAATCCACCTGCGCCACCCGGGGATGGGCTGCAAGGGTTTTTGCCAGTTCGACCACATAGCGCGTTTGTCCTCCCGTATCGGCATCTCGTCCTAGTTCAAGGCGATCGCCCCGAATCAAACCATGAATACTGATGAGGACAATGTATAATCCATCTTGCATAGCCGCTCCCTTACTTGGTGCACGACAACCCAATTGGGGGTCATCCTCACCCTACCGAAAAACATGAGCATTGTCCAAAAACCCATGGCGGCAATCCCCCCAGCAATTCATCTCAAAGAGGTCTCCTTTGGCTGGTCGCCAGAGGTTTTAGTGCTGGATCGGGTGTCCCTAGAAATCCCGCGGGGGCAACTATGGATGCTCCTCGGCCGCAATGGCAGTGGTAAGTCAACACTGGTGCGTATTTTGGGAGGTCTCTTGCAGCCCCAAAGCGGTGAAGTCTATGTGGAGCAACCCCTTGGCTTTGTCTTCCAGAACCCCGATCACCAACTGGTGATGCCCAGTGTCGGTGCGGATATTGCCTTTAGTCTCAATGGTGAATCCCTCAACTATTGGCAGGTGCGCGAGCGCGTCAGTGCCGCCCTACAAGCTGTGAATTTACAGGGGCTAGAACGCCGTCCCATCTATGCCCTCAGTGGCGGCCAAAAACAGCGGGTAGCCATTGCCGGGGCGATCGCTCGCCATTGTCGGGTGCTATTGCTCGATGAACCCACGGCACTCCTTGACCCCGATAGCCAGCGGGAACTCCTAGGCTACGTGCGCCAACTGGTCAACAGCCAAGGGATCACCGCACTGTGGGTCACCCACCGTCTCGATGAACTGGCGCAAGCGGACGGTGCCATTGTTCTGGATCGTGGCAAAGTGATTGGCCAAGGGGCACCCAGCGACATGATGCCTCTGCTGCACGCTTGAAAAGCCAACCATTCCTGCACCGAAAGGAATCTCTCAAACCGCTGGCACTCCTCTTGGGCTGCTATGATCAAGGACTAGAGATATAGAATGCTTGCATACGAATTCACCTGTAGGATTGAATTATTGCATTAGGAGCGATCGCCATGACTGAAACGCCTCAAACCCCACCCCCCGAAGAACCCACGGCCAAAGCTAGCCGTCCCGCCCGTCGCAGCAACCCGCCCGCCAAAGAAAATAGCGGTCAAATGGTTTCCCTTGCCGAAAAAACCGCTCTTGCCCCTGCAGGCACAACCACAGCCAGCGACATCGTGGTATGGCAAACCTTTAATAGTGCCGGCTTGCGTCCCATTGAAGCCAGTCCCGTGCAAGTGGTGCACATGATCAAAGATGCCGGCGAGCGTCCGGTGCTCAGCAGTGGCCTGCAAATCTACGACAGCATCAACTCCGCCGGTATTCGCCCCATCGTGGCCACCAATTTCCGCGTGGTTGAAACCCTGAACATCATGGGGGTGCGCCCCGTGGCAGCGGATGACTTTGAAATTGTCGAAACAGTGAATTGGATGGGCATTCGTCCGATTACCACCAGTGGCCTGCACATTGCTGAAACCTATTATTCCGCTGGGGAACGGCCTGTGGCTTCTAATATCATTGATGATTCACCCGTCCTCATGGGCTATCTGGACTAGGGGCATAGTGTTGACCATTCAACCCTTTAGGTGGGGGAATGGCAGTCTGAATGGCCATTGATCCTTATCGGCACCTGCTGCGGCCACTTCTTTTTTCTGGGTTGCAGGCGGATCCAGAATTTCTGCACCAGCAGTTTATCTCCCTCTGTGGGTGGCTTAATCAGGATCGTGCCCTGAGCACTTGGCTGCGGCAGCAACTTCAGCAACGCTATGCCCTTGCAGATCCCCGTTTAGAGCGGCAAATGTGGGGACTACGCTTTCCCAATCCCATTGGTTTGGCGGCAGGGTTTGATAAGAATGGTGTCGCCCGCAGTGTCTGGTCGGCCTTTGGCTTTGGCTTTGCGGAGTTGGGCACCGTCACTTGGCAGCCACAACCGGGAAATCCGCGTCCGCGCCTCTTTCGCCTAACAGCCGATCGCGCGGCGATTAATCGCATGGGGTTTAATAATGCCGGCGCAGAGGCCATGGCCGCCCTTTTGGAGCGATCGCCCCCGCCAACGATTCCCATCGGTATCAATTTGGGCAAGTCAAAAATCACCCCTTTGGAAGCTGCAAAAGAGGATTACTTAGCCAGTTTTCGCCGCCTGTATCCCCTTGGCGATTATTTCGTGATTAATGTGAGTTCTCCCAACACACCGGGGTTACGGGATCTGCAAGCCAAGGAACAACTAGAACCCATTTTGGAGACGCTACAAACCGCCAATCACCCCCGCAAGCCCCTGCTTCTGAAAATTGCCCCCGATTTGAGTTGGGAGCAGATTGCGGCAATTCTTGATCTGATTCAAACCTATGAACTCGCCGGCATTGTGGCCACCAATACCACAGTGGCACGGGAGGGGCTAAAAACCCAGATGATTCCGCAGACGGGGCGATCGCCGGCGGACGAGGCGGGAGGTCTCAGTGGTGCCCCTTTGCGCGATCGCGCTACCGCCGTGATTCGCTTTATCCACAAAGAGACCCAAGGCACTCTGCCGATTATTGGGGTGGGGGGGATTTTCACGCCAGAGGATGTAATCGAAAAACTAGCAGCCGGTGCAACACTGGTGCAACTCTACACCGGTTGGATTTACCAAGGACCGAGCCTATTGCGAGAGCTACTCCAAGGACTCTTAGCCCACGCCACCGATCAAGAGAAGCCAGAGAAATAGCGTCTGTGCCCTTGTCAAGGGGAGCATTCTAACTGTTAACTTTTCTATAGTATTGTCTCTATATTTTACGAAAGTATAAAAATATGACCGTTTCGCCCGAACAGATTGACCGCATTGTTTCCAACCAGCACCACGATCCCTTTGAAATTTTGGGATGTCACCAGATCAGTGAGAATGGCCAATCCATGTGGGCGGTACGCGCCTATTTACCCAATGCCGAACGGGTGAGTGTCCTCTGTCCAGAGCAGCGGCAAGAATATCCGATGACGCCAGTGCACCACCCCCACTTTTTTGAATGCCGCATTCCTCTGCCGGAACTGAATAATTATCAACTGAAAATTTATGAAAATGGCCACGAGCGGGTGATCTACGATCCCTATGCCTTCCGCTCCTCAAAGCTGACGGATTTTGATATTCATCTCTTTGCCGAGGGCAATCACCACCGCATCTATGAAAAACTCGGGGCACACCTGCTCACAGTCGATGGCGTTGCAGGGGTGTATTTTGCCGTCTGGGCACCCAATGCCCGCAATGTCTCTGTCATTGGCAACTTTAACCACTGGGATGGCCGCAAACACCAAATGGCACGGCGCGGCAATGGCATCTGGGAACTCTTTATCCCCGGCTTGGGTGTGGGCGAGCACTATAAGTACGAAATTAAGAACCAAGACGGCCACATCTACGAAAAATCAGATCCCTACGGCTTTTACCAAGAACCGCGTCCCAAGACCGCCTCTATTGTCACCGACCTCAACAGCTACGAATGGGGCGATAACGACTGGCTAGAAAAACGGCGCCACACCGACCCCCTGACGCAGCCGATTTCCGTCTTTGAGGTGCATTTAGGATCGTGGCTCCACGCCTCAATGGAAGACCCCCCTATTGGTGCTGATGGCCAACCCCAAGAACCCGTACAGGTGGCAGAACTCAAGCCCTGGGCACGCTTTCTCACCTATCGCGAATTGGCGGCCAAACTCATTCCCTACGTCAAGGAATTGGGCTACACCCACATTGAACTCTTGCCCGTTGCTGAGCATCCCTTCGATGGCTCTTGGGGTTATCAAGTCACTGGCTACTACGCCCCCACCTCTCGCCATGGCAGTCCCCAGGACTTTATGTATTTCGTGGATCAGTGCCACCAAAACGGTATTGGTGTGATTGTGGATTGGGTACCGGGGCACTTTCCCAAGGATGGCCACGGCCTCGCCTTCTTTGATGGCACCCACCTCTACGAACACGCGGATCCGCGCAAGGGCGAACACAAGGAATGGGGCACCCTTGTCTTTAACTATGGTCGCCACGAAGTGCGCAATTTTCTGGTGGCCAATGCTCTCTTTTGGTTTGACAAGTACCACATTGATGGTATTCGCGTGGATGCCGTGGCCTCGATGCTCTATCTTGACTATGCCCGCAAGGAGGGTGAGTGGGTACCCAATGAGTATGGCGGACGGGAAAATTTAGAGGCGGCCAACTTCCTGCGCCAAGTGAACCACGTGATCTTTAGCTACTTTCCGGGGATTCTCTCGATCGCGGAGGAGTCAACGGCCTGGCCGATGGTCTCTTGGCCGACCTACATGGGGGGATTGGGCTTCAACCTGAAGTGGAATATGGGTTGGATGCACGATATTCTGGACTACTTCAGCATGGATCCGTGGTTCCGCCAGTTCCACCAAAACAATGTCACCTTCAGTATGTGGTATCACCACAGCGAGAACTTCATGCTGGCGCTCTCCCATGATGAGGTGGTGCACGGCAAGAGTCACATCATTGGCAAAATGCCGGGCGATCGCTGGCAGAAATTCGCCAATCTGCGCTGTTTATTTGCCTACATGTTCACTCACCCCGGCAAGAAAACAATGTTCATGGGGATGGAGTTTGCCCAATGGAGCGAGTGGAATGTCTGGAGCGATTTAGAGTGGCACCTGCTGCAATACGAACCCCACCAGCAAACCAAACGCTTCTTTGAGGATCTCAATCGCCTCTACCGTTCACAACCTGCCCTCTACACCCAAGATTTCAAACAGGAGGGCTTTGAGTGGATTGACTGTAGCGATAACCGCCATAGCGTTGTGTCCTTTATCCGCTGGGATAAGGACTACCAAGATTTTGTGGTTGTCGTCTGTAACTTTACACCACAGCCCCACAGCCACTACCGCATTGGCGTGCCGGAGCATGGCTTCTATAGTGAATTGTTTAACAGTGATGCCCGCGAGTATGGCGGTAGCAACATGGGTAACTTGGGCGGTAAATGGGCGGATGAGTGGCCTTACCACAACCGCCGCTACTCCCTTGATCTCTGCTTGCCCCCCTTGGCAGTGCTGATCTTGAAACTGGATCGCGAGAAAACAGCCGCTGAGCGGGCACGCTATAACCTCACACCCTAACCTTCAGGGAGGAGCTGGCCGGCCTGGACTTGCCAGAGGCCGTAATAGACGCCCTGCTGCGCCAAGAGTGCTTCGTGTGTCCCCTGTTCAACAATGTCGCCCTGCTCTAGAACGTAAATGCAGTCGGCGTGGCGAATCGTCGAGAGGCGGTGGGCAATGGCAATGGTGGTGCGATGGGCGGTAATGTGGGCTAGCGATCGCTGGATGGCGGCTTCGGTTTCGTTATCCACGGCGGAGGTGGCTTCATCGAGTACTAGAATCGGTGGATCTTTGAGCAGGGCGCGGGCGATCGCCAGCCGCTGCCGCTGACCGCCGGAGAGTTTTTGCCCCCGTTCGCCGACCACCGTGTCGTAACCTTGGGGCAGTTGCTCGATAAAGTCATGGGCTTCCGCCAATTTTGCAGCATGCACAACGTCTGCTAGGGTGGCCTGGGGGCTGCCATAGGCAATGTTCTCAAAGACGGTGCCATGGAAGAGAAAGACATCCTGACTCACCCAACCAATGGCACGGCGCAAGTCCCGCAGCCGATACTCGCGAATATCCACCCCATCAATGAGAATGCGCCCTTCTTGCACCTCATAGAACCGCAGTAACAATTTCACAAGGGTACTTTTGCCGGATCCCGTGGAGCCGACAATGGCGATCGTCTGACCTGCAGGCACGTGCAAGCTGACATTTTTTAGCACCGGCGCCCGACCCGCGTAGGCAAAGCTAACGCATTCAAAGCGCACCTCTCCTTTGACATGGCGCGGATCAAGGGGGCGATCGCCCGTACAAATCGCAATCGGCGTTTCCAGCAAATTCAGCACCCGTTGCGTTGAGGCCATGGCTCGCTGATACTGATCCAGTGTTTCCCCCAAACGGGTCAAGGGCCAGAGCAACCGTTGAATCAGATAGACCATCGTGCTGTAGGCGCCCACATCCAAGCGCCCCTGAAAAGCGGCAAAGCCACCCAGCACCAACGTTCCCGTAAAGCCAAAGAGGATCACAAAGCGAATCAGGGGAATATAGGCAGCACTGAGGCGAATGGCGCGGCGATTACTCTGTTGGTAGGCTTCACTATCCCAGCGCAGGCGCTCCAATTCGTAAGCCTCGGCAGTAAAGCTCTTGATCGTTTGAATACCTGAGATATTGTTAGCCAAGCGTTCGTTGAGGCGTCCCGCCTTTTCCCGCACATCGGCATAACGAGGGGCGAGTCGCCGCTGAAAGATGACGGATCCCCAGAGAATAAAGGGCATCGGCAGCATCCCCCAGATCGCCACATTGGGCGCCAAATAAAAGAAAATCCCACCAATCACTAAGACGGTGGTTGTGACTTGCAACACCTCGTTGGCACCGCCATCCAAAAAGCGCTCGAGTTGGTTAATGTCATCATTGAGAATCGAGAGCAACACCCCACTGCTGCGTTCTTCAAAAAACGCCAAATCCATCTCTTGGACATGGGCATAGGTCTCAAGGCGCAGGTCGTGTTGAATCTGCTGGGCTAGGTTGCGCCAACTGCGGGCATAGGCATACTCAAAGAGGGATTCCAAGCTCCAGATCACAAATGATAGGCCGGCCAAGGCCAACAGTTGCTGCTCAAAGGTCACCAGCCCCCAGCGGGCGAAGAGGGAATCCTGCTGCTTCACCACCAGATCCACAGCAATCCCAATCAGAACGGGGGGAGCGAGATCAAAAATTTTATTGAGGATAGAGTAGAGGGAGGCAAGCCCCACTTGGCGTTGGTAGCGTTGGCTGTGGTGCAGCAGTCGTAAAAACGGATGCAAGGCTTCTTGGCCTCCCCAAAGTGCAGGATGATCGCGGGCAAGCAAATCACTCGCCTAATTCTTAAGATAAGCTAAAGAATTGCCCCCTTGGGGAACAACGCCGCCAACGCTACTGCCTACCTCTTAAATGGATGCTTTTCCTGCCTCCTGAATCGGTACCCACTCCGTATGGAAGGTTCCCGGTTTATCGATCCGCTCGTAGGTATGGGCACCAAAGAAATCCCGCTGTGCTTGGGTGAGATTTTGCGGCAGGCGATCGCGCCGATAGCTATCGAAGTACTCCAAGGACGCGCCAAAGGCGGGCACAGCAATCCCAGCACGGGTCGCCTCCACCAACACCTCCCGCCACGCCGCCTGTTTATCGAGGATGGTTTGCCGAAACTCCGGCGCCAGCAGCAGATTGGCCAGTTGGGGATTTTCGCTGTAGGCCTGCTTGATCTTATTCAGGAAGCCAGCGCGAATAATGCAGCCCCCTTTCCAGATGCGGGCAATCTCGCCAAGGTTTAGTTGATTATCAAAGAGTTCTTGGGAGCCTTTGGCAATCAGCGCCATCCCTTGGGCATAGGAGCAAATCTTTGAGCAGTAGAGGGCATCGCGAATTTTGTCAATGAATTCTTGCCTATTGCCGCTAAAGTGAGCCGCAGGGCCGGGGAGGACTTGGGCAGCCGCCATCCGTTCGGCTTTGATGGAGGACATGATGCGGGCATTCACGGCAGCGGTAATCGTTGGAATGGCCACCCCCATTTCAAGGGCACTTTCCACCGTCCAGCGACCGGTTCCCTTTTGACCTGCCGCATCCACAATCACATCCACAAGGGGCAAATGGGTTTCTGGGTCAATATAGGTGAAAATCTGGCTAGTAATTTCAATCAAAAATGAGTTGAGTTCGGGGGTCTCATTCCAACTTTTGAAAACCTCATGAAGTTGCTGGTGATTGAGGCCAAGGAGGTTTTTCAGCAGGTCATAGGCCTCGGCAATGAGTTGCATATCGCCATACTCAATACCGTTGTGCACCATCTTGACAAAGTGCCCCGATCCCCCCGGCCCAATGTAGGTGACACAGGGGCCATCATCAACTTGCGCTGCAATTTTGGTGAGAATGGGTTCGAGGGCTTGATAGGCCTCCCGACTGCCACCGGGCATGAGACTCGGACCATTGAGGGCACCTTCTTCACCGCCACTGACGCCCATGCCAAAGAAGCACAGCCCTACTGCCTCCATTTCAGCAACGCGGCGTTCGGTATCCGTGTAGAGGGAGTTGCCCCCATCAATGAGAATGTCGCCCGGTTCAAGGAGTGGCTTGAGTTGCTGGATCAGGTCATCCACGGGTTTGCCGGCTTTGACCATCGCCAAAATGCGGCGGGGACGCGACAGCGACGCCACAAATTCCTCAAGACGATAGGTGGCCTTGAAGCGACGGCCGGCGGCTCGTTCGGCCATGAAAGCTTCAGTGCGGGCGGGGGTGCGATTATAAACCGCCACGGAGAATCCATTTCGCTCCACATTGAGGGCAAGGTTTTCCCCCATGACAGCGAGGCCAATGACGCCAAAATCTTGCTGTGACATACATCCGTCCTGCAATGGCAAGGATCACTTCCACCATAGCGGCAAGCTCAGCCAGAGGAATGGAAGAAGACGTTAAGGTTCACTAGCGGTTGATGTCCCGCAGCAGACAGCGCAGGTTGTCCCACGTGCTCAGGTAGATCAGGTTATCAATTTGCCAGCGATCGCCCCCTTGGCGCAGGAGTACTTTTATCGGCACAGGCGTTCCCGATCGCCCCCGTAGACCTACCATAACCTCAATATCCACTTCCGCCACTTGGGGATGATTGGGCGATCGCCGCACGTTGCGCACTTTCACCCCTTGAGTACTCACTTGGGTAAAGGAAAAGGGATCAAAGTCTAGCCAAGCGCCATCCCGTGGCTGTTTGCGAAAGGCTTGCATCAACTGCTGGTATAGATCGGGCGTAAACGCTGCTCGCTGCTGAGAGAACCGTTGGCGGCCTTGATCTTGGTTTCGCACCCACCACTGATAAAATTGGCTCACCACTGTTTCTGGTGCTGAGCTGGCGATCGCCCCCGTCTCGATGACAAGGGCAAGACTAACGCCGAGGGGCAACCACCACTGCATCGGCTAGGCCAAACCCACCAGTTTTTCGCTCAACTCCCACAGGCGACGCGCTTTTTGCTCATCACTGCCCTCTGCCGAGAGTTCTTGGACAAAGGCTTTGCGGCCCTCTTTTTGGCGGTTACCCCAACTCCAGTGCACCCCCGACTGGCGAAACTCTGGGTCGGCCACCACCATTGCGACGCGCTCACCCGCTAGTTCTTGACTGACATAGCCCCCCGTGATGTTTTTCTGGAAGAGGGGGAAGAGCTTCTGGAAGAGGGGAAAGTGGTTGCGAAAGAGGGGGGTGTCCGCCACACAGCCCGGATACAAGGAGCTAAAGACAATCCCCGTCGAATCATGGAAGCGGCGATGTAGTTCCCGCACCGTGAGCATATTGCAGAGCTTGCTGTCTTTATAGGCCTTGCCCGACTTGAAGGGCTTGCCGTTAATCATGGCGATGGGTTTCTTGAAGCCCTTCTCAAAGCCTTCGAGGTTACCCAAATCGGGGGGAGCAGGAATGGGAATTTTGCCGCCGAGTTCTTTGCGGTTGGCCGTCACCGTGCCGAGAATCACCAAGCGCTTATCGCTTTCGGGAGACTTCTTCAAATCATCGAGGAGGAGGTTGGCCAAAAGAAAGTGCCCCAAATGGTTGGTGGCCACACTGATTTCATAGCCATCCACACTGTAGATCGGTTCCTTGAGCAGGGGATAATAGACAGCGGCATTGCAGACAAGGGCACGCAAGGGGCGATTCAATGCCCGAAATGACTCCACAAAGCCGCGCACACTGGCCAACGAGGACAAGTCCAAATGCAAAATCGTGTAGGCCTGCGGCGGAATCTGCAAGTCTTTGGCGGCTTGCTCTGCTTTTTCAAGATTGCGGCAGGCCATAACAACGTGCCAGCCCCGATTAGCTAAGGCTTTGGTGGCATACAATCCGACTCCAGAGGATGCACCCGTAATAATGACCGTTGGGCGTGGCTGATCACTCATAGGTTCTGTGGCATACCTGCGGTAACGTCGCTATTGATCCTGCCATAGAAGCGATCGCCCCCTAGGCGCACCCCTAGGGATCATTTACAGTTACTTAATAAATAGACTCGATAGTTAATCAAGTTTTGTATCTAGCTCGCCTCTCCCCTATTTTCAGGATTAACCCGACTCTATGACTATCTCCCAACCCCTGCCGCCGTGGCTGCGCAAACCCCTTGGCAAAGCCAGTGAGATCTCCACCGTGCAACGCCTCGTGCGCCACTATGGCATCCACACCATCTGTGAAGAGGGGCGCTGTCCCAATCGCGGTGAATGCTATGCCCAAAAAACCGCCACTTTTTTACTCTTAGGCGCCACCTGTACCCGTGCCTGCGCTTTTTGCCAAGTGGAGAAAGGCCACGCTCCTGCTGCCGTTGATCCAGAGGAACCAGCAAAAATTGCGGCTGCTGTGGCTACCTTAGGATTGCGCTATGTAGTTTTAACCTCTGTGGCTCGCGATGACCTAGCCGATCAGGGGGCGGGTCAATTTGTTGCGACCATGCACGCGATTCGCCAACGCTGTCCCGGCACGGAAATTGAAGTCCTCACCCCCGACTTTCGTATGGATCGGGGACGCTTGAGCCAACGGAACTGCATTGCCCAAATTGTGGCGGCACAGCCTGCCTGCTACAACCACAACCTCGAAACTGTACGCCGCTTGCAAGGCCCGGTGCGACGGGGTGCCACCTATGAGAGTTCACTGCGGGTCTTGACCACGGTTAAGGAACTGAATCCCCACCTTCCCACCAAGTCGGGCTTGATGTTGGGCTTGGGAGAAACCGAAGCAGAGGTGATTCAAACTCTAAAAGATTTGCGAGCCGTGGGGTGCGATCGCCTGACCTTGGGACAATACCTGCCCCCCTCGTTGAGTCATTTGCCTGTGGTCAAGTATTGGACACCTGAAGAATTTAACACCTTGGGCAAGATTGCCCGCGAACTCGGCTTTTCCCACGTGCGATCGGGGCCTCTTGTACGTAGCTCCTACCATGCAGCAGATGCCGCGCCAACCCAAGAAGCGTGATGGGTACTTCATTCAATCAGGAAAGTATTTGCCCCTTGTGGTGACCATTGCCGCACCGCGATCGCGAATCAACGCCTTGGCTGCCCGCTCAACGCGATAGCCAAAAAACAGAGGGCGAATCTCCTCGTTGGCCTCTACTTGAGACACAAGATCCAAAAAACGCTCCACTTCTGATTCAGTAATGTTACTTTTGACTTCCCCTAGCACTAACACTGGTCGTCCTTCTATGCGGCCGCGAATCACTAAGTCAAACTCATAACTGCCGTTGCGCAGCGGCAGGGTATCCCGCTCACAAAATTCGATTTCCATGCCCCAGCGATGTTCTAGGATTTCGGGCACCACTTCCAGAGCAAGGTCTTCTAGGGAGCCACCGAGAGCTTCACTGAGGCCGCCCACTTGGCGTGCAAGTTGTTTGACGGCTCGTTCAGTGCGCTTTTGCGCTTCAGCCAGTTCTGCAACAGCAACAGCTAGCTGATCCACTCGTTCTTCAGTGCGTTTTTGAGCTTGGGCGAGTTCTTCAACCCGTTCTTCAGTGCGTTTTTGAGCTTGGGCGAGTTCTTCAACCCGTTCTTCAGTGCGTTTTTGGGCTTGGGCGAGTTCTTCAACTTGCTCTTCAGTGCGTTTTTGGGCTTGAGCTAATTCGCCTACGATGGACTTCAGCTCATTGAAGTCTCTTGCTTTCACCAAATCGTTGTAGGCTTCATGGATGACTTCTGCAAGCAGATGCGCTTGTTCGGGAGGAAACGCCGCCCGCAGCTTTTCTTCGAGGACAGAGGTCATTGCATCTATGAAATCTTGGCTGTACTTTCTATTGTACCGACTAGGCAGAACTTCTCTGGTTGCCACCCCCTCTATCAGAAAGGCTCCTTGTGTGCAGCTCGTACCACGCCAGCCAGACGAATAAAATTCCAGTGTCAACAAATCAAAACAAAGTATTTGACAAATCAAAGGGGAAGCACTTAGGATCTATTAGAACTTGCATAATCGGCTTGCAACACATTTAAGCTATATTGTGTAAGCTAAGTACTAGGGAACAGCAGAGTGAGTTTATCCATCTGCCGAACCCAGACGCTCGTGAGTGAGGAGTAACATCGTGAAAAAGACGTACCTGTTAGCAGGTAGCTTGAGCCTACTGGGTGTGGTCGCAGGGGCTAACATTGCTACCGCGAATGAACCCGCCAACTTCGAAAACCTAATTGCTGCTGAACCACAAAATCTCCAAGTTTCTGAAGCACTGCCTGCCCCCAACACCATTGCAGACGCTTCGAGCACGATTACCTCTGTCAATCAGCTTCTGGCCAACGAAGAATCCATGGGGCAGGTGACCTCTGTCTCGCAGCTGTCTGACGTGCGTCCCACCGACTGGGCCTACCAAGCCCTCGCCTCCTTGGTTGAAAAGTATGGCTGTATCGCGGGGTATCCTGATGGCACCTTCCGTGGCAACCGTGCCGCCACCCGTTATGAAATGGCAGCAGCATTGAACGCCTGCCTCGATGTGATTAGCGATCGCTTTGCCACCAAAGAAGACCTCGCTACGCTTCAGAGACTCATGGATGAGTTCGCTGCTGAACTCGCCACCCTGCGCGGTCGCGTGGACAACCTCGAAGCCCGCACCGCTGCCCTTGAAGCCACCCAGTTCTCGACAACGACCAAGCTCACGGGTACGGCGGTGATGTCGGTGCAGTACGGTGGTCGTCCCAGTAGTCCAAATCCTTCGGTTGCACCTCCACTTGGAGTTGGTCCACTTGGCCTTACCGATGCCCCTGGTCGCACGAATCCCACCGTTATTGCTGGGGTGCTGCTGAACCTGAATACCAGCTTTACCGGCACTGATTTGCTGCAAACCACGCTGTCTACGGGCAATGGCGGTCGCGATGCCATTAGCACCTATGGTCTGGGTTTGCAAACAGGCTCGACCCTCGGACCTGGCAATACATTTAATAATGCACTGGGGCCGCTTCCCTACTTTAGCCCCAGCCAGTACTACTGGTCGAACTTTGGTCCGAATGTGGAGCTATACCGCCTAGCCTATACGTTTAAGCCCACCCAAGATATCACCATTACTGCAGGGACACGGTTCTATCCGAGCGATATCATTGACACCAATAGCTGGGCGAACTCTCCTGCTAGTGACTTTGGCACTTACTTCTTCCTCAACAACCCCTTCATTGTGCCCTACGCCATGAACTACCTAGGGGGTGCAGGGGTTGCTATCCAGTGGAACCCCAATGAAGGTCCTTTTACCGTGCGGGCATTGTATCTTGCGGCAGAGCCAGGACGAGCTAATTCTGGCATTGCCCCTCCAAGTCCGGGGGGTGGGTTTGCGGGTGATCCCTACCAAGCTTCCTTGGAGTTGGAGTATGCCAACACCTTTGGCAATGGTCGCAACAGTTATGTGGTGAAGCTTCAAGGTACCTACTCCAAAACCTATGGCATTGAGGCGCAAGCGGGGGGCATCAACTTTGAGCTCAATCTGGGTCGCTTGGGCATCTTTGGCCGTGCAGGGGTAGCAGGGATTCCCAATGGCTACTTTCCCAATGTTTCGCCCCTACCATTCTCTGACTTGCCTACGCCTCCTGGTGTTGGTGGAGCAGCTGGCATGATGGCCTATAACTTTATGGCCGGTATTGGCTACAAAGACTTGCTGGTGCCAGGTTCAGTACTGGCGGCAGCGGCGGGTGCGCCGTTTATCAACAGTGCTCCTTCCTTTGGCGGCGTCTTCAATAATGCTAACCAAGTTAACATTGAGGCCTTTTACAAATTCCCCATCAGTGACAACATCAGCATCACGCCTATCTTCACAGCGATTATCAACCCCAACAATACCAATGGGGGTGGGGTTATTTCTGGTCAGCCGATTCTGCAAGGCGTGATTCGGACTACGTTCACGTTCTAGAGCGGGTGAATTTGCCCTCACCCTAGATCCCTCTCCCCTGTGGAGGGGGATTTTTTTACGGGAAGTATTTACCGCGGGTGGTGACCATTACCGCGTCGCGATCGCGAATCAACGCCTTGGCTGCACGCTCAACGCGATAGCCAAAGAAGAGGGGGCGAATCTCCTCGGGCGCTTCCACTTGAGCCACAAGATTCAAAAATCGCTCCACCTCTGATTCGGTGATGTTGCTTTTTACTTCCCCGAGTACCAAGATTGGTCGCCCTGCCACCTGACCCCGAATCACTAAATCAAATTCATACTCCCCATTGCGCAGGGGGAGGGTGTCGCGGTCACAGAACTCAATTTCCATGCCCCAGCGATATTCCAGAATCTCTGGCACCACCTCAAGGGCGAGGTCTTCCAGCGACCCACCCAAGGCTTCACTGAGTCCACCCACTTGGCGTGCGAGTTGTTTGACCGCTCTCTCGGTGCGCTCTTGGGCTGCCGCCAGTTGATCCATTCGTTCCTCTGTTCGTTTCTGAGCTGCCGCCAGTTCTTCTACCCGTTCTTCCGTCCGTTTCTGCGCTTGAGCCAGTTCTGCAACGGTGACAGTCAGTTGATCCACCCGTTCTTCCGTGCGCTTCTGGGCTTGCGCCAGATCCGCGACAATCGCCTTTAGTTCGTTGAAGTCTTTGGCCTTCACCAAGTCGTCATAGGCCTCACGGATCACTTCCGCCAGTAGGTGCGCCTGTTCTGGCGAGAACGCTGCCCGTAGTTTTTCTTCGAGTGCAGAGGTCATTGCTAGTGTTGATTAGCCATATTCCCATTCTAGGGAAAGTACTTGCCGCGTGTGGTGACCATTACCGCATCGCGATCGCGAATCAACGCTTTAGCTGCACGCTCAACGCGATAGCCAAAAAAGAGGGGACGAATCTCCTCGGGCGCTTCCACCTGAGCCACAAGATTCAAAAATCGCTCTACCTCTGATTCGGTGATGTTGCTTTTCACTTCCCCGAGTACCAAGATTGGTCGCCCTGCCACCTGACCCCGAATCACTAAATCAAATTCATACTCCCCATTGCGCAGGGGGAGGGTGTCGCGGTCACAGAACTCTATTTCCATGCCCCAGCGATATTCCAGAATCTCTGGCACCACCTCAAGGGCGAGGTCTTCCAGCGACCCACCCAAGGCTTCACTGAGTCCACCCACTTGGCGTGCGAGTTGTTTCACTGCTCTCTCGGTGCGCTCTTGGGCTGCCGCCAGTTGATCCACTCGTTCCTCTGTTCGTTTCTGAGCTGCCGCCAGTTCTTCGAGCCGTTCTTCCGTTCGTTTTTGAGCTTGCGCGAGTTCTTCGAGCCGTTCTTCCGTTCGTTTTTGAGCTTGCGCGAGTTCTTCAACTCGTTCCTCAGTCCGCTTCTGCGCTTGAGCCAGTTCTGCAACAGTGACAGTCAGTTGATCGACCCGTTCTTCCGTCCGCTTCTGGGCTTGAGCCAGATCGGCCACAATTACTTTCAGTTCATTGAAGTCTTTGGCCTTCACCAAGTCGTCATAGGCCTCACGAATTACTTCCGCCAGTAGGTGCGCCTGTTCTGGTGAGAATGCCGTCCGTAGTTTTTCTTCAAGTGTAGAGGTCATTGGTAACAGTCGCAAAAAAGCAGAGGCATCGTCATTTTTTAGAAAAGGGGTGTAGTCTACTATCCTTTGTGAAGGTCATTAACTTTTCTGAAGTTTTCTTTCATTTTTTCGCCGATACCGCTTAATATAATCAACACACCAGTATTCTGAAGCACATCTCTCACTTTAAGGAGAGGAAAACATCTCAATTGGTTTTATTGTCAAATATCGCTGGTTGCTGCCGGAGTAGGACGAAACTTCGGTGGGGGTAGCAGCTCGGAGGCTAAATATGATGACATCAGATCGCGGTTTTAGTGGCGGGGGAACACCACAGTTTACAGAAACGCTTCAGCCGGAACGATTACTCCAGCAACTCAGCACTTCAGGAGGCACAGGTTGCTTCAGGGTGAGCGTTCAAGGGCAGCAGTGGTTTCTCTACTTTGATCAGGGAAGTATTGTCTATGCTACCCACACGATTGAACCGGGCGATCGCTTTGAGCGCCATTTGCGGCAACTGAGCTGGGACGTCTCCGCCTTGGATCGCGAGTTACGTGTCCAAGTCCGACAGCAATGGGAACAGGCCAACACCCCCACCCCGATCTATGAATATGAGAGTCTGCGCTGGTTGCTTACTCAAGACATCATTACCCCAGAGCACTTTAGCCATCTAGTCGAGGGGCTAATCGTTGAAGTCCTAGAGTCGTTTTTATATCTCAAGAGCGGTCACCATCAACTTGTGCCCTATGTTGAAGTGCCAATTGTCAGCCGCTTTGACGCCACCCGACTGATTCAGCAGTGCAAATCCCGAATTCAGCAGTGGCTCAGCCTTGGCCACAAAATTGTCTCGCCTTTTCAGCGCCCCTACTTCTTTAGTGGTGCGCAAGTCAATTTAACCCCAGAGCAGCAGCAACGCTTGGGGTCGATGTTGCGGGGGTTTAGCTTCCGCCACTTGGCCGTGCTCATGAACCAAAATGAAATTGCCTTGGTGCGTAGCCTCTTACCCTTGATTGATAAAGGAGCCGTAGTCGTTCGTGAGCCGCAACATCCCTTTGATTTGCTGCCCAGTTTTGATGCCAGTTTGTGGCAGGAAACCACGCCTACCGTTACAGAGGAGAGTGGCGATTTGGGCAGTGGCTTTTTTACCTCAAAAGTGCCAAACCGTACCTATCGGATCATCTGCATTGACGATAGTCCGACCATGCTCAATGAAATTAAGCGGTTTTTGGCGGATGATGCCTTTGAAGTCATTGCCCTCAATGATTCTGTAAAAGCCCTGATGGAGGTGATGCGCCTCAATCCAGATCTGATCCTGCTGGACGTGGGGATGCCCAACATTGATGGTTATAAGTTTTGTAAAGTCATTCGCAACCATGAACGCTTTAAGTCAGTGCCGATCATTATGGTCACGGGTAACACGGGTCTCGTTGACCGCGCTAAAGCCCGCCTCGTGGGAGCGACGGACTATATGACCAAGCCCTTTACCCAAGCGGAACTCTTAAAAATGGTGTTTCAGTACTTGACGTAGTACAGGCAACCTGTGGGCAGTATATTGACAGTAATCGATTATTTGAATTGACATTTGGGAGATGACATGACGACGGTTTTAGTGGTGGAAGATACCCCCTCGGAAATGGCACTGATTACCTCGCTTCTTCAGGAATCGGGCTATACCGTCATTGCAGCCACCGACGCCAAGGAGGCTCTAGAAAAAGTCACGCAGTACAAGCCCGATGTGGTGGTGACGGATGTGGTGATGCCAGGGATGAGCGGCTTTGAACTTTGCCGCAGTCTCAAGAAAAATCCGGAAACAGAAAAGCTCCCCATTGTTGTCTGCACGTCGAAAAACCAAGAGCTAGACCGCCTTTGGGCAATGAAGCAGGGGGCAGATGCCTATGTCACGAAGCCCTTCAGCCGTGAGGATCTCCTGCGGGCACTGAAGTCGGTGGTGGTGTAGCGATGCTTGGGGCAGCACCTTGGTTGAATCATGGTGAAGGGCGGGGCGATTCCCCAAAGGGTACGCTACGCGATCGCCCCCAAGGGGCGCCCTATTTGCGTTTGGTTATCCACGACCAATTAACGGCATTGCTGCCGATGACTGAGATTCAGCAGGTGTTGGTGATCCCACCGCAACAGCTCACGGTGATTCCTAATATGGCCGCAGTGGTGATGGGACTGCTGAACTTTCGTAACCGCATTGTTTGGGTGCTGGATTTAGCCCACTTGCTCAACTTGGAGCCACTGGATGCGGATATTTCGGTGTTGACGATCGCGCTGCTGCACACCCCCAAGGGATACCTAGGATTGGCGCTCAAGGAGGTACGGGGGATCGTCCGTCTTGCTGAGGGAGCCATTCAATCGCCTGTGGGTACAGTGAGTGCGGCGCTGGTTCCCTACCTCAAAGGCTGTTGTCGCTTAGGAGAGGAGTTGTTCTTTATCCTTGATGGGGCAGCGATCGCCGAAAGGTCTTGCTCAAGTGTTCTTGCTGTTGATGTCGGATAGCCCTGCTGTTAATGCTGTTAGGATGTGCCAACAATGACCACTGCCAAACCCTCCCTTGATATTCCCCCTCTACCACCGTCGGTATTGAACTACCAACTCCCTCCCCTAGAGGAGAAAAAAGCAACCACCAACGGCAAATCCCCTGAACAACCCTTGCCGCCTCCTTCGCCACGGCGCAGGGGTTGGGGTCTTCGTCCAAAATTCATTACCCATGCTGTTGTCTTGGCTACACTGCCCATGGTGGGGGTGGGCTTCGTGGCCAATCAACTGGTACGGCAACAGTTCATAGAGCAGGTTATCTCACTCGAACAACAGGAGGTAGGGGATGCCGCAAGGGCGCTGAATGAGTATCTGCAAGACCGGCAAGGGGATGCACGGCTTATCAGTCTGTTCTTAAACAGGCACTATACTGCAGAACTTCAGCAGCGGAATCGCCGCAAGCTGGAAGGGGTTTTGAATGAGTTTGTTGAGAACTCTGCTCGTTTCGACAGTGCCGCCATCATTGCCAACGATGGCCAAGGGACTGTCATTGCCCAATCTGCAGCAGGCAACCAGCTAGCCAACAACATTCTCCAAAATCACGAGTACTTTAAGCTGGCAATCCAAACTCGGGGCTTGGTTTTAACGCTTGAGCCTACGCTGTCGCTGCCTGCCCCTAGCCGTCCTTTCGGGCTGTTTCTGGCAATGCCCCTGATCAATCCCCAAAACCAGCAAATCACGGCAGTGCTGCGGTTACGGGTACCCAAAAGTAGCCTTAAAGAGGCCTTGCGAGACTATCAGCATAACCAATATGAAAATTTTTACCTGATAGGGTCGCAGGGAAAAATCGTGGCTGCCTCTATCCCAGAGTTGCAGCGCCGACCCTTGGCGGAAGTCTTTCCCCAACTCAGTCAACAGTGGGAAACCAACCTCGCAGTGGGCACGCTGGTTGAACAACGCCGCTCTGATGGCAAGTTTCAGTTTGCTAGCTACGCCCGTGCTAACCACCCGTTTACCGCGGTTGTCCTAGATACGGATCGCGATTATGCGCTCAGACCGCTGCGAAACCTCACTTGGACCCTCCTGTTAGGGGTGGGGGTCACGGCCATTGTGGTGGCAGCAATTGCCATCTATGCCAGCGATCGCGAGATTCAACCCCTGCTGCGAGCCACCAAGGCGGTGACGAAAATTGGTGAAGGGGATCTCCAAACCCGTCTGCCTGTGGAGGGGGATGATGAACTGGCAACCCTCAACCGCACGATTAACCAGATGGCTGAACGGCTAGAACAGTCCCTCACTGAAGCCCAACAGGCGGCTCAGCGGGCACAACAATTGCGCGATAGTATTTTCCATTTAACCCAGCAGAGCGATCGCCAGCAAATTCTCGATAATCTGGTCAATGAGGGGCGCCATCTTTTGGAGTGCGATCGCGTGATCTTCTATGAATTTGATGAGAACTATGTCGGCAAAGTCGTTGCCGAGTCTGTAGCCGTCGGCTGGCCCCAAGCCCTCGAACAGGTGATTGACGATCCCTGCTTCCGTCAAAATTGGGTTGATGCCTACACCAAAGGACGCGTGCAAGCCACAGCAGACATTCTCAATGCGGGTCTGACAGACTGCCACCTCAAACAACTTGCTCCGTTGAAGGTGCGAGCCAACTTAGTCGTTCCCGTGTTGGTGGAGAAAAAATTGGCGGCGCTTTTAATTGCCCACCAGTGCAGTGAGCCGCGTCAGTGGCAGCAGCCCGAAATTGATGCTTTCCTCCAGTTGGCCAACCAAGCCGGACTGGTGCTTGAGCGCAGCAAATTTCTGGAGCAGACCACCGCTGCCCAAAAAGAGGCCGAACGCCTTGCCCAAGAGCAACAGCAGCGTACGGAACGCATTCAAATGCAGTTGATTAACCTGCTCACCGAAGTCGAGGCAGCCTCCCAAGGGGATCTGACGGTACGGGCCGACATCACCGCCGATGAAATTGGTACCGTTGCTGACATCTTCAACTCCCTCATTGAGAGTCTGCGGGATGTGGTGGTGCAAGTGAAAGCCACCACGGAAAAAGTGAACACCGCCCTCTTGGCGGATGAGACAGCCATGACTGAGCTGGCGGAAGAATCGCTGCGGCAAGCCAAGAAAGTGAAGCGGATGCTAGATGCCGTTAAAGCCATGTCCAGCTCGATTGAATCC
The DNA here is from genome assembly GCF_031583395.1 of Thermosynechococcus sp. GLH187. Classification (NCBI taxonomy): domain Bacteria; kingdom Bacillati; phylum Cyanobacteriota; class Cyanophyceae; order Acaryochloridales; family Thermosynechococcaceae; genus Thermosynechococcus; species Thermosynechococcus sp. GLH187. Next base: position 2,615,726 of record NZ_CP134175.1, on the reverse strand, counting down.
GTGGCCAATAGTGCCAACGAGGCGGCAGCAGTGGCGCGCAAAGCCTCAGAGCGAGCGGTCATCAGTGGTGAAACGATGGATGCCACCGTTGATAGCATTCTCTACCTGCGGGAAACCGTGGCCGAAACCGCCAAAAAGGTGAAACGCTTGGGCGAATCCTCGCAACAGATTTCCAAGGTGATTTCGCTGATTAACCAGATTGCCCTACAAACCAACCTCTTGGCCATCAATGCCAGTATTGAGGCGGCTCGTGCCGGTGAAGAAGGCCGCGGCTTTGCTGTGGTTGCCGAAGAGGTGGGTGAACTGGCGGCGCGATCGGCAGCGGCAACTCGCGAAATTGAGCACATCGTAGAAACAATTCAGCAGGAAACCCATGAGGTGGTGAGTGCCATGGAAACAGGTACCGCTCAGGTGGTTGAAGGCACCCGCCTTGTGGAGGTAACCAAGCAGAATCTCCAAGAAATTGTGCAGGTGTCGCAGCACATTGACGAGTTGGTGCAGTCCATTTCCCAAGCTACTGTCTCCCAAGCCCGCACCGCCAATACGGTGAACACGTTGATGCGCGATTTTGCCAAGGTCTCAGAGGGGATGTCGGCCACATCCAAAGAGATTTCTGAGTCGCTGCAAGCCACCGTGGACATGGCCCAAGAACTCCAAAACTCCGTCAACATCTTTAAGGTGACTGCTGAGGGATAACCATGCCCGAACCCGGCGTTGAGGAAACGATTCGTCTCCAGTTCCTCGAGGAGGCTCAGGACTACCTGCAAACGATTGAAGCAGGGATACTGGAACTCTCCCACCAGCCGGGGATGATTGATGCTGTACTGCGGGCGGCTCACTCCATTAAAGGGGGGGCAGCGATGATGGGCTTTATGTCCCTCAGTGAACTGGCGCATCGCCTTGAGGATTTCTTCAAGGTCTTGAAATCGCGCCCCTGCGACGATGTCGAGGTGCAACACCTCCTGCTCAAAGCAGTGGATCAACTGCAAGCAGTTATTACCCTCCATCGCCAAGGCGTGAACCCCAATGAGGGCTGGTGGCGCACCCAAGTCGAGCCACTTTTGAATGAGTTGCACGGACGCTTGGGCGATCCCACGGCGGAGGATGATTTGACGCTCCTCAGTGGCGATGATGGCCAGCAGATGCGGGTGGTTCTCTTTGAAACCGAGGTGGAAGCCTGCCTACAACGCTTGGAAACTGTTCTGGACACCCCCGGCCAACCCTGCCTCAGAGAGGAGCTGGCGATCGCCGCCCAAGAACTGGAAGGCCTCGGACAAATGCTCGAACTGCCTCAATTTGCTGAGTTTTGTGCCTCCGTCAGTGCCTATCTGGAGCAACCCAACTGTGATGTCAGCGCAGCGGCTGCCCACATTGTGCAGCAATGGCGACGCTGTCAAGCCCTTGTGATCACTGGTCAACTTGACGCTCTGCCCACGCGCTTGGAAATCCCGGAAACCGCTGACGAAGAAGAGGACGAGGATCAAACCATTATTGATTTACCGCTGGCCAACCTCAATCAAGAATTAGGGGTCGAGGACTTTGCCAGTGCTGAAGTGGAGACCTTCTCCTTAGGTGATTTATTGTCCCCCCCACCCACCCCTACAGCAGCCCCTTCCCCTGCGCCAGAGGCTGAGACCACCCCAGTAACTCCCCAGCCCCAAGAACCCAAGGAAATGACCGTGCGGGTGCCGGGGCATCAGTTGGATCAACTGAGTGATCTGATCGGGGAATTGCTCATTGAGTGTAATGGTCTGGATTTACAACGGGAACGCCTCCATGATCTGCTAGTGGGTCTCAAGCAAAAAGTGCGTGCCCTTGAGCGTGCCAACTTTCGTCTGCGCACAGAGTATGACCGTGTCAGTGCCCCCCATCACTTTAATCCCCAAAATCAGCATGGCTTCGATGTTCTCGAGTTCGATCGCTATACCGATGTGCATCTGCTCTCCCAAGAGGTGATGGAAACCATTGTCCAAGTGCAGGAAATCACCAGCGATTTGGAATTGAGCCTAGAGGACACCGAACGCACTGGCCGTGATCTCAACCGCACCGCCAAGCAACTTCAAGCTCGGTTTACCCAAGTGCGGATGCGCCCCTTTGCGGATCTGGCCAACCGCTATCCTCGCCTAATCCGCGAATTGAGTCGCGAGCATGGTAAAAATGTCAACTTAGAGATTGAGGGCAGCCACGTTCTCATTGACCGCACGGTGTTGAGTGTGTTGGCGGATCCCCTCTTGCACCTTGTCCGCAATGCCTTTGATCACGGAATAGAACCCGCAGAGGAACGCCAAGCCCTTGGTAAGCCCACAGCGGGAACCATTACCCTAAAGGCGGCCTATCGCGGCAACCAAACCGTTATTACTGTGGCGGATGATGGCCGAGGCCTAAATCCAGAGAAAATTCGGCAAACGGCACGGCGATTGGGCTTAGCCCGCGACTGGTTGGAAACCGCGAGCGATCGCGACCTTTGGCAACTGATTTTTGAGCCGGGCTTTTCAACGGCCTCACAGGTGACCAGCCTCTCCGGGCGCGGTGTTGGCATGGATGTAGTGCGCACCAATCTGCGGCAAATTCGTGGGGACATCCAGATCCACAGTACCCCCGGCCAAGGCACGCGATTTATAATTACAATTCCCTACACCCTCTCAGTGGTACGGGTGCTCTTGGTGGAGGCCACTGGCATGCTCTTGGCGGTACCCACCGAAGAAATCGAGGAAATGGTGCTGGGCGATCGCTACCCGCCCATCGAAACCCTTGGCTCAACCCTAATTGACTGGGAAGGCTATCTCATTCCTGTAATTGACCTCACCCAGATTTTCCACTTTCAGCGCCCCTATCGTCCCGTGGAAATGGAGGGCGCACCGGCGATTAACGAACCAACCCTGATGATTGTCAGTCAAGGGGATAGTGCCCTTGCCCTGCGGGTCGATCGCTATTGGAGCGAGCAGGAAGTCACCATTCGCCAAGTCGAAGGCGAATTAGCCCTGCCCAAGGGTTTTAGTGGCTGCACAATTTTAGGGAATGGCCGCATTGTCCCCCTACTCGATCCCCTTGCCCTCTTTAATTGGGCAGAACAAGAGAGTTCTCATGCCCCTGTGGCTAGCCCCGTTGCCCCTAGCCAAGACACCGTCCTTGTGGTTGATGATTCAGTAAACGTGCGGCGTTTTCTCGCCAGTACCCTCGAAAAAGCCGGCTATCGGGTTGAGCAGGCCAAAGATGGTCAGGAAGCCATTGATAAACTCCAAGGGGGGCTACACGTCAACGCTGTTATCTGCGACATTGAAATGCCCCGCCTCGATGGCTTTGGCGTCCTCACTCAAATTCGCCGCATTCCCCAGTGCCAAAACACCCCCGTCATGATGCTCACCTCCCGCACGGGTCAAAAACATCGCCAGCTTGCAGAACGTCTAGGGGCAGCTGCCTACTTTAGCAAACCCTTCCGCGAAAGTGACCTCTTGGCCACCCTTGATCAGTTGATCCGCCATGCTTAAAAGCCGCCGTCGCCGCCAAAGCCAACCCGTTGTTTTAGAGCAGTTCCTGACCTTTATCGTGCGTCAAGAGCAGTTTGCCGTGCCCATGGCACAGGCCTATCGGGTCATTCCTTTACCACCTATTCATGGCGATCCCCACCAGCGGGGGATTGGCCTTGTCACCTATGAAAATCACGAAATTCTAGTCATTGATATTGGCCGCTGTCTCTTTGATGATCCCCTCTCAACCTCAGAAACCCAGAAGCTAAAATTTTTGCTCATTCTCCAGCCCCGCTTAGCAGGGGAATGGCTTGGCCTGCCCCTCATAGAACCCCCCGTGATTGAGCGCATTCCACGGGATGCCATTCATCCTATTCCCAGTAACTATCTCCACTGGGGGAGTATTCACAACGTCAGTTCCCTCATGGTCAGTAGTCAAGAAGATCAGGAGCTACCCCCGATCTTTATCGTTGATATTGAGCAGGTTCTGCACACCCTAAAAACGCGATAACCTGCCTGCATTTCTAGATGGAGGCGCACCAGCCATGAGTACGCTGTATGAAACCGACTTTTATAGCTATTCCAATAGAGAATGAGATATCATCCAGCACAATACTTGCGAATCACTTCATCAATCGAACAGTTTGACCCTGCATGCCTCCGCGGGTTATCCAATAACTACAAGGGCTGTATTGCAGAAAGCTCTACCCAAATGAGATGCTAACTTCATCCCAACGGCCTGATAGTGCGATTGCCTTCAGTTCATCAATAGACTTAAATTTTCTACCCTGTTTAATTTCTTGAATAATTTTTTCAGCTTCTTTAAGCTCTAACCTCGGAACACTCTTGGCAAGATTCTTAGCGCTTTTATAGGAGTTGATGCGCACAGATTTTTGTTTTTGTGGATTGGGATTAGTCTTTGTCTCTTTAGAGATATCCTGCTGCAATTCACTAAATTTTCTTTTCAGATCATCCAATTCTTGGAAAATTTTTTCTAGAAAATTTACAATAGCCTTATTTTGGTCATTTAAGCTCTTCTGTAACTCAGAAAATAATTTCATAGCTAATTGGGAATCTTGATCAACTAAGTTACTTCTCTCTGATTTTTGTGAATAAGAGCCATCATCTTTAGAATTTATTTGCAAGATAGATTTGCATCTTTCTTGGAAGGTTAGAACTTCTTCATCTTCAAGCTCAATTCTTGATGCCCATAATTGATGGATACCCAATTCACGGGCAAATTCAACTATCTCCTTGCCGAAGACCACTTCATACGCTGTCTCACCTTCTGGTGTAGTGACTGGACGAATAATGAGGGGGATGAGGTTGGTTTTATATTTGTCTAAGTCTTCACGGATCAGTTGTGGTGAAGCAGAGAATAAGTCTTTGGGATAGGTCTCTGGGATTGTCAGATAATCAATATGAATCTGACCCTGATGTGTCTGATGTAAGCCGAGGTGCTTTGAGATGCGATTGGAGTGACTCATACTCTATGATGCCTGAGTAAAAAGATAGCGAGCTAAATTTTCAAATGAAGTCGTTAAATCATCAATCGATTCTTTACCTGATCGATCTAATTCTTCATAAAATTTTCTACTAAATATCGGTTGCTGAGACTCTGTGGCTCGCAACATCACAACTCGGTGTGCAATCCATGTTGATTCGGGTAGAATTTGCACGGTCTGTCTTCCATTGGCTGCTTTTTCAAGAATAGTCGACAACTTCTCTTTCATCTCATAGTTAGCTGCCGATGTTGTACGATTATACATACTCACAGCGATTCCAAGGGGTCGAGGCGGAGTTTCCATGGCATCCCTCATGGCCTCAAGGCGGGCTAGAACGTACTCTATTGCCCGTATAGGGTAGGGAGCAAATTGCGTCGGTATGAGTACCCCATCAGATGCCATCAAAGCAATGGCATTGACTTTACCAAAGGCGGGTGGTGGATCAATCAGCACAATGTCATAGCCATGATTTTTGAGTTTTCGTTGTAATACCCGATCAATATCAATCGTGCTGATGAGTGCGGGTTCCTTGTCAGCTAGGCGAATGTGGGCGGGAACAATGTCAAGGTGTAGGTTGCCCCAAGCTCTTTGATAGACCACATCTTCTAGGCCAACCTTTGGCTCTAGCAATAGGTCAGCAATATCCTTCTTGCCTTGCTCTTCTACATCTTTGAGGGGGTTAATGCCGACGCCAATGGTTAAGTTGGACTGTGGGTCAATATCAATCAAGAGAACTCGCTTACCCATCGTGGCAAAGGCAGCACCAAGATTGAGGGTTAGCGTTGTTTTGCCAACGCCCCCCTTGTGATTAAAGACGGTAATGATCATGGGTGACTCCTGAGAAGCAGTTGAGGAGATAGAAAAACTCTTTGCAAGTGCCTTTTCAAAATAATGATAGACTTTGAGCCTTTGCTGGGTTAAGGCAGTCACTAGAGCAGCGGCTGCAGAGCGGTGTAAAATTTTAGTCAGTTTCTGAATGGTTTGTTTATCGAGGATCCCTGAAGCACATGTCACCGGCTGAAGTGGTTCTCTAAGGGGATTTTGATACAAAAGGTGATATTCTCGGCCATTGGTGAGTAACCCAAAAACAGCCTGCGCTGCTTCCATGTAGTACCTCAATTGCTGGCCACCCGTCAGCCGGGACTGCACTGGGGTTTTCACCTCAATGATCAGATAGTTCAGGGGGCGATCGCCCGCCATCGGTAAGGTCACCAAAAAATCAGGGTAGCCCTTTCCAATTCGAGGTTTGGCTTGATACTCAGAAGACTGATAGCCCCACTGCTTGAGCAACGGTAGGATAATTTTCTGTTCCGTATTTGCTTCATTGCCCATGGGAAGCCGCTATGCAGGGAGCGCGCTCAGAGGCACATCTAACAAAATTATCCTTGACAACAATAAGCAATTCAATTTGTTAACAAATCTTTATAATATGATCTAAATATGACAAGTGCATGGTGATTCTCCCTTAAGCCAAGCGTGCCAGCCAGTCTGGCATTTCCCACTCCAGTATATTTTTGGGGGTTTGAAGCATGACTTCTTCATACTCTGGATTGAATTGATAGTCACCTGCGATCAACTGCTGAGCATCGTGACTGAGTAACTCTTCAAAGGAATTAGCAAGAACTTCATAGCTACAGTTTTCGTCACAAACCTCGATCATCTGCCCGATCGTCCCTGTGGGCGCGGGGTCAAGGTCAATGTATCGCAGAATGTCACCATTCATACAAGTAATTGGAATCCAGTGGGGATAATAAATCAACGGTTTCACCGCCCCTTTGATAAAAATAACTTGGGAAGCCACCCGACTCTTCCAAAAGGAAATGCTAAAGAAATCAGGGTCTTGGCAACTGCGGCCAATGTCTTGATCGAGTTCGTATTGCTGCCAAAGACACTCAAAACTCTGAAAACCGGTACAGAAGAGAATCGCATCCCCTTCATGTACGCCACATTTCAGAAAAGAGCTGTCGCACAATAGCAATAGATGCTTGAGGTGAAGCAGATGCCCTCTCTACGTTATCTCGATGCTTTGGAGTATGCCGCTGTTCTGCATCGTGAACAAACGCGCAAGGGATCAAATGTGCCCTATATTTCCCACTTAGTCGCAGTATCAATGATCGCCCTTGAGTATGGTGCCGATGAGGATGTGGCGATCGCCAGCTTGCTCCATGATGCTGTTGAAGATCAAGGGGGACTGCTGACCCTAGAGGCTATTCGTGAGCGTTATGGCGATCGCGTTGCTGCAATTGTCCGCGCCTGTTCTGATTCAGTGGCCAATACCCTAGAAGGAGATGCAAAATTGCCTTGGGCAACTCGCAAACTAGCCTATATCAAACACATCCAACAGGGCACCACTGCCGATCGCGACACTCAACTGGTCTCCGCCAGTGATAAATTGCACAACCTACTGTGCATTCTTAGAGACTATGGCAACATTGGTGGTGATGTTTGGGCACGTTTTCAGGCGGGTCGAGAGGGGGTTCTTTGGTACTACCGCGAGTTGATTGCTGCCTTTGAGGGTGCTCATCTTATTCCTCTAGGCCTGTTAGAGCAGTTGCAACACACCTACCAAGAACTGACCCGTGCCGTTGTGAGTCGGGAGGGCTTTGTGCTGCCGTCTAGTTATGTGCCTATGGTATAGGCCAAGGGTGGTGCTTCCCTAGAGTCTCCGCAGGAGTAGTATCATGAAAGCAATTTCAAGCCCACTGGCGTCACCAAGTTAGGAGCATCAATCAATGGATGGCTTTTGGGAAAATGTCCTGCGCTACCAACGGTATTTTGTTACGGTTCTATTGGGCGTAGTGTGGAATGTCGTTGAGCCATTGGTGCCTCTTTTGAAGCGTCCGCTGAGTGCGATCGCCCTTATTGGCCTCATGGTGGGACTCCTCACATTTGTGGCATTGACGTTACGCGCAATGTTGGGTTTAACCGCTGCATAAGGTGGCACGATGACCTCTTCCCTGCCCATCAAGGCACAAATTGACCTGATTTTGCTGAGTCTCGAAGCCTTGGCTCATGTGGGTTCGGCAGAGGTACTAGCATTGGCAGAAGCCATGGGGTTTGAGGCCTATTTGCCCGATCGCGTGGGGTTATGGCGACTGCGGCAATCAAGTCCTCTGCGGCGAGGTCGTAATGGGCGACGCAAATTGGATGTGGATGAAGCCCGTGCCTTGGCCTTGATCTGCACCCGCTTAGCGCAGCAACACCAGCAAACCATCCGCACCGCCATTGAACGCTGGCAACAGCAGACGAGTCAAGGTCGCCCGCCCCACTTAGAACCCATTCTCGGGGATTACATTGACCGCTTCACCAATTTGTATCAAGAGCGAATGGCCGACAACAGCAGCGATGGTCGTGAATTGGCACAACTGGCCTTAGATTTACTCGTGGATTTGCTCTTTTACAGTACGCCCCAAGGGGCACGTCGCCTTTGGATCACCCTGCTAGAACGCACTACTCCCGCGCCCCCCTCACTATCGTTGGTGGAACCTGAACCAATACCTGCACCAGCTCCTGAATTGCCCACCCTGTTTCCCCATTCCGATGTCTAATGAGTACCACCCTCAGCTACTCTCAACCCACCTGCCAATTGGATGTTGCTGCTGAATTTTTGCCCTTCAGTCAGAAGCTGCGCCGTGCGCCGGTGCGATCGCTCCACTTTACACTGGCTGTCGGAGAAAAACTCTGCTTTGAGGGCAACGATCGCCAGCTCTATCAACTCAAAACCCTAGTCAACGAGTATATTGAGGCTTTCCTGAGTCATCACCAAACACCGACAGAAGTAACCGCAGAGGGCTTTGTCCTGCGATCGCGATCGCCCCTCGAACATGAACTCCATCTACCCGATGGGCAGGTAATTCTTCTGCAACTGACAGAACTATACGATTTGGTGACGGTTCTTGATGACTGGTCTGCCGTGATGGAGCCGTTGCCGGAACTGGTGGAGCGCGCCCAATCAATTGTTGCTCAAATCCCAATCTGGGCCAAAAGTGCAGCGGTGGCCGTGGGTGTGGTTGCTGCCTTCACCCTTGTTACCCAACGCTGGCTCATCCCCCCCGCTTCAATGGTCGTCACTTCCTCTGAGGCCACCCGTGAGGAACCTAACTTGCCTCCCCTAGCGATGCCATCCCCTTTGCCAGAATTGCCAGAACCTGCGGAAACCCCACAACTGGCTCCCCTACCTAGCCCGCCGCCAGCTGCCCCTGAAACATCTACCCTTGTGCCGCTGCCCTCACCGCCAGAAATGCCGCCCCCAGCGATCGTGCCACCCCCGCCCCCTGTTGCCCAAGAGGCACCTCCCCCGCAACCCCCTGATCAAAATAACGTGGTGGTGCAAGCTCCCGCTGGCCGCGCGCCCGCCAGTATTGAACCTGCCCCAATGATCACCCCTCCAGCCGAAACCACCCCCGTCCCTGCAACCACCCTGCGGGAGGTGAAAACCTATTTTCAAGACCGTTGGCGCCCACCGGCCAGTTTAGACACGAGTTTGGAATACCGCATTGTGCTCAACCCCGATGGCACCCTTGCTCAAGCGCTGCCCCTCAATGGTGCAGCCGTTCGCTTTATTGATCGCACCCCAATTCCTTTACAGCAAAGCCCTCTAGCGAGTCCCTTGGGGGGCGATCGCCCGATTTTACTGCGGTTAGTGTTGATGCCCTCTGGAAGCGTGCAAGTGTTTGGTGAAAATTGATGTTCTATGAGGCACTTGAAGAGACGACGGGGGTAATCGTCGCAATTTCCTGCAAGCGTTTCTTGACTTCGGCGGCGTTGGGATAGCGTTCCCGAAGATCAGGATGGGTCAAGCAGTTAATTAAATCCACCATCAGTGGATCCAAATGGGGAATGTCCTCGGCATAGAGACGATATTCACGGGTGCCCCAGCGGAAATAGGTTTCCGGTTCATAGCCCGTGAGCAAGTACACCATCGTTGCCCCCAAGGCAAATAGATCGGAAGCGGGTTCGGGTTTTCCCTCCTGCTGTTCTGGCGCCGAATAGCCCACTGTCCCAATAAATGTCCCTGAGTCAGAGGTTAAGACGGATGCTTTGCCCCAGCCCACAAGCACGAGTTCTGTTGTTTCCCGTTTAACGTAGGGATGAATGAGATTGGAGGGACGAATGTGTAAATGCAACACAGGGGGGTCTTGCTGGTGCAGCACCTCAAGCAATTCACACACAGGAATCAGCCAACGACTGACCTCAATCACGTTCATTGGCCCTTGATCCTGAATCCGCTGTTTTAGGGATTGGCCATAGATCATTTCTGAGACCAAGTAGGAATCGCTGCCGCACTGAAAGGCCTCCCAAAACTGGGGTAAGACCGGATGCTCGATTTTGCACAATTGGCGCGCTTGGCGCTGAAAGGCACGGATTTCGTTGCGTGACGCCGCAAGACTATGTCCCTTAATCACCGCCGTTAAGCCACTGCGCCAGCCCAAATAAATGTTGCTTTGACCAAGGGCACGAATAATCTGGTAGTTGCCGAGGGTTTTCCAGACGCGCAGAGGCACACCGCAGTCAATGCAAAAAACATCGTTCTCTTGGGCATGGTTGTGCTGGCAATCGGGGGGAGCACGCCACTCGCTGAGTAAATGAACCGGTAGTTGGCCTGTCACCGCAAACTCAGCCTCTTCCTCCGCTTGGGCGGTGGCACTGCTACTACTGGTGGTGGGGGTGCTTTCTTCAGCACGGGAGGTGGGTTCGGCGGCTGTACCGATGGCTTCTTCTTCCCCTGAATAGGTGCCCTTCTCAACATCCACCAAGCGACCTTCGGGCACCGTTTCCATGCGGGCATTGGGAGTGGCGGGACGCTGATCAGAACCGAGGCGAATTTGAATATTGGGTCCAGAGCGAGCCAAACGCAGGATGCCACCATCCATCAAGGTTGCCTGTTGAATACGTTTGCCATCCAAATAGGTGCCGTTGGTGCCAAGATTGACCACTTCCCATTGCAAGCCATTACGACGGAGTTCCACATGGTGACGCGACACCACCGCGCTATAGAGCACGACGTGATTATCGACTGCTCGGCCAATACGGATGACATTTTCATTCTCAAAGGTCCAGCTTTGGACTGGGGTGGCTTGAACGGGATGGAGTAATGTCAATGTAATCACGTTGTCTAACCGCCTCTTCGTACCTGAATACACTCTAAAGAACTAGGAGATGCGTTCATAGATAAAAGTGACTAAATCCCCCTTGCCTAGGGCAATGCGATCGCCCGATTGTAGGCGGTGACGATTGCCCGGATAAAGGGGAGTATTGTTAATGTAAGTTCCATTAGCACTTCCCACATCTTCAATATAGTGGGCATTCCCCTCAATCCGCAGATCTGCGTGGATACGGGAGACAATTTCTGAGTTGGGAAAGCCAGCCACATCAATATCGGGGGGAATCCGATCATTGGGCTTGCCAATATGAATGACGGGACGCCCTGTGGGAATTTGCAGTTCTGTGCGAGTTTGCACATGAATCAGCTTGGCTTCAATGGTGGCAATCTCAACCGAGAAGACATGGGCCGGTGGTGGGGGCGGCGGGGGTAGCGTTGTCAGGCGGCCTTGATGGGCAACGGCTTCCACGGTTGGTGCAGCACTGGCTGTGTGTTGCATTACCTCTGGCATTGGGGGTGCACTGACGGCAAGGCGACGCAGATTGAAACCACACTGGCCACAAAAACTAGCGTCTGGTTGAACTGGGGCACCGCAATTTGGACAAGGAGTCATACTGGGCATGGGCGAAAAGCACGCTTCACATTGAACAGCACCAACGGGATTGGGATGGAAACACTCGGAACAGATCATCATAGAAATGATGTCCTATGCCACTGCCGATCCAACCAACCTAAGATTAAGGTACCCATCGTTTCTCTCTACTTCCCAGAGTAAAGCTAAAAAAGCTAGCTGCCTCTATATTTAGGTTAGCTTTTACACCCCAATTCTATACGGGTTCATTGCCAAACTGCTGCTCAGTGAGAATGATTAGAAACGACCACTGACATAATCGCAGGTTAAGGGATGCTGTGGCCTTTGAAAAAGTAAGCGCGTGGGAGCGTACTCAATCAGTTGACCCACTGTCTGTCCCTGAGGATTGGTTTGCAGGGCTAAAAAGGCTGTCCAGTCGGAAATCCGCGCTGCTTGTCGTAGGTGATGGGTTGCCATGATCAGGGTGTAGGTTTGTTTGAGGTGGCACAGACACTCCTCCATGCGGCGGGTCGCAGTAGTATCAAGCCCCCTGCAGGGGTCATCCAGTAACAGAATCTCCGGTTGCAGGGCGATCGCCCGCGCCAGACAAAGGCGTTGTTGCTGCTCTAGGGATAGCTCTAGTGCCGGCTCGCCCAAATGATTCCTCAGAGTTTGCCACAGATTCACCTGTTCCAAGGAAGATTGCACAAGGGCATCGAGATCCCCTTGATAGCCATGCACCCGAGCACCAAAGGCGACATTTTCATAGATTGATGTTGGAAAGAGACTCGGTCTGCTGAAAATCATCGGCATACGACAGCGCAGTTGCAACGCATTCCACTCCTTGAGGGCGTGCTGCCGATAGTGAATTTCGCCAGTCACATGGAGATGCGGAAAAAGTTCAATCAAGCGGTTCAAACAGCTTAACAGTAGGCTCTTGCCAGACCCAGAGGCACCGATCAAGGTCACCAGTTGGCGCGGCTGAATCGTGAGGCTGACATTGCTGAGCAGCGGTTGATTGCGGTAAAACACGCTCAGTTGGCGTACCTCAAGGAGAGTATGTTGGCCAACGGCAAGCGGGTCAACAGCAGTCATCGGCAGGACTTGGGCAGAGGCGTCACTACCACTCTAAACAGTAATGTTGGCCTACAGCTTAGCGTTCCTGAAGCTCCTCAGGGGAGGGACTCGTGGGGGGAACGACTGGTGCTGGTAATGGCTCAGGAAGACTGCGCTGGGCGATACGCTCAAAGCCGTGCAGAATCACATAAAAACAGGGAATAAGAAAGAGGGTGAGCAGTGTTGCCACAGCCAAGCCAGAAAACACAACAATGCCAAGGGGCTGCAAAAATTCTGAGCCTTCACCTAGCCCTAATGCCAAGGGGAACATCCCCACCACCGTTGTAATCGTGGTCATCATAATCGGGCGCAGACGGGCAGGGGCAGCTTTGCGAATGGCTTGGCTACGGCTACAGCCCTCCTGTCGGTAAATCTCATTCGCCAACTCCACCATGATGATGGCATTGTTGACGACAATCCCCACAAGCAAAATGGCACCGACAATGACCGTGGCGCCAATGGCCGTCCGTGTCAGGTACAAGCCCCAAATGCCACCGGCCAAGGCCAAGGGAATGGTAAACATAATCACTAGGGGGTCAAGCAGCGAATTGTACTGTACCGCCATGACCACAAACACGAGAAAGGCCGCCAAACTACCCAAGACCACTAAGGCCTGTTGCAATTGCTGATTGGCTTGAGCCGCCGTACTTGGCATTAGGGACACCCCCGGCGGAAACTCCAGATCGTTGAGAATGTCATTCACTTGGGCAAGGGCAGCACTGAGACTGGCACCTTCAACAAGATTGCCCGCTAGCATAAAGACCTGCTGCTGGTTAATGCGGCGGATTTCACCGGGGGCTTGACTGGGTTCGATGCGAGCGACATCCCCAAGGCGGAGGGGACGGTTATTGGCGGTAAAAAGGGGAATCGTTGTCAGGTCAGCGGGCGTTTGAATGCTTTCACTGTCCAGTTGGACACGAATATCCACTAGGCGATCGCCCCGTTGCAGGCGGGTGGGCACAAACCCCTCCAAGGCGGTTTGAATCGTCTGGCCAAGGTTGAGGGTATTCAGCCCCAGTTCACTGACGCGCTCCCAATCCGGCAGAATTGCAATTTCTGGCTGGCGAGGATCTACATCGGGACGAAAGCGCACCAATGTGGCCTTTTCATCAAGGACTTGGAGGACTTGGCGACCAAAGCGGTTGAGGGTCTGCTCATCACTGCCCCGCAGCATCACATCCACATCGGCACCGCGTACAGGTGAGTTGGTGAGAATAATGCCGCGCACTTGGCCGGGACTCAAGCGCAGCCGCACCCCCACGAGGTTAAGTTGATCAAGGGCTTTTGTTGCTTCTGTAATGTAGCGATCCACATTCACCCCACGCCGTAGAATGATGTTGCTATTAGCTCGCAGCGGATTGGCAATTGTATTCGTGCCAAAGAGGGCACCCCCCGTTGTGGTAAAGACGGCCTCTGTGCCCGGTTGTGCCATCAGCACCTGATCCACTGCCGCCATGACCCGCCGACTGGTGGGCAGGGGGGTTCCCGGTGGAAAAATGGCCATGAGGTTGACTTGACCCGTATTAATGCGCGGCAGCAGTTCTTGGGGAATTTGCTGAGCTAAAAGCCAACTGCCTCCCCCTAGAAGGGCGATCGCCAGCCCCACCACCAGCCAGCGTGCCCGTAGCACCTGCCCCAAGGCCCATTCATAGCGCCCCGTCAGCCAGAGGAACTTTTCATTAAAAAGGCGAATAAACGCGACCTGCCGTAGGCGATTTTGCACCGGCACCCCCAAAAGGCGGGAGGCCAAGGCCGGCACGACCGTGAGTGCCACCAGCAGCGATGCGGCAACCGCAAAACTAATCGTTAGAATCAACTCATTAAAGAGCAGCGCAATCAAGCCCCCCAGCAACAAAAAGGGCAAAATAGCGACCAAGTTAGTGAGGGTAGAGGCCAAAAGCGCTGATTCGATGCCTTGGCTACGCCGTTTTACCTCCTCAAGGTACTGTTCTTGGCTCATGGGGTGGGGGTCAATATCCGCCAAGGTTTCCAACATCACAATGGCGTTATCCACAACGATGCCAACCCCAAGGGCGAGTCCACCCAAGCTAAACACATTGAGGGAGAAGTTAAATAGCCCCATCAGCAACATCGCGGCCATCGTTGACAGGGGAATGGCCAGCAAAATAATCAGGGTTTGCCGCACCGAGCCAAGGAACAGCAGCACCGCGATCGCCGCCAACAGGGTTCCCGTCAGGCCTGCCGTGATCACATTGTTCAGGGAGTTGCGGATATAAACCGACTCATCAAGGACAGGAATGATCTGCGCATCGCGGGGCACGAGATTGGCTGCCTGTAACTCGGCTAAACGGCGCTTGATACCATCAGCCACTTCCACCGTATTGGCTTCCGGCTGCTTAAGAATACTGACTTTGACGGCAGGTTGGCCATTGAGAGTCACAAATACCCGTTGCTCGGCACTGCCATCTATGACTTGCGCTACATCCCGCAGATAGACTCGCTGACCATTGGCACCCGTCAGCATCACCTCCTCAATTTCACTGGCATTACGAAACCGTCCCACTGTACGGGTTAGGGGTTCTGCCGTTTGGCCGCGAATGCGTCCCCCTGAGACATCTTGGTTGCGATCGCTCAAAGCAGTTAAAACTTGATTTAGCCCCACCCCCGTGGCCTGCAATCGATCCAGATCCACAAGAATTCGCACTTCTTCGGTTGTCCCCCCAGAGACATCGACTCCCGCCACGCCGGGGACAACACTCAGCTCTCGATCCAAATCTTCGTCAGCAAAGACCCGTAACTCACGGCCACTGAGGGTTGCTGAGGTTAGGGCAAACTCATAGACCGGCAATTGCGACGGATCAAACTTAAAGAGGCGCGGCGACTCAATAATATCCGGCAACCTACTGCGGGCACGGTTAAAAGCAGCAGTGGCTTCATTTAAGGCTTGATCGACATCGCCACCGGGTTCAAAAAATAAATCAATACTGACTTGACCTTCGCGGGTTTGCGAATAGACCTGCACCACCCCCTCCGTGCGACTCAGGGCTTCCTCAAGGGGCTTGGTCACCTCCTCAACAGCAACACTAGGTACCACGCCCGGAATATCCAGCCGTACCCCAATGCGCGGGTACGTAATCGCCGGCAACAAATCCACTTGCAGCCGCATGAGAATAAAGACCGCCAACACAATGACAGTCAGGGTCAGCATCAGGGTGCCGATGTGGCGGGTCACCGC
Organism: Thermosynechococcus sp. GLH187; assembly: GCF_031583395.1. Classification (NCBI taxonomy): domain Bacteria; kingdom Bacillati; phylum Cyanobacteriota; class Cyanophyceae; order Acaryochloridales; family Thermosynechococcaceae; genus Thermosynechococcus; species Thermosynechococcus sp. GLH187. The sequence goes on along the minus strand of NZ_CP134175.1, from coordinate 2,599,768 downwards.
CAAGCCGCTAAAACTAAACCGTGGGGAGGTCATGCAAGTTTAACTGGTGTACAAGTCATCCTTTAGACACCGCTACTCTAACAAATCGTTTCTGAGCTTTCATCCCAGTCAGTGGGGTAAAGTGTCATGCCCAAACCCAGCGATCGCGCCCCCCATGTTTCGCCTTATACAAGGCTTGATCCGCGCGAGGAATCGAGTTACTGAGCACCTGTTCACCGGGTCGAAAAAGCGTGCCACCCAAACTAATGGTTGCAGTCAAAAACTGCTGATCCCCTAGTTCAATTGGTTGGCTTCTCACCACAGCGCAAAGTTCCTCGGCAACGGATTTAGCATGGTCTTCATTGGTGGCAAAAAACAACAGCACAAATTCTTCGCCTCCCCAGCGAACCAAAATACTATCTTTACAGGCCTCTATCACCTGCTTTGTCCTTGCCGCCAATGTGCGCAGAACCACATCGCCCTGATCATGCCCATAGGTATCGTTGATGCGCTTAAAGTGATCAATGTCGAAAATCATGACGATTAGCAGCGCGTCCCCTGTCGCTGCTTGGGACTGATAAGCCTCAACCCGACTCAAGAGAAAGCGGCGATTAAACGCCCCAGTCAAGGGATCCAACCAAGCCAAGGCCAAAAGTGCTTGCTCTCGCTGGCGCATATCACTGATGTCAGAAACGATCCACACACGCCCTAGCCGACTGTCGCCTCGCACGGGGTGGGTATCAATGAGGAAGGTTTTCTCGCCCATCAGACACTCCCCCTTTGCACTAAAGTTGGCATCGGCACTCAGCCCTTGAAAAATTCTGGTTAACTCATCGCGGTTATCGCATCTCTGGCGTGCTTGTTTCATGTGCTCGGCAACAATCTGAACCGGATGGCTTCCGGCTGGCAGTTGCAACCATTGACTGGCATAGGCATTAACCATCGCTGTAGAGCCATCCCCCTTGATCAAAACCAAGCCCAGCGGCACGGTGTCGAAAATATCTTGGAATTGCACTTCAAAGATGAAGCTGTTTTGCCGTTGGCGATGATGAGCCAACAGTTGCCGGTAAAGAGCTGCAATGTAGCCTTTTTGTTCTGCGAGTTGGCACAGCAGCCCCTCTACGGGATTCACCAATAGCAACCCTTGCCGCCACTGCTCTGGCTCACCGCAGGGAATATAAACGATTCGCTCAACCTTATCCAAAAGGCAGAAAAAGATAGAAGGCAGTTTTAGAAAAGGCGTGATATCAATGACAGCCTCCTCAACCAAATCTGGCCACGGAGCAATAATTTCGACGTTGGGAAATCGGCTGGTGCTGGTTGTGGTGATAATCTCTGCCCGATTGCCATGTTCATCGACTGTTAAGGCTAAGACAAGCTCAGACTGCGACCAATTAGCAACTAGATGACAAAATGCTGTAATGGCATCGGGAGTAGGGAGAAGTTGGCGGGCGAGGTGTTCGTGCAAACTTTTGAGCATGCCCTAATCAGAATGGATTATATATTTTTTGAGTAAAGAGCCAACGGCCTCAGGATGAGTCATGTGGGGAAGATGGCCTCGCGCGTCGATCCAATCAAGTGTACTATTTGGCAGTTTCCCCTGCAGCCACAGTGCCACAGGTTGGGGAACCACAAAGTCGTCACGATTGAAAATGAGGTGCACGGGTTGAAAGACTTTGCCCACAAACGCCCTTGTATCAGAATCAAAAATGACCTGAAGTGTGCGCAATGCAACACTTGGCTGCAATCGAAAGAGGGTTTTTGAAAAATCAGCTAGCCGGTGATCCTCGGTCAGGCCAAACATCAGGGGAGCAAAACCCGCAGCCCATGTTTGGTAGTTGGTGACCATGGCGTCATAAATGGCCTGTAGGTCTTCGGGGGTGAGGGTACCGGGATAATTCTCATCTTTGAGATAGCAAGGGGAGGGGTTGAGCCAGATATGTCGTCGAAACAAGTCAGGTCTGGCGATCGCGGCAATTGCGCCAATCATGCAACTGACGGAATGACCAACATATATGCAGGATTGGACACCAAGGCTATCTAGTAATTCAATGAGATCGTCAGCATAACCATACAAATGACTGTGTCTTTGCAGGTCGTAGCGGCGCAACGTGTCTTCGTCGGAGCCACAGCCTGCAAGATCATAGCGAATATAGGTGAAGCCCTCAGGGAAGAAAGGCATTAGGTAATCCCAAGCGCTTTTATCGGTACCAAAACCGTGTCCTAGAACAACGGGAACTGTCCCCCACTGGTCAATCTGGACGTATGGCTTGAGAGACTCGGGAAGACCAGCAACTTGATGCGTGATTTGCATAAACGTTTCGCACTACTCAGCCAATTAATTAAGTTTTTTTAATTTTCAGTGGATAAATTGAGTTCGAAACTTGAAGGGCAATGCTAGAAAAAACATAGCACCTAGATGATCTTACAAAACTCCATTCACCTGAGAAAGAAATCTTTAACAATTTGCTATTGACCGGCGAACCGTTGCCGCAACCGTCGCAGCGCAGCCCCTGTGCCTTGGGTTGCCGCCTCTTCGAGGACAGCACTCATCAACGCTACTAAGTTAATGTCTGGAAAATAGCGGCTTTTGGATCGAGGGACATAGGTCTGGCCATCGAGAGCATAAATGCTCAAGCCCGTTGACGTAAAAAGCCACACTTCAGGAACACGATAAAGAAGGTAGTCCTCAGCCGCCGTATAGGTGGTGACATCAATTTCAATCACCAAGTCGGGTGGCGGATCGGTTTGCCAATCAATACGGTCTTTGCCGACGGCTGCCGTCCAGTTGTTAATATAGAAGCAATAGTCAGGCTCAATGCCACCCATCTCAGGAATCTCCATGGTGATCGGCGTAAAGGCTTCGTAATTGCGCTCCTCACTATCCAGCAAAACTTTGACAACATCGGCAACGATATTCGCTTCGCGGCCATGACGGGGTAAGGGACTCATGAGCAAAATTTCCCCCCGACGAAACTTGATGCGGGGAATCGAACCATCGCCACGGCTGTTGCGGAGGCAACAGTAATCTTGCCACGTACCGGGCATGCGTAGGACACTGCCGGGGGGAAGAATAATTTTGGCTGGAGAAACAACCGCATACATGGCAAGGTATATCCACAACAGGTCTAGTTCCACTGTGCCACAGCATCAAGGTTGACGCGCTTTGCGGTTGCGAATCGCGCGGACAGTGTTCCCCTTGCACTAGCCTAGAAAAGGCAGAGATTCAGACGAGACAAAGATGCAAGACGGGCGTGTGATTGCCGATTCAATTTCGCCAGCAGGGGTGCGCTTGGTGACGCTGCAACTGACGTACCCGCGTTTTATCCATAGTGAACTGCTCACCCATCGCGTGTTTTCCCGTAATTCCGCTAGTTCGCGAGCGGTGCCTGTGGCCAAAATGATGGAGCAAGTCGAACACAACCCGGTCATTCCTTACCATTGGGGAAAAAACCAGCGGGGGATGCAGGCGCGCCAAGAAAGTGAACATAAGGAGGCTGCCAAGGAAATTTGGCTGAAAACCCGCCTCGCGGTTCTTGAGGGGGCACGCCAACTCCATGAACTAGGCATTCACAAGCAGGTGGTGAACCGCATGCTGGAGCCGTGGCTGTGGATGCAAACGGTGGTGAGTAGCACGGAGTGGGATAATTTTTTGCGCCTGCGCAACCACCCCGATGCCCAGCCCGAAATGCAAGCCTTGGCTAAGCTGATTCAGCATTTGCTGGAAACCCATGAACCGACACCTGTGGCGGTGGGGGATTGGCACCTTCCCTATATCGATCCCAGTGAGCGCGAGCAATATAGCCTTGAGGAGTGTAAGTACATGTCCGTGGCTCGCTGTGCACGGGTGTCCTACTATCTGCGGGATGGCCAACGCAGTGACCCCGCCTCTGATCTGGCGCTTTATCAACGCTTGGCGGGGGCAGAACCGAAGCACCTGTCGCCCCTAGAACACGTGGCAGAATGCATGGGCGATCGCCAGCCCTATGCCAATTTTGTGGGTTGGCGGCAGTTGCGTTACTTTGAGGAGAGAAAATCAGCACATGCCCCCCAATGATCCACGATACACTGAGTAGCAGAAGACACCATTGACTGAGTTGACAAGAGCGAGGAGTGCAGCCATGGACGTTGCTATTAACGTGAAACCCATTCTACTGGCCATTACGCCGGTGTTTATTGTGCTGTGTTTGGTCTTTGGCACCCGCAATGGCTTCTACGACACCGATAACTACCACGGCAACGGTTCTGCTCACTAAAGCTAACCAAGGAGGGTGACTGTTCGTCATTCATGATCGAGTGCCTCAACTATGGGGTGGGTCACGCAGATGAGGGGGTGTGCATTGGCTTAGGAATTGGCACCTATCGGATTTTGCTGGACTGTGGTGTGCCGTCCCTTGATGTTTTGCCCCTTGATGAAATTGAACAGCATCCCTTTGATTTGGTGCTCTGTAGCCATGCCCACGCGGATCATGCCCAGAGTCTATTGGCACTCCATCGCCGTTTTCCCCATATTCCCATCTATGCCAGTGAGGTCACGACCCAGCTTTTGCCCCTCAATTGGCCGCATGAAACGGTTCCCCCTTTCTGTCGTGCTTTGCCTTGGCGATCGCCCGTTGAGTTTGGGGATGGCCTGACCGCCGAACTCTTTCCTGCAGGGCATTTACCGGGGGCTGCTGTTTTTGCCCTCACCTACCAAGACCCCAACCCAGAGCAATCGCCCCTGAGCGTGGTCTATACTGGGGATTTTTTCCTGTCCCATACTCGCTTTACGGAAGGGCTACCCCTTGCGGATCTGCGAGGATTGCAGCCGGATGTGCTGATCATTGAGGCCAGCTTGGGCACCGCGCGTCATCCCCACCGCCGTCAACAGGAAAACCAACTGGCAGAACGCATCCGCACGGCGGTTGATCAAGGCTACAATGTCCTACTGCCGCTGCCGCCCCTCGGTACTGCTCAAGAAATTCTCATCCTACTGCGCAGTCATCATCTTTTTACGGGACAGCCGATTCAAATTTGGGTCACGCCAGCGATCGCTCGCGGCTGTGATGCCTACCTCACGGTGTTGCCCCATTTACCCACGGCCATTCAAAATTTTGCCCAACACCAGTCCCTCTTTTGGGATCAGCGGGTCAAACCCCAAGTGCAGCCCTTAAGCGATTTGGCGCAAATTCGAGGCGCAGCCCCCACCATTGTCCTTGTGGAGGAGGATCAAGACCTGCGTCCCTACCTAGCTCAGGGGAAACGGCCTTGGCTGGTACTCTATCCACGTCTGCGCTATGGTCAGCCTTTTCGGGGCGGTGATCCTACCTTAGCCAGCTTGCCCAATGTAGAGGTGGATACGTTTTTACTTTCCCTCCATGCCGATGGCCCTGCAACGACGCAACTGATTCACAATATTCGCCCGCAGCATGTGGTGCTTATCCACGGCGACCCCAACTACCTTGCCGATTTAGCCAGCCTGAATGAATTGAGCAACCGCTACCATCTGCACACCCCCACCAGTGGCTCAACGATTCAATTTCCCATTGGCCAACTGACGCTTTCGACGCCGAGTTCGTTGGTGCAACTGGCCTATGAGGGGGAGGTGAGTGAGTGGAACGATGAAGCGATGATTCGCCTACCCGCTTCTATTACCACAGATCCACGCTGGCGACGGTTGGCGGATACGGGCTTTGTCCTTGCCTCATGGCAGGGGGAGCAATTACTGATTCGCGGTATGACCCCCAAGGAAGTGCTGGGTGGGGCATCGACCCCGATCGCCCCCGATCAGGAGAGCTGTTTTAATTGCCAGTTTTATCGGGGTCAGCGCTGCTGGAATGAGGCTTCTGCGCTCTACAACTTCAAAGTGGCACCAGAGGGCTATTGTCCAGCCTTTGAGCGGGCAGAAACACAACCCGAACCCGAAAGCTAGGCCCCTTGGAGCTGCCGCCGCAGGGTGACCGTCGGACTTTCCGCGCCTGTTTTGGGGTCAATAGCGATCGCCATCAGGGCAATGGAACGCACACTCGCGGGCACGTCAATGTGAAGGACGGTTTGCCAGTAGTCCCCATAGCGATAAAAATCAAACTCCACGAGCCAGCGGGGGCCAGCAATTAACTCTCCTGTTTCGCCATTGGTGATCCACACCTTCACAGAGCAACCCCGTTGTGTTGCCGGCAAATTCACCTTGAGGTGCAGCGGCGATACCAGTGGCTCCGGTGACAGCAGGAGCTGGGGGGGGGTCAATAGATAGGGACTCTCAGGATTTGTGGATACTGGCGGTGTGGGTTCAACGGGGGGCGCTAATTCCGCTAACTGTTGCAATCGCGACCAAAATCGCTCTTGGCGATCAATGGGCAAATCCCGAGGCGGCGGTACGGTAACGGCAGATAGGGGCTGGCAAAAGCTAGGCAAATCCACGACAACAGGGGCTTTTACAGGCTTCAGTTGGGGCGGTAGGGAAAAGCCGCTCACTGGCACAGGTTCGAGAGTCCTATCCCCTAAGATGGGCAACTGCGGGCCAGCGGGTGTTTCGCTCTTAGATGGGGCGGGTTGGCGGGGCGCAGAGACGGCAGGAATCTCCGGTGCCGGTAACACCGTGACCATAAAGGCTTGCACTTGGCGAAGATCGCTGTGCTCTAGGGGTTGGTTGGGCAGGAGGCGGGCTTCCCCCACCATGACTGGATAATCGGCCAAGGGGGTGAGTGTACAATGAAACCCCCATTTCCCCTCGCGGGCGATCGCGGGCACTGAGTGCTCCTGCACCACATCGCGCGTGACGGGATTGCGCAAACGAATCACCACCGTACCGGGAACGGCAACTGTGCCCTCTAAAACCAGCGTTTCATCGGCAAAGATCGTATAGGCACTTTGGGGCAGCTCAATGAGCGTCGTGGGCAGCTCAGCAGGGGAGGGTGCTTGCGGCTTAGGGGGGTCGGCAGCTTTCACTGGTTGCTCTGGAACCGCAGGCAAGGTTTCTGGTGCCGGCAAATCCCACTCTTCGCTTTGGGCAAGGACATCAAGGGCGATCGCAAACACCTCTGCATCCAGCACCCCGTCTTGGGCCACACGGCATTGAAATTCCCAACGCCCCGCCTGCAAATACGTAAAGGGCAGAATACCCATGAGTCCTGTGGAGCTGCTGCGGTGGGTGCGGCGTTGGTAGCGCTGCTTGGGCACCCCCTGATCATCGTAAAGATGGGTAATTTGCACTTCCACCGAGGTTTCGGCAACCGGACAGCGCGCCATCAAGCGGTAACTGCCCTCCAAAACTTCCGCCGAGGGTGGTTCTAGGGGCAACCAAGCGCGATCGCCCTCCTTTTGCAGTAAAAACTCCCATCCGCCCATAGCTCATTTTCACTCTCCCACTGCTTAGGATATTGCACAGAAAAGGCCACATTATGCAATCTCAGATGCAAAGTTAAGCCGATGGAAAGGCCACTTGCACCAATGAAACATCATCACTGCCAAAGGCATCGGGCGCTGCATGGCTCTGCACTTGGGCAATCAACTGGGGCAGCGCCGGCACAGGGTCTTGGGTGTGGGCAGCAATGAGCAACTCCCTAAAGGCTTCGAGACCCCAAACCCGATTGTCGGTTGTTTCAAACTCATAGATGCCGTCACTAAAGAGGTAGAGAACTGCCGAAGGGGGGACTTCAATCGTGGCTTGGCTAAAGACCATGTCAGCAAACATGCCAATGGGAATGCCCGGTGTCTTGAGGAGAGTCGCTCGCCAGCCATCAGCCTCAGGGGTGAGGAGCAGTGCCGGCGGGTGTCCACCACTGGCATAGGTCAACTGCCGTGTTTGGCGATCGTACACGCCGTACCAAATCGTGAAATACTTCTCGTGCTGATCCGTCATTTGAAAGCCATTGTTGAGGGCTTCGAGGACTTGGGCAGGGTGCCGATAGTCAAATGTGCCGCTCGTTTGCTCTCGCGTGGTGCTGCGCAGGAGGTTCAAGACGGAGACCGAAGGCAGAGCCGCCCCCAAGCCATGGCCGGAAACATCGAGAATGTAGAGCACTAAATAGCGATCGCCCACCCCAAAAAAGTCAAAGCAATCGCCGCCCAACTGACTTGACGGCAAAAAGTAGTAGTTAATTTTGCAGGGGGCTTCTTGGGGATCTGGTAGGAGCGATCGCACATAATCCGCAGCCTCGTGCAGTTCCGCCTCAAGGAGTTGTTTCTGCTTGAGCAGATCTTGGTTGAGCTGATAAAGGCGCAGACCCGCCTGAATCCGTGCCCGCAGTTCATTGGGGTCAATGGGCTTGGATAAGAATTCATCCGCACCAGCATCCAAGCCCTGAATGCGATCCTCCAGTTCCCCCTTGGCGGTCAGCAGCACAAAAAAACTGCGGGAGAGTTCCTGATCCTGCTTGATTTGACGGCACACCTCTAGGCCGTCCAGTTCGGGCATCATCCAGTCGCAGATGATCAGGGCGGGTTTCTCAGCGGTGGCGATCGCGATTCCCTCGCGGCCATGGCTAGCAACCGAGACCTGGTAGCCCAGATCCTTTAGGGTTTTGCGCAGCAGCAGTCGGCTAGTAGGGTCATCATCAATGACGAGAATTCGATAGGGCTGGCGATCGCCGCTCATAGCTTCAGCCTGCAAAATCTCCCCCTAGTGTATCCCAAGGCTCTTGGCTATTTTGGGGTTTGCCTCGGATCAAGGGCATCCCGCAGGCCATCGCCGACAATGTTGAAACACAGCACCGTCAGTACAATCAGTGTGGCGGGTGCCCAAACTAGCCACGGTTGCAAGACCAAGATTGAGGCATTCGTTGCCAACGAGAGCATATTGCCCCAAGAGGGATCCGGCTGCTGAATTCCTAGACCAATGAGACTGAGTACCGATTCCGCCACAATAAAGCTGGGAATCGAGAGCGTTGCGGCAATCATCACGTAGGTTGCTGTCTGGGGAATAATGTGCCGCACAATAATATAGAGCGATCGCCCCCCCATTACCTGCGCCGCTTGGACAAAGGCCATTTCTTTGATCCCCAGCACCTGACCGCGAATCACCCGTGCTAGCCCCGCCCAACTCACAAAGGATGTGATTACGGTAATTAGCAAAAATCGCTCACCACTACTGAGTCCCGTGGGGAGTACTGCCGCCAAAGCCACCAGCAGATAGATGGTCGGCAGCGTCATCAGCACCTCAATGCCCCGCATCAAAACGGCATCGAGCCAACCGCCAAAGTAGCCAGAAATTGCCCCCACCAGAATGCCAATCGGGAAGGCGATCGCCACCCCCACTAGGCCAATACTGAGGCTAATGCGGGCACCAAAGAGCAGCCGACTGAACTGATCGCGTCCTTGGTCATCCGTGCCCAACAGATTCAGATAGCCCTTACCCACCGTGCCAAAGAGATGGCGATCGCTGGGGAACCCGGCAAAGATCGTACGTGGTTCAATTTGTGGATTGGTGAGACTCCAGCGAGTCGGTAGGGGCAGGGTAATTTCCAAGAAGCGATAGGGGCTGCCCTTGACAAAGAGGCGAATCGGCGACGGTTCCTGCCAGTCTACAATCAGGGGACGTTCCCCTGTTTCCAAGTTCACAGGCCCCAAGCGGGTGGGATAGACATGGGGGCCAAGCCACTGACCGTTGGGGGTGCGCCAGTAAATGCGGGTAGGGGGCAGCAGCGCACCCTCCACTTGAAAGGTATAGGGACTGTAGGGAGCAATAAAATCCGCGGCGATCGCCAGCAGGTACAACGTCAGCAACACCCCCAAACTGACCATCACTAAGGGGTTGCGCCGCAACGCTTGCCAAGGGGTCATTCGTCACTCATCCGCTAGGGTACAGCCACTATACAGCCTTTTTGCTATCCTAGGGCTGCTCTGACAGACTCAATGCCGACATGTCTTCCCTCTTTTTAGAGAGGCATGATGCTATAGATAAATTTGACTCAAAAATCAATAAGTGATAAATAAAACTTAACAAACTAACATCAAATTCCTTTTCTTGTTAAATAGATTCGGTATCACTATATGATTATACTGATTGCTTCAAACTAACATATTGTTAAAAAAATACTTTGTGTTTCAAATAAAGTGGTAACTTGATTAAATCTAATGATTTCTAGTCAGATCATTCTCGCAGGCTCCCTTTTTCTCTCTAGTGCGGGTACCTGTTGATTAAAGAACAATTGAGTTGCTTTATTCATTTGAATAGTGTTCTGACAGAGGAAATATAGAGCGAATGGAAAAACCAAAGCCCCTAACTGGTAAAGCGCTCTTGCAGCGATTAAGTGAACTGGGTTCTGCATCCCGTAAAGAAGCCGCAAAGCTCTGTGGCTACTATCGCGTCACAAAATCTGGTGAGGTGCGTGTTAACTTAGGGAAATTTTACGAAGCGGTACTCGCTGCCGGCGGACTAGAAGTCCAGTCATCAGAAAAAGACGTCAATGGTCAATCAGGACGGGGGCGATCGCCCTCCTATCGAGTGAAGGTGCACCAAAATGGTCAGATTGTCATTGGTTCTGCCTATACCAAAGCCATGAACCTAAAGCCGGGGGATACCTTCAAAATTAAGCAGGGATACAAACATATTCATCTCTATCTCATCGATCCAGAAGAAGTGGATGGTGCCCCCACAGAGTAATCAATGGTTCGCCCTAATGATTGGCAATAGTCGGCAGCACTGGGCACTCTTTACGGGTGAACACCTCAGCCGCACTTGGCACCTCACCCCTGAGGAATTTGCCTTTAATCCTGCCCAAGACTATCCCAACCTCCCCTGCTGGGGTGCGAGTGTTGGTGCTGTGTCCTTGCACCAAGTCTATCCGACGGCGATCGCCTTCACCCTCGAGGATATTCCCATTCCTCGGATGTACCCCAGCCTAGGGATTGACCGTGCCCTTGCCCTCTGGGGAGCGCTTCAGGTTTATGGGGCACCAGTGTGTGTGGTGGATGCGGGAACTGCATTAACGCTGACCCTAGCCAACGATCGCGCTGAATTTGCGGGCGGTGTGATTCTCCCGGGTGTTGGGTTAATGGCACGAGCACTGGCGGACTATACGGCGGCGTTACCCTATGTGACGCTTCCCCCCGAACCACCCCCCCGTTGGGGAACCACTACTACCACAGCGATTGAAAGCGGTCTTTACTACGGTACTGCCGCCATGTTGCACGCCTATCTGGGCGCCTTTTTTCAGGCGTTTCCCCAAGGTACGGTGATTGTGACCGGGGGCGATCGCCCCTTTCTCAGTGAACTGTTAAAGACATTTTTAGATGCCGATCGCTGGCATGAAGATGATCATCTGGTTTTTTGGGGGATCCGCGCCCTCCGCAACCCAACCGTTAAGATAGAAATGCACCCGATGAACAGGATTGACGACTTCCGCTAATGGAGCGACGGGATGACTTTACGGATTTAGCCTTGGGACTGGTTTCAGCCCAGAGCTTTCCGGCGATAGTGGGCATTGCCGATCACATGCTCAAATCCGCCGATGTCCTCCTAGTGGGCTATGAGAAAATTGGCAGTGGCCACTGTAGCGCGATCGTGCGCGGGCGAATTGCCGATGTGCGTCTAGCTGTGGAAGAGGGCGCTGAGCGGGCGCAGCAGTTTGGTCAAGAACTCAGTACCTTAGTCATTCCCCGGCCTGACCCCAACCTAGAGAAAATTCTTCCGATTGGCAGTCTCCTCGCCCAGATTGCCTCTAAAAGTCGCGGCCATCGCCTCAGTAGCCACGCGGTTGGCCTATTGGAAACGCGAGGATTTCCAGCCATGGTGGGGGCAGCGGATGCCATGCTCAAGGCGGCAGATGTGATCCTAACGGCCTACGAAACCATTGGCGCCGGTCTATGTACGGCCATTATTCGCGGCACGGCCTCCAATACCGCGATCGCCCTTGAGGCCGGGATGGCAGAAGCCGATCGCATTGGTGAACTCCATGCAGTGATGTTGGTACCTCGTCCCCTTGAGGATTTGGATCAATCGTTGCCCTTGGCACCCGCCCTACAACGGGAACTGCAACCCCTGCGCCTACCCCTCACCCTCAAGCAAAAAGAAACCGAACCCCTTGCCCTCCAAGGTGCGGCTCAAGAGAGTTTGGCCGTGGAAGCGCCTGCCGAAACGGTGCCCGTCGAACCCTCTGCCAATCCCTGACCGGCAATCCAGCCCGTTGTCCACGCACTTTGCAGGTTAAAGCCCCCCGTCACGCCATCAATATCGAGAACTTCGCCCGCAAAGAATAGCCCCTCACAGCAGCGGCTGGCCATGGTCTTAAAGTCCACTTCCTTGAGAGCCACCCCACCACAGGTGACAAACTCCTCTTTGAAGGCGCCTTTGCCAGCGATCGCGAAGGTACCTCGGTGCAAGGCCTCCGCCAGTGCCAGCAGTTGTTTTTTACTGAGGTGTGCCCAAGTTTGCTCAGCCGGAATCCCCACGCTGGTTGTCCAGTAGCTCCAGAGGCGGCGCGGCAGCGGAAAGGGACAATGGCTAGCGATCGCTCGCTTCGGGGTATGGCTACGACAGGCTGCCAACTCCCCTTGAATCTGCGGCAGTGACAGATGGGGGAGCCAATTCACCACCAAGGTGCCGCGATAGTTCTGCGCCGCTAAGGCACGCGCCCCCCATGCCGAGAGTTTCAAGACCACAGGGCCACTCAAGCCCCAATGGGTAACGAGAATAGCACCGGTTTGGGTTAAGGGCGGCTGCTGCAACAGTTTGAGGGTTGCTTCCACGGGTTCGACACTGAGGCCTGAGCGCTCCTGCAAGAGCGGGTCATCAATGTGAAACGTAAACAGCGAAGGGACGGGGGGAATAATGGTGTGTCCCAATTGTGCCGCCAAGCGATAGCCTTGGGAACTACTGCCGGTGGCCAGAAGGACGCGATCGCCCACAAGGGGTTGAGGCTGCTGAGCAACCGTGACTTGAAACTCATTGCCGACTTTCACCATCTCCTTCACCGCTGCGCGGGTACGGAGGCGAATGCCCAGAGCCGTTGCTTCTCGCACCAGACAGTCAATAATGGTTTCTGAGTCATCACTGACGGGAAAGACTCGCCCATCGGCTTCGGTTTTCAACTTCACCCCCCGCGCCTCAAACCAAGCGATCGTGTCTTGGGGTTGGAAGCGACTAAAGGCACCCCGCAAGGCCTTGCCACCACGGGGATAGTGCTGCACCAATAGCGCTGGATCAAAACAGTGGTGGGTGACATTGCAGCGACCACCACCAGAGATGCGGACTTTGCTCAGCAGCGTTGCCCCAGCTTCTAAAATCGTGACGAGATTGCGAGAATTAGCCGTCGCACAGGCGATCGCTCCAAAAAATCCAGCGGCACCACCGCCGATGACCAAAATGCGCTGACCTGCCATCAAGATTCCAAAGGAGAAGGATAGGTATGTTCATCGTTGTCGTTTTTGCCGTTGCGATCGCGCGCCAAATGCAGCTGTTGATGCAGCCGACCCACGGCAATCCCCTCTGTGGCCATCAGGTTGAGCACCCGCCGCCGAAACTCCCGCCCCACGACCCATTGTTGTCCTGGCTGGGTTTTAATCCAAATGCGCACGAGTAAGCCACTGGCGGTAATCTGATCAATTCCTAGAACTTCTGGCCGCTCCAGCATCTTCAGTTGCCACTCCGGTTCTTCGTAAAAGTGGATACTCAAGTCATTCAGCAACGACAACAGGCGATCGGGATTGGTTTCAATATCCACCCACAGTTCGAGATTAACCCGTGACCAAGTGCGGGTCAGGTTGGCTACCTTGGTAATCGTACTATTGGGAATTGTAATCAGCTGACCCTCGGCATTGCGCAACTGAGTAATGCGCAAATTGAGATTTTCCACTAAGCCGGAGTAGGGTTCAATTTCCACCACATCGCCAATGCCGTACTGATCCTCCCAGACAATGAGCAGACCATTGATAATGTCCTTCACCAAGTTCTGTGACCCTAGGGAAATGGCCAAGGCTAAAAAGCCCCCCACAGCGAGAATGGAGGAAACAGGTACCCCTAAGGAACCCAAGATAACCACTAGTCGAATCAAATAAATGACAACGGTCTTAAAGCCGCGCATCACTTCCACAGTGGTACTAATCCGCAGGGTTTTACGCTGGGTATCAGCAAACTTGAGCAGATTATTTTGCTCCCAGAAAACACGAATGCGATCAAAGGCCAAGTCAGCAAATTGATTCAGCAGCCCCGTGCCAAACCAGACCACCATCCACAGAATCGGCAAGCCATAGACTTGGGAACTCAGCCAGCGGGTCATGGGGAAGAGGCGTAGAATTGCCGCTAGGCCGAGTAGCCACAAAGCCACTTGTCCCCACAACAGTAGATACCGAACGAGACTAATGAGCTTGATGCGCTGCTTGAGAAAAAAGTGGTGCCGCAGATGGGGCAGAAGCGGCAAAACCCACTCCGGTTCCGTCGTTTGAGTGGTCACTGTGTCCAGTTGCCCTTGTAGATGCTTGCGTTGGCGGATCAAGAAGCGTTGCACAATTAAAATGACGAAACTACCTGCACCCACCTTGATAAAGATCAAGACAGCCTCCTGAATTTGCGACATCAGGGCTGTGTCGGTGCGTTCCTGAATCGCTCGGTTCATCTGCTGTTGCAAAATGTCTCGCCACTGCTGGGCAAGGGTTTCAGGGGGCAGTTGATGGTAGTCGCTGTCGGCCTCTGTCACCGTCAGGAGGCGAGTGGTGCGTTCCGCTTGGCCAATGCGGGCACTGATCACCAACACATTATTGAGGCGAGCCACACCAATGTTTACAAGTTCGGGCGATCGCCGTCGCTGGCGGATAGCACTATGGAGGACGCGCCGTAGATTTGACTCAATGAGTTCAGCGCGCACTTCAACGGGAATGGCCTCACTGGGATGAGTGCGATCGCGCACCGTCGGCGCAGCAATGGTAAAAAGGGTGCTGCCATCGAAGCGAACATCGGCAATTTCCAGCTCACCAATGCGGGTAACACCGGGAGGTGGGGGGGTGACTGCGGTTTGACTGATGCCGGGTACGGCGAGCTGAGCCACACTTGGCCAAGGAGAGAGAATGGCTAGCAAGAAGGTCACAAGGGCGATCGCTCCCCACCGCCATAATCGCTGATACCCGTTGATCATTCGCACGTACTGATATTCTGCACGGCAACACGAACTAGGACTATCCTCTCACCTTTTGAAGGCTGAACTCAGTTCACGGTTCCCTAGGGGCAGTCGACCCTAGCTTGCAGCACCTGCTCCCTTGCCACATCGCGGATTAACGAGAGACGCGAGGAAATGTAGCGTTCCAGATGATAGCGCTGGTTATGCTCTAAAGGATAAACGTCACTAAACTGCGTCACCAGCCACCCCTGTAGGGCGTGATCATCCATACTCAACAATCGTCCCACCTGTACTTGCTCAACAAAGTGCCAGAACTGCCGGAGGAGAGAGGGGGTCATACTTGCCCTCCTTTTAAGGTTTTCTTTAGATTTTACCTATCTACTACCATACGTTGCCCCTCGGAAATTGGGGCGCAATCTGCTGAAGCTGCAACTAAAGTTAGGGAATCCACATGAAGTCCTGCAAACTTCTGTTGCGATTTCTAAAGTGCAGCCCTCCTGCAAACCTGTGATTCTTTGGGGATGCTCCGCTAACGGTAGGGCGGTGAACCGCTAAAATAGTAAGGCTTTACCAACATACTCACAAATCATTGGGGTCTATGCGCACACACTACTGTGGCGATGTTCGGCTAACGGATGTCGGAACAACCGTCACCCTCTACGGTTGGGTGGATCGGCGGCGTGATCATGGCGGCGTGATCTTTATTGATTTGCGCGATCGCTCCGGCATTGTCCAAATTGTCAGTGATCCCCAGCGCACTCCCGACTCCTATGCTCAAGCCGATCGCCTGCGCAGTGAGTATGTGGTAAAAATTGTTGGCCGTGTCAGCAAGCGCCCTGCGGATTCGGTGAACCCAAAATTGGCCACGGGGGACATTGAGATCTACGCCGATCACATTGATGTCCTCAATACGGTGCGCCAGCAACTGCCCTTTGCCATCTCCAGCACCGAGAATGAGCCAGTGCGGGAAGAGGTGCGGCTGCGCTACCGCTATCTTGATCTACGGCGGGAACGGATGGCACGGAATTTGCAGTTACGCCATCGCGTTGTCCAAGCCATGCGGCGCTTCCTCGAGGATGAGGCGGGCTTTATTGAGGTGGAAACTCCTATTCTCACCCGCTCGACGCCGGAGGGGGCTCGCGATTATCTAGTGCCCAGTCGCGTGAATCCGGGAGAATGGTTTGCCCTCCCTCAATCGCCGCAATTGTTCAAGCAGTTGTTGATGGTGGCGGGGTGCGATCGCTATTACCAGATTGCTCGCTGCTTTCGCGATGAGGACTTAAGGGCCGATCGCCAGCCAGAATTTACGCAACTGGACATGGAAATGAGCTTCATGGATCAGGATGAAATTATTGATCTCAACGAAGCACTCATCTGCCACATTTTCAAAACCGTGAAGGGCATTGATCTGCCGCGCCCCTTTCCCCGCCTGAGTTACCAAGAGGCCATGGATCGCTATGGCACCGATAAGCCCGATACCCGCTATGGCCTTGAACTGGTGGATGTCTCCGATATTCTGAAAGACTCTGGTTTCAAAGTTTTTAGTGGCGCGATCGCCCAAGGGGGCGTGGTGAAAATTTTGCCGATTCCCAATGGTAACGACCGCATCTCGAACGTGCGCATTAAACCCGGCGGCGATCTCTTCCAAGAGGCCACCACTGCCGGCGCCAAGGGGCTGGCTTATATCCGCGTTCGCGACAACGGCGAGATTGACACCATTGGTGCCATCAAGGATAACCTCTCCCCAGAGCAGAAAGCCACGCTCTTAGAGCGCACGGGTGCCGAGCCGGGGCATCTCCTCCTGTTTGGGGCAGGGGATACGGCAACGGTGAATAAAACCCTTGATCGCCTGCGCCAGACCATTGCCCGTGAATTTGACCTCATTGATCCGACGGCAACCCATCTGCTGTGGGTGGTGGATTTCCCCATGTTTGAGTGGAATGCCGAAGAAAAGCGCCTTGAGGCCTTGCACCATCCCTTTACGGCACCCCATCCCGCCGACCTTGAGGATCTCAAAACTGCCCGTGCCCAAGCCTACGATCTGATCTTCAATGGCTACGAAGTGGGCGGCGGCAGTCTGCGTATTTATCAACCGGAATTGCAGCGGCAAGTTTTTGAAACCATCGGCCTTGATGAGACGGCTGCCCAAGAAAAATTTGGCTTCCTTCTCGAGGCCTTTGAATTTGGTACCCCTCCCCACGGGGGTATTGCCTATGGCCTAGATCGCTTAGTCATGCTCCTTGCCGGCGAAGACTCCATTCGCGACACCATTGCTTTCCCGAAAACCCAACAGGCGCGTTGCCTTCTTACCGGTGCCCCCAGCAGTGTTGAGCCACAGCAACTCAAGGAACTCCATGTGGCTTCCGCCAAGCCCGCAAAAACCACTGCTAAAACCCAAGTCTAGGCACGTAGGTCTGTTGGCCGATTCCACACCCCCTCTAGCAGCCATTCGCCGTTGACATCCCGCACCCGCTCAGTGCTCATCATATAAGCCCATGCTGTGCCCAAAGGTTGATGATTCAAGTCATACACTGGCACCTGTTGGCGATGGTAGGCATTTACTTCGGGAGCCAAGTTCGGATGGTAGCCTTCAAAGGCATCCAGCCGCGCCAATACGCTGGGAGGTGGATCATGAAAGATCAGTAACTCCCCCTGCACCCAACCTTCCTCAGCCGTCAGACCGGGATACCCCATCGGTAGGTGATAAAGGCGACCTCTCACCAGCGCTGATTGATGGGCACTCAGCCAAGGCCGACAGAGGATTTCATGGGGTTGATAGCCGGGTTTAAGGGTGCCATAGACAAAAAGGCGCAATAGGGTCATGTTGAAAATCAATTAGGTTCATGCCATCAAGGGCTTAGTTTAGCGACTTTCACATAGCTTTGTCCTCATCAATTCCAGACTGCCATCGGCGATAAACTGCACAGCGATCGCCAGAATCAGGAATCCGAGAATACGGGTTAATGCACCGACACCCGTTTTGCCCCACTTTTGCATCACAGATTCACCTAACAAAAGACAAAGATAAACTACGCCACTAAACAATCCAATTCCCAATAGACAACCGAGGTACTCTTCCCAAATTTGGCAGCGTGTTGATAACGTCATCGTCACCCCGATCGCCCCTGGGCCACTAATCAACGGAACCGCCATGGGTGTCAATGCAATATCGTCTTTATCAATGGCTTCGGCGTGCTCCTGAAGCGTTAAGCGCTGATGCGAAGTGACCATTTGCCAAGCGGTGTGAGCGACAATTAAGCCCCCAGCAATGCGCACCACTGCTAAGGAAATCCCAAAAAAGCCAAGGATAAACTTACCCACGAGAAAGAAGGTGACTAAAACCGCGAAAACGTTCACGGCCGTTTCTTTGGCTTTCTGCCGACGGTATTTGAGGGGATGTCTAGCTGTTAGGGCACAAAAGACAGGCACTGCACCAATGGGGTCTGCAATTGGAAACAATGCAGCCAAGGTTCCCACCAGAAAGGAGACGGTTGGATGTAGCATTGCCGAAGAGTTGCTGCCCTACAAGTTAAGTATTTAAGACCGCAAGGATTTTTTGACTAATCGAGCGCAGTTGCTGTTGGAGGTCTTCGCTGGGCAGATTGTTACCACTGAATACGCCAGCACCAATACTACTGAACCGCCACTGCTCACTCATATAGCTAAACCCCACGATGTCTAGACCAATGGCACGGCGCTGGGGAGAGTCTGGATCGCAATAGAGGCGAATTTGCAGAAGCAAACTGCGGGCTTGCCAGCGGCGACTCCAGCCCGGTAGGTGAAAACCAATGTCAATTGAATCGGGATCCACTAGGTTGCGGGTATGGGGGTCATCGGCCCAAGGGTGCAGGTCTGCCCGCAGATCCGCATTGCACTGCTTAAAGAGGTGGACGATCGCCCCCAATTTGCTGGCCATCTGCACGGTCACTGCCTGCTCTGCTGCATTCACCGTCATTCTCTCCGCAACACCTTTGTTCCCAAGGTTAGCGAGGGGAAACCGCTTGATCAACTCTAGGGGTTGGCAGCGGTGCCAAAGGACGCTCAAGGCGGGGTTGCCCCACAGAGTAGCTCAGGGCATAGCTTTGCACCAAGAGCCAAAACCAAAGTTGTGGTGCCATGGGTTCTAGCCACGGTTGACAACGGCGCACCAAGGGGGGCAGCCAAAAGCCAAAGAGGGCATGGTACAGGGCATCCAAGCTAAAACTGAGGTAGCTTTGCAGCCAGCGCAGCAGATCCCCAACCCCCACCATTTCGTAGATCCACCAAAGGAGGCCGGGGTTTTGCCAAGCAGCTCGCAGTGCCATACGGTTAAAGGGCAGCCAGCCAGCGCGGTCTTTGATAAAGCGATCGGCCAATTCGGGGGATTCTTGGGCGAGGATGCCAAAAAAGGTGTTCAACGTGGCATTGACGCGCTCTGGGGGCAGGGGGCGATCGCTGGGCACCATCATTCCCCGTGAAAAGAGCCATGTCACCGCTGTATTGCTCTGATAAGCGCGAATTTGGTTGAGGAATTGCTTTTGCACAAGGTCATGACGCAGGGCGGTGTCCAGTAGATCCGTCAAGCGGGGCAGGTTGCGCACCAGGGAGCCAAAACCAGTAAACACCAAGGGAGACTGGAGTGAGGCGGCATCGCCAATGGCCAAGACGCGATCAAAGGCCACCGCGCGATCGCCCCGGTGGTGGCTAAAGTAGCCGGGGATGTAACCAAAGGTGGGTTTGACCCAAGTGAGTTGATCGAGATCGCAGCGGCGGTACTCCGGCAGGATGGTAAAAAAGTCCTCGTACAGTTCCAGCAAAGAGCCGGGAAACTCTGGCTGGATGTGGTGGTAGTGAAAGAGATAAATGGTGCGCTCTTCCCCCGCTCCCGGAAACAGTTCCCAAATGAGTTGCCGTCCCCGCGAAATATCGCCGTGGCTAAAGAGAACATCGCCATAGTTGCCATCCCAAACCTCTGGGACAATGCCCTTGACGATCGCCCCCACCGTCGGACAGACGCTATCATAGGCACGACCGCCGTTCAGTTGACGGGCAATGGGGGAGGCGGTGCCCATCGCATCAATGAGGACACGGGCGATCGCCTGTCGCTGTTCTTGGGTTTGGCGGTGCTGGGTTTGCAGAACCACACCATTGGGATGAATCGTGGCTGTCTCAAATTCTGTCCAATCCCAAATCTCACCCCCTGCTTGGCGCAGTTTCTCACCGCACAGATGCAGGAATTTGGCCGAGTCAAGGGCAATATTGAGAACCGTCGGGGTGTGCAGTACGGGTGCCCGACAATGGGGAGGACTAGTGGCATCAAAGAACTTGTTAAAGCCATCGCGGTACTCGCGGGCAATCAGGCTCTCAAACTCCGCAGTCGTAAACAAGCCCAAATCAATCAGACTCTGAAATTCCATGCGGGAGATATTCCACTCCCGATTCATGCGGCCAAAGGGCAACCGCTCGATCACCAGAACCCGATAGCCCAACCGCGCCATCACCGCTGCGTGGATCACCCCCAAGGCACCCCCCACATAAACTAGGTCATAGCGAGGGGGATCACAGGGTGTCGTTGCAGTGTGCAAAACAGGAACCGGGGGCGTGGGCTGTTGTACCCCTTGGCGCCAGCGTTGCTCCCACCAATAAACCCGCTCTAAATCCGCCTCACCTTGGGGCATGTGTTGGAAGTATTTCACGGTCAGCGGATAGCGATCGGCCAAAGCTTCAAAAATTGTCTTGCCAGCCGGCCAAGGGGGAAGCGCCTCAGGTTGCAGTGGAAAGGCCAAACGCAAATGCTGTTGAAGGTGTTGGAGACAGGCACGCTCCTGGGGGAAAGGCCGCTTTCCCCAGCGCATCACCTTGAGGTATGTGGTTCGCTGCAAGCTCCACAGGAAAATGGCCAGTTCCGTGGGCGCCTCAGGAACCTGCCAGCAACCCCCGGTCGGTTTTGGCGCAATGGTGCCAATGCGCGGCTCAAAGGTGTGGTGCAGCCAGTGAATCACCGCTGCGGTATCGGGAGTGGGCACCTCAAGGTATAACAGTTCTTGCATTTTGTTTCAAAAGTCCGCTAAGGAGCTTGACAACGGCACGATTTGGCGTAAACTTCACTGTACTAAACAGTTTAAGAGAGTTTACGGTTTCTCAGAATTACCCTGTTGCCCTATGCATTATCCCATTCCAAGGAGTCTCGAAGAAATAGCAGCCCTCAGCCAGCAGCCTGTCAGTGAAGAGGTGGTGGCGGCAGCGATCGCCGGCGTGATTACGATTTGCCGTGCCGAAGGCCACAGTCTAGCGCAGGTGCAGGAATGGGTACTCGCCGAGGATGATCTGCTAGATCGCAAAACCCGCCAATGGCTCAGTGAAGCGGTGGCAATGGCTTGGTCAAGTGTCGAGGCAGGGGCAGTGACGACTGGCCGTGAGGGCGATCGCTAGGGCATCGGCAGCGTCATCGGGCTTGGGCAGCGTGCTGAGATTGAGTTCCCGTTGCACCGCCTGTTGAACGTCTATTTTCGCGGCATTGCCATAGCCGGTGAGGGCTTGCTTCACTTGGGGAGGGGTGAATTCCATTAGGGGACAGTGCAGTTGACTCAGGACTAAAAGAATCACGCCCCGCGCTTGAGCAACCACAATCGTATGGCTCATTTTGTAGAAAAAGAGGCGCTCCAAAGCCACTAAATCTGGTTGGAGGGCAGGAATTAACGTGTGCAGATCGCTGTAGAGACTCTGGAGGCGATCGCCCGCGGGCATATCCGCAGGAGTGGTAATCACACCAAAATCACACACTTGGCAGGTGTTGTTCTGCACCTCAATACAGCCATAGCCAAGGGTAGCAAGGCCGGGGTCTAGGCCAAGAATGCGCACACGTTCTAGTTCACGGTGCCGGTCAACAGATCCAAAATTGGTTTCGCCATCCAGTTCAGCCCCACCTTCAGTTGATGTTCAAAGGTGGGCATGCGGTAGAGGTAGGCCAGTCGGCGTGCCAAGTAAGCCAGAGGGCCATCGAGGGTCAGTCCTAGCCCTGCCAAGGCGGCGCGATCAGTTCCGAGGGTGAGCATCTCACCGAGATGGGAATAACGACAGGGCAGTAGCGGGCGATCGCTCAGACTGGCCCAAAGATTCCAAGCCGCATAATCCGCCTGTTGAAAAGCCGCCTGTGCCGTATGGGGAATCGGTTGTCCCTGTTCATCTACCGCATCCGCGGCATCCCCAAGGCCAAAAATCTCTGGATGATCAACGACTTGCAATGTGGGCATCACCTGCAGGCGCCCCGTGGAGGTTTTGGGCAAATCAAGGGCAGCAATCACGGGTGAAACGGCTGTACCCACCGTCCATAGGACAATATCAACGGGCAGATCATCCACGCGGTCTTTGTATTGCAGGGAAATCTGATCCGCAGTGACAGCAACCGGGGTTGTTTCTAAATCAATCCAAACCCCCCGCTCTTCAAGGGCACGCAGAGCTGCCTTGCGATTAAATTCTGGAGAAGACTTGAGAATCTCGGTGTTGCGATCCACCAAACGAATGCGCCCGCGGCTGCCCAAGCGCTCCGCTAGTTTACAGGCCAATTCCACGCCACTAGGACCAGCACCGACCACCACCACGCGGATGCGATCGCGATCGGAGCGCTCCCGCCGTTGCAACGCTTCTTCGAGACGGTAGGCATCACTGAGAATTCGGAAGGTCAAGGCATACTCTGCGACACCGGGAATGCTGTTTTTAGGGGTTTCCCCTCCCAAGGCGAGAACCAGTTTGTCGTAGGTGAGCGGGGTGCCCTCAGTCAAGTGCACCGTTTTTTCCTTGAGATCCACAGCGCTCACAGTTCCCTGATGAAAGACGACCGGAGTCTCCTTGAGCAACTCAACAAAGGGCGGGGCAATTTCCCACGCCTGTAGCTCCCCTGTAATTAATTCGTAAAGGAGGGGAGTAAAGACAAAGCGATCGCTCTGATCCACAAGGGTGATCTCTGGAGGCGCAGACCAAGGAAATTGAGCAAGGCGGAGGGCGGTATAAAGGCCGCCAAACCCACCACCTAGAATACAAATTTGGCTTGTCACCGCTGATTCCGTTATGACGCTTTCCCACTCAGTATAACTTGCGCCTCTGAGAGGTCAGCAATTTGTGGCACTGCTCGGGTCTCCTTGATACTTGGATCTGGCAAGAGCGGGCGATCGCGCCGCAGCCAAATCGCTTGCAGACCAGCACCTTGGGCACCGAGGACATCATCCTCCCAACTGTCACCAATGTGCCAAACCTGAGAGGTCGCATAGGGGGTCACCGCCCGCTCAAAGATCAGCCGATTCGGTTTCGCCGCCCCCACCTCACTGGAAATCCACACCTCCTTGAAAAACGGCGCTAACCCCAAGGCCTCGAGGACACCATACAAACGGCTATCAAAATTGGACACCACCCTCAGGGGAATATCCTGCGTTTGCCAATTCTTCAAAGCAGGCAAGACATCCTCATACAGAGACCAAGGTTCAGCCGTGGCATAGTAGGCAAAGACTGGAGCAAAAAACGTCTCAAAATCAGCAAATTGATCCAAGACGCCCGCGCGGCGAAATGTGTCTGCCGCAACCCCTTGCCACCACCGCAATTCTGCCTCTGCCCTTTGTGAAGCCTCAAGATCAGGGAAAGCGCAGGGCGGGGTAGCCCTAAAGGCCTTAAAGAAGGCCACATCTAATGCGGCTGAATCAACCTGAACCCCGACTTCAGCAGCAAAGCGACCATAAACGGTACCCACGGATTCCCGTAGGCCAAAGAGGGTGCCGACCGCATCGAGGGTAATGAGTTGGGGCGGATCAGGCCGGTGCATCGGAACTAGCATCTACAGCGGGTGGGGGAGAGGTCTCCTGAGCACGACGCTTGCGTTCTTGCTCCACAAGTTCTTTCATCAGACTGCGAGCCTGATTGATTTTGTCGAGGTTGCTGCGGTAGAGTTCAAGATCCCGCTTGACTTTCTCGATCGGCAGCTTAATGACGGGAGCCAGTTGATCCAGTGTCTCGTTGAGATTCGTTGTCAGATCCCCCGCCAGCTCCTCAAGGAAGGCATACAGTCCTACCGCATGGAGGCGGCTATATTTGCCCTCGTGGTTGAGGCTGTTGAGGGGGGCACTGGGTTGACCCCTGTTGAGTTCATCGAGGATTTGACTCAAGGGGCGGCCTTGGTACTGTTGCCAACTGGCGGCATCCGCCTGCAGCTGTTGCGGGTTCATTTCCTCAGCGCCGCAGAGGGCATGAAAAATACTGGCGCGATCGCCCTCAGGCTGATACCCCTCCATAAACTGGTCAAAGGCGGTCACGACCCCAAGGGCAAATAGGGGAGAGTAGCGAAAATCTACATTGACGCGCAGCAGGTGGATTTCGACCAGCAGTTCTTCAATAAAGCGACGGTAGATCGAGTGAATCGGTCGCGTGTGAGCTGCATAAAAGGCGCGTTTGGTATCAGAGACAGTTCGAGGATTTTGCACAAGCTCTGCCGATATTCGTTAAAAAATGTCATGATTCTTTACTATTATCGCCCATTGCGCTTTCCCAATCAATGATGCGTCCTGAGCTTGCCCTAGCCATCACTCAATTCAACAGCGGCGAATTCTATGCCTGCCATGACACCCTCGAAGCCATCTGGTTAGAGGCCAGTGAACCTGAGCGCACGTTTTACCAAGGTCTGCTACAAATTGCCGTGGCCTGCTATCACCTGAGTCGGGGTAACCAGCGGGGGGCGATTTTGCTGTTGGGGGAAGGGCGGCGTCGTCTAGAGCAGTGTGATCCGAACTTTTGCGGCCTAGATTTGACAGCCTTTTTGACGGCAGTGGCGGCGTTACAGGCGCAGCTTCAGACCCCCCTTGACTCAGAGCCAAAAATTCAATTGCATCTTGCTGTTGCGCAATCCCTCGATCAAGCCTAGACCCCGACAGCCCTTAAAACTCAAGCTCATCCTCCTCAGAGGCTTCAGCAATTGGGGTGTCTGGACTTTCTCCCTCATCGGGTAAGCGAATAACCACCCCGTTAAAGAATCGTGCCAGTTTTTCGGCAGATTCACGCACAGGATCCGGGGCAGTGGTGAGAGGGGGCGGGGGTGGAGTAGAGGTTGGTTCTATGGGGGGTGGCGGTGGCTCTTCCCGTGGCTGAAAGGGAACGACGACAGCGGAGTGCGGCGGCTCCTTGGCTTTTGGCGCAGGCGTGGTTTTGTGGGGTAGGGGGGCAATCTCAAAGGCGACTTTGATGCGGCGGCCTAGAACTTGGGCAAAGGCGGCTTCAATTTTGGCTTGGTTATTCTTTGTCAGATTTAACAAAGTTTGATTAACAATGCCGATGTGCACCTCGCGATCGCTCATTTGTCGCAGATGACCATGCTGCGAGAGCAGAGCATAGGTGCTCATTTGCATCTGCTGCAAGACCTGTAGTGCCTGTTCCCACACAGGTTCGGTATGATCTGCCCGCGGTTCAGGGGTTGGCTTGGGTTCAGGAGCTGGAGCAACCGTGTCTTTCGTGTCTTTAATTTGAATATGTTTGACTGGTGACTCTGACTCCTTGGGGGGTGCCGCAATCCCTGGGGGGTCAGGCTGAGGGGGCGAGACAATCGTGAGCTTCGGAATGGCAGTAGGCGCTACATTGGGCACACTGGATTGGGGTGCCGTTTCCGTCATCAACCCCAGAATGCTAATTTCCAGCCAGAGACGGGGTTGACTGCTCTGTTTGATTTGGCTTTCACAGGTGCGCAGATGTTGTTGGGCATGCAGAATCTCCTCAACGGACCATCCCTCAGCAACGGCAATCAAAGCCTGCCAAGTTTCTGCTGTCAGGGCTACCAAGTCCTGCCGTTCAGGGACGGTTTTCGCCAAGAGCAAATCACGGTAGAGACTGGCCAGATTTTGCAGAATTGTCAGCGGATCGCGACCCCGTTCTAGTAATTGGCGGGTGTGCTCAAGAACCGCCACCGCATCCCGACGGGCGATCGCCCCCAGCAATTGCCGCAGATCCTGTTCTGGTACTGCCCCAGCCAGTTGCCATACATGTTCTACGGTGATCCGTTCAGGATATAAGCTCAACTGATCCAGCAAGCTTTCAGCATCCCGCAGTCCCCCTTGGGACAATTGCGCCACCAGGGTCAAGGCCTGCGGCTCAATGTCAATTTGCTCCTTATCGGCAATGTGCTGAAGGTGGGCAACCATCTCCCCTAGGGGAATCCGCCGAAAATCAAACCGCTGACAGCGGGAAATAATTGTTGGCAAGACTCGCTGCGGATCTGTGGTGGCAAGGACAAAGACCACATGGGGCGGCGGCTCCTCTAGGGTTTTGAGGAGGGCATTGAAGGCCGACACACTGAGCATGTGGCATTCGTCAATCACATAAACTTTGTAGCGACACTGTACTGGGGCAAATTGTGCCTTCTCAATCAGTTCGCGGATATTGTCCACCCCCGTGTGGCTGGCAGCATCAATTTCAATCACATCTAAGCTGTTGCCGTTGGCCACCTGACGGCAGACTTCACACTGGCCACAGGGATCGGGGGTAGGCTTGGCACTCCTCAGGCAGTTGAGGGACTTAGCCAAAATACGGGCACTAGAGGTTTTACCCGTGCCGCGAGGACCACAAAAAAGATAGGCAGGGGCAATGCGCTCCTTGAGTAGGGCTTGGGTAAGCGTGGTGGCGATCGCCCCTTGACCCACTAGATCTGCAAAGCGTTGGGGACGATATTTGTGATGCAGGGGTTCGTAGGTCACTGCTGGGCTGCAATGGATATGCCAGAAGACGCTGATGGGTAAATGCCACGCATGTTATTCTAACAGGCCAACGATGGCCATAGGCTGACCCCCTGATGCGCCTGCGATGGAACCAGCCCTAGGATCTAAAACCAGCCTTTTTTGTTAGCAATGTATGTTCTGTGAAATTCTTGATCACTTTTGGTCAGGTAAATAATGCCCTCAATGAGGCCAATAATGGCTATGACAGGGGCAAGCAGGCCACAGGTCAAAAGACTCACCAGTAGCATGATCAAGCCCTCCGTGTTGTAGCCGAGAACAAACTTGTGAATGCCCAAGGCACCCAAGAGAATACCGCAAATGCCGGCTGCAGTTTTTTTCCCTGAAATATCGGAATTCGAGGTCATTGTCCCTTCCCCAATGGTTATTTTTGATACAGCGCGATCGCGCTCTCTTGACCTATATCCTTCAGGGTTTCAGGGGAACCGTCAAGGGGTGAGTAGGCAGTTTATTGATTGACGCAAGACGTGTCTGGTCTTAAGCGGCAGCGACCCAATCAGCAAGGGGTTCCCAGCGCACAGTGCGATCGCCCCCCACTTCCACCACCACTTTGAACTTCGGTAGGGTCTGGGTTAACTGTGCCAAGTAGGCAAATTCCTGCCTTGAGAGCCGCTTGCCATCAATCAGCCAAAGCACCAGTCCCTTGGCATTGGGGGGCAGGTTTTCCAAGTGGTAGGTCACTAGGGGGGGCTGGAAATAAACGCGAATGTCTTCCTTGCCCGTGTGAGCCGGACGAATCCCGTGCGCTTGGGTCAGGTAGGCTGCTAAATCCCCCAAACCCGGTGCGCTCATGTGCAAGGTGGTATAGCCCTTGGAACGCAGTCGCCGTTGATAACGACCCTCAAAACCACCCTCCGGGGGAACAAAGAGTGCCAATGCCCCAGCGGATTCTAAATCCTTGACAAATTGATAGCCAGCCAGCAGACCCATAGATCCTTTCTCACAGGTTTTAGCATTCCATCCAGCACTTTATCATGGTCATTCCTACTACGGGTATGCCTAAGTTAATAGCAGGGCAAATAGCCCACATAAGGCAATACCATCAAAAACACCCGCACCACCAATACTCAGCACTCCCGCCGACATCCGCTCAATTTCCCGTAGGTGGAGTAAATCTGCACCAATCAGGGTTCCCAGCACACCTCCGGCAAAGGCAATGGGTGCCGCCGCCACGCCCCCAGAAATCAAAATGGCTGTCATTGCTGCTGTTAGGGGCGCGACCAAGGCATTCATTTGAATACCAATCCCCGGTACCACCTGAGCAGAGTAGTAACTGACAGCGGCCACAATTGCCGTCACCAAGAGAATTGCCAAGGGACTGACGCGGGTAAATTGATAGAGGGCTAGCACCGTCGGGATCAAGCCGCCCCCCACATTCAGTGCCACAATCGTCTTTTGCTCAATTTTGCGCAGGGGAATGCCCCAAAACCGACTGAGCCAGAGTTCTTCAAAGTCGGGAACAATGGCCACCGTAGAAACCCGCTCATAGAGGGGGATATTAATCGTGCTGCCGAGAATCACAAGCAGCAGTAAGACCGAAGCAGCAGTAGGTGAAAAGCCCAACTTGGCAACGGCCACTTGTACAGCATCGAGGGCGATCGCTAGCCAAAGGAAAGGCAGCGACAGTAACAGCAGCACAAAAAGTAGAGCAGTAACAGGCAGATAAATCATAGAAACGCAAAATGACCTTAAAAACTTGGGACTCAAACGTGGGAGGACGCCTGGGACACTGCCGCCAGAGCCTCCCTCAGCGCTTTGGCCAAAGCAATCGCGGAAGGATAGCGATCGGGCAACAGAGGAGCCGTAGCGCGGTGCAACACCTGTTTCAAGGGGTCGGGAATCTCGGGGCGATCCGAAACATCAAGGCGATGAAAGCCATCACAGTGGTGATAGAAACGAATCGGACTATCCCCCAACAGCAAAAAGGCTAGGGTTGCGCCTACTGCAAATAGATCCGACTGAATGGTGGGTTGACCCATCATCTGTTCCGGAGCACTGTAGCCCTCCACGGCAATGCGGGTGCCACCGGGGGAATGCCCCAGTTCTTTGACCGCCCCAAAGTCAATCAAAACAATTTGGTTATCGCGCGATCGCACCAGTAGGTTACTGGGTTTGAGATCCCGATGAATCACGGGTGGATCCTGATTGTGCAGATAGTCCAAGACACCGCAGGTTTGAATCATCCACTGCACCGCCTGAGGAATCGGCACCGTGCCATTGCGCAGTACCCAGCGCTCTAGGTCAATGCCATGAATGAGTTCCATCACCAAATAGCTTTTACCATCTTCCACAAAAAAGTCATAAAAGCGGGGAATCCCTGCATGGTCAAGGAGCTGTAAGATGCGAGCTTCCCGTTCAAAGAGTTCCTGTGCCTTTTCATTGTCCTCCATATCAGACCGCAGTTCTTTGAGAACCCACACCTCCGGTACCTTGCCAGTCCATCCCCCGGAGGGTTGCGCTTCACAGGCCAAGTAGGTTGTGCCAATGCCGCCATGCCCTAAAAGGCGCAGGATGTGATAGTTGCGTACGGTGCGCTGCACATTGAGGGGTTGACCACAGTGAATGCAAAACAGATTCCCCGGCATATTACCGGCATGGGTACACTCACTGAGGGTGGGCGCACTGCGGCGAAAGGTTTGCTCATGGAATTCAAGAATTGGGCCTGTGGGGCCTAGCTGAATGAGACTGCCACTGGCAAGTTTGCTCTCATCAACAAGGCGACCATCAACAAACGTCCCGATCGCCCCCAAACTTTTGAGATACCAACGTCCGAGATTTTCTGGATCCCGATAGCAACACAGTTCAGCGTGATAGCGACTAATGAGAATATCATTGAGAATCACATCGTTATCTGCGGCACGACCAATACGGATGGTCGTTTTAATCGGGAAACGCCATGTTTTGACCGGGGTGCGTTTCCAAGGATCTAACAGGTGCAGAATAATCACGGGTGTGGAACTGCCACAGCAAACTCATCGAGATTTAGCCTATTTTCCTACACTTTGCCGATGTCTGCAGTGTTTTGCAATAAATCATAAACAGCTCAAGATGCCAAGGCTAACTGTTCTAACTGAGCATGCAGCCTTATTTTAGACTGTCTATCTGGCTTGGCAGTGCGCAATTGTTTATGAAAGAGACTATAGTCTCGGATTTCTCACTACTGCCAAAGCGTAGTACACTAGGGGTAGTGCTGGTGTAGCTCAGTTGGTAGAGCAACTGACTTGTAATCAGTAGGTCGTCGGTTCGAGTCCGACCATCAGCTTTACTCAGTGTTCGCCCAAAAAGTATTGGGTCTTTGGCTTAGCCTTGCCTGCCATGACGGCACTAGGATGATCAAGGAAACGATCTTGCCACCCTTGCCATGCTTGTCTATTGCACCCGTCCCCACTGTCGTTGTCCCCAAAACGATGTTCCAGACTTAGACAACCCCAACAAACGCTACAGTCGCGTGGCGGAGCGATTTTGTACGGCCTGTGGGATGCCCTTGATTCTACGGGGACGATACGTTGCAGAGCGGGTTCTGGGTCAGGGGGGGTTTGGGGCGGCCTATCTAGCACGGGATTTGGATACCCCTGGTCGGCGTGAGTGTGTGATTAAGCAATTTCGTCCCAACGTGTCCGATCCCCAGAGTCGGCAAAAAGCTCAGGAACTCTTTGAGCGAGAGGGTGAAGTTCTCGACCAACTGGGGCAGCATGCGCAGATTCCTGATTTACTAGCATTTTTTGCTGAAGAAGTCCCCAGTGTGGATGGACAAGGGGTAGAGCAGTATTTCTACTTGGTACAGGAATATATTGACGGCGAAACCCTCGAGGATGAACTGGCTCAAAAGGGATGCTTTAGTGAGGAAGAGGTGCGGCAGGTGCTGCGGGAACTCCTACCCGTGTTGCAGTACGTCCATGACCACGGCTCGATCCACCGTGATATTAAGCTCTCAAATATTATGCGCCAGCACCCCAGCAAGACAAAGTTTCCCGGCCAAGGGCGGCTCTATCTGCTGGATTTTGGTGCGGTGAAGCAGATTTCCCAAGCGGGGGGACAACAAGGACACTTTACGGGTATTTATACCCAATACTATGCGCCACCGGAACAAGCACGGGGGGAACGGGTCTATCCCAGTTCAGATCTCTATGCCTTAGCAGTGACTTGTATCATATTGCTGACCGGCAAAGATCCCAGTGAGCTATTCGACGCTTATAACAACCGCTGGCATTGGCATTCCTATGCCCAAGTCAGTCCACAACTGCAAGCCATTCTCGATCGCATGCTACAACCGGCGCCTAGCGATCGCTACCAATCAGCGGCAGAGGTCTTAGCGGACTTAAATGCTTACTCTACCCCCGCCCCACCACCGCCTCCACTGCCACAACCAGTAACAGTAGCACCCCCTTCCCCGCCACCCGTAGTGTCACAACCGGCACCCCCTCCTTCACCTGGACCGGTGATGCCACCGACCAGCACACCACGTCCGAAAGCAAAACCGCCCCGCCAGCCTGCGCCTCCCTTACCGGCATTGAAAATTCTCATTGGTGCTGGCTTTACGGGCTTTGAAATGACGGCCTTGGGGTTGATGATTTTTAGTTTGATGACCGCTTGGCAGTTGCCTGTTGGTGTGAGTGCGGGGTTGATTGGTGCT
Organism: Thermosynechococcus sp. GLH187; assembly: GCF_031583395.1. Classification (NCBI taxonomy): domain Bacteria; kingdom Bacillati; phylum Cyanobacteriota; class Cyanophyceae; order Acaryochloridales; family Thermosynechococcaceae; genus Thermosynechococcus; species Thermosynechococcus sp. GLH187. Next base: position 2,568,386 of record NZ_CP134175.1, on the reverse strand, counting down.
CTATTTGCCTTTTTGGTGTTTTTGCAGTACAAACGCTGGATTGAACACTGGGAGCAGTTGATCATTGCAGTCATTTCAGGGGCAGTTCTTTTTTTTGTCCCCCTCTTGCAAGCAGGCCTAGGGGGTGTGACAGCGCTGCTCATTTGTGGTTTAGTGGGGTTGGGTTGCATGGTTATGGGCAACATTTTTTTGCTAATTTACAATATCTTGGCGCGATTACTGTAGGAGCGGGGCAATGCAGTTAACGTGGTTGGAGAGCAATACTTGGTTGTGGAAGTTAGGTCATACGCGGATTTTGGTTGATCCGTGGTTTGTGGGGGCACTGACTTTTGGCAACACGCCTTGGCTGTTTCAGGCGGAGCGATCGCGCCCCTGCCCCATGCCAAGCGATGGGGATGTCATTTTGCTTTCCCAAGGGCTACCAGATCACTGCCATGAACCTACCCTCCGCACCTGCGATCGCGCCCTACCGGTCATTGCCTCCCCCAGTGCTGCCAAAGTTGCCCAAGGCCTTGGCTTTGAAACAGTGATTGCCCTTAGCCCCCACCAAACCTACACGTACCGCGATCTCACAATCCAAGCCACCAAGGGCGCCAGTATCGGCCCTCGTCAACAGGAAAATGGTTACATTGTGCGCTGGGGCACTCAAAGTCTCTACTATGAACCCCACGGCTGTCATGATTCGTGGCTGCGCACCTACGGCAAGGTGGATGTGGTGATTACGCCGCTGTTGGATGTCTGTTTACCCATGGTGGGTGCGATTCTCAAGGGGGGCAAAACGGCATTGGAATTGGGACAATGGCTTCAGCCCAAGGTGATGATCACCACTGCTGGCAATGGTACCCTCCGTCTTCAGGGATGGCTACCGCGACTGCTCTCGGTCAAAGGCACCCTTGAGGAACTGCAAGTGGCGTTTCAGCGGCTAGGCCTCAACACTCGTTTGGTGGAACCAGTAGCCTACACTCCCCTTGTTCTTCTGGCTGAGGTCTAGGGATGCGATGCTGGCTACGGCCTTTGATTCTCTTTTGGCAAGAGGTAATTCTTCTACTTCAGGACAATCAGCGGTTTTTGCAGTTGCTCAGTCAGATTGAGGGGATCGCGACTCGGGTGCTGGCGATCGGGATGCTGCTGGTGGTCATCGTCGCCATTATTGATTTGGGGCGGATTTTGACCGTGGAGCTATTCTCACCCCCCTTGGGACAGTTTAGCCTTGAACTGGTGAAAATCTTTGGCCTCTTTCTCAATGTGCTTGTGGCTCTGGAGATTCTTGAAAATATCACCGCCTACCTGAAAACCCACGTCTCGTCGCAAATCGTTGAGCTAGTAATTGTCACGTCTCTAATTGCCATTGCCCGCAAAATTATCATTCTGGATATTGGCCAACCGGAAACGGTGGCAAAGCTCTTGGGGCTGGCGATCGCCATCTTGGCCTTGTCTGCCAGTTACTGGATTGTGCGTCGTTTAAACTACCGGCGGCGTCCCTGAGGGATAGACCTGCTCGCGGTAGGCTTGCGCCTGTTCTAGGGTGGTTTGCAGCCGCTCCCAGTCCTCCTGCTCCACTTGGCGAATCAGATCATCAAGGGTGGCACGGTAGTGGATCAGGCAGTGGCGCAACGCCGCGCGGTTATATTCCGCCATCATCCGTCCCAACTCTGGATTGCCGCCGCCAACACGGCTGGTATCGCGAAAGCCGGAGCTAGCCAACTGCTGGGCAAGCTTCCGAATCGGCTCATTGGCTTCTTGGGCATTCGCAAGAATCAGTGCTGCACTCACGAGGACGGGAAGGTGGGAAATCCAAGCAACAGCGCGATCGTGATCCGAGGGGGTGGCATAGAGTAGCTTGGCGCCGAGATCATTGACCACACCAGCCACACAGTCAATGGCCGCACTGTCAGTGTAGAGGGTTGGGGTGAGAACATAGGGGGCATTGTCAAAGAGATGGGCTTGCGCCGCTTCAATGCCGGATTCTGCGGTACCGGCCATCGGGTGCCCACCGACATAGCGAGGCCAGAGTTTTTCGAGGGCGGGGACAATTTCTCCCTTGACGGATCCCACGTCTGTCAGCACTGTTTCTGGACTGAGGTAGGGGGTAATATCCAAGGCGACACTGAGAATGCTGCCAATGGGGGGACAGAGAAACACCAGATCAAGGGCACGCAAAATTTCTGGCTCCGTACTGCCCCAGTCAATGGCACCCTTGGCGATCGCCCGCTCACAGGTTTCAGGACGCCGACTCAGCCCAACCACATAGTGCCCCTTTGCCCGCAGATCAATGCCCAGTGAACCACCAATGAGTCCCAGCCCGACAATGCCAATCCGCAGCATAGTGCCCCTAAACTTGAATACCTTTACGATTGTGACATTGATTCTTGTTCTGAGGGACATTCCCCTCCTATGCAGATTTGTGCTTTGGATTCACAGCCAGAGGGGGGGCTTCGATACAATCAGAAATGACTCTGTTGCGCTTTAGGCCACCAATGATGAAACGCCTTGCCCATTTGCTTCAGCAGACCCTCAAATGCTGCCTTGGCCTTGCTCTTGTTTGGTGCCTCAGTAGCGGTACACCGGTGTGGGCAGCAGCAGCTCACCATAGTTTTGTGGCAGCCGCAGTGGAGCGGGTTGGCGATGCGGTTGTTCGCATTGATACCGAACGCACGATTGTGCGCCCAGCGGATCCCCTCTTGAGTGATCCCTTCTTTCGCCAATTTTTCCCCGGTTTAGCCTTGCCCCCCCAAGAGGATCGGCTGCGGGGTCAGGGGTCGGGGTTCATCATTGATCCCAGTGGCATTGTCATGACCAACGCCCATGTGGTGAGTCAAGCAGATACGGTGACGGTGCGCCTAAAAGACGGCCGCGTTTTTGAGGGCGAGGTGCGCGGCGTCGATGAGGTTTCTGATTTAGCGATTGTCAAACTCAAAGGGGTCACCGAACCCCTACCCACTGCGCCCCTCGGCGATTCCAGTGACGTGAAAGTGGGGGATTGGGCGATCGCCGTCGGGAATCCCCTTGGCCTTGATAACACCGTCACATTGGGCATTGTCAGTACACTCCACCGTTCCAGCGCCCAAGTGGGTATCCCCGATAAGCGCCTTGATTTTATTCAAACGGACGCGGCCATCAACCCCGGCAATTCTGGGGGGCCGTTGCTCAACGAAGAGGGAGAAGTGATTGGCATTAACACTGCCATTCGTGCCGATGCCATGGGGATTGGCTTTGCGATTCCAATTAATAAGGCCAAAGCCCTGCAAGAGCGCCTGATTCGCGGTGAAAAAATTCAACACGCCTACATTGGCATTCAAATGACCACCTTCACGCCAGCAATGGCCAAGGAAAACAATGCTAATCCCAACTCACCAGTGATTCTGCCAGAGGTCAATGGCGTTCTTGTCCTGCAAGTGTTGCCCAATACACCGGCCGCAAAAGCTGGTCTGCGCTGGGGGGATGTGATTACAGCCGTGGATGGGGAACCGATTACCAGTGCCGATCAGTTGCAGGGGATTGTTGATAGTGCCGCTGTGGGGCAAGTTCTCAACCTGACCGTTCAACGGGGCGATCGCAGCCAACGGATTGCAGTGCGGACAGCGGAGTTGCAGGGAGCGGCTTAGGATGCCCTTGGGGCTACTGCTGCTGTGGCTCTTTGCCCTTGCCACCCGCTTTTGGGGGCTGACTCGCTTTCCCACACTGGTATTTGATGAGGTCTATTTTGCCCGCTTTGGCCGCAACTATCTCGCCGGTGTTCCTTTCTTTGATGCCCATCCGCCTTTGGGAAAATACCTGATTGCCCTGAGCATTTGGCTGGGGGGCGGCTTTCACCCTTGGGGCTATCGCTGGTTGAATGCCCTGATGGGATCACTGATTCCCATAGCAGTGGCGGTGTTGGCCTATCTCCTGACGCGGCGATCGCCCGTGGCGTTGTTGTCGGGACTCTTTGTTGCCCTCGATGGCCTCTTTTTGGTGGAGTCTCGCTATGCTCTCATCAATATCTCCCTTGTCCTTTTTGGGGTGGTGGCACAGATTCTCTGGCTATGGGGGTTGCGCTACCAAGGAAGGGCGCGATCGCTCTGGCTGATGGCCGCAGGCATTGCCTTTGGCGCCTGTGGGGCAGTGAAGTGGAGTGGCTTGGGATTCCTGTTGGGGGTAGGGCTTTTCTGGCTTCTCCAGCAGAGGTTACCGCTGCCTGCTGAATGGAAGACCACTTACCAGTGGTGGCAGATGTGCCTGCTACTCCCCGTTGTCGCCTTTGTGGTTTATACCCTGCTCTGGCTACCCCATCTCCAGTTTCATCCCCACCAGAGCCTACTTGACCTCCATCGCCAAATGTTTAACTTTCACCGCAGTGTTGCCAGTACTGCCCATCCCTACTGTTCGCCGTGGTGGTCTTGGCCGCTCCTGCTGCGCCCCATGAGCTACTTTTTTCAGCGGGTGCAAACCCTCAGTGAAACCGTGCCCGTCATTGGCCCGCCCCTACCACTGGCAGATACCCAATGGGTTTATGCCGTCTATGCCCTCTTTAATCCCCCTCTTCTGTGGCTGGGCACCTTGGCCACGTTGGCTCTTATCCCCCTTAGATTGACGACAACCGCAGGCCGTTTTGTGCTCTTAAACTATGCTGCCAATCTCTTGCCCTGGGCACTGGTGAGCCGCTGTGTCTTTATCTATCACTCCCTCCCCGCTGCCCTCTATAGCTTTATGGCCTTGGCCTTGGTCTGGGAAGCCAGCCGCGATTGGGGAGCTTGGGCACGCTGGGCAGGCATTGCCGTCCTAGGGGTCGTTGTTGGGGGCTTCCTCTACTGGCTCCCCCTGTATTTAGGACTACCCCTGACGCCCCAAGACTTTTTGAGGCGGATGTGGTTGCCGTCTTGGATTTAGGACTATCCTAGGAGTTGTTTAACAGTGGCAATGAGTTCTGCAGGATCAAAGGGTTTGGTGATGTAGGCATCCACCCCCTGCTTTTTACCCCAGTGAATATCAAACTCTTCGCTTTTGGTGGTGCACATGATCACGGGCACACTTTGGCAAGCCGCTTCACCCTTAATCCAGCGGCACAGTTCGTAACCATTCATGCGCGGCATCACCACATCCAGAATCACCAAATCAGGACATTGAGCCTTGATCTTTTCTTGGGCTTCGATACCATCCTCAGCCTCAACAACGTCATAGTTCTGCTCTTTCATCAGCTGAACAATCATTGCCCGCAGGGTGGGGCTGTCATCAACAACCATAATTGTGGCCATAAAGGTTCTGCCTGATGCCGCAAATAATACGCTGGTAATTAGTGAACAGTTGGATATTCTACCCATCGCCTAGCTTATCATTTTCACCGGAGTCCTGAACATCGGCACCTTGGTCTTTAGGGGCGATCGCTCCTTTGGAATTCCTGAAAGAGAGCAGCCAATTCTTGACTCAAGGCTAAGGGGGTGCGGGGCAAGGGTCGCTGGCGACGCCAAAAGGGCGGAAATTGTTGCCACAGGTGCAGTAGGGTAGGCGTTCCCAATTCAGGGGCAAGGGTCGGCCACTGCCCAAAGACATGGGAAGCGCGATCGCTCACGGTGACCTGACCATTGACCAGCACCATGATCCAGTCGGCCCAGCCATAGGCAAAATCAAGATCATGGGTGGCAATCATAATCGTGGTTCCCTGCTGGTGAATGTTCTCTAGAGCCTGCTCCAGTTGCTGCCGCTGCTGATAGTCGAGATAGGTGGTGGGTTCATCAAGCAGTAATAGCGTCGGTGCTAAGGCCATTACTCCAGCCAGTGCCACCCGCCGTTTTTGCCCCAAACTCAAATGATGCAGGGGGCGATCGGCAAGCTCCACTAAATCAAAGTCCTCTAGGGTTTGCTGCAAGCGGGCTTCAATTTCAGCGGTGGGTAGGTCTAAGTTGTACAGCCCATAGGAGATGTCCTCCGCCACGGTGGCTGCCACCAGTTGCTGTTCGGGGTCTTGAAAGGCCAAGCCAATGCGTTGCCGCCACTGCCGCAGTCGCTCTGGTTGATGGACGAGCCGTTGCCCTTGCCAGTAAATTTCACCGCGATCGCGCCGATAGAGGGCCGCTGCCAGATAAAAGAGCGTTGATTTGCCTGAGCCATTCAGCCCCAAAAGGGCAACTTTCTGTCCCGCCTCTAGCGTAAAGGAGCAGTCTTGCAGCACGGGGGTAGTGGTATTGGGATAGCGAAAGCCAACCTGATGAAATTCCAGTAGCGGCACAGACATCTCAGATGATTGCGTTCAGCAGAATGAGGGCACCGCCACCAATGACGATTTCAAGGCCATACCGTTGGGAATAGGCATAGGACTGGGGGCGCAATACCCGAAACTGCCCCTGAAAACCCCGACTGAGCAGGGCAAGGTTCACCTGTTCATAGCGGTACAGAGACTGCCGCAGGAGTTGAGCCGCCAACAGGCTGACACTAACGAGCCAGCGCGATCGCCGTTGATAGCCGCCCCGTGCCCGCTGCGCCAATTGCAGTGTGAAAGCGGTTTCTAAGAGGGTGAAGATATAGCGGTACATCAACATCAGAATATCGAGGATGAAATGGGGAACCCGCCAGCGCTCGGCCACACTCAACAGGGCTGGAAAGGGGGTCGTCAATAAAATCAATAGTAAACAGGTGCTGGCAACCATTGTCCGCAGTCCTAGGGTTAAGCCTTGGTGCAATTTCTCGGCACTGATAAAGAACGACCAGCCCATTAGGGAGATGTCACTGAGAACCACTTGCCCCGAAGTCCGTAAAGTCTCCGTCGGGATGATTTGCACCACTAACCCTGGCAAACTCACCAGCCAAAACGCAGCAACTGTGGCTAAGAGGGTGAAATAAACCCGCCACGGAATGCGGGCATAGCCGAGAATCCAAAGGCTCAGCCACAGCCAAAGCAAACTCTGGACAAGGGGGCGAGCAAAAAACGTCAATAACAGGCTGGCGATCGCAAAAATCAACTTTTGTTCAGGGTGCAAATGCCGCAGACCATTGGTATAGGCATAGGTATCGAGGTGATGGTGCATTGACTGCTCAGGACTGTTGCGATTTTGAGGCAGCGGTTGCCCTTTGGCGATGGCGTTCGCGGTACTGACCCAAGATAAACCCCATGACCCCCGCCCCCAGAGCTGCTTGCACAGCAAACAGCAGGGATTCAATCTCACCACTGGGCGGTTCAAACAATGGCTCTGCCCAAGGTTCAAAGTCTGGTGCCACATCGCTGATTAACGCTTCGGCTTGGGCATCGGCACCTTCAAAGTCACCCTTAACCAGCAGTAAGGGAAGTGTACTTAAAAGAATTGCGCCGCCCAATAGGAAGGCCACTGTTTTTTTATTCATTGGATTCCCCTCCAGGCAAGAGTTTTAAGGTTTGCAATTCGGCTGTGCAATACGTGGTCAACCAGTTCCACACCAACACCGTGAGTAACCCTTCACTGATCGCCAAGGGAATCTGCGTCACAGCAAAGAGCGCCGCAAACTTGGCAAAAGCCGTCGCCACCCCACCCATACTATCGGGAAAGGCCAATGCCAATTGTAAAGAAGTCACCGAGTAGGTGGCCAAGTTACTGATCAGAGCAGCACTAAAAATCGCGATCGCTGGCTTAGCCGTGGCACGGGACATCCCCCAATAGGTCAACCCAGCCAACCAAGGTCCCACCACCGCCATCGAAAAGCCATTAGCGCCTAGGGTGGTCAGGCCGCCATGGGCAAGGAGCAGGGCTTGAAAGAGCAGCACCAATGTCCCCAGCACGGCCATCAGCGGTGGCCGAAAGAGAACGGCTCCCAAGGCAATCCCCATCGGATGGGAAGAGCTACCCGTAACGGAAGGAATCTTCAACGAAGAGAGGACAAAGGCATAGGCACCGGCTAAGGCAATCAGCAGGGTTGACTCTGGTTGCTGTTGAATCTGTTGTCGCAGTGCCCATAGTCCCCATGCCAAAAAGGGTAAAAAAACCAGCCACCAGCCCACTGCCCAGCCAAGGGGCAAAAACCCCTCGCTAATGTGCATCGCCAAGGCGGGGTGAGGACTCGCGACCACGAGATACGCGCTCAGAAGGGCGATCGCCCCAAGGGAGCCATATCGCTTCGCTTGGCTACGTTTGATCATTGAGACATTCCTAAACCTAAGTGCGCCTATTCTAGTGCGCAACCAGTAACTTGCCTATGCCCAGTGGGGGCTGCAACCGATATTAGAAAGAGCTATGCCTGCTCAAAAATTCACGCAGTGCCAAGACTGTAAGGCTGGAATTTGCATAAATTTTGATGTAGTCGGTATAACAGGATGAAGTCTAATGTCATTATTGAATCGTAGGTACTGTTGCTATGTTCCCAGGGGGGAGTTGTCATGAGTGAACTGACTGCCTTTGGTCATTCCTTGAGTAGTGGCTATGAAGTAGTGGTGATCAAGCCGCAGTCCCTCAGTGATACGACCCTGATCGTTCAAGCGCTGCGGGCTGACAAGGCAGTGATTCTCAACCTAGAGCACCTCGATGTCACCGAGGCACAGCGCATTTCTGATTTTGCCGCTGGTAGTACCTATGCCATCAATGGCCATCAATCGCGCCTTGGAGATGGTGTCTTTCTCTTTACGCCCAACGTGATTAATATCCAAGAATCCACAGCAGCACCGACACCCGCTGGACTGGCCTAAGCCGTTCATGAATCCTGCAGATCTGCTCACCGTCAGTGAGTGTCAAGAGATTGATCAACTGCTCTTACCGGCCGCAGATCGCTTTGCCATTCGAGTGGCGGTGTATGCCCAGCGCTATTTGCGAGCTAAGACTGAGGGAAACCCCCTCGAAGACCTGACGGAAGCCCAAGTCTATGAACTTGTTGCTGCCGATCCCCAGTTGCAAGCGGAGGAGCAGCGCCAAGGGGGGTTTATGACATGGTATGGCCAAATTTTAATCAGTGCCCTCAAGCAACTGCGGCAAATTGCTGCAAGGGAGGGGGTGCCCATTGCTGAGCTAACCGTTTCCCAGATTAGTCACTGGTTTCAGCAGCAGTGTCAGGCACGCTTGCGATCGTCCCCGCCGTCACCTTAAGAATTTGTGCTTGTTGCCGCCAAGGGGTGGCAAAGGGGGCAAGGTGGGTGGTGGTAATCAGCGTTTGGTAGCGATCGCCCATCACCTCTAATAAAATTCCCTGCCGCTGCAAATCCAATTCGGCGAGGACATCATCCAACAACAAAAGGGGAGTGTCGCCCACCACACTTTCCACAAGAGCCAGTTCCGCCAGTTTCAACGCCAATACCAGCGTGCGCTGCTGCCCTTGGGAAGCAAATTGACGGGCACTTTGCTCATTGAGGCACAAGCCCACATCATCACGGTGCGGTCCCACCAGACTGGTTTTTTGCAGCAGTTCAATAGTGCGGCGAGCGGCCAAGGCCTCATTAAAGGCAGCCACAATCACTTCAGAAGTGCCATCCCCAAGGGGCACATGGCTCTCATAAGTCAAGGTGAGTGTCTCGCGATCGCCACTCAACACGCGATGCCAATCCTGTGCCAAGGGAGCCAAGCGTTCAATGAGGCGCTGTCGGCGGCGGATAATGCGGGTGCCATTGATCACCAATTGCTGATTCCATGCCTGCCAGAGGGCTTCATCCCATCCTTGGCTGCCGGCCTGTTTGAGGAGAGCATTCCGTTGGCGCAGGGCTTTTTGGTAGGTTTGCAGCAGTTGGCTATAAAGGGGTTCCAATTGCACCAAAATCCGATCCAACCAGTTGCGGCGAATGGCCGGTGTGCCCCGCACCAGTTCCAAATCCAAGCAGGAAAATTCCACCGCATTGAGTTGCCCCAGAAATTCCGCCGTGCGCTTAACGGTACAGCCATTCACCCGTAGGACACGGCCTGCGAGGGGGCGCAAACTCACCGCCAGATCAAGGGGGACGCCTTGGCGCTCTAGGGTGGCTTCAATTTGGGCACTCTCTTGTCCCTGCTGAATAAGGTCGCGATCGCGATGGGTGCGATGGGATTGCAGTGTGGCCAGCCACTCCACAGCCTCTAGCAAATTGGACTTGCCTTGGGCATTGTCCCCAACGACGATGGTTTTTGGCGCAGCAAACGTCACCGATTGCTCGCTGTAGTTGCGAAAGTGGCGCAGATGGAGTGATTTGAGAAACACTTAGCAGCCCTTACCAGCCCCAAGTCCCCGGTGCCCCCTTAAACGGGCCGACAATGTCCGGAGTAATCCAGCCGCCATAGAAGCCCCCCGGTTGCGGAATCACCACCACACCATCCACGGTGCATTCATCCATCAAAGCAGCATAGAAGGCAATGTAGTTGCAGATTGGCGCAAAAGCAGGGGTAGGTTTGGGATAGTACCAGGCTGCATTATCCGCTTGGCGATCGCCCACCTTGACGTGGTAGTAGGCGCCTTGTCCTTTCCACTCGCAAAAGGTTTGCCGTGCTGAGGGCACCAGATACTGCACCTGTACATCCTCTGGCGGAAAGTAATACACTGGGGGATGACTGGTTTCTAGTACCCGCTGTCCCCGCTGGGTGTCGGCAATCACCACACTATTAAAGACCACCCGCAGGTGTTTTGAGGTGGGTTCAACACGGGGCGGACGGGGATAGTCCCAAACCGATTCTTGGCCGGGGGCAGGGGGAATCCGTTGCATCGCGTTTCAGGTCCTCAACACTCTTCCTTGACGGTAACAGCTATGGCTCAAGCTTGGGAACTGGTTTGTCGCTCCACCAAGCCCTGTTCAATGGCCAGTCGCACCAGCTCAGCTCGATTGTGAACCGCTGTTTTTTGAAAGAGGCTACTGACGTGCTTTTCAATCGTTCGGGCGCTCAAGTGCAGGCGATCGCCAATCTGGGCATTGGAGAGTCCTGCCACGAGTAACCCTAGCACTTCCTTTTCCCGTTGAGTGAGATCAACGCTGAGGGTTCGTGTTTTCGGCGCCGCAAAGGGTTGCTGTCGTTGCTGCCATTCGATTTGTACCAGTTGCGCCCGATCCAACAGGTTACGCACCACCGCTGCCAACTCATTGAGGTCAAAGGGCTTGGAAAGATAGACATCGCCCCCGGTGCGATAGGCGCGAATTCGCTCTTCTAGTTCTGTGCGTGCGGTGAGGTAAATTACTGGTAGTAAGCGCAATGAGGGATGCTGGCGCACCTGCCGCACCAACTCATAGCCATTCATGTTGGGCATGGCAATGTCCGTAATCAGCAGATGGGGCTGATAGCGGTGGATCATTTCGAGAGCCTGGGCACCATCTCCCGCCGTCAGACAACAGTACCCTTCGGATTCCAAAAAGTGACTCACCGACAGGCGGATGCCGGGATCATCATCGGCAATGAGTACCGTGAGGGACATAGGAAATTTAGGTCTCCACTAGACCACAGTATTTCTCCACACAGCGGACAAACAGCTCAACCCCAATACTTAAAACAGTTTCGTCAAAATCAAAGCGGGGATGATGGTGGGGAAAATCTAACCCCAGTGTGCCATTGGCTGACCCCAAAAAGAAGTAGCAACCCGGAACCGCTTGCAGGAAAAACGACATATCCTCAGCCGCCATGGTTTGGCAGTGGGAGGTGATTCCCGCAGGCACCTCGATAACCGATTCAGCCACAGAGCGCACCAATTTTGCCATTTTGGGATCGTTCACCGTGGGGGGATACATCCGCTCATAGCGAAAGTCATAGGTGGCGCCATGACTCTGACAGATACCCGCAATCACCTGTTCAATGCGCTGGGGTAGCCAGTCCCCCAACTCTGGCTTAAAGTATCGCGCTGTTCCCCGAAAGGTCGCGGTATCGGCAATCACGTTCTTGGCGGTGCCCGCATGTACTGCCCCCACGGAAATCACCGCTGTCTCTAGGGGATCCACGTTGCGCGAGACGATAGTGTGCAAAGCCGTAATGATCTGGGCAACAACGAGAACCGTATCCACCGTAAATTGGGGTAAAGCGGCGTGTCCCCCCTTGCCGTGTACTTCACACTCAAAGAATTCCGCTGCCGCCATCAACGGCCCACTACGCACCCCCACCGTACCAACGGGCAGAAAGTTCCAGAGGTGCAGGCCAATAATGCCATCCACTTTCGGGGCATCGAGAACTCCCGCTTCAATCATGGGTTTAGCCCCACCGGGGCCTTCTTCCGCTGGTTGAAAGATGATTTTGACCGTACCAGCAAAATCGCGGTGCTCAGCAAGGTATTTCGCAGTCCCAAGGGCGATCGCTGTGTGACCATCGTGCCCGCAGGCGTGCATTTTCCCCTCATGGAGAGAGCGGTAGGGCTTATCGTTTTCCTCCTGCACTGGCAGCGCATCCATATCGGCGCGAATCGCCAGCACTGGCCCCGGTCGCGCTCCCGGAATCACGGCCACAATTCCCGTTTCCGCAATACCCGTGCGATGCTGAATGCCCCATTGCCGTAGTTTCTCACTGACAAAGGCCGCCGTCAGGTGTTCTTGAAAGCCCAATTCTGGTCGTTGGTGCAAATAGCGTCGCCACTGCACAAGTTCGGTTTGGAGGGCAGCCACCTCTGGACGCAGTTGGCAGCTCAATTGGGGAAGATGGAAAGCCATGGGGCAGTCTTTAGATTTTGTTTAGCATTGCCTTTCTCTAGGATAAACGATGCTCTGGGGCAGTGACAGTCAATGTAACCTCAAGAACAGGTGACGCGCCACTCGCTTCCACCAGTAGTAGGATTTTTTGATCAGAACCCCCTGACTTAGGAAACATTTGTTATTATGACAGGTAGCTCCCTAGGGCAAAAGTTAAAATAGTTCAGTATTGGATATTACACTTTGCCAATTCTGAATCCTAGGGTCTCTTCAGCCAAACGAGGATGTTATGGTTCAATCCCTTCAATACTCCATCGAACTCGTCAAAGATGAAGCACGACGACTGGTGGCCAAAGGTGTGGTGAGTCGGCAGCAGCCCATTTACACCCTCTGCCAGTTTGTGCCCGTTCGGGAGTGGCCCCTCATTGAGGCAGAGCTAGAGCGCTGTGATTTTATGCTGCGCGATCGCATTGGCGACCTCATTGGCCGTGAGTGCTGGGACAACGACTAAAGAGCCATCATTCAGGGCACCGACTTCCCAATAATGCGCAAATCCTAGGACGTGGGTGCCTGAGAATCCTGCTGTAGGTCTTGGCGAATGGCGCGCAGCGTTTCGAGAAGCGTTTGAATATCTGCGGCTAAGTCAGCACTCTCGCGAGGAGCAGGCTCAGGGGTCGAAGAGGGTTGCTGCTGTTGGGCAATGAAGGCTTGAATCAGTTCCCGTGCTTGCGCTTCGGTGAGGCGGCCTTTCTCAGCACAGACGGTGGCCAATTGGCGGGCATCCACCCGCAGTTGCGTCAGGTATTCTTGGCGTTTAGCCTCATCCTGTAGGGATTCAATGGCAGCAGCAGCCGCTCCAATACCGGTGTAGTAGAGTTGTTGTACAAGATCGAGGGGATTGCGATCCATAGAAATGTGCTCGGCGTGAACTCTCCTCTGCTACTGTACGGGAAATCTCCCTTGCTCATCAAGGTTGAGGAAAGCGACTGCGGTAGAGATGAACAATTTTACTCACCACCTCATCGATCGCCAAGTTGTCCGTACAGACTTCTATGGCATCGGCAGCTTTGCGAAAAGGGGCGTAGGTGCGTTGCTGATCCGCTGTGTCGCGAGCGGTAATCTGAGCGAGCAATTCCTCGTAGGAGAGGTCGCATTGTCCTTGTTGTTGTAACTCCTGCCAGCGGCGCTGGGCACGCTCTTCGGGCGAGGCCGTTAGGAAAATTTTCAAGCCTGCCTCGGGAAAGACATGGGTACCAATATCACGACCTTCGGCAGCAATGCCCCCATTGGCTCCGATCGCCCGCTGTTGTTGTACCATGAGTCGTCGCACACCCCGCAGGGCGGCAATTTGGGACACTCGCTGCGTCACCTCTAGGGAACGAATCGCTTGGCTGACCTCGCAATCGTTGATCCACACCCGTGTGGGTTGAGGGGGATCGCTGCTCTCAAGACGCAACTGACAATGGGCGATCGCCTCTACGACGGCTGGCTCATCCCTGAGATCAATGTTATTGCCCAAGCACCACCAAGTTACTGCTCGATACATGGCACCGGTGTCAAGGTACTGCAACCCTAGGGCTTGGGCTGCTAGTCGCGTCACGGTTGACTTCCCCGCGCCGGCAGGGCCATCCACAGCCAGAATCGGCAGGCGGCGATCCAATAGGCAATTGTCAATGAGGCGCGTTTGCCCCACCCAACCCGCGATCGCCAGCAGTCCCACGGTCTCAATGCGTTCCAAGGGCACAAGGGTCTGGGGATGCACCAATTCGGCATAGTCGAGGCGCAACTGGGGAAACTGGCGCAGATGGTTGTGAACCTGCTCCAAGAGATCGCTGGTAGCAAAGCAACCTTGACGAAAAGCAGCAGTCGCTGCCTCTAGGCTCTGACTTAGGGCTAAGGCGGTGGCGCGATCGCCCGCACTGAGGTATTGATTACGGGAACTGAGGGCAAGGCCATCGGCATCGCGGACAATGGGGCAGCCAATGATCTCCACGTCCAGATTCAAATCCGCCACACAGCGGCGAATAATTGCTAACTGCTGGGCATCCTTTTGGCCAAAATAGGCGCGATCGGGCTGCACCAAATGCAAGAGCTTCAGCACAATTGTTGCTACCCCGCGAAAATGGCCGGGGCGCGATCGCCCACAGAGGCGTTCCGTTAACTCCCTTGGTGGCTCAACTACCGTGAGACTCTCCATCCCCGCTGGATACAGTTCAGCCACACTGGGCACAAAGAGCAGATCCACCCCTAACTGCTGACAAAGTGCCGTATCCGCCTCAAGGGCACGGGGATAGCGCTCCAAATCCTCTTGGGGGCCAAACTGAAGCGGGTTGACAAAAATACTGACAACGACCACATCACACTCTTGCCGTGCCCGCTGGATCAAGGCGGCATGCCCCCCATGCAGTGCCCCCATTGTCGGCACAAAACCAAGGGTGGTTGCGGGAGGTAATGTGCCGAGGGCAGCCTGTAAACCCGCCGTGGTGGTCAAACGGTAAAACTTACCCATAGAGTGCTTCGGGGGCGATCGGTGCAGTTTTGATACAATCTGTCATATTACAGCCCTTTTCACACCGAGAGAAGACACGCCAGCTTCTGAAAGCCACGATCAGAGAGGCGGGTTTGGTGGATCCCAATGTTAGAAAAGGGCTGTCCAATGCCCGTGCCCGCTTTTTCTAACCAAAGTTTGTACATTTGTTGCAAGGGCTTTAATCTTGGGGGCAGGTTTTCTAAAATTCAGGTACCTTCGTTTCTCTGTACTTGCCAACCCTGTCACGCAACCTCCGTTTTACTCCCCCTGAGCCAAAAGCTTATTTTTTAACTGGAACTGTTCAGCATACGCCGCGAGGATAGCCCCTATGGCCAATGAACTACAAAACAGCTTACAAAAATACCGTTTCGTCTGCACCCTCACCTTCGGGGATATTTATGGCCAAGTCATTGTTTGGCTGATTGTGATCTTTATTGGTTTGGCCGCATCCCTCACCCTCTACAACAATCCCGTGCAGGCGTTTCTGGTCGGGGGGCTAATTTTGGTCTTAACCTTGCCCTTTTTGCTCTTTGCCTTTGTCACGACACTGCTCAACCATATTGAAATGCGACCTGTGACAGTCACAGAGAAGAAAAAGCGCAAAGATGCCGCCGTGGCCTCAACCACTGAAGTGGCTCCAGCGAATTAAAGAACCCTTAAAAATAGCGGGCGATCGCCCCCAAAATGCCACACTGAAATTAACGCTGAGGGGGCAGTTCTATGCTTTACTGGCTGACATTTTTGCAGGCATTACCGACACCAGAATTGCCAGCACCTCCCCGCACCCAAACCAAAGCCACAGTACTGGCGGAGTCTCCCCCCATTGTCATGGGTAATCTGGGTGGGCTGCTCTTTTTTCCCGGTGTGATTGCCGGCATTGTGATTTTACTGCTCCTGAGCATTTGGGCTTACACGCGCGTCTATGTCATTACCCCCAACAACGAAGCCTTTGTGCGCACGGGGGGGATTTTTGTTAAGAAAAAAACAGTCATTCTCAATGGTGGCTGCATTGCCCTGCCGGGGTTCCATGAGTTGACACGGGTACCGCTGCGGGAAATCTCCATTGACGTAGAGCGAACGGGCAAATTGGCGGTGCGTACCCAAGATTATCTGCGGGCTGATATGCGGGTCACCTTTTATGTCTGCATCAATGCCACCGAAGAGGATGTCCTCACTGCCGCCGCTCGCCTTTCCCAAAATAACCGCATTACCCCCGAAGACATCAAGAATGCCCTTGAAAAACGGGCGGACGATGCCATTCGCGCAGCCGCAAAACACAAGTCCTTGGCTGAAATTGACTCCGACAAACTAGGGTTTGCCCAAGAGGTACTCAACCTGATGCAGCAGGATCTGCAAAAAGTTGGACTCACCCTCAACAACATTGCCATCTCAGAAGTCCAAGAGAGTGACACCTACGACGAAAACAACTTTTTTGATGCTCAGGGGGTGCGGCTGCGCACAGAAACGATTCAACGCTCGATTCAACAAAAGCGGGAAGTCGAACTCTCAACCCGGGTAGCGATCGAACAAAAGGAACTGGATGCCCAAAAACGCTCCCTGCAAATTGAAGAGGAAAAAGAAGCGGCACTGTTAAGCCAACGCCTGAAGGTGGAAGCCCTAAAAGCGCAGCGGGAAAGGGAAATTGAGGAGGCCAAAGCAGCAGAGGCAGCCGCGATTCAGCGGGCAAAGTTGCTCCAAGCCCAAGCGGTTGAGGAAGAAGAAATCCGCAAAAGACTTGCCATCCAACAGAAGGAAATCGAGGCCAGCATTGAACTGGAGGAAAAAAATAAACTCCTGAAGGTAACGCAAGCCCAGCAACAGCAGGAGGCAGAAATCGCCGAGATCAGTCGCCAGCAGCAGGTGGAGGCCAACCGTTTGCAAGCACAGGTGGCCATTGCGGAGTCCGAGCGTCAAGCGCGTCTTGCCCAAGAGGATGTGGCGATCGCCGTTGCCACCAAGAAAAAAGAAAGTCTGATTGCCGAAGCCGAGCGGGCACGGGCAGAATCTGCGGTCACCACCGCCATCGAAGTGGAAAAAGCCAATCGCCAGAAAAACCTAGCGATTATTGCCGCAGAGCGGGAAGCGGCTGAAAAACGGGTGCTAGAGCAAAACGTTGTGGAAATTGATGCCTTTCGGCGGCGGCGGCAAGCGGAAATTGCCCAACAGGCAGCGGAACTGGAGGCGGAAGCGATTCGCACCCTTGCGGCGGCCAACCGTGATAAAGCCCTTGCTGAAGCTGAAGGGATGGAGGCCATGCTCGCGGCCAAAAATGTGATTAGCAAGGCTAACTTGACAGCTCAAGTGATTACAGCCCTCTGGCCAGAACTGGCACCGCAACTGCCACAAGTTCTCCAAGCCCTTGCCCCGCAACCGGGGGTGATTGGCGATGCCAAAATTTATACCTTTGCCAACGGGGGCACCCCTGCTGATCTCAATAAACTGCTCCTATCCACCAGCGGGCTAGCCCTGATCAATGCCCTTTTTGAGGAGGGGAAACTGGGGCAGTTGTTAGCACAAATTAAATCCCTACTCCAAGAAAATACGTCTCATTCCTAAGACGCGACTGCATACCCCTAGCCGCAAGAATGGATAACTCTTCAGTAGGTCTGAGGCGTGAACCAAAGATTTATTAACTCCATCTATATTTTCAAAATTCATAGAGATTTTTCAATGGGGTAAATATAAAAAAAAGATTAAGAACCACCAAAGGTCGGTGTTAGTATTCCGATGAACAGATTTAGAAATGTTAAGATTCTTAATATATGTAACGTATCTACGAAAACGCTGTTAAAGCACCGTTGGCTTGGCCGCGATCTTTAGCAGGGGCGATCGCCCATCCTATAGAGAAAACGATATTCCTAGGCCTTGGACGAATCACTGCTGTCAACCTTGAGAACGAGCGATAGGGACTATGGATACTTCAAAAGATTTAGTGCGCACTTACCTACGGGAGATTGGCCGTGTGCCATTGCTCACCCACGAACAGGAAGTGATCTACGGCAAACAGGTGCAGCAGCTTACCGCCATGAACGAGATTCGCGAAAAGCTCGCGGCAGAACTCAACCGTGAACCTACCCGTGCTGAATGGGCCGCCGCCGCCAACATGAGTGAAGCAGAATTAGAGACAATTATCGAAAATGGCGAGCGCGCCAAACGCAAAATGGTGGAGGCCAACCTGCGGCTGGTGGTTTCGGTTGCCAAAAAGTACATCAAGCGCAATGTGGATCTGCTTGATCTAATCCAAGAGGGCACAATCGGGATGCAGCGGGGGGTAGAAAAATTTGACCCCACCAAGGGGTATCGTTTCTCCACCTATGCCTACTGGTGGATTCGCCAAGCCATTACACGGGCGATCGCTGAAAAGGGGCGCACGATCCGTCTGCCCATCCACATCACTGAAAAGCTGAACAAAATCAAAAAAGCCCAGCGACAACTGTCCCAACGCCTCGGTCGCGCTGCCACGATTAATGAACTGGCGGCAGAACTGGAATTAACCCCTGCCCAAGTGCGGGAATATCTCGAACGGGCGCGACAACCCCTCTCCCTTGATGTCCGTGTCGGCGATAATCAGGATACGGAGTTGGGGGAATTGCTCGAGGATCCGTCCATTTCACCGGAGGAGTTTGCCGCTCAATCCTCGTTGCGCAGTGACCTTGAACGGCTGATGGCGGATCTGACCCCGCAGCAACGCCATGTGCTCTCCCTACGCTTTGGCCTAGAAAACGGCCAGCCCCTCACCCTTGCCAAAGTGGGCGAACTGCTCAACATTAGTCGCGAGCGGGTGCGGCAAATTGAGCGGGAGGCCCTCAGCAAACTCCGCAAACGCCGCGGCGATATTCACGAGTACCTTGCCAGCTAGCCCATGCTCACTGACGAACAGCACCGCCAAAAAATGCAGCAGCGCAAAGCCGTGCAGGCGCAACGCCTCGCGGAGCGCACCCGTGAAAAAGGTCTCATTATTGTCCATACGGGCAACGGCAAGGGCAAAACCACAGCAGCCTTGGGCATGGTGCTGCGTTCCTTGGGGCATGGCTATCGCGTGGCAATTATTCAATTTATCAAGGGGGCGTGGGAGCCAGCGGAAAAAGCGGTTCTTAGCCATTGGTCAGACCAACTGGCCTTCCATGCGATGGGGGAGGGCTTTACATGGGAAACCCAAGACCGCCAGCGGGATATCGCCTGTGCCCAAGCGGCTTGGGAGCTGGGTCTGAGCTACATCACCAACCCCGAGTACCGCTTGGTACTGCTCGATGAAATTAATGTCGCCCTCCAGCTGGACTACTTAACTGTGGCACAGGTGCTCGAGGGACTTGCCCGCAAGCCAGAAATGACCCATGTGATTCTCACCGGACGCGGTGCTCCCCCAGCCCTGATTGACGCCGCAGATCTGGTGACGGAAATGACCCTTGTCAAGCATCCCTTTCGCGAACAGGGCGTTAAAGCCCAGCCGGGGATTGAATTCTAAAGCAGGAGTTCGCCAGCGAAAATCGTAACCGCCTGACCCAATAGCCGCAGGCGATCGCCCCTGTGGGGGTGAATTTTAATCACGCCCCCCCGCGCTGAGGCTTGATAGGCCAATAACTTGTCCTTCCCCAGTTTTGCTCGCCAGTAGGGATACAAGCTACAGTGCGCCGAGCCAGTGACCGGATCCTCAGGGATGCCCAGTTGGGGGGCAAAAAAACGGGAGACGATGTCATATTCCGCGCCATTGGCCTGGGCGGTCACAATCAATCCTCGGCAAGGCAGGCGGGCAATTTGGTCAAAATCGGGTTTCAACTGGGCTACAGCACTGGCATCGACCAGATCCACCAGCAGATCGCTGCCCGCTTGCCCCATAAATATGGGTGGTGTCCCGAGCGCTGCAATGATTGAGGCTTGCACCTGCTGATCCGCAAGGGGCATTACGGGCTGCTGCGGAAAATCAAGGGCGATCCAATCCCCAAGGCGCTGGGCACGCAGGAGACCGCTGCGGGTGTGAAATTCTAGATCCCCTACCACCCCTTGATGCTGCCAGAGGACATGGGCTGTTGCGAGGGTGGCATGACCACAGAGATCCACTTCTGCCACAGGGGTAAACCAGCGCAGGTGAAAGCCACTGGCCAGCGGTACGACAAAAGCCGTTTCTGAAAGATTCATTTCGCGGGCGATCGCCCCCAAGGTTGCATCCTCAAAAAACGTCCCTAGGACACATACGGCCGCCGGGTTACCCCGAAAGGGTTCTTGGGTAAAGGCATCAACTTGGTACAGTGGTAGCGGCATCCGACCCCCGAAAACCGTAAAATCAATCCTGTAGATCGAGCAGAGGACAGACTGCGTGGAACGGACATTTCTAGCCATTAAGCCCGATGGCGTTCAGCGTGGGCTAGTGGGGACGATTATCCAACGATTTGAACAAAAAGGCTACACACTGGTCGGCCTCAAACTGATGCGGGTCAGCCGCGAATTGGCAGAGCAGCACTACGGCGAACACAAAGATAAGCCCTTCTTTCCGGGGCTAGTGAATTTCATTACCTCTGGACCGGTGGTGGCCATGGTCTGGGAAGGCCGGGGGGTGATTGCCAATGCCCGCAAACTGATTGGTGCCACTAATCCCCTCAATGCGGAGCCAGGAACGCTCCGGGGCGATTTTGCTGTAGATGTGGGACGGAATGTAATTCACGGCTCCGACAGTCCCGAAAATGCCGAGCGGGAAATCAATCTCTGGTTCCAGACGCAGGAACTGGTGCCTTGGGAGCCGGCCTTCACCTCTTGGGTGTATGAGATGTAGGTTCATGGGTTGACTTGGGAAGGGTTGGGGGGGTGTCTGGCTCCTCCACCTCCCGCTTGGAAAAGCCCCACGTAAAGCAAAGGGCAATCAGGCTAATCATCACCCAGTCCGAGGGTACCAGTTGGGGATTAATCACGCGAATGAGCAGCCGCAGACCCACCAGCATCACTGTGAAATAGCCCGCATCCTCAAGTCGAGGAAATTCTTTTAGCCAGCGGATAAATAGCTCCGCCATAAAGCGCAGCATAATCACGCCAATCGTGCCGCCGAGTAATACCAGCCAACGCTCATCCGACAGGGCGATCGCCGTTGTCACGCTATCGAGGGAAAAGGCCAAATCCGCTAAGGCCAATAGGGGGACTGCCTGCCAAAAAGAACGAATCACCCGCTCGTGTTCATGTTCTGGCTCGGTCGTAAAGAAAAAGTACTTTGCCGATAACCACAGCAGATAGAGTGCCCCCGCCAACTCAAACTGCCAGAACCGCAAGACCCAAGTCGCTGTGAAAATCAGGCCAATGCGAAAAACGTAAGAAATGGCCAGTCCCAGATTGAGTGCCCGCCGTTGTGCATCTAAGTCTTCGATGCCTCGTACCAAGGCCGCTAGGGCGATCGCATTGTCCGCTGAGAGAACCGCTTCGAGTGCCAACAAC
The DNA here is from genome assembly GCF_031583395.1 of Thermosynechococcus sp. GLH187. Taxonomy (NCBI): domain Bacteria; kingdom Bacillati; phylum Cyanobacteriota; class Cyanophyceae; order Acaryochloridales; family Thermosynechococcaceae; genus Thermosynechococcus; species Thermosynechococcus sp. GLH187. The sequence continues at coordinate 2,546,946 of NZ_CP134175.1, read as the reverse complement.
ACCACAAGTAACAACAGGGTATCCAGTCCCCAGTTGGGCGAGAGTTCCAATAGTTCATCAATCATCGGGTGAGGGAAGTTCTCCAGATTTTTGGCTGCTTATATTTATCGTCGCACAGGAGCGGTACAGCCCTTTTCCCAAAGATGGAACACCCTCAAACCCAGACGTAGGCGCAACCAAAAATGCTAGTGACCTGACCGTTGGGCTGACGGTAGGCCTTACGCACATCCAGTCAGCGGACAAGCGATTCCCCTTTGGTTCTGGTGTGCATAGTCCTGCATCCTGTCGCATTTTCACCGTTAACCTATCACGAGGACTGAAATCTTGAATCTTGGGGAGCCAAGGGGGTGAACATTCTTGGATCGCTCGCTTTACCAAGGTGGCGATGATTGAGCAAAAGACAGTCTTCGCTGGGGCACAATTCAGAATTGTCGTTGACGTTGCAGGAATTCTACGTTGCTATGGGACTCGTTAACAATACGCTAAAAGCGGCAGGCAAGCTCGATCCGCTTTCTTTAACGCTGTGCATCGTTGGCTCTCGCAAAATCTATCATGAGGATGATTATGCCCAATCTCCATGGCATATCTTTGCCCCCAATCTCAGAATTTATGGTTTTGATGCGGATGCCGACGCCTGTGATCAGGCCAATACCGCCTTAGCCGCCCAAGGAATTACGTGGTTTGAGCGTCACTATCCGCTGACGTTGGGCAAAGAGGTGGGAGAATCAACCCTTTACATTACCAACGCCATTCATTGCAGTTCTTTATATCCACCAAATTTGAGCTACACATCGCGATTTCAAGGATTTAATCCTGGCTTGGATGTAGCGGCAAGTGTTCAGGTGGAAACAACCACCCTTGACGCATTTGCCCAAGCTGAAGGCCTTGAGAGCGTAGATGTCCTGCAAGTGGATGTCCAAGGTGCAGATCTAGATGTGTTGCAAGGCGGTGAGCGGCTTCTGGCAGCCAGTACTTTAGCAATCATAGTTGAAGTTGAGTTTTCGGAGGTTTACAGAGGGCAACCCCTCTTTGGGGATATTGATGCATATTTGCGCGCTCAAGGCTTTGTGCTCTTTGACCTACTCACCAATGATGGTTGGTGCCGATTACCGCGCTACGTTTCCCCATTTCACTCCCAACGGCGAGGGGGTCAACTGCTATGGGCCGATGCAATTTACCTGCGGGATTTGCTCAATGAGAGTCAACAGCAGCAAAACCAGCACCTACAGAGCCCTAGCCACTTGCTAAAACTGGCGGCAATTGCTGATGCACTGGACTTTCCTGATTATGCGCTGGAAGTTTTAACGCAACTGACGCTTCGCTATGGCGAAATCCCTCAGTGGAACTGCCGCAAAGAAATTTGCGCTATTTTGGAACAGGTTCAGCCTCTGCTCAGCACAGATATTGCCAAGCTGCCAATTTTAAAGCTGCTGTCTGAGCCAACAACCTAGCCTTGGGGCAAAAGGCGGCGGCTAAACTGCTGAATTTCCTCGCGAATCCCTCGCGGCAATTGGCTTTGTTTGGCTAGGGCTTGCTGGAAATATTGCTGTGCCTGCGATCGGTTGCCACTGGCGGCCAAAATTTGCGCTTTCAGATAAAGGAGTTCTGGATTGTTGGGGGCAACTGCCAAGGCTTGATCAACCGCGTTTAAGGCTTGCGGCCATTGCTTGCGATCGCGATAGGCCAAGGCCAAGCCTCGATAACTCAGGTAATTGGGAGCGGCGTAGGTTTGCAGGGTTTGAATGGCCCGATCCATGCTGACAAAGCCCACATTACTGGCAATACCCCACTCCATAAAGCCACGAACAAGATTCAATTCCGGATCGCGAGGATTGACAGCTTCGGCTCGCCCCACATGATCGAGAACCCGCTGTACCCGCAACAGAGCGGCGGGGGCACCAGCCACAGGCCCCGATCCGGCATCGGAAATTTCATAGCCAGCCATCAGGAAATGCCCCACGGCTTGATAGAGATTTCCCCGCAGGCGATCGCGGCTCGTGAGGGCTTGGGCAGCGCGCAGGGTCTCCTCAGCGTAGCGTTTGTACCCTGCCCAATCCTCATTGAGATAGGCAATGGCAGCAGCCAAGGTCAGGGTTAGGGGTTCTTGGCGATCGCGCTCCAAGGCCGCCGGCAGTAACTCTTTACCTTTGACATAGTTGCCATCGCGAAAGAGGGCAACAAAGACAGCTTCCGTTTGATCGGAAATGGGTCGTGCTTGAGCGCCCGTACGGAAAGGATCCCCAGCAAGGGCAGCGGTACTCAGTACCCAGGGGGCGATCGCTCCACTAAGATAGAGAGCAAAGCGTTGCCACAGGCGCAGTTGACGTGTTTGCACGGTCGTTACCTCCGGAGTCTGCATCTTGTTTTCGGTTCACCATCTCAGCTACCACCCCGCCGCCACCCCTCAGCCCATTTTGCGGGACATTAATTTAGACTTGGGTATGGCTGAACTGGGATTAATTATCGGACCCAGTGGATCCGGCAAAACCACCCTACTAGAGATTTTAGCGGGCTTGGCCACCCCCAGTCGGGGAATCATTCGATGGCAGGATCAGGTTCTCACACCCGATCATTTACAACAGTTGGCCGGATTGGTCTTTCAGTTCCCAGATCGCTACTTCTGTGGCAGTACTATTCTCGAAGAGCTACGCTTTGGCCACCCAGAAATTCCCTACGAAAACTTTTACCGCGCCCTTGCCGATGTGGGTCTCGATCATTTGCCTTTGCACACCCGCCCCGAATCCTTGAGTGGTGGTCAGCAGCGTCGTCTCGCGCTTGCTGTGCAACTAGTGCGCCAACCCTACCTGCTCTTGCTCGATGAACCGACGGCAGGTCTGGATTGGTCAATGCGCCGCCAATTGGTACAGGTGCTGCGCCGCCTCAAGGAACACTGGAGCCTGCTTGTGGTCACCCATGAGGCCACTGAATTGCGGGAGATTAGCGATCGCACGTGGCGATTGGAAAACGGTTGTCTAGTGCCCTTGATTTCCCAGCGATCCAGTCCTGTAATAAGTTTTAATACTTAGGTAGCAATACTTTGCAATTTGTTACCACAGAACCGCAAAGTCGCTTGCCAGCTTGATTTTCTGCTACAACCACAAAAGGTATATCCCCCTTGGGGTTTGGTCTCGATCGTTACAAGGAGTTTGAACGCATGTTCACCCACGTCAAGTCCACGATTCGGCATATCGCGCCAGCGGCGTTAAATGGGCGATCGCTGTTGCGAGTGGTGTATGTGGTACTTGAAGCCCAATACCAGAGCGCGCTGTCGGCAGCGGTTCGCAGCATTAACGATACCCATCCACAGGTGGCCATTGAAATCAGTGGCTATCTCCTTGAGGAACTGCGCAATCCCGAAAACTATGCCGCCTTCTGTGAGGACGTGGCGCGGGCAAATGTGTTTATCGCCTCCCTGATTTTCATTGAGGACTTAGCGGATAAGGTGGTCGAGGCGGTTCAGCCCTATCGCGATCGCTTGGATGTAGCGGTTGTCTTCCCCTCGCTGCCCCAAGTGATGCGCCTCAACAAAATGGGCAGCTTTTCCTTGGCTCAGATTGGCCAATCCAAGAGCGTGATTGCCAACTTCATGAAAAAGCGCAAGGAGAAGTCAGGTGCCGGCTTCCAAGATGCCATGCTCAAACTCCTGCGAACCCTGCCCCAAGTGCTGAAGTACCTCCCCATTGACAAGGCTCAGGATGCCCGCAACTTCATGCTCAGCTTCCAGTATTGGCTGGGCGGGTCGCCAGAGAACCTAGAAAACTTCCTCCTCATGCTGGCCGATCGCTACGTCTTCAAAGGTCAGCCAAACAGCAACCTCAGCTACCAAGAACCGGTCACCTACCCCGACACCGGTATTTGGCACCCCCTTGCACCGCAAATGTTTGAGGATCTTAAGGAGTACCTCAACTGGTTCAACAGTCGCCGCGATATTGGCGCTGATCTCAAAGACCCTCTCGTGCCCACCATTGGCCTGCTGTTGCAGCGTACCCACCTTGTCACCGGTGATGACGCTCACTATGTCGCCATTGTGCAAGAGTTTGAATCCCAAGGGGCGCGGGTGATTCCCGTCTTCTCTGGTGGGCTGGACTTTTCGACGCCCCTAGAAAAATTTTTCTACGATCCCGTCAACCCTGAGAAACCCATTGTTGATACCGTTGTCTCTCTCACGGGATTCGCCCTTGTGGGGGGGCCTGCCAAGCAGGATCATCCCAAAGCTGTGGCGGCACTGAAAAAACTCAACCGTCCCTACATGGTGGCACTGCCCTTGGTGTTTCAAACCACTGAGGAATGGGAAGACAGCGATCTGGGGCTGCACCCGATTCAAGTGGCGCTGCAAATTGCTCTACCGGAACTGGATGGTGCCATTGAGCCAATTATTCTTTCCGGTCGCGATGGCATGACCGGTAAGGCGATCGCCCTCCAAGACCGCGTCGAAATGATCGTACAGCGGGCACTGAAGTGGGCCAATCTGCGCCGCAAACCCAAGGTGCAAAAGAAAGTCGCCATCACCATCTTTAGCTTCCCGCCGGATAAAGGCAATGTTGGCACCGCCGCCTACTTGGATGTCTTTGGCTCCATCTACAAAGTCATGGAAGCCCTGAAAAACAACGGCTATGACGTGCAGGACATGCCCGAGAGTGCCGAAGCCCTGATGCAGGAAATTCTCCACGATGCCCGTGCCCAAGTGGGGAGTCCTGAACTCAACATTGCCTACCGCATGAGCGTGCCGGAATACGAGCGCCTCACCCCCTACGCCAAGCGCCTTGAAGAAAACTGGGGCAAACCGCCAGGGCACCTGAACAGTGACGGCCAAAACCTGCTCATCTACGGCAAAGCCTACGGCAACGTCTTTATTGGCGTGCAGCCCACCTTTGGCTACGAAGGGGATCCCATGCGGCTGCTCTTTTCTCGCTCTGCCAGTCCCCACCACGGCTTTGCTGCCTATTACACCTTCCTCAACCACATTTGGCAGGCGGATGCAGTGCTCCACTTTGGCACCCACGGTTCTTTGGAGTTCATGCCGGGCAAACAGATGGGCATGTCTGGGGATTGCTACCCCGATAATCTCATTGGCTGTATTCCCAACCTCTACTACTACGCTGCCAATAACCCCTCCGAAGCCACCATTGCCAAACGCCGCAGCTATGCCAACACGATTAGTTACCTCACGCCCCCCGCGGAAAATGCCGGCCTCTACAAAGGGCTGCGGGAACTCAGCGATCTCATTGGTTCCTACCAAACCCTGAAAGATAGCGGTCGGGGGGTTCAGATTGTCAACACGATCATGGACAAGTGCCGCCTAGTCAATCTCGATCAGGATGTGGCTCTCCCCGCTAAGGACGCGGCAGATCTCACTGCCGAGGAGCGCGATACCCTCGTGGGCAAGGTCTATATCAAGCTGATGGAAATTGAAAGCCGCCTCCTGCCCTGTGGCCTGCACGTGATTGGCAAACCGCCGACAACGGAAGAAGCAGTGGCTACCTTGGTCAATATTGCCAGCTTGGATCGCTCTGAGGACGGCATTAAGAGCTTGCCTAGGCTCATTGCCGAGAGTCTAGGGCGGGACATTGATGAGATTTATCAAAATAGCGATCGCGGGGTACTGGCGGATGTTGAACTGCTGCGCCAGATTAACGAGGCGACCCGTGCTGCCGTCAGTGCCCTCGTCCAAGCCCAAGCCGATGCCGAGGGTCGTGTGTCGCGGGTCTCGAAGCTGAACTTCTTTAACATGGGGCGCAAAGAGCCGTGGATTGAATCCCTCCATGGTGCAGGCTATACCCAAGTGGATGCCGCTGCCCTCAAGCCCCTGATGGAATACCTCGAATTCTGTTTACAGCAGATTGTGGCCGACAATGAACTGGGGGCACTGCTGCAAGCCCTTGAAGGCGAGTACATTCTCCCCGGCCCCGGTGGCGATCCAATTCGCAATCCTGAGGTCTTGCCGACGGGCAAAAATATCCACGCCTTGGATCCCCAAGCCATTCCCACTGCCGCTGCTGTGCAGTCTGCCAAAGTTGTGGTCGATCGCCTTCTAGCGCGGCAAAAAGCGGAAAACAACAACCAATGGCCAGAAACCATCGCCATGGTGCTCTGGGGCACAGATAATATCAAAACCTATGGCGAGTCCCTTGCTCAAGTGCTCTGGCTAGTGGGGGCACGTCCTTTACCCGATTCCTTGGGACGGGTCAACAAAGTGGAACTCATCCCCCTAGAAGAGCTGGGGCGGCCACGCATTGATGTTGTCGTCAACTGTTCTGGGGTCTTCCGCGATCTCTTTATCAACCAGATGGCGCTCATTGACCGTGCCATCAAGATGGCTGCCGAAGCCGATGAACCCCTTGAGCTAAACTTTATCCGCAAGCACGCCCTGCAACAGGCTTCAGAATTGGGGATTGACCTGCGCCAAGCGGCCACACGGGTCTTCACCAATGCCTCCGGTTCCTACGCGGCGAATGTCAACCTAGCGGTGGAAAATAGCTCTTGGGAGCAGGAGTCGGAACTTCAGGATATGTATCTCTCCCGTAAGTCCTTTGCCTTCTCGGCAGATTCTCCGGGGACGATGCAGCAGGCGCGGGATTTGTTTGAAACCGCCCTCAAAACCGTGGATGTAACCTTCCAGAATCTCGACTCCTCAGAAATTAGCCTCACCGATGTCAGCCACTACTTTGACTCAGATCCGACCAAGCTGGTGGCGGCACTGCGCAGCGATGGCAAGCAACCCAAGGCCTATATTGCCGATACCACCACAGCCAATGCCCAAGTGCGGACGCTCTCGGAAACCGTTCGCCTCGACAGCCGAACCAAGCTCCTGAATCCCAAGTGGTATGAAGGGATGCTCTCCCACGGCTACGAAGGGGTGCGCGAGATCTCGAAGCGACTAGTCAACACAATGGGCTGGTCGGCCACCGCAGGAGCTGTGGATAACTGGGTTTATGAGGAGGCGAATGCCACGTTTATTCTCGATGAGCAGATGCGGCAGCGGCTTCTGAATACCAACCCCCACTCCTTCCGCAAAATGGTGAGCACCTTCCTCGAACTTCACGGACGCGGCTATTGGCAGACCAGTGAAGCCAATCTGGAACTGCTGCGGCAACTCTATCAAGAGGTCGAGGACAAGATTGAGGGCGTTGAGTAAACAACGTGAATAGCATGGGGGAAGCTCTTCCCCCTTTTTATTTGGACGCCGATGTGATCGGAACCCACCCTGCTCCTTAAGCGTCAGACCCCGCAGTACGTTTTTTCTGTGGAGGAGTTGACGATGTTGAAGACACTTCAAGTCGTTGGCCTATCGTCCTTGACTGGTTTGGCGGTTCTTTCCTTTGTGGATACCGCCGCGGCTCAACTGAATGTCAACGTGAATCTTGGTGGTTCCCGTCAGCCGGTGTATGTGGTGCCCAGTCCCTCTAGCCAACCCGTCTATGTGGTGCCTACCCCTCAAACACAACCCGTGTATGTGGTACAGCCAAGAGTGGTTAGTGTTCCGCCAGCCTCCCCGCGATCGCGCCATCACCGCAAAAAGCCCCATCGCAATCAACCGCAGTATGTGATTCCCGCGAATCCGAGTGGGGTGCTGATCACGTTTTAAGAATTCCAGTCAGAATCGCCGCCCCTTCTGCTAAGATGGATTACACATCAGTATTCCGACCGATTTATCGTAGATTGATGGCAGAATGGTCAATTGGCGGCGTTTTAGGGTTTGGTTGAGCTTGTTCTTACTAGCGGTAGGTCTCAGTGGTCTCACCGCTGCTTGTCAATTTCAGGCCACTCTGCCCGATGGTCGCCCTGCTCAGGTGAATCTAACGCTTTCTTCGTTCTCGGTCACTAAAAAAGCGCACGAGGCTATTATGCCCCTGTTTGCTGCTCAATGGGAACAGGAACATCAACAAAAAGTGCGCTTCCGAACGAGTTATGGTCCCTCGGGCAGTCAGTCACGGGCGGTGATTGATGGCCTAGAAGCCGATATTGTCCACTTGTCCCTTGCTTTAGATGTCGATCGCATTGCCAAAGCAGGGTTAATTCGCCCCGATTGGGCTAGCCAAGCCCCCCACAACAGCATTGTCACCACTTCTGTCGGTGCCCTGATTACCCGTGACGGCAACCCGAAAAATCTGCAAACATGGCAGGATCTCACCCGTGAGGGGGTGACATTTGTGACTGCCGATCCCAAAACCTCTGGCGCGGCTCGCTGGAACTTCCTTGCGCTGTGGGGATCGGTCACGGAAACAGGGGGAACGTTTGATCAGGCGCGGCAGTTTGTGACTGAAGCCTTTCGCCATGTGGCTGCTCTCCCCCGCGATAGTCGTGAAGCCACTGATGCCTTTTTGAAACAGGGACAGGGGGATGCCCTGATCAACTATGAAAATGAAGTGATCTTGGCTCGCCAAAAGGGCAAGACCCTTTCCTATATCCTTCCTCCTGTGAATATCCTGATTGAAAACCCGATCGCCCTTGTGGATCAATACGTGGATAAACATGGCACACGGGAGGTAGCACAGGCCTATATTGACTTTCTCTATACTCCCCAAGCTCAGGAGATCTTTGCCCAATATGGTTTTCGACCCGTGGATGCCACCGTCCTTGCCGCTCATCAGCAGACGTTTCCACCCGTGCCCACCCTCTTTACCGTGGCAGATTTAGGGGGCTGGGAGAAGGTGCAAGCCCAATTTTTCGCTAATGGCGCCCTGTTTGATCAAATTCAGCAGGAGAATCAAGCCTGATGACCGCTACCCACCCCATTTCGCCGTCACTCTCTCCTCAGAAACAGCGCTGGCAGTTTCCTTGGGTTTGGAGAATCACGGTCTTTTACTTACTCGTGATGCTGGCTGTACCCATTGCTGCCCTCTTGAGCCGTGCCAGTAGTGCTGGGCCACTGCATTTTTGGCAGGTGGCAACGCGGGCGATCGCCCTGTCGGCCTATGAAGTCACGTTTGTGACTGCCCTCATCGCAGCGCTGATCAATGGCGTCTTTGGTACCCTGATTGCTTGGGTGCTGGTGCGCTATTCCTTTCCGGGGAAGCGCTTCTTTGATGCTGTCGTGGATCTACCTTTTGCATTGCCAACGGCGGTGGCGGGTCTCACCCTCGCAACGGTCTATAGCGAAAATGGCTGGATTGGTAGCTTACTAGCGCCCTTCGGAATCAGAATTGCCTTCAGCCGCTGGGGGGTGGCGGTGGCGATGCTCTTTATTTCCTTACCCTTCGTGATTCGCACGGTGCAGCCCGTCCTCACCGAAATGGAAAAGGATGTGGAGGAGGCAGCATGGTCGCTGGGTGCTACTCATGGGCAGACCTTTTGGCGAGTGATTTTGCCACCTTTGATGCCCGCTATTCTCACAGGCGTTGCCCTAGGCTTCTCACGGGCAGTGGGGGAATTTGGCTCAATTGTGATTATTTCCTCCAACACTCCTTTTCGGGACTTGATTGCCTCAGTGCTGGTGTTTCAGAGCTTAGAGCAGTATGACTATGAGGCAGCAACCATTATTGGTACGGTGATGCTCTTGGTATCCCTAGCGATTTTATTTCTGATTAATCTGCTGCAAGCGTGGGGGCGGCGCTATGCGGAGCGTTAAACCCTCGCCCACCCAAGAAAAGCCATGGCTCCATGCCCTTTTGATTGTCATTGCCATCGCCTACTTAGCCCTTGTGCTTTTGCTGCCGGCGGCCAATGTCCTTTTCCAAGCCTTTCACAAGGGAGTCATGCCCTTTCTGGAAAATTTGCTGGAGCCGGATTTTCTGCATGCGGTGTGGCTGACGTTTGCCCTTGCCTTGGTGGTGGTGCCCTTAAACACGATCTTTGGTCTCTGTGCCGCTTGGGCGATCGCCCGCCATCGCTTTGCGGGACGCACCCTTTTACTGAGCATTATTGACCTACCTTTTTCCATCTCCCCCGTTGTTGCCGGACTGATGCTGGTACTGGTCTATGGCCGCAATGGCTGGTTCGGGGGCTGGCTGCAAGCTTTAGATATTCGCGTTATTTTCTCTTTTCCGGGGATGGTGCTGGCAACAGCCTTTGTGAGTTTGCCCTTTGTGGCGCGAGAAGTCATCCCTGTTCTAGAAGAAATCGGCACCGAGCAGGAGGAAGCCGCAAAAACCCTAGGCGCCAATGAGTGGCAAACCTTTTGGCGAGTCACCCTGCCCAATATCCGCTGGGGGCTGCTCTATGGGGTCTTGTTGACCAATGCGCGAGCGATGGGGGAGTTTGGCGCTGTGGCAGTGGTCTCTGGCAATGTGGCAGGTCTGACGCAAACCCTGCCCCTCTTTGTGGAGGATGCCTACAAAAACTACAATACGGAGTCCGCCTATGCGGCAGCGGTGATCCTTGGCTTGCTAGCGCTTGTGACGCTCGTGGTTAAGGAAATTTTGGAGCGGAAAACAGGGATCAAGCCCAATCCCTAGGAGGTGCCGAGGACGCGCAAAATCGAGGGCACGGCTTCAATATCGGTCATTTGGGCAATCTCGGCCATAGCTTGACGAAACTCCCCTTCGCGCACATGGTGGGTGACAATCACAATTTCTGCCAGTTCATTGTGGCTGCCAATTTGCACAAGGGATTCCAAGCTAACATTGTGGTTGCCAAAACAGGTACCCAGTTTCCCTAGGACTCCCGGATGATCTTGGGCATGGACACGGGCATAGAAACGACTATCCACCTCCGCCATCGGTAGCAGCGGCATAAACTGATCGTGCTGGCAGGTGAGCAAGGGATGGCTGGCACGTCCTTGGGGGAGAAGGGCGGCAATGTTGATTAAATCCGCCACGACGGCACTGGCGGTTGCCCCTGCACCGGCACCGGGACCATAGAACATCACCTGTCCCAAAGGCTCTGCCTCTAGGAGAATGGCATTAAAGACGCCATTGACGCCGGCAAGGGGGTGCTCAAGGGGCACGAGCGTCGGATGAACGCGCACCTCTAGGGGCTGGCCACTGAGCTGGCGGGCGATCGCCAGCAGTTTAATGCGAAATCCGAGTTTTTCCGCATAGGCAATATCTACCGCCGTGATCCCACGAATGCCCTCGCAATACACTTCCTCGCGGCGAATCCGCCCCCCAAAGGCAAGGCTGGCCAGAATGGCAATTTTATCCGCGGCATCCCATCCCTCAATGTCAGCACTGGGATCGGCTTCGGCATACCCTAGGCGTTGGGCATCGGCAAGGATGGGGGCAAAATCCCCCTGTTCCTGCTGCATGCGGGTCAGGATGTAGTTGGTGGTGCCATTGAGAATGCCGCTGACACTGTGGATACGATTGGCACCTAGGCTCTGTTTCAGGGCTTGAATGACAGGAATACCACCGGCCACGGCCGCTTCGAGCATCACATAGACCCCTTGGGCATTGGCCGCATCAAAAATTTCAGCACCATGGCGGGCAATGACGGCCTTATTGGCGGTGACAATGTGCTTGCCATGGGCAATGGCCTTGAGGATGAGCGATCGCGCCGGTTCAATGCCGCCGAGGACTTCCACCACAATGTCAATCTCAGGATGAGTCACAATGCGTTCTAAGTCAGTGGTCAGGAGCTTGGGATCAAGGGCAACAGCACGGGGCTTATGGATATCCCGTACCCCCACTTGGGCGATCGCCAGTTCCTTGATCAGCGGGTGGCGCCCCGCTGGATCCGCCAAAATTTGCGCCACACCGCCACCAACAGTGCCCAACCCTAGTAAACCAATGTGATACATCAGACCCGTCCTATTGCACTGTTCCTATTATCAGTCGCGCTCGTCCTAGTCACACACATGGCGAACGTAGGGTTCCTCCTCAGGCAAAAAGGATTCAAAACTCGCCACTTGGGCAGCAATGAGATCGGGCGTGGCCTCGGCAATATCCCCTTGGCGATCGCTCAGACGACGGCGCAGTTCCTCAGGCGGTGCATTACAGAAGTGAATCTCCAAGGGCACCTGCAATTTCTCAGCTAAAGCAATCACGGGTTGGCGCAGCGCCACGCGATCGTACTTGGCATCCAAAATCACCGTTTGTCCTTGACGCAGCAACAATTCTGCATAGGCCAAGAGCTGATTATAGGTTTTTTGGGTCATGGCCTCAGAATAGAGATCGACCTGCGGGAAATCACTGCTGCGGCGGTCAAGGGGGATGCCCGCCAAGTGCTTACGCACGGCATCGGAGCGGATTTGAATGGCTTGCTCGGCTTGGGCGAGACCCCGTCCCCGTGTACTTTTGCCTGCCCCAGAGAGACCGCACATGACATAGAGCTTGGCTTGACGTGGTTGGGTGTAGCGATAGGCCGCCTCATAGTAGGCCGCAGCCGTGGCTTGAATCTGTGCCTTTTCGGCCTCGCTAATGGCGGGATCGTTGAGGGCCAAGGCGTTCACATTGCCGCGAATATAGGCTCTGATGCAAAGGTAAAGGGGCAACAGCACCGCCCCAGCGTAGTCCCCACTCCACTCCAAGTAGGTATTGAGGAAGAGATTGGCCAAGTCCCCGCGACCCCGAAACTCTAGATCCATCAGCAAAAAGGCGGCGTCATAGATGCCATCAATATTGCGAAATTCTTCGTTGAACTCAATGCAGTCGAAAATTTGCACCCTGCCGTTGTACAGGCAGATATTGTTCAGGTGCAGATCCCCATGGCATTCGCGGATTTTGCCTGCGGCTTGCCGCTGCACCAACCACTCCTGATGCCGGGTCAGAAAGTCATCGGTAAAAGCCTGAATCGCCGCGTACTGTTCTGGGGATTGACAGCGACCGACAAACTGAGCCGCCAAGGCATGGCAATTGTTAATCACTTGGGCGATCGCCCGCGGGGAACCAAATTCACTAATGTGGGGATCTGTGGCAGCGGCGCGGTGGAAATGAGCCAGTTCTTTACCGAGGGATTCAATCAGGTGGGGGGTGACTTGGTTGGCTGCAAAGAGGTGCGAAAACAGTTGCGACTGATCAAATTGCCGCATTTGCACGGCATAGTCAATCACCTCAGCTCCCGCAGGTAAGTCTTGGGGATCCGCCACAAAATAGCGATCGCCTACCGCCACAATGGGCACCACCGCCAAGTAGAGATCTGACGCCAAACGGCGATTCAGCCGTAACTCTTCCCGACAGTAAAATAGCCGCTTTTCTAGGGTTGTAAAGTTCAAAAAGCCAAAATCCGCCGGCTTTTTCACCTTATAGGCATAGTCCCCCGTCAGAAATACGTAGGAAATATGCGTTTGCAGCAATTGAATGGGAGAGGTCACTGCATGGGGGTACGCAGCAGGGGTTAATAGGGCTTCGACAAAGGCAGGCAAAGACATGCGTATTGTGGCTAACATCGCGCCCCAATCATATCACTAGACTCTATGCCTGTGGCTAAATTGACGTTTTGAGCGTTCCTTTAGAGGATGGGGATACGAAGCTCGTGGATTTGACTATGGTGCGTCGCCCCGTAACCTTACCCCAACTCCAGCAAAAAAAACAGCAGGGAGAGCCGATTACCATGCTCACAGCTTGGGATTATCTGTGGGCGCGGCTATTGGATGCGGCGGGGGTGGATGTGATCCTTGTCGGGGATTCCCTTGGTATGGTTGCCCTTGGCTATCAAACCACGTTGCCGGTGACCCTTGATCAGATGATTCACCATGCGCAGGCGGTGCGGCGGGGCGTCAGCCACAGTTTCCTCGTGTGTGACCTGCCCTTTTTGAGCTACCACGAAAGCCCCGAACAGGCCCTGCGCTCAGCGGGGCGTTTAGTCAAAGAAGCAGACGTCCAAGCAGTGAAAATGGAAGGTGCCTCTCCGGTGGTGCAGGCAGCAACGCGGCGCTTAGTGGAGGCCGGCATCCCGGTGCTGGGTCATGTGGGTCTGTTGCCGCAGCGGGTGCATCAGTTGGGGGGATGGCGACAACAGGGGAAGACGCCACAGGGGGCAGAAGCAATTCTCGCAGATGCCCTTGCTCTGGCCGAAGCAGGAGCCTTTGCCGTGATTTTGGAGCATATTCCTGCGGATTTGGCACAGCAGATTACTGCCAAGCTGGAAATTCCCACGATTGGAATTGGCGCAGGCCCCTACTGTAATGGTCAGGTGTTGGTGACGGCAGATGTTTTGGGCTTGAGTCCACAGGTGCCCCCCTTTGCTAAGGTGTATGCCGACTTGGGCACTCAGGCGATCGCTGCCCTTAAGAGCTACTGCCAAGCTGTAAAATCGCGGCAATTTCCCTAACTTAGAGCGGCCAATGGGCACGGGGGTTAAAGGTGCGCAGCGATCGCAACTTTTCGTAGAGTTCTTTTTCTTGGGCACTCAGGGATTTGGGGGGCACAATTTGCACCTTGGCCAAGAGATCGCCAGTAATGCCGCTACTACTGCGCCACCCTTTGCCCCGCAACCGCAGCGATTGCCCAGATCGCGTACCAGGGGGCACATTCAAAACCACAGTCCCAGAGGGCGTCGGTACCGTGACTTGAGCACCCAAGGCAGCTTCATCCGGCGTGATTGGCAAATCAATCACCAATTGATCCTCTTCAAAGCGGAAGAGGGGATGGGGCGCCACCTGTACCGCGAGATATAAATCCCCTCGCTGTTGGGTGTAGGGGTTATATTGACCTTTCCCCCGCAGTCGTAACTTCGTTCCTGGTTTAATGCCAGCGGGAATCGTCACAGTCACCTGTTCATTGCCAATCTTGAAGGTTTTTTGGCACCCCTCAAAGGCCTCTTGGAAACTAATTTGTACCTCTAAATCAATATCGGTGCTCCCAAATGGCGATGAATCAAAGCCAGCGCTGCTCCAAGTGCGGGTACGCCCTGTGGTGGTGCCAGTGGCAAATCGCCCCAGCAACTCGTTGATAAAGTCTTCAAAGCTGCTAAACTGACTAAAGTCAGCGCCAAAGTCACCAATATTGACATTAAAGCCACCGGCACCCGCCGCACTGGCCTGTTGCCAATACTGACCAAATTGATCGTATTTGCGTCGCTTTTCCGGATCTGAGAGCACTTCGTGGGCTTCGTTAATTTCCTTGAAACGAGCTTCTGCCTCTTTGTCCCCCGGATTTAAGTCGGGGTGATACTTGCGCGCGAGGCGGCGAAAGGCTTGCCGAATTTCGGCATCCGTGGCATTTTTGCTGACCCCGAGGATTTGGTAGTAATCTTTGAAGTCGGTACGCGCCATAGGAACATTCGCCTCTACGTAATCAAAAGATGAAGATTTAGTGTCAGGGCTAGCAGCAAATTAAGGCAAAAAGCTCAGTGCTATTATAGTTGAATCCCTTTATACCGTCTTGGCATGGCGACGTTTCTTCGTCCAGAACTGAGCAACCTCCGCGCCTACTCCACCCCCAGCAGTGACTCCCTACCCCTAGAACTGGATTACCTCGATACCAATGAGTTTCCGTGGGATTTGCCCATTGCCCTTAAGGAGGCGTTAGCTCAACAGTATGTCAGCACCCTCGCCAGTCATCGCTATCCCGACAGTCATCATTGGCCGCTGCGGCAGGCGATCGCCCGCTATGTCAATGAACACAGTTCAACGGAGATCTCCCCACACCAAATTGCGGTTGGCAACGGCTCCGATGAGCTAATTCGCTCGATTTTACTGGCCACTGCGATCGGGGGCTACGGTTCTATCCTAGTGGCAGAACCGACATTTTCCATATACGGGATCCTCGCCCAAACCCTAGGGATTCCCGTCCAGCGATCGCCCCGCGATCCTGACACCTTTGCCGTGCAAATTGCTGAAGCCAATACCCTCATTGCCCAAGCGGCTCCCCCCGTGCGCGTTCTCTTTATGCTGCAACCCAACTCCCCAACAGGGAACCCCCTAACCGCAGCGGAGGTGGACTGGCTACAGCAGCTTCCTGAGGACATTTTAGTGGTGATTGATGAGGCCTATTTTGAATTTTCGGGCAAGACACTGGTGGGGGACTTGGCAGCGCATCCCAACTGGTTGATTCTGCGTACGTTTTCCAAGGCCTTTCGACTCGCCGCCCATCGGGTGGGCTACGCCATTGGCAATGCCGAGGTGATTGCGGTTTTAGAAAAGGTTCGTCTGCCCTATAACCTGCCTACGTTTTCTCAAGTGGCGGCGCAAGTTGCCCTTGACCATCGGCCGGCGTTGCTGGCAGAGATTCCCACGGTGCTAGCGGAGCGGGAGCGCCTCTATGAACGGCTTCAGGGTTGCCCCCAACTGCGGGTATGGCCGAGTGTGGCCAATTTCCTCTTTTTCCGCTTGCAGGAACCGCAATACACCCAGCCCCTGTGTGATGCCTTGCGGCGTCAGGGGACTCTTGTACGGGCGATCGCTAGCGGCATTCGGGTCACCATTGGCACACCAGCGGAGATGGAGCGCTTTTGGCAACGGCTGCAAGCTTTTTTGCACCAGCTTTAGCTAATCGGACAAGCGGCCATTGGGCAGGACTGTTCCCCGCAGGGTTGCCGTGGCTAAAGACGTGTAGGTCAGTGTGGCACCCCGCAGGTTGGCGCGACTCAGGTTGGCTTGGCGCAATTGCACAGCCGTCAGTTCAGCATTGATCAGCTTAACTTCAATCAGCTTGGCATTGGTCAAATCCACGTTGGTCAGTGTGGCATTGCTTAAATCCGAGCCACTGAGATCGGCCCCTGCCAAATTCACATCTTCTAGGTTGACACCGCGCAAATCCAATCGCCGAAAGTCACGCCGCCCTTTGGCATAGTCTGCCAGCATTTGATCAGCTCTATTTTGATTAATGATGGCTGGGGCGTAGCGACTGAGAAAACCGTGTTTATCAAAGGCGTCTGAAGGTTGCCCCGAAGAAGCAGACATCACTAAAAGTAGGATCAGGGTTCTGATGATTTTACTATAGTTTAAGCCTAGGGCAGCGACCGTTTTTGGAACTCGTGGCCAAAGGGTCTAAGGAAAGTGGCATACTGCTATAGATAAGGAACCAATAGGGAGATAACGCTGTGGGACTGTTTGATCGCGTCAGCCGTGTGGTTCGCAGTTGGCTCAATGCGCTGGTGGGTGCTGCTGAAGATCCCGAAAAAATCCTTGAGCAGACCATGATTGAAATGCAGGACAATCTGGTGACCCTGCGGCAAGCCGTCGCCCAAGCGATCGCCTCCCAAAAGCGGTTAGAGCAACAGTTCAACCAACATCAACAGCAGGCGGCTGAGTGGGAGCGCCGTGCCAAAATTGCCCTGCAACATGGGGATGAGCAACTAGCGCTTGAGGCCTTGAGTCGCAAAAAAACAGCACTGAATGCAGCCATGGCTCTCAAAGGGCAATTGGAGCAGTCCGTGACCCAAGTGGAAGCCCTCAAAAAACAAATGCAGCAGCTTGAAAGCAAAATCGCGGAAGCGAAAACCCGCAAAGAAATGCTGGTGGCACGGGCACGGGCAGCCAAGGCCTCAGAGCAACTGCAACAAACCTTTAGCAGCCTCAACACCAATGCCCCCATGGCCGCCTTTGAGCGCATGGAGGAACGGGTTCAGGAAATGGAGGCTCGCTCCCAAGCCGTGGCTGAACTCAATAGCGATACCCTCGAAGCCAAGTTTGCCGCCCTCGAAGCCGGCAGTGTGGATGACGATTTGGCACGGCTGAAGGCAGAATTGGCCAACCCGCAACTGTCACCCAGCAGCACCCCTGCCTACGATCCAGAGTTGGAAGCCCTGCGGCGGGAACTGAAGAAGAACTAGTTATTTTCCATGGATCTCCTGCGATCGCTCCCTTTGGGGCTATACCTTGAACAACCGGTGACTTGGCTGCACCGCCTTGATCCGCGGGTTAAGTTGGCATGGTTGATGACGTTTCTGTTGGCACCTATTTTGGCGGATGTCAGTTGGCGGTTGGGGCTAGTGGTCAGTTTAATTCTCCTGACCCTCCTAGGGGGGATTCCCGCACGGGTGTGGCGGCGGCAACTGCTGTGGCTCCTCTTGGTGGGGAGTTTAATTCTAGTCATCACGGCTTTGATGCCCGATGGGATGGCGGTCACCTATCAACCCCGCCGCCCTTTGGAAGCCACCGCTCCGCCCACGAGTTACAGTTATATCCTGTGGCAGTTTCGTGCCCAAGTGGGTCAGTTTCCGATTCATCTGCAAGTCTCCCAGCGATCGCTGGATTTGGGGTTACGCCTGAGTACCCTCCTGTTTACGCTCCTTTACAGCACGCATCTGTTTTTGCTGACCACTGCCCCAGAAGAAGTCACCGCTGGCTTGGAAAATCTGATGCAGCCCCTGAAACGCTTTAAGCTGCCGGTGGCGGAAATTGCCCTGACCTTGACGCTGTCGCTGCGGTTTATTCCCTTGGTCTTAGAAGAGGTGCAAAACCTGAGCCGCTCAGTGCGGACGCGTGCTATCAATTGGCGACTGGTGGGCATTAAGGGCAGCATCAAGTTGTGGCTCACCTTAGCAGTACGGCTGTTGGACAATTTACTCCTGCGGGCAGAACAGGTGGCCTGTGCGATGCAGGTGCGGGGCTTTCAAGAACCGGGAACCTACGATAATCCCTGGCACCATCTGCGACTGCAGCGGCGAGATTGGTTGGCTCTGGGGGGCATGGGGTTATTTTGGTTGGTTCGTTTGGGTTGGTTGGGGGTGACACACCATTGATGTTCCCCTGTCAGCCGTGGCTATGGTGCTGTTTGCCGCTGCGGCGTCGCACGGGTCGCGCTATTTTTCAGCAATTGTTTTTGACTGAGCCAATTGCCGTTTTACTGGAAAGCCCAGCCCAAGCCCCGACTCCCCAAGCGCGCTACTCCATTTGTGCGGGGTCACCACGGCGCGATCGCCAGTGGCCACTCTCCTTGGGTCAAGTCCTGCCGACGCTACACAGCTTTCCCCAATGTGAAGCGGTTCCTGAAGCGGTGCGCCATCTGCCCTTTACTGGTGGCTGGTTGGGATGGCTGGGGTATGAGTTGGCGTGGGAAATTGAAGCCCTGCCGCCTCTGAAGCCTGATCCTCTCCCTTTTCCAGTGGCCTTTTGGTATGAACCCCAAGCCTTCGCGGTTTTAGATCATCAGGAAGATCTCCTCTATCTAGCAGCTTCCACCGAGGCAGAGTTAACCCTTCTCCAACAGAGCCTAGAGCAAACGTCCCCTGCCCTTCATCTGCCCCTACCCGATCGCCCCGGCAGCATTGAACTAGCCGCTGGCTGGCAACCCGATACCTACCAAGCAGCGGTGCGGCAGATTCTCCGCCATATTCGTGCCGGGGATATTTTTCAGGCCAATCTGTCGGCCCGCTTTTGCCATTACGGGCGCGTTGATCCTTGGCAACAATACCTGCGGCTGCAGCAGATTAACCCGTCTCCCTTTGCCAGTTTTTGGCAGACCCCTTGGGGCTACATTGTCAGTTGCTCACCGGAACGCTTGGTGCAAGTGCAGGGAGATAGGGTGCAAACCCGACCCATTGCTGGTACCCGTCCGCGCGGCCAAACCCCAGCGGGCGATCGCGCCCAGGCCGAGGAACTCCTTAGCAATACCAAGGAACAGGCAGAACACATGATGCTCGTGGATTTAGAGCGCAATGACTTGGGGCGAGTGTGCCAGTGGGGCAGTGTGGTGGTGGATGAACTCCTAACGCTGGAGTACTACAGCCATGTGATTCACTTGGTGAGCAATGTTCGCGGCACGTTGCAGCCGGGGCTGTCTCCTGTGGATGTGATCCGTGCCCTCTTTCCCGGTGGCACGATTACCGGCTGTCCCAAGGTACGCTGCATGGCGATTTTGGCCGATTTGGAACCCTTTCCCCGCAATTTGTTCTACGGTTCCTGTGGCTACTGGGATCAGCGGGGGCATTTGGACTTGAATATCCTCATCCGTACTCTTTTGGTGGCGGGCGATCGCCAGACGACTTGGGGGCAAGTGGGCGCCGGTATTGTGGCCGACAGTGATCCAGAGCGGGAATGGCAAGAATCCCTGAGCAAAGCCCAAGCCCTACTCCTTGCCCTTGGGACACCTACGCCCATCAGCCCCCGTTCCTAGACTCCCTCCATCAGAGCGTGCCATTCAATTACCACAGCCGCAGGCACAGCAATCTCAATCCCCTGCTCCTCTAGGGGCGGACGCAGTACCAAGGGTTCACTCTGGGGCAAGCGCGGTACAAGGGGCAACAGGTCAAACTGTCCCACATTGGCAACGGAGTCTGCCTTGGGAAAGTCATCTACGGCTGTGAGGGTTTGACCGCTCGATGTGATCAGCACCAAGGGATCGAGATGGCGAAAGTGGTACTGCTCGGGAAACCCCACCAAGCGTAATTGCAACTGGTCACGACGGGAAAAGAGAATCACCTGCCACGTGAAGCCACGATTATCGCGCAACTGATGCCGCGACTGCACCACCACTTGATTGGGAGCCTCTTCAATGGTGCGAATCATGGCAGGGCTACTGGGGGACACCGCTAGCCACAGGGGAATGACGAGCAGGATCACAAGTAACAAACGCTGCCAACGTTTCATTGAAGTTCCTCCCTAGGGTGAGGTTTGGAGTGCCTGTTGAATTTGCGGAATCGTCACAGCGTACATGCCCCGCAGATCACCAACACGGAAGCCATAGGCGCGATCGCTGGGATATTTTTCTTGAATAAAGGCAGGCCGCCGATTTTTCGCCCCATGACAGGCAAGGCAACTGGCTTGGACATCAATGCGACGGAAGTAGTGCACCCCTTCAGCATCCGTTTGCCAAAAGGCTTGGAGTTGACGATTGTTATCAAAGCGATTGAGGGCTTGCACTTCCAGCGCTGTGCGCGGGGCATGGTTGGGGTTGCGGTACTTGAGGGCTACCTGACGCAGTTGCCAGCCATTGGCAGCAGCAATTTCCTTCGCTTTCTTGCCCACGGGGGCACAAACAGCCTTAAAGGTGTCAAGGGTGGGTTCCGTGGGACTTCCTTCTAAAGTAGAGGCAAGGCCAATGCGCATTTGATCCAACTGTTCAATGGCGGTTACGGCTTTCCCCAGTTCATCGGGATTCACACTGGCCAATGTGACTGAGGAACTGTTGAGCCATAGACAAACCATCAACAGACCCATGAGAAAGAGGCGCGCCATAAAAATTACTCCTTGTCAGTGTTGTTAACGGTTGCATATCAAACTTTTGCGAACGGTTGCTGCTTGGAAACTAGGGGGGGTTGAAGGGGACGCACAAGGGAAAGGCCAAAGAAGAGCCGCAGTCCCCACTGTTCAAACCAAGGAACACTTAGCCCCCATCGCATTTTCAGCAGGAAGTAGCGCTCAAAGACAGCCTTGACCCAACTCACCCACAATCCTTGAATGGCGTAGGCCAAGCGGCGCTTCTGCCCGAGGGTCTCAGGAATCACAGGAGCGGCAATATAGGCAATACCCGTGTCACCAAAGTCGGCAAAACAGAGGGCATCGAGGGTCGGCACTACAGGGTCAGCGGCTAATTCCCCAAGGGCAACGGCAATGTTGTGGCTGGCGGCGATCGCCATCTCCTCGGTCATTTGACCCGTCTTGGGCAAGCCCATAGGCACAGGGGTGACTTCTATCGGCGGCAGGTGAACACTAATACCGACCCCATAGATTTCAGGATAGTCGGGGTGCTGAAGGGTGGGCAGCAGGGGCAAAAATCCCTTTTCATTGCCAAGACCCGAGGCACGCACAAAGGCTGGCCCGCGAAAAGGTGGCAAAATCATGCTGTAGCCAAAGGGGATTACCCGTCCATCCCGCAACAAAATCCGATGCGGCTCAATGGCCGTGATCTCGGCATTCGTGATGGTTTCAATGCCCCGCTGTGCAATCAGGTCTAGGGTGAGTTGATCACTGTTGGCCAAGCCACCAATCCCCAGATGGCCAATGTAGGGTTCAGGGGTAATGAATGTCATCTTGACGCGATCGCGCAACCGATGACGCCGCAGGGCATACTCCGCCAAAAACAGAAATTCATAGGCAGGCCCAAAGCAACTGGCTCCCGGCGCCGCACCCACAACTAAGTCCTTGGGGTCTTTGAGGAATGCTTGCCATCCTCGATGGGCGGCAACTGCGTGGGCGGGGGTACACACGGAATGACTGTGAACGCCAAGGCCGGGAATCAAATCGAGGGCGAGTTCTGCCCCTGTGGCAATCACTAAATAGTCGTAGTCAAGGGTTTGCTCAGGCAAATAGACTTTCTTAGCTTTAGGGTCAATCTGCTGAACTTTGCCTTGCACCCATTGCAACCCATGGCGACGGCTCACGATCCCTAGGGGCACTTGCAGGCGTTCGAGGGAATGGTGTCCGAGGGCAACTGCCACTAGTCCTAGAATAAATGTAAAGCGATCCACATCGGAGACCAACACCACTTGATGGCGATCGCCCAAACGATGCCGCAATTCGTAGGCTGTGGGCAATCCGCCAATGCCCGCCCCAAGGACAACCACCCGTGCCATGACCGTGTCCTCTGTAAGTTTATTTAATTAACTATATGGTAGTATAAGAAGATACAATTGGCTACAGCCGTCTGTGCTAGGGAGAACCCCAGCGTCGCGCTGTATTGATCCTGTGGCCTTGTCGCGGCAGCCGTTGGGACTATACTGGAAAGAACACGACCTGTTGGAAGCTCATCGGATGAATAGTTGCGTCCTCTTTGCAGAAGTGATTCAAGCGCCAGAACTGCGCTACACCCAAGAAAATCAGATGGCGGTGGCCACAATGGTGGTGCAGTTTGCTAGCCTGCGCAGTGAAGAGCCACCCATGAGTTTGCGAACAGTGGCGTGGGGCAATTTGGGGCAAAAAATGCAGGCAGAATGCAAAGTGGGCGATCGCCTGATCTTAGAAGGTCGGCTAAAAATGGACACCATTGACCGCCCCGAAGGTTTCAAAGAAAAACGCGCCGAGTTGGTGGTAAGCCGCTTCTACACCGTTGAGGGCAATATTGTGGATCATCCGGCACAGCCGGCAACCACCCCCATGGCCACACCCGCAGCCACGGCACCTGTCACACCGAAGGTGGCACCCCCACCCCCCGAACCCGAAGATATTAACCTAGATGAGGTACCCTTCTAGGGATTGACGCTGATTCAGCTAGCGTTTAGCACGAACACATCATCTCACCCACGTCAGTTTGGGATGAGGAGAACTAGAGAGCCATGGGAGGCTTCTTAGTCTGATGGGCAGAGGTCACAAATGAGATTCACGCAGCAATTCACAGGGCAAGAATTCCCTTCGCATCCCTTCCGTAGTCAGCCCAACTCAGACCCACCCCTAGCCTCTCTCTGGAGGGAAAGTTTTGGAGGCGTTGTCCTTTATCCAGGTTGCGATCGCCTCAAGGACTCCCTCAACATTGTGGCACACCTCTTCATCTCGAAACCGCAAGAATCGAACCCCTAAGGCTTCAAGCCTTTGCTGACGGTAGCGGTCTTGCTCTTGAGCTTCTTCGCTATCGTGGGATGAGCCATCAACTTCGATCGCTAGCTTCAGCTTTTTGCAGTAGAAGTCAACAACGTACTCATCGATAGGACGTTGGCGATCGAAATCATAGCCATTCATCTGCTTGCCCTTGAGATGCTGCCAGAGAATCACCTCCGATCGCGTCATTCTTTTTCGTATAGCTATTTCGAAAGGGAGTGAGATATTTTCAAGAGGGATAGGCTATACTCAAAGCGTCATGAATGTTACTCAAGAACATGAGCTATAGCTTAGACTGACGAGAGCGGGTTGTCTCCTACATCCAGCAAGGTGGCAAAATCAGTGAAGCAACTCAAATCTTTCAGGTGAGCCGCGCCACCATCCATCGCTGGCTGAAGCGAGACGACTTAGCCCCCACAGTTGTCCCCCGTCGTCCTTGGAAACTGGATTGGGCGGCCTTAGCAGCGGATGTTGCTGCCCATCCCGATGACCGTTTAATCGACCGTGCCCAGCGATTTGGCGTCCAAGTTTCCACCATTAGTTATGCCCTCGCCCAGATGGGCATCACTCGAAAGAAAACAGATACGTTACCAAGAAAGGTGTGAGGCAGAGCGACAAGCGTATCAACAGCAGCTCAACACATGGGTAGAGAGCCATGGGGAGGAAACAGGGGTGTCTATCGATGAGACGGGGTTTGACTCTTGGGTGGAGTGTGAGTATGGGTGGTCAGCGCGAGGCGAACGAATTTATGGAGAGCGAGCGGGGAAGCGTCAGAAAAGAGAGAGTTGAGTCGCAGGACGGTATAGATACCAGAAAGACTTCATCGCCCCAATGCTGTTTTGCGGATACTTGAATGCGTTAGGGTTTGTGAGCTGGCTGAGTCAGTACTGTTTGCCGGCGTTAAAGAGACCGTCGTTGTTGATGATGGATAATGCACCGATTCATCCAAAAGGGGCGATTCAGGCAGTGGTGAAAGCGGCGGGTCACGAGGTGTTATTTTTACCGAAATCCTCTCCTGATTTGAATGTGATTGAGCACAACTTTAGTGCGTTGAAGCGAGCGCGGATGTATGCAGGGTCAAACAGTTCGATTGATGAGGTGATTCGCAAGTATTGTGCTGGATGATGTCTCATTCTTGATTAGAATTGCTATAAACTGCAACAGCCAATCATCGGTACTGTGGTAGGCCGTTTCTAAATCTTCAAGGGCAAAGGGAACTTGTAGGGCAGCCATCGCATCCGCTGCGGCAGCACGGACATCCGTTTCGCTGTCATGGAGCAGGCGATCGCGCAACAGGTCATGGGCTTGATTGAGATTGACGTGCCCAAGGCTGGCAATTTGACTCACCGCAGTGTAGCGGACACGGGAATTTTCATCTTGGCTGAGGGGTTGAATGAGCCGAAAGGCATCGTTGGGGTCAAGGCTACGCAGTTGATTGATGCCCCGCAGGCGATCGCCCAGCAAGGCAAATTTAACCAGTTGACAAAGCCATGATTTTCCTGATAGTCTAAAAATCGCTCAAAAATTGGGACTGTAGTTCAATCGGTTAGAGCACCGCCCTGTCACGGCGGAAGTTGCGGGTTCGAGCCCCGTCAGTCCCGTTAGTTTTTAATCAGAAAGTTATCGTTGGGCCTGGCTACCATACATGGCCTGTAGAACCACGGCAGGGTTGACCAATTGCCCTCGGTGGCGGAGCGTCCAGTGAAGGTGAGGTCCGGTGGTGCGGCCTGTCATGCCCACTCGACCAATACGTGCCCCCGTGGGTACCCGCTGCCCCTCTAGGATGAAAATGCCACCGGCGCGATCGACCATGGCTCGTCCTTGGGGGGTCTGCTCAACCCGCCCCATCATGTGGCAGTAAACGTGTTCCCAAGCCCCCGATTGAATTCGTACCAGTGTGCCACAGGCGGTGTGATCGGAAACTTCAATCACCTGCCCGACCCACCAATTACGGATATAGCTCCCTTGAGGAGCAGCAAAATCAAGGCCATTGTGAAATTCGGTCGTGGGTTCCCCCGTGGGCGATCGCCGGTAGCCAAAGGGAGAGGTATAGCCTTGGAAATTTTCCACAGGAAAGGAAGCATCGCTCCAGCGGAGTGTCCCTGCACCAGTATTTTGGGAGGGTTGACTGAGTTGGGGAATTGCAACCGTGCTACCCAAGGCGATCGCCAGGGCTACACTGATTCGCTGCCAATGCATATCAAACTCCTCACATCTCTTTTGGCCTACGGCCTTAGACCGTTATTGATGCACACCGTTCCCCATTGTAGGGACGTAGGATATTTTCAGGTGATGGGAAAATCAAAATGGCTACTCACAAACCCCAGCAACCGGCTGAAGTGACTCAATCAACTCTGCGCGATCGCCTGCGAGCCGAGGCAGCCGCTCCCTATCGGGGACTACGGCGCGTTTTCTATGCCGTTTTTGCCGCTTCCGGACTCATGGGTGCCTTTATCCTTGGCCTCAAGGGATTGGCGGGCACTGCTGGTAACGATTTGGTGTGGAATCTGGCATTACAAATCGGAGTGGTTGCCCTGATGGTTGCTCTCTGGCGCTGGGATCGCGGCTAAACTGCTTGAGCGAGCAAAAAGCGATCGTGGCCACTGAGATCCCGAAGAATTTCCACTCGTTCATAGGCTTGGGTGGCCATTGCTAGCGCCGCCACAGCTTCCCCTTGGGTTGCCATCAATTCGATAAAGAGCCAGCCTTGGGGCTGAAGATACTCTGGTGCCGTCTCAACAATCTGACGAATTGCCTGCAAGCCATCCGCACCACCATCGAGGGCAAGGGGGGGTTCATGGTACTGCACCTCAGGTTGGAGAGTGGCCACTAGGCGGGTGGGAATATAGGGAGGATTACTGACAATGCCCTGCACCTGCCCTTGCAGATGGGTAAGGGGGGCAAACCAACTGCCAACATAGCAACGCACGCGATCGCCCAAAGCGTACTTTTGAATATTGACTTGCGCGACCTCTAGGGCCTCAGGGCTACAATCTACGGCATGCACCAGCGCCGCCGCAAATAACCGCGCCAAGCCAATAGCGATCGCCCCACTCCCCGTACCCAAATCCAGCCAATGCCCCTGTTGTTGCCAAGGGGGTACCGTTACTGCCACCACTTCTAGGAGTTCCTCTGTTTCTGGCCGAGGAATCAACACACTGGGGGTGACAACTAATTCCAGATCGTGCCAGTGAACCGTACCAATGAGATATTGCAGGGGAACCCGCTCCTGCCAGCGGCGTTGCCAACGCTCTTGGAGTTCTGCAAGGGGCAGTTTTAGAGGAATCTCGGGCGGAAATCGGCGCAGGGTGATGTCAAGGGGACTCAACTGTGTGAAGGCACTGAGAAATTGTTTTAACTCCCGTAGGCCACTCTCGCGCTCAGGGGCTGGAATGATCGCCTGTGCCCAGTGCCACCATGCTTGGAGTGCCTCGCTACTCACGAATATATCTTGACCCTTGTTTTCTGAGGATACTCGTATCAAAATAGCCCTAGAATTTCTAACTGTGCCTTATCCACTGTGGCAGATTTTCAGGAACAGCTTCAACGTCTGCAAGAGCAACTGCAACGGGCGCAGGCGCGAGCAAATGAACTGCCGTCACTGGTTCCTGAACCGCCCCCACCGCCTGTAGATCCCGAAGCCTCGGAATGGGCGGACGAACGGGCACGGATTGAGGCCCGCGTGCGCAGTGAAACCTCTGTTGCCGAACTTCAGGCACAACTGATTGAAGCCCTCTTGGACAATGAACGGCTACGGCGTGCCCTAGAGGAGGAACGGCAAAATCATGCCCGTACCCGTGAGGGACTCATTACCGCCTTGGGGGATGCTTTGGATACCCTCAAACAGCGGCGGCGATCGCCGAACCCCCCTAGGGACTAGGCCACAGTGCTACACTTAAACCCACCAGCACCAGACTGCCCCCCGTCATCACTGCCGTTGTCGGCACCTCACCAAAGAGCAGCAGGGCAAAGAGACTCGCAGCAATCGGTTCTGCCAACACCAGAAGAGTTACCCATGTAGGGGAAAGCCAACGCACCCCCCAATTGAGACTGGTGTGCCCCACCAACTGGGGGATCAAAGCCAGCAGGAGAATCGCACCATAGAGCTTCAGCGGCCAACCTCCGTAAGTCAGACCCAGCAGTGGCGGCAGGGGCAAGAGAACCAAGGCAGCAGTGGCATAGGCCACAAGGGCGTAGTGGTGAATCGCCAGACCCGCCTTTTGAGCCGCTTGACCACAGATAAAGTAGGCACTGACCGCCCACGCCGCCGCGATCGCCAGCGCATTTCCGAGTAGGGGGTTCCTTGCCACAGCACTCGTCGGTTCTGCCGTCCCAATTAGGGCGCTGCCGCCAAGGGCGATCGCCATGCCCACCCAAGCACGGGGTTGAAGGGTTTGTCGCTGCCAAAGGTACCCGACGAGCGCCGACCAGATGGGCGTTGTGGTCACCAATGTGGTTGAGGCTGCCACCGAGGTGTAGTGCAGTGAGGTGAACCAGAGGCTAAAGTGCGCCGCAAGGGCAACCCCAGCCGCCAGTGCCCAACGCAGATTTTGGCGAGTCAGGTCTAGCCACGGCCACGTGTAAAGTTGCGGGGTCAAAAAGAGAGCAGCCAAACTGAGGCGACCACTGGCCAAGAAAATGCTCAACCCCACGGTCATGCCTAGGGAATCGGTGGCTAAATCAGCAACCCCCCAGCGCACCAGCACAGCAGCTGTAGAAACCGCCAACACGCCCACGCCGAGGACAAGGGCAATTTGCCAATAGGGCGGTCTATTTACCGACATCGGGAATGACGACGGGAGCCTCACCATCTAAACCAAAGGCTGTATGCACCGCCCGCAGCGCCCGCACCCCCTCCGATTCTGCCACCACACAACTCACGCGAATTTCCGAGGTGGCAATCATTTGAATGTTGATGTTTTCACGGGCGAGGGCCGCAAACATTTGCGCTGCAATCCCCGGACGGTGGATCATCCCCACACCAACAATGCTCACTTTGGCGATCGCCGTATCTATGAGGATGTCGCCGTAGCCCAATTGGCTCTGAACCCCCTTGAGTAGTTCCGTGGCTCGCTCGGCATCGGCAGAGGCCACCGTAAAGGCAATATCGCGGGTCATCACACCCCCCAAGGAACGCGATCGCTGGGATTGGATAATCATATCCACGCTAATGGCGGCATCCGCAAGGGTCTGGAAAATTGCCGCCGCCATACCGGGGCGATCGGGCACATCGCGAATCGCAATCCGCGCCTGCTTGGGATCAAGGGCAACGCCCCGCACCGCTGGGGCATCGGGGGTTTCTTGGGGGACAGTGGTGGCGGCTTCCACATCAAAGGTTTGGGAGAGAACAGCGATCGCTCGACCTGCATCCGCTGCGGCCACTGTACAACTGACATTCACTTCAGAGGTGGAAATCATTTGTAGGTTAATGCCCGCTGCCGCCAAGGCCGAAAACATCTGAGCGGCCACCCCCGGTCGGCCAATCATCCCGGCACCGGTGATACTCACCTTGGCAATGTCGGCATCCACGAGCACATCCGTCTCTTCAACCCGTGGATTCAAGCGGGGATAAAAGGCCACAGCAACAGCCTCGGCTTGTTTAAGAACGCGCTTTTGCACGGTGAAGGCAATGTCGTTCGTCTGACCTTCGTGAATGGATTGGATAATTAAATCCACATCAAGATTTTGCCGTGCCAGTTCACCAAAAAGCTGTGCCGCAACGCCGGGGCGATCGGCCACCCGCAGTAGTGCCACCTTCGCCTGATCCGTATCCAGCGCCACCCCATCCACAGGTTTGCCCAGTTCAAGATTTTCCACGGGACGCGGCGGCCGCGATGGTGCAATGACACGGGTACCGGGATCATCCGTCCAACTGGAGCGCACCACCAAATCCACGCCATAGTTGCGGGCAATCTCCACGGCGCGGGGGTGCAAGACCTTTGCCCCTAGGCTCGCCAACTCCAGCATTTCATCGCAGGTAATCTCGCTCATGAGTTGGGCATTGGGCACCAGTCGCGGATCCGTGGTCAAAATGCCGGGGACATCGGTGTAAATTTCGCAGCAATCCGCCCGCAGCGCCGCCGCCAAGGCCACAGCCGAGGTATCCGAGCCACCCCGCCCAAGGGTGGTGACTTCAAAATCCGCAGCAGCAGTAATCCCCTGAAAGCCGGCCACAACCACCACTTGTCCTTCTTTGAGGTGCCGTTCGAGGCGCTGGGTCTCAATGTGGAGAATGCGGGCACGGGTGTGGGCCGGTTCGGTGACAATGCCCACTTGGGCACCGGTGAGGGAGATGGCGGGTTCCCCCAAGGCATGGAGCGCCATCGTCAACAGGGCGATCGAGACCTGCTCCCCCGTGGAAAGCAGCATATCCATTTCCCGCTGACTGGGGCGATCGCTAATGGCATAGGCCAGTTGCACCAAGCTATCCGTGGTTTTGCCCATGGCCGAGACCACCACCACTACCTGATGTCCCGCTGCCACAGTTGCCTTGACTCTGCGGGCTACCGCTTGAATGCGCTCGACACTACCGACGGACGTGCCGCCATACTTTTGTACAATCAGTCCCATGGGCGTTCTAAAGAGAATGCTGTCCTATTTTATATTTAGGGCGGTGATTCTTGGCTGTGGCTGATCCAGGGCGCTAGGGAACTAAAAAATCGCTGTTAAACTGGAAATTAGAACTGAATTTCGGAAACGGGTGCCGATGAAATACGCTCAACGCCTTTCCCAACGGCTGAGTCAACTGGCTTTGGTCGTGGGTCTCTCGTTAGCTCCCACTCACATTGGTTTAGCGCAATCGAGCAATAACAACACCGTTTCCTACAGTCAATTCCTCAATGCCCTCAAGGCGGGTGAAGTCAGCTCCGTCGAACTCTATCAGGAACAGGGGCTAGCCAAGTTTCGCCGTAAAGATCAACCCGAACAATCTCCCCCCCAAGAGGTACGGCTCTTTGATCGCAATCCTGAACTTGTAGAACTGCTGCGCCAAGTGAGTACCCGCTATGACACGACGGTGCGGGTGGTGCCCTCTAGCAGTGATGGGGCAGTGGTTGGCGTCATTTCTAACTTGATGCTGGGCTTCTTTCTGCTGATTTTATTCCTGATGATTTTGCGGCGGGCGAGTAATGCCCCCGGCGGCCCTGGGCAGATTCTCAACTTTGGTAAATCCCGCGCCCGCTTTCAAATGGAGGCACAAACGGGGGTGACCTTTGGCGATGTGGCTGGGATTGAAGAGGCCAAAGAAGAGCTGCAGGAAGTTGTGACCTTTCTCAAGAATTCAGAGAAATTTACCTCCATTGGTGCCCGTATTCCCAAGGGGGTGCTGCTAGTTGGGCCACCAGGAACCGGAAAAACGCTCCTTGCCAAGGCGATCGCCGGTGAAGCCGGGGTTCCCTTCTTTTCCATTTCTGGTTCTGAATTTGTGGAAATGTTTGTGGGCGTCGGTGCCTCCCGTGTGCGGGATCTCTTCAGAAAGGCTAAAGAAAACGCCCCTTGTCTGGTGTTTATTGATGAAATTGATGCCGTCGGTCGCCAACGGGGTGCCGGCATTGGCGGTGGCAATGATGAGCGCGAGCAAACCCTCAATCAACTCCTGACGGAAATGGATGGCTTTGAGGGGAATACGGGCATTATTGTGATTGCGGCAACGAACCGCCCCGATGTTTTGGATGCTGCCCTCCTGCGTCCGGGTCGCTTTGACCGCCAAATTACCGTTGATTTGCCCAGCTACAAGGGACGCCTGCAAATTCTCCAAGTCCATGCGCGGCACAAGAAAATTGCTCCCGAAGTGTCCCTAGAGGCGATCGCCCGCCGTACCCCCGGCTTTTCGGGTGCCGAACTGGCCAACCTCCTCAATGAAGCCGCAATTCTCACTGCTCGGCGTCGCAAACCGGCCATTACCAATGCCGAAATTGACGATGCCATTGATCGCGTGACGATTGGCATGACGCTCACTCCCCTCCTCGACAGCAAGAAAAAGTGGCTGATTGCCTACCACGAAGTGGGTCATGCTCTACTGATGACGCTCTTGAAACATGCGGATCCCCTCAATAAAGTGACCATTATTCCCCGGTCTGGGGGCGTTGGCGGCTTTGCCCAGCAGATCTTTGATGAAGAGCGGGTGGATAGTGGCCTCTATACCCGCGCATGGCTCCTCGATGAGATCACCATTCTATTGGGGGGACGCGCTGCCGAAGTGGAAATCTTTGGCGATGCTGAAGTCACCGTGGGTGCCAGTAGCGACTTGCGAGCAGTGGCCAATCTGGCGCGGGAAATGGTGACCCGTTACGGCATGTCGGATTTGGGACACTTAGCCCTTGAAACGCCGGGCAACGAGGTCTTTCTGGGTCGAGATCTCATGCCGCGCGCTGAATATTCTGAAGCTGTGGCCGTGCAAATTGACCACCAAGTGCGCGAGATTGTTATGCACTGCTACGAGATTGCCCGCAAACTGATCCGCGAGCATCGGGTGGCCATTGATAAGCTGGTGGAGCTGCTCCTTGAGAAAGAAACCATTGACGGTGATGAGTTCCGTGCCTTGGTGCGCCAATATACTACCCTACCTGTCAAAGAACCCACTTGGAAGGTGACAGCGACACCAGTATCCTTTCGTCAGGGTGCCCAGCCGTCCTAGGCAAGGAGGCAACGGTGAGCCACGAGCGGCAGGCAGTCCGCCACCTGTTAGTCCTCGAAGACAGTGAGGGGCGGCGACCTATTTTGCTAGAGGCAGCCACTTATTCCATCGGTCGCGATCCAACGAATTCAATTGTGCTTCACTCGAAGATGGTCTCACGGCAGCACGCTATTCTCCTACGGGTGACCAGTCCTGAAACCAATAGCCATCTTTTTCGCCTCATTGATGGTGATTTGCAGGGCAAGCGCAGTACGAATGGCACTCTGGTCAATGGCCAGCGGATTGTTGCCCATGATTTGCGTGGCGGTGACATGATTGTGTTTGGCGGCGATGTGCGTGCCCGCTACTTGACCTTGACGAACATGACGGATACGGAGTTTCAGGATTTTTGCCGCAGTACCGATGTCTTAGGATTTCTCTCCAAAAGCACCAATCCCTTTGCAACACTTGTCCCCCTCAGTGAAGGTAATATCGAGAATTTTAGTGAAGCGGCCTTAGTGCGCTTGGCCTCCTATCCGGAGCTGACGCCCAACCCAATTTTGGAAGTGGATTTAGAGGGGAGGGTGACGTATCTCAATCCAGCGGCAGTGATACAGTTTCGAGATCTACAGCAACAGAAGTTGACTCATCCTCTATTGCTGGGATTGCCGGAACTCGCACGCTACATGAAGCAAACCCAAGAAAAAGTGCATGTGCGGGAGGTGGAGTACCAAGGGCGCATCTACGAGCAATCCATTCACTACATCTATGAAAGTGAGCTGATCCGCAGCTATGTCATGGATGTCACCGATCGCAAGCGAGCCGAGGAACAACTGCGCAACCAAGCCCGCCGTGAGGCCATCATTAACCGCATCATTCAAGCCATGCGTACCACTATGGTGGCAGCGGAAGTTCTGCAAATTACCGCTGATTTACTCCTAGAAGCCTTGGGATCGACCCTCTGCCTGATTACGCAAACCCATGCGCCCAATAGCCCTACCTATGCCAGCCGTCCTCAATTTGTCAGCTTACCCAACCACTTGATTGCTCTCAACCAGCAGGCGATCGTCCTCTTTGAATCTACCCTTCGCAGCGGTGAACAGGTGGTCTTAGCTGCCAGTCGCCCAGATCTGCCAGAGCCGCTGCAAACGGATCTCAGAACCTTAAATGTCAATGCCTTGGTGATCACTCCCCTAGTTTACCTTGGCCAACTCCTCGGGCAAATTACGCTCCTCGATTGGGAGTGGGAACCCAGTGAGGCAACGTCCGTTTTGGCGAGCGATCGCCAGCTTTGGCAACAAACCCTGCCCAAGTCTTGGACACCAGAAGATTTAAGCCTCGTCAAAACCATTGCCGATCAGTGTGCCCTCGCCATTCACCAAGCGCAGCTTTACCAACAGGTACAAGAACTCAATGCGGATTTGGAGCGCCAAGTGCGCGCCCGTACTGCCGAACTGGAACAGAAAATGCAGGAGCTAGAGCGGCTCAATGCCATTAAGGATGATTTCTTGAGCACCGTTTCCCACGAGTTGCGTACCCCCATGGCCAATATGAAAATGGCCATCTATATGCTGAAGCAATTTGCCACCGACGATCGCCAGAAACGCTACCTCGACATTCTCGCCAATGAGTGCAACCGCGAAACGGAATTGATCAATGATTTGCTGGATCTGCAACGCCTAGAGGCAGGGCGCAGCCAGATTCAACAGGAGGTGATTGATCTCGACAGTTGGCTGCCCTCGGTGCTCGAACCCTTCCGCAACCGCATGCAACAGCGGCAGCAATCCCTTGAGATTTTGCGCCCCGCCACGTTGCCGCCCCTCCTCTCCAACCGCCATGCCTTAGCCCGCATCTTGGCAGAGTTACTCAACAATGCCTGTAAGTACAGCCCTGCTGGCGCACAGATTGTTGTCCGTTTTGATCCAATCGGGGGCGATCGCCTGCAAATTCAAGTGAGTAATCCCTCAGAGATTCCTAGTGAGGAGCTACCGCGCATCTTTGAAAAGTTTTATCGCATTCCCAATGCCGATCCGTGGCAACAGGGGGGAACGGGTTTAGGCCTTGCCCTCACCCAAAAACTCGTGGAGCAATTGCAGGGTGAAATTAGCGCCGACAGTGAAGCGGGCATTACCACCTTTACCCTCAGCCTACCCACTGCATCAGGTGATCCCGCTGCCTGATAAAATAGGGTGCTAACGTTCTTAGGGTGCCATGACCCTTTCGCGAGTCGCTTTAAGTAGCCTACAGCAAGACCTTGAACAGTTAATTCGTCGCTTGGATAGGGTGCCCCACGGCGACGTGATTTACCAAGCCCTGCAACTTTTTCTGGATATTGCTGATGAGGAACTGGAACGACTAGATTGGAAGATTCTGCGTTCCTGCCTGCGGGATATGCACCAAGCCCTGCGGGTCTTTGCCCCCTATCGCCATACCCGCAAAATTTCGATCTTTGGATCGGCACGCACTCCCTCCACGGCGCCTGTCTATGAAATGGCGGTGGCCTTTGCCCAAGCGGCGAGTGCCACGGGGTTTATGATTATCACCGGTGCCGGGGGTGGCATCATGGAGGCTGGCAACAAAGGGGCAGGCTCCAATAAGTCCTTTGGCCTGAACATTGAACTCCCCTTTGAGCAGGGGGCTAACCCCTATATTGAAGGGGATCCGCGTCTGATTCACTTCAAGTACTTCTTTACGCGCAAGCTCTTTTTGCTCAAGGAAACCGATGCCATTGCTGTATTTCCTGGTGGCTTTGGCACCCAAGATGAAGCCTTTGAATGCTTGACTCTCTGTCAAACGGGCAAAGCTCCCCCTAAACCCTTGGTCTTGATGGACATTCCCGGTGGTACCTACTGGCAACATTGGGATCAATTTATTCGTGAAGAACTGGCAGCCAAGGGACTAATTAACCGTGAAGATCAGGAACTCTACCGCATCTGCACCAGTGTTGAGGAGGGGTTGGCTTACCTCAGTGGCTTTTATCGTGTCTATCACTCTAGCCGCTATGTGGGCGATCGCTTGGTGCTGCGGTTGAACCAAGACATTAGTGATGCCGCCTTGGCAGAACTCAATCGCGATTTTCAAGACATCCTCGTGTCGGGGCAGATTGAACGCGCTGAACCGTTGCCTCGGGAAGTGGAAGACGAGCAACCCATTAACCGTCCTGCCTTGACCCACACGCTCCACCTGCCGCGATTGATCCTGCACTTTAACCAGCGGGACTACAGCCGTCTTTACCAACTCATCTATCGCCTCAATGGCTTTGCCACGGCGGAAACTGTGTACCATCCCGAACGCAAATAGGCGATCGCCCCCAGATGACCGTTTTTGATCACCCTTAGAGATACATACGCCCATGATCGAACGCTATACCCTTGCCCCAATGGGGAATCTCTGGACGGATGCCTACAAATTCAAAACTTGGCTGGATGTTGAGATTGCGGTCTGCGAAGCCCAAGCCGAACTGGGGCATATTCCTGCTGACGCCGTTGCTGAAATCAAAGCCAAGGCCAAGTTTGACCCCCAACGGGTGCTGGAAATTGAGGCAGAGGTAAAGCACGATGTCATTGCCTTCCTCACCAATGTCAACGAACATGTTGGCGATGCCGGCCGCTATATTCACCTTGGCTTGACCAGTTCCGATGTCCTCGACACCGGTTTAGCCCTGCAATTGGTGGCCAGTCTGACGCTGATTCAAGAGCAGTTGGAGCAGCTCATTCAGGCAGTACGCCACCGTGCCCAAGAACATCGCTATACGGTGATGGTGGGACGCAGTCATGGGATTCATGCCGAACCCATTACCTTTGGGTTCAAACTCGCGGGTTGGCTGGCGGAATTGCTGCGCCATCGCGATCGCCTGTGCCAATTGCAGCGCACCGTGGCCGTAGGCAAAATTTCGGGGGCAGTGGGCACCTATGCCAATGTGGATCCGCGGGTGGAGGCGATCGCCTGCCAAAAACTCGGTCTCCAACCCGATACCGCTTCAACACAGGTGATTTCCCGCGATCGCCATGCCGACTATACCCAAACCCTTGCCCTCTTGGGAGCCAGCCTCGAGCGCTTTGCTGTTGAGATTCGCAATCTTCAGCGCACCGATGTCCTTGAAGTCGAGGAATTCTTCTCGAAGGGACAAAAAGGCTCCTCTGCGATGCCCCACAAACGCAATCCCATTCGTTCCGAACGACTGACCGGTCTAGCGCGGGTGCTGCGGGGGAATGCTTTGGCTGCCCTTGAAAATGTTGCCCTCTGGCATGAGCGGGATATTTCTCACAGTGCGGTGGAACGGGTGATTTTGCCCGATAGCTCCATCCTTGCCCACTTTATGCTGGTGGAAATGACTGACTTGGTGCAAACGC
The DNA here is from genome assembly GCF_031583395.1 of Thermosynechococcus sp. GLH187. Classification (NCBI taxonomy): domain Bacteria; kingdom Bacillati; phylum Cyanobacteriota; class Cyanophyceae; order Acaryochloridales; family Thermosynechococcaceae; genus Thermosynechococcus; species Thermosynechococcus sp. GLH187. The sequence continues at coordinate 2,510,747 of NZ_CP134175.1, read as the reverse complement.
TGCAGGTCTATCCCGAAAATATGCGCCGCAATATGAACTGCTACGGCGGTGTCATCTTTAGTCAGCGGGTGCTCTTGGCGCTGGTGGAGAAGGGGCTGAGTCGCGAAGCTGCCTATGCCTTGGTGCAAAAACATGCCCATGCCGCGTGGAATCAACCCAACGGTGACTTTGCTGCCAACCTCAAAGGGGATCCAGAGATTCAGCGCTACCTGACACCAGAGGAACTCGAGGCCTGCTTTAACCCTGAACATCACCTCAAGCACCTCGAGGAAATTTACCAGCGGTTGGGAATTTAGACCGCATTGAGGTAGGCTTCGAGGTCGCTAATCCGAAAGAGCGATCGCAGGGGTATTCCTTGAGCGGCAAAGGCAGCTTCCCCGCCCGCTTGGCGATCGACAATGGCCAGAACCTCATTGACCACATAGCCTGCCTCTTGGAGCCGCAGCACCGCCTTGAGGGCAGACCCCCCCGTCGTGATCACATCCTCAAGCACCGTGACCACCGCCCCTTGGGGCAAGGGGGGACCTTCAATAAAGCTCATCGTGCCGTGGCCTTTGGCTTCCTTGCGCACAATCAGCGCTGCCCGATCCTGCCCGTGCACATTGGAGAGCACGCTCACTGCCACCACCAAGGGATCCGCCCCAAGGGTGAGACCCGCCACCGCCACCGCTTCAGGGGCTAACTGCGCCAAGAAGAGCCGCCCCACAAGGTAAGCGCCCCGCGCTGATAGGGTCACGGGTTTGCAGTTGATGTAGTAGTGGCTTTTTTGGCCAGAGGAAAGGATAAACTCGCCGGCACGGTAGGCATCGCGGCACAGCAGCGCCAAGAGTTCCTGACGCAGGTCAGCAAGGGAATCGTGCATAGTGTTCTCCACAGTTAGGGGGTTGAGCCAGCGGGCACGCGAAACCAATGGGTGGTGCCGTCCTTTTGATCCACGAGTTTGACCCCTTGAGCCAAAAGGAGATCCCGCAGGCGATCGCTCTCCGCATAGTTCTTGGCTTGGCGGGCAGCGGTGCGAGCAGCAATTAACTCTCGAATCTCCTCATCGGTTAGGCCAACCGTTGACGCAGCTTGTGCCTCTGCTTTTGCCTCTAGACCCAAAACCTGAGCAAGAGTGACTAGGGTGTGCCAGTCGCGGCTGATTTCAGCGGGCGATCGCCCCCAGTCTCCCCCGTGGAGATAGCGATGCTGCTCACGATTCAGGACTTTGGCCAGTTCAAAGATGACCGCTAGAGCTGCTGCGGTGTTCAAGTCCTCATCCATAGCTTGACAAAAGGCTTGGGTACTGGGGTGAGCTTTGACCCCCTCTGGATCAATGACGGGCAGGGAGAGCTGCCGATTGAGCTGTAGCGCCTCCTTCAGGGTTTGCCAGCCCTTGGCAGCGGCGGTCAGTGCCTCTGGCGTAAAGTCCAAGGGTTTGCGGTACTGAGCCTGCAAAACCAACAGGCGCAAGGCCATGGCATCCACCCCCTGAGCCAGCAGATCACGAATGGTTGTGAAATTCCCCAAGGACTTGGACATTTTCTCAGTGTTGACGGTAACAAAGCCGTTGTGGAGCCAAAATCGGGCTAGGGGCTGTTGCGTCACCGCCTCCGATTGGGCAATTTCATTCTCGTGGTGGGGGAAAATTAAATCCATGCCACCGCAATGAATATCCACCGTTGCCCCAAAGGCCTGTCGCACCATTGCCGAGCATTCAATGTGCCAGCCGGGGCGCCCTTTACCCCAAGGGGCTTCCCACGGGTCATAAACAGCCATTTCCTCCGGCTTTGCGGCTTTCCAGAGGGCAAAATCAAGGGGATGGCGTTTGCGCTGCTCCTCCTCTTCCTCAATGCGGCCACTGGCACCGGCCATGAGTTGCTCAAGCTGGCGCCCGGAGAGCTTGCCATAGCTGGGAAATTGTGCCACGGCATAGTAAACATCCCCGCCGGCCACGTAGGCATAGCCGCGATCCAGTAGCCCTTGAATGAGGTGAATAATTTCTGGAATCACCTCTGTCGCGCGGGGATAAGCAGTGGCAGGTAGGATATTCAAGGCCGCCATGTCCTCGTGGTAGGCGGCAATGTAGCGATCGCTCACTGTGGCCATCGTCTCGCCGTTTTCATGGGCGCGGCGCAAAATCTTGTCATCAATATCGGTAAAATTTTGCACATAGTGCACCACGTAGCCCAAGAACGTGAGATAGCGGCGCAGCACATCCCAAGCCACATAGGAACGGGCGTGCCCCAAATGGCAGTAGTCATACACCGTGACACCACAGGCATAGATCGTCACCCGCTCTGGGTGCAGGGGCGAGAAGGGTTCAAGGCGGCGAGACAGTGTGTTGTACAGATGTAAGGGCACAGAAACACCCCGCAAGGATCAACAGTTGCAGCAGCAAATCGCTCTTTGATAGGATATAGGATACCAAATTCATCATTATCGAGGACAAACACACCCCCATGGCCAAAAAAAGCATGATCGAACGGGAAAAAAAGCGGCAACGGCTTGTTGCTAAATACGCCAGCAAACGCCAAGAACTCAAGGCTCAACTGGCCAGCGCCGAAACCCAAGAAGAGATCATGAGCATCCATCGTCAACTGCAACGGTTGCCCCGCAATAGTGCCCCTTCGCGGCTACGGAATCGCTGCTGGTTGACAGGTCGTCCTCGTGGTTATTATCGTGATTTTGGCCTCTGCCGCAATGCCCTGCGGGAAATGGCTCACCAAGGGTTGCTGCCGGGGGTGGTCAAGTCCAGTTGGTAAATTGCCTCTGCTACCCTAGAGCTAATAGGGTTGAGGCACAACCATGGCAGAGCGACTCTCTCCAGCCGATATTGAGGCACAACTAGCAAACCTAGCGGGCTGGAAATTGGCGGGCGATCGCCTTGAGCAAACATTTGTTTTCAAGGATTTTCTTGGCTCCATTGCCTTTGTCAATCGTCTGGTAGATCCCGCTGAGCAGGCCGGACATCACCCTGATTTATCCATTTCTTGGAATCGGGTGACGGTCTGCCTTACGACGCATGATGCCGGCGGCATTACCCAAAAGGACATTGATCTGGCCAAGGTGATCTCCGATCTGGCCGCGGCATAACTTTCGTCAGCATTTGCCAATATTTAAGGATTGGGCGAAAAAGACAGAACTACGATAGGGAGTAGTGCCCGCGATCGCCCATCCTTATGAACACCGCCGAATTACTCGTGAAATGCCTTGAAAATGAAGGCGTAGAATACATTTTTGGTCTGCCGGGGGAAGAAAATCTTGATGTCCTGCAAGCGCTGCGGCGCTCCCCCATTCAATTTATCACCACCCGCCATGAACAAGGGGCGGCCTTTATGGCCGATGTCTATGGTCGTCTCACCGGCAAAGCGGGGGTATGTCTTTCTACTCTCGGTCCCGGTGCTACGAATTTAATGACCGGTGTTGCCGATGCTAACCTCGATGGTGCTCCTCTTGTGGCCATTACAGGGCAGGTAGGCACCGATCGCATGCACATCGAGTCCCACCAATATCTGGACTTGGTGGCCATGTTTAGCCCGGTAACCAAATGGAATGCCCAGATTGTCCGCCCCAGCATTACGCCAGAAATTGTCCGCAAGGCCTTTAAGATTGCCCAGAATGAAAAGCCAGGGGCGGTTCACATTGATGTGCCCGAAAACATTGCCGCCATGGAAGCTGAGGGCTATCCCCTCAAGCCTAGCCCGCCCGAAAAAACCTATGCCTCGTTCCAGAGCATTCTCAAGGCCGCTGAACTGATCAATGCTGCTGAGAACCCCCTGATCTTAGTGGGGAATGGCGCTATTCGTGCCCACGCTGCCGCTGCCCTCACCCATTTTGCCGAAAAGCTGAATATCCCCGTGGCCAATACCTTCATGGGTAAAGGGGTCATTCCCTATCAGCACTCCCTTGCCCTGTGGACGGTGGGACTCCAGCAGCGGGATTACATTAGCTGCGGCTTTGATCATGCTGACTTAGTGATTGCCGTTGGCTATGACTTGATTGAGTATTCCCCGAAAAGCTGGAACCCCGATGGCCGCTTGCCCATTATCCATATTGCGGCCACCCATGCCGAAATTGACAGCAGCTATATTCCTGTGATTGAGGTGGTGGGAGATATTTCTGATTCCCTCTATGAAATTCTCAAGCGGGCCGATCGCCAAGATAAGCCCACCCCCTATGCCGTGCAACTGCGCCAAGACATTGTGGCTGACTACTGCCAATATGCCCAAGATGAGAGTTTTCCCGTCAAGCCGCAAAAGCTCATCTACGACCTGCGTCAAGTCATGGGGCCAGAGGATATCGTCATTTCTGATGTGGGTGCCCACAAGATGTGGATTGCCCGTCACTACCATTGCGATCGCCCCAATACCTGCCTGATTTCCAATGGCTTTGCCGCAATGGGGATTGCCGTACCAGGGGCAATAGCGGCGAAATTAGTCTATCCGCAGCGGCATGTGGTGGCAGTCACCGGCGATGGCGGCTTCATGATGAATTGCCAAGAACTGGAAACCGCGCTGCGCATAGGAACCAACTTTACAACCATCGTCTTTAATGACGGCGGCTATGGCCTCATCGAGTGGAAGCAGCAGCGCTACTTTGGTGAATCTGCCTATGTCCACTTTGGTAACCCGGACTTTGTCAAGTTGGCCGAGAGCATGGGACTCAAGGGGTATCGCATTGAAGCCACCGCTGATTTTATCCCAACGTTGAAAACTGCCCTTGCGCAGTCTGTGCCCAGCATTATTGATGTCCCCGTGGACTACAGTGAGAATCTGCGTTTTAATCAACGCCTTGGGGAGCTAAGCTGCGAAACTTAGGCCACGCACGCCACCCGAATCCAAGGGGCGTAGGGGTTCATAAACCCCGTTACTGTGATTCGCTGCCCACTTTGATAGGTTTGCAGTTGCTCGTTGACGGTGGGGTGGAGTGTTACCAAAGGCCAAGACCACTGATCCGTGCGGAGTTGATACGCCTGTTCCCCTAGTTTCACAAATTCGCCGCTAACCGTTTGCATGCCGGCGCTCACGATCATGGGTGTCGGTTGGGCGATCGCCACCGTCGGCGGTAGGGGAACTGTGGGATCAAATGTATTGAGTGTCTGGAGTTGCCAAGCTTCCCATTCGGGATGTTGCGGCGGCAGGTTAAAGAAGGGAAAGATTGCCTGTCGGCACTCCTGAATCAGGGGCTTCAGATCAAGGGTGCCCACCAGTTGGTGCAGCGATTTCCCTTGGCGAATGGCTGTGGCGGCTAGCCACCCTGCCCCCTGTCCAATGCCCATTACCAGCGGTTGCAAGCGAGTGGCACCATTGGCAATATGGGTTACCGAGATATTTTTCTCTGCCACTAGAAAGCCCTCTACCGTCTGGGGAATCAACGACGTATAGGGAATCACGAAGGGCGTCCCCGTCCAACGACCGCCCCAACGAATGGACTTAGGGACAAGGGGGAGTTCCATCCCCGGATAGTGGTGATCGTTCGGATAGTTGCCGATGGCAATGCCCGTGTAGTGACCTTGGGCATCAACGGGCGGTGGCGCAGTGGGGAGAATATCCTGCTCGTGAATTGTGGTGACACCCATCAGGCGCCGACTTTCGCGGTAATAGGGATGGAGGGCATAGGCTCCCCCCCCTAGCTGTCTGGGGAATTGGGGAAAGGTATCCTCCGCTAAACCATAGCGGCGACCCAACTGTTGCTGCACATAACGGGCAAAATCCTGGGCGTGCCAGCGTGCCTCTTGACAAAAGGCCTGTCGCTCTTGGGCAGAGCCAATCAGCCGTTCCAGACCCACCCCATAGTCATTCCCCTGCTGCGGCCAGTTGAGCATAAAGCGGTTTCCCGGCAGGCGGCCATAGTTGAGAAAGTGCAGCGGGTCATAGCCTGCCCAAGCACCGTTAAACTTGTGCTCATCCCAAAGGGGAGAAGGGGGAATCTCTGGGGCAGTGGCACCCTCACCGTAGTCCTGTAAAACGACAATCCATGTGGGGGCTTGAACGGGATAGGTTTGAGTCAAGGCTGTGGGTGCTGGGGGGGCTGAGGGTTCTTGGGTGTCTGCCTGCCACTCCCACCCCCAGCGATGGGGAATTTCCCCCAAGGCAAGGAGATCCCCGAGTTCTGTGGCGTCAATCGTGATTTGGGCATGGAGGGTGAGGGTGGTCAATTCCACCCCGAGGACGCGATCGCCTTGGCGCAAAACCGCTTGGGGAAGTTCACCGACAAGCCACGTCAGGTTGGGGGTTGCCTTGACCCACTCGGCAAAAAGATCAGCGGCGACCTTTGGCTCAAAGGTAAAAAAACTCACCCAAGCATGATCTAGCCCCCCCACTTGGCGTTGGGCGATCGCCCGCAGAAACTCACCCCACAGCCCGGTTTGCCACGCCATGAGTTCATTGCCATCGGGCGCCGCCACCCCAGCACTGGTGAGCATGCCCCCTAGCCACGGCGTTTCACTGACCAGCACCGTTTGCGCTCCCATACGAGCCGCCGTTAAAGCAGCAGCTACCCCCCCTGTGCCACCACCCACAACGAGTACCTCGGTGCGCAGGGTTTGCCTCACTGTTGCGGTTCCTTGGGATCGGTAATCAACCCCCAACGATCGGGGGGCCAAAAGCGAATCGCCGCACGACCAATAATGTAATTGCGCGGTACCACGCCCCAGCAGCGGCCATCAAAGCTGTTATTGCGGTTATCCCCCAAGACCAAGTAGCTGTTGGCAGGAATCACCTGCGGTTGAGCCAGATAGGGCTGAATACCGGCACAGGTATCGACGGAGGTCAATGTCGAGGGAGCTAGATAGGGTTCGGGTAGGGGTTGATTGTTGATATAGACGCGCCCTTGGCGGAGTTCCACGCGATCCCCAGGCAAGCCCACCACCCGCTTGATAAAGGCATCACGAAAGCCTGCCTGTTGCAAGGCCGGAGTTGGATTGAAAACAATAATGTCGCCGCGATGAGGGGCATGGAAATAGTAGCTGATCTTTTCAATAATCAGGCGATCGTTAATCAGCAGGGTTTCTTCCATCGAGCCGGTGGGGATATAGCGCGCTTCTGCTACAAAGGTACGAATACCAAAAGCCAAGAGAGCAGCCAGCCCCAAGGTTTTGGCCATCTCCAGCCACCAAGGTTCTGTCGTCTTTTCGGCCTTGGCTGTCACTGATTCAGGGGTAGAAGCATTTGTGGGTGGCAGTTTGCCATCGGACATAGGAAGGAATCTCGCAAACACTCAAAAATTGAAGCCATGCACTCCACGATACTACAGGGATGTGAGGCGAGGGAGCACTGTTTGATTTTAGAGTGCTTTGGCAAATGTTCTGTTCCACAGGGCAGCTTGTAGTTAAAGGATCTGCTCAATCATGTACTGGGCTTGAGTCCCATAACTGCCGCCAAAGAGATTGAAGTGATTGAGGATGTGGTACAGGTTGTAGATGGTTTTCCGTTGCCTATAGCCAGCCGCTAAGGGATAGGTGGCGTTGTAGCCCTCATAAAAGGCCGCAGGAAAGCCACCAAAGAGTTCACTCATGGCCAAGTCCACCTCGCGATCGCCATAGTAACTGGCGGGGTCGAAAATGACGGGTTCCCCCGTACGACAAAAGGCAGCATTTCCCGACCAGAGATCGCCGTGCACTAGGGTAGGGGTTGGCTCATGGTTCAGGAGTTCTGGAATGGCTGCTAGGAGCTGCTCCGCCTTGGGAAAGTGTCCACCCCGACGGCGAGCCAGATCAAACTGATAACGCAGGCGAGCATCGCGGAAAAACTCCCCCCAGTTGTCTGACCAAGGGTTGATTTGAGGAGTGGCACCAATGGTGTTATTCTCCGACCAGCCATAGCGATCGCCAGTGCCCTTGAGGTGCAACTGTGCCAGCTCTACCCCCATTTGCCACCAATCTCCGGCACTGGTGAGGGGCAAGTATTCCAACACTAAAAAACTCGCGTCCTCAACCACTCCCCATAGCAGGGGAAGGGGAACGCGAATCGCTTGAACCTTGGCGATCGCCCGCAGGGCATTGGCTTCGGCAGCAAACATGGCCTGCCGTTCAGGGCGATTGAATTTAACAAAGAGGGGTTGCTCAGGATGTTGCCACACATAGGTGGTGTTGATACTGCCGCCCCCTACCGCAAGGGCTTTACCCTCATGGAGCCGCTGACCCGTCGCTGCGGCAAATTGATCCCACAACTGTTGCCAGCGACCCACACCCTCAACCCTTAGTCGTCGTAAATGCGGCACTCAGCAGCATCAGGGTTGTCATCACAGTACTGCTGGAAGGAGGTTTTGTGATCTTGCTGCTCAGCGCGTTGGTGGGCAGCTTCCGCTTGCAGTTCCTCAAGGGCATCCCAAGCGGCGGCACACTGTCCAGAGGTTGCCCCTTCGGTATCACAGATTTTGTGGGCTTCCTCGCGGGCTTGTTCAATTTGTTTCTCGAGATTACTCATAGAGCCTTTATTGAATCACCGTATTCAGTTTATGCAATCTGCCCAAGGGCAGGAATGCCGTTACTCCACTCTAGCAATGAATGCCCTGAACTGCCAGTTGGAGACGGTGCATCCCCACTTCTCACCCCTAGAGGGTACTGTCGGCAACGGTTGCTTCACTGACTAGGCTGGGGGCGGATTGGGTCAGTTGGGCATAGAGGGGCAGATGGTGCTGCGCTACCGCCGGCAGAGCCGCATGGACATGGCTAGCGATCGCTGCCGTGGTCACATCGTAGGTTTGGGTGGCTAGCTTGGGATACATCCCCACGGCAATAATCGGCACCAACAGGGACAGGGCAATGAAGGTTTCACGGGGATTGATGTCCAACAGCAGTTTGTCAAACATATCGCCCGCTTGTTTGCCCGTAAAGACACGGCGCACCATCGAGAGCAGATAGACGGGCGTAATAATCACCCCAACAGCGGCAAGGAAAATCACCCCCACTTTGAAGGTCGTGGAGTAGGCATCACTGTTGGTCAAGCCCAAAAAGACCGTCAGTTCACTGACAAAACCACTCATACCGGGCAGCGCCAGCGAAGCCATAGAGCCGGCAGTAAAGAGGGCAAAGGTTTTCGGCATGGATTGGGCAATCCCGCTCATTTTTGCCATGGCCAATGTGTGGGTGCGATCGTAGGTCACCCCGGCCAAGAAGAAGAGAACAGCCGCAATCAAACCGTGGGAAAGCATTTGCAGCATCGCCCCATTGAGACCAATGCCATTGAGGGCACCAATGCCCAGCAGCACAAAGCCCATGTGGGAAATCGAGGAGTAGGCCAGCCGCCGCTTCAGGTTTTCTTGGCCAAAAGCAGTCAGGGCACCATAGACAATATTCACGACCCCAAGGGCAATCAGAACAGGGGCAAAGTAGATGTGGGCATCCGGCAACATTTGCAGGTTGAAGCGAATCAGGCCATAGCCCCCCATTTTCAAGAGCACGCCTGCCAGCACCATTGACACGGGCGCCGAGGCTTCACCATGGGCATCGGGTAACCAAGTGTGTAGCGGGAAAATCGGCAGCTTGACACCAAAGGCAATCAGGAAACCACCATAGGCCAGCAGTTCCAGCGCCAAGGGATAGTCCTTGAGACCCAAGGCCGCCATGCTGAGCGTAAAGTCCCCCCCATAGAAGGCCATCCCGAGGCCAGCAATGAGGATAAAGAGGGAACCAACGGCAGTGTAGAGGATGAATTTTGTAGCGGCGTATTGGCGTTTGGCTCCCCCCCAGATGGAAATGAGTAGATAGACGGGCACCAGTTCCAATTCCCAAATCAGGAAGAAGAGGATGAGGTCTTGGGCGGCAAAGACGCCAATTTGGGCACTGTAGAGCGCCAGCATCAGGAAATAAAATAAACGCGGCTTCTGCTTTACTTGCCAAGCCGCAAAGATTGCCACTGTGTTGACCAGACCCGTCAGCAACATCAGGGGGACGGCAAGGCCATCAACCGCTAGGGACCAGTTCAGGCCGATTTGCGGCAGCCAAGGCACGGTTTCCACCATTTGGATCTGGGCGGATTGGACATCGTAGTGCTGCCAGAAAACCATTGCCGAGAGGCCAAATTCGAGGAGGGCGATCGCTAGGGCATACCAGCGGACTGTCTTCCCCTCACGGTCGGGCAATACGGGAATGAAAAAGGCTGCCACTAAAGGCAGCAGTGTTAGTACAGTCAGCCAAGGAAATTGGACATTCATCAGACAACCCCCCAAGGGACGAGTCCAGTACTCTGTTCAAGTATCTGAATAAGAATATATACCTATTTACCAAATGTTGCAAATTGTTAAGCATTTTTCTAAATTATAAAGTTTGTGGCACTTCTATTGACAAAAATCTATTCTATAAAGAATTAATATTGATCTGAATAAAGTTAAGATGGGGGTTGACGGGCTTAAGGTTCCTCACCGTTGGTTGCGGCGGTGCAGTTTTATAGCAACAGGCAAGGTGTAACGGCAAAGCAGAATGTTACAGTTTGTTCTAAATACCAGAGTGTCTGGGGTGGGGTCTCATGATTTTCTTGGAAGCCAGTGTTTTTGTCACTATCCTCGTCGGGTTTCTAGCAACGATCGTCAAGAAAAACCTGCTAATGAAGATTGTGACGATGGATGTCATGAGCACCGGCGTAGTGGCTTTGTTTGTGGTCATTGCCACCCACAGTGGTCTGGTCACGCCCATTGCCCGTGGCGGAGCCTTTGATGCTGCCTATGCCGACCCCGTACCCCAAGCCGTGATTTTAACCGCGATCGTGATTGGCCTTTCGATTCAAACGCTGATGCTGGTGGCAGCAATGAAGCTAGCGCGGGATAACCCGACGTTGGAAACCCCAGAAATTGATCAAAAGTACCTGTAGGGAGCGGCAATGACGGCGCTGGCGATCGCTTGGATTTTGTTGCCCTTTGTGGCGGGTTTAACGCTTTACTTATTGCCCTCCTTAGCGCGGGGTCTGCCGCTGGCGATCGCCCTTGTTTCCCTCTGTGTCGGCTTAGGCATCACCATTAACCAAGTCAACACTGCGTTTGTCCTTCTCGATAGCTTTGGCATTTCCCTGAGCATTGACCCCCTCAGTGGCTACTTTATTGTCACCAATGCCCTCGTCATTTTGGCAGCACTGTTACATACGTGGCAGGAGGGTTATAAAGCGTTCTTCTATGTGCTGCTGTGTCTGCTCCACGGCTGTGCCAACACCGTCTTTATTTCAGCGGATTTCCTCAGTCTCTACGTCAATATTGAGGTGCTGGGGATTGTTGTCTTTTTGTTGATTGCCTATCCCCGTAGCGATCGCCCCCTCTGGATTGGCCTACGCTACCTGATGGTGAGCAACGTGGCCATGCTCTTTTATCTAATGGGGGTGGCGCTCGTCTATCAGACAAACCATACCTTTGCCTTTAGTGCCCTGATGCAGGCACCGCCAGAGGCTGTGGCGCTGATTTTGATGGCATTGTTGGCCAAGGGCGCCATTTTCATTAGTGGGCTTTGGTTGCCCCAAACTAACGTCGTTGCTGCTCCCATTGTTGCTGCTCTCCTGGCCGGCATTGTCGAAAATGCTGGGGTGTTTAGCCTTGCTCGCGTCAGTCTGCTCCATAGCAACATTGCCGATATTGTGCAGCTGTTTGCCCTCGCCTCGATCTTTTTTGGCTCAATATTTGCCTTGGTGGCCGATGATGTACGACGGATGCTCAGCTTTAGTACCCTTGGCCACCTAGGATGGGTGATCATTGCCCCACCGGCAGCGGGTTTGTATGCTCTGATGCACGGCTTAGCCAAGGCAAGTCTTTTTTTGAGTGTGGGGGAACTGTGCCACTATCGTCTTAGTGAATTGCGCCAAGAGGGTCTGCCGCGCCCAGTGGCGATCGCCCTGATTATTGCCGGTTATGGCATTATCGGTGTGCCCTTCCTTGCTGGATTCCCCGCTAAGGCCTTGACCCTGAGTTACCTTGACCCGTGGCAGCAGGGACTGCTCTATGGTGCTGGCTTTTTGACCGCCACAATTTACAGCAAATTCCTCTTTTTGCCCCGCTATCCCAGCAAGACCCCTATGGGCTATAGTGCCGCCACAATGGTGCTCTTGGGTGGGCTATTTCTGGCCAATGCCGGCTACATGGAAGCCTACAGTAGTGGCATGAGTTTGTTACGCGCCTTTTTGCCGCCCTTGGTGGGGTGTGGCCTAGTGGCCTTGGGGGTCTCCCGCTGGGAATCCGCTTGGCGAGGGGCTTGGGAGCGCCTAGAGCATCTTCTAGGGGTGATGCTGTTACTCTTACTTGGCTTGGTGGGGTTAGCGCTATGAATTATTTGAACTTTGCCCTGCGCCTGACGATTTGGCTACTGCTGACGGCGGACTTTGGCTTGGTCAATCTGGCGATTGGGATTTTGGTTTCGCTCCTGCTGCCCCAAGGGCGAGGGGGTGTGGCAACACTGCGGCAGTGGCTGAGTACCCTAGGAAAAGTGGCGATGGCTGTTCCCCGTGCCTACTTTGAGACAATTGAAATGATGGTGCGTCCCCATCGTCATGAAGCGATCGTCCGTGAACCCGTTGATCCTACCCGTGCCCCCGGTCTGATTTTTCTGGATATTTTTACGATTACCTTCACCCCCAAGACGATCGTGCTGCACTACGACGAGGAGGGCTGGTTTGAAGTGCATCAACTAGTGGAGCACAGACCCGAAAAATGACCGCCTTTTTAGTCATCATGCTGTTGATTCTGGGCATTCCCCTCTATGCTGCTTGGAAGGGGGAGCACATCTGGTCGAAGATGTTGGCCTTTGCCAGTATTGCCACAAAGGCAGCCATTATGATCTTGCTGGTGTCGGTGCAGCGGGATGATTGGATGATTGGCATTGTGGGGGTGATCATCCTTAGTGTGGGCAATGGTGCCCTGATGCTCTTGGCGCAGATTCTGCGGCGACTACGGGATGTCGCCAATCTTTAGGGAGGGGGTCAGTGATTTTACAGTGGATCAGTTATGCCTGTATTAGTTTTGGTCTCTTTCTTTGGCTGTGGGGAACATGGCCGCTGGTGGGTCGGCGATCGCCCCTCTATAAACTGCATTTTTTGTCAGTCTCCGATACCTTAGGTTCGATGGCGATCATGATCGGGGTGTTACTGCGCATTCCCCGCGAATGGCCGCTTCTGGTCTTGGCGTTGATCTCCCTCGCCCTCTGGAACACCATTCTGGGCTACGTTTTGGCCTACTGCTCCCAAGGGGAGGACACTGATGGATAGCTGGCTCATTGCTGTCACTGCACTCTTGCCTCTAACAGCTCTGATGCTGGTGTTTCAGGAGAATCCCTACCACGCCCTTGTCATTCGTGGCATTATTGGTGCGGTGGCGGCCCTGCTCTATGCCATTCTCGGCGCTGCCGATGTGGCGCTGACCGAAGCCCTTGTGGGAACAATGCTCTCAATTATGCTCTACGCCGTTGCAGTACGCTCTTCCTTGGTGCTGCGATTGGGCATCTTAGCTTCGGCACTCTCCAGCGATAGCTTGGATCACTTACTGGCAGCCATTCGTGAAGCCGTTGCTCCCTATCATTTGCGTGTTGAATTAATCATTTATCCCACCTTTGAGCAACTTAAAATAGCGCTCCGCGATCGCGAGATTCATGCCCTATGTGCTGAAGAAACCACTCAATTATTAACGATGACCCGTGTAGCACGCCTTTACACCATCCTCAAGCCCCAGCTCACCAATCTCACAGAACTCGTGTATTACCCCTTGCCCAGTGAAAAGGAGTCAGCGACATGATTTGGCTCTATGGCATTGCGGCAGTGCTGCTGCTGGTGAAAATGCTGATGATCCCCACCCTACCTGCGGTACCAACGCTTCCCATTGTCGAAACCCTTGTTAACCAGAGTGGCATTCCCAATGCCGTTACGGCTGTGATTTTGCGCAATCGCCTGTACGACACCATTTTTGAAGTGGTGGTATTCACTCTTGCCATCATGGGGGCACAGTATCTACTCAGCAATGAAAAACCCCTTGGCCACGTTAGCCGCTTTAATGATCAGCCCTCGATTGTTTTGGCAAGATTTGGCGCCACCATTTGCTCCCTTGTGTGTATTGAGTTGGCCTTGCGGGGGCACCTGAGTCCGGGGGGTGGATTTGCGGCTGGCGTTGCTGGCGGGACGGCGATCGGACTTGTGGCCATTACCTCAGCTCCAGAATGGCTAGAGAGCATCTATCGTCGCTTCCATGCCGCCACATGGGAAAAAATCTCCGTGATTGTTTTCATTCTCTGCGGTGCCAGCCTGTTGATGGGGGTGGCCTTGCCGGCGGGTCAGTTTGGCACGCTCCTCAGTGGTGGCTGGATTCCTTGGCTGAATATCCTCATTGCCCTGAAAGTGGCTTTGGGGTCGTGGGCGGCAGTGCTGACATTTATTCGCTATCGCGGCCTGCTTTAATCCATGCTCCCGTGATATATTCCCTAGCCCATGCGCCGCGACTCCCTCTTTTACCAACTGTTTGCTCAACTGCCTCAGACGCTCTTTGAGCTGCTTGGAATTGACTATCCTAGGGGCTACCGCTTTGACTCCGTTGAACTCAAGCAAACCGCCTTCCGCATTGACGGTGTCTTTGTCCCCCCTGATCCCTCAGGAGTGGTCTATTTTTGTGAAGTCCAGTTTCAAAGAGATAATACCTTCTACGAACGCTTCTTTGCTGAAATCTTTCTCTATTTGCGTCTGTATCGCCAGACCTTCTCTGATGGGCAAGCCGTGGTCATTTGTCCCAATCGATTACTTGCGCAGCGGAGTCAGACAGAAACAGACCTGAAGCAGCAAGCCATAATAGAGTTAACATAATAGAGTTAATCATAACAACTGTCCTGTACAAGTTCACCACACTAAGTCGCGAGGAGGTGCTGCGGATGCTGGGGTTTACGACTGAAGAGCTGAAGCGGACGCGGTTTTATCAGGACTGACCTAGGGGAAGTGTCTGATTGGCTTGATTTCTATGCTTAGCCCATGCCCCCTGACTCCCTTATGAGCTATAGCTCGGACTTACGAGAGCGGGTTGTCTCCTAATATCAAGCAAGGCGGCAAAATCAGTGAAGCGACTCAAAGCATCCCGATGACCGTTTAATCGACCGTGCCCAGCGATTTGGGGTACAAGTTTCCACCATTAGTTACACCCTCGACCAGATGGGCACCACCCGAAAAAAACAGATGCGCTAGCAAGAACGGTGTGATGAGGTGATTCGGAATTATTGGACTGGATAATATCTCATTCTTGATTAAAATGGCTATACTGGTGTTTGACGAGAGTGACAAAGTTGCGCAGTAGTTGCAGGCCGATCTTGCCCGACTTTTCGGGGTGAAATTGACAAGCAAAGACATTGGTGCGGGCGATCGCGGCTGTGACAGTTTGCTGACCATGACGGACGGTGGCGGCCACTAACTCTGGATCCTCAGGGGCGACAAAGTAGGAGTGAACAAAATACACCCAAGGGGTTGGCGGTAAATTCTGCCAGAGGGGACAGGCGGGTTGCGTCAAGGTCAGTTGGTTCCAGCCCATGTGGGGGATTGGGAGACCGGGTTCAGATTGAAAGCGTTTGACTTTTCCAGAAAAAATACCAAGGCCGGGTTCTCTGCCTTCTTCACTGCACTCAAACAAGACTTGCAGACCCAGACAAATCCCCAAAAAGGGCATCCCCTGCTGAATCACCCGCTGAATGACAGGCACCAGTTCCCGCTCGTGGAGATGGGTCATGGCGGGGTCAAAGGCACCGACACCGGGGAGAACCACGGCATCCGCAGCACAAATGTCACTGGCGCGATCGCTCACTAAGGGTGTTGCCCCCACTACATCAAGGGCTTTACTCACGGAATGCAGGTTGCCCATATCGTAGTCAATGATGGCGATCGCGGGTGTGCTCACAGAAAGCCTCTCCCAAAGGGTAACCCTACCTATTCTACAGGGGTACTCATCCCTGCTTGCCTTGCATCCCGAATAATGCGAATCCCGCCCCAAAGCACAAGGCTGGCGATGCCAAACCCCACAATCAAATCAGGATAAGGAGACTGAAAAACGGCCACTAGCGCCCCTGCTCCAATCACGCTGACATTGGCAATGACATCGTTTTGGGTAAAAATCCAGCTCGCCCGCATATGCACCTCCCCCCGCCGATGTTGGGCAATTAGATACAGACAGCAAGTATTGGCTACTAGCCCAAGGAGGGCGATCGCCATCATCCAATCTGCCTCTGGGGCACTACCGCTGACAAAGCGACGGATCACATCCAGCAAAATTAGGGCGGCTAGGGTTATTTGAAACAGGCCACTTAGACTTGCTGCACGGGTTTTCTGCTTGAGCGATCGCCCCACGGCATAGAGGGAGAGGCCATAGACGAGAGCATCGGCCAGCATATCAAGAGAATCAGCAATCAAGGCAGTGGACTGGGCAAGGACGCCAGTAATCACCTCCACAAAAAACATGAGCACGTTGATCAGCAGCACAATTCGCAGGGTTTTGCGCTCCGCCGCATTTCTTGCTTCGATGTGGCAACTACAATCGGACATGGGCTATTCCCAAACGTATCTAAATATCATGACTGAAGTAGCTATAGGGTTGCTAGACCTCGAATAGCACAATTGTTTAGCTAGTCAATGAAGATGTGACTTGCCGTACAACGGTCAGAGTTATTCTTTTAAATTAAACTGTCACAATTTTTGACGCAAAGTGGCTTTAACTAGCAGCTACAGCTACTTAGGGTACTAACTGGTATTCGATAATACAACAATAACATTGGCACTTTGATTGACAAGCAGGTCTGATTGTCACTTGATATGTTAATTTTTATTGCAAGATTCAATATTTCTGCCTCAAATCAGATCGTTTGACCATAGAATTTTTCTAGAACATCTTTTTCAAGCGTTAAGACTGTATGACTCAGCAACACCAAGCTCTATACTGGTCAACTTTTGGGGCTATGCAGAGGTAGACTATAATGTTGAACGTGTTGAACAAATGTTGTAGGGGTTTCTCGACCTAAATCAATCCGTGGTTACAGCTTAATTTATTCTGGTCAAGATTTACCAAAAGGTAGTCGATCAGGTCAGCCGTTTAGGGATTATTCAAATCCATCTTCTAAGGTTGCTCATCATCAATGCCTACATTTCTTAAGTAAAGAGTAAAGCAAGAAAAATATACCAATAGGAATGAAAGAAATATTGGTCTCATGGTTACCTACTCTGACTGGAATACTGCTCTCATCAACTACTTTACCCAAAATGTACCTTACGGCACAAAAATTTACCTGAGCTTGGATAGTGATAGCTTAGAAAAAATTGGCAGTTCCTTTTCCCAAAAGTGTGAACATGAATCTTGGGCTGTAAGCTTCTGCAATGTTGTAAGAAGTCGAGTAGTCAAAGGTGAAAAAATAGACCTAAGCACTGTGTCTTATTCGGACAAATCGGGTTACCCTCTTGGAGTTGCATTTTTAGGGATTATGGTTTTAGCAGCCAATGAAATGGCGGATGATGAAGATAATAAGTTAGATGAGAAAAATTATTTTTCTAGGTTTCGCAAAATCCTGTGCCTTCCTGAGGATAGACAATCTAGACCAAAGGGGCTACAAATAAGGCCTAATGAAGATGCTCCTGAAATATATTTGTGGAAAGAATGGAATAGCTGGTTGTTTCAAAAAGGCTTTATCCCAACAGCTGAAGAGGGTTCTAGTAAACAAAGAAAATACATTAACTATCCAATATCCCAGTCATTGCTTCGTAATGCAGATAAGGATCGATTGAGAAGACTCTTTCATGAAAAACAATGGCAAACAAGATGGGATGAGCAAACATTATTTACGAAAGTGGCTAATGAATACTCAACATTTACCCAGCATCTCAAAAAGTTAATAGATGATCGTAGTCGCTATGAATCAGTAGCTCAGGTAATTCATGAAACCTACGAAGACTGGCTGGCGGAAGGATCACCAAACACCTTAACCGGTAGAACAAAGCGTAGAGAGTGGAGTCGCCAGTTGTACGCAGGGATATATCGCACTGAGGATTTTTTGGGAAATATTGAGTACTACCTGTATCCAAAGCAACAAAAAGGGCGATCGCTTGGTTCATTAACAGTAGAAGCCAATGGAGAACGATGGGATTTACGAGAAGACAGAGCGGGCTGGTATTTACCGATCGGACAACCTTTGTCGAGACAAGAAATATCTAACGGCGGAACATATCAGATAAATCCCAATACCCAAGCTGAGAAGTTAATTTTACCCAAGCGAGACTTTTGGATTTTAGTGCCCGATCCAGATAACCCTGAATCAGGGGTATATGCTAGCTGGAGTAGTCCAAAATTGGGAGAGCAGTTTATTATCCTTTTCAGGGAATCACTATTTACAGATTTACAAAGATTGAGAGATGAAAACCTAATTCAATGGGAAGGCGATCGTGATACAAAATATCTAGTTTTTGGTGATAACTCAGATTGGTATGAAGTTTATCAGTGTCAAGTCCTTTCTAAAGCATGGGATGCAGTATTTATTCAATCAGCAGAATTGAAAAATGAACTACAACCGAAAACATCGCTATCTATTAGTTTTTCAGGAGGGTTAAGAGTACCCAAGAAGAATAATACATGGATCAGTGATCATCTCCCACAGGTAACAGTATTTGCATTTCATCCAACCGTTGCGGTAGAGATTACTAACATTACTACCAACGAAACGGTTTACTCTGATCAGTCTTTTTCAACTAATCAACGGCATTCAATTCCCAATTTGACTCAAGGTAGTTTTATAGTTAGTGCCACCTGTTCAGGGCAATCTGCTCAGGGACTAATAAAAGTTGTAACATGGGATGAAATTGATTTTACAAGTTTTAGTGCTTAATCAGCAGGGAGTTAATCATGACCCAATCCAGACAAGAGAGAACAAGTAGACAAAGATCAGTGAGATGGTATATGGGATTTAAGCAAAGTACAAAGAAATTAAAACCTAAACGGCTAATCGAAGTTATATCTAGGTCAGTTCAGTCTAGAAATCTTGTACCGTACATACCATTATTAAGAATCGAAAAAGAACCAAAAGGGGAATATTACTTTTTTATCGCGATTGAGAGCATAGAAATGGGGTATATCCCACCTGAAGTAGATAGTTTTATTAAAGGCTTAAAGGAACAATGTTTTAATTTTCCTGTTGGCAAGGAACGCAACCAATTTACTATTGACGATATTAAACCAATGGTTGGGGCAGCACATGATGTCCAAGATTACACAAATCCTATTCCATACCGATCCCAAAAAATTATTCGTGAGAGTCCTTTCGCCTTAGTTGATAGTACTAAAACTCAAAATCTCAGTGATGAGCAAATTAGGCAATTCTCAACTAAGCATGAACATCTGCTTTATTGGCTATCTGCTTCAGGAAGCGGCACATGGGAATCCTTTAAGAAAACCTGTGAAATTCTTGATCTCCATGAGCCAAAGCGCATTTTAAGGCGGCTAAAACTACTGAATCATTTAACTACCTCTGATAATGGCTCTAAATGGCAAGTTAATCCGCCCTCTTTAGTACATGTGGGTACTGATTCTGAACCTAGCGATCAGACTTTTTTACTTCATGGTCAGCGTAGCCATTGCTTTTTACAGAGGCTTAGAGAATTTGGATCACTAAAGGAAAGACATCAGCCAAGAGGGGAAGCACCTCCCAGAATTAAGCTAATATTGCCCAGTCAAATTACGATTGAAATTCTAGCTCAAAAGATTGGATATTCTATTAATTTAGCTGAATCCTCAAGTATTCTCAGTCTTAATGATTGGCAGAATAGTTTGAATAGAATTGATGGTGTTCTCCCTTTTAATTTTGATCTGAAGAGATTTGATGGAGCAAACTTTATTGATTGTATTTTCCAAAATGAAACGGGATTTTATCAGTTTTGGACAAAAGACTCTAGACGGCTTAGATATAATTTTTTCTACAATCAAAATACACAATCATGGTTACAGGGTGATTGGTATGGATTAAGATTTTTGGCAATTCTATCGCTTGGGCAGAATGTTGAGTTTTACTACAATCGTCAAGAAAAAACTTTGGCAATTCCTAGGGCTCAAAGGTTGCCAGAGATTTATGAATCTCATTTAGTTATGGCATCTGGCATGTTACCTACCTACCGAGATGGCTTCTTGATTTACACTAGAATTAGTTCACGGCTGGCTAGAGAAATTTCAGAAGCTCTCAAGATTACACTGACTGAGCAGTAGTTATGCATGACTTACTTGGCACATACCAAAGACTTGATCGCATTTATCAACTTTACATCAAGAGTGCATTTCCCTTGCGGTATCCTGCCCTAGCCAAAGAACGCGATCGCCGCTTGCAATTTCTTCGTGATCCCCATAATCCTGTCCTGAGTATTCCACCCCTAGTTGAGCCATTACCAATTTATCCCCCATCAGGCATGAGCTTGTCTGAGGCTGCAAGAAATTTACCAAGAGAGTATCAAGACTTAGACCAACTTGGACAAACTCTCTTTGATGATGGAATTCAGCTTTATCAGCATCAATGGCAAAGTTTACAAGAGGTGATCGTTTATCAAAGAGATATTGTGGTTACAACGGGAACAGGATCGGGTAAAACAGAGTGCTTTCTCTTGCCACTTTTAGCTGAGTTAGCCAAAGAATCTCAAAGCTGGACAGCACCTAATGCTAAACCTGCAAATCAACGCTGGTGGGATGAAACTGATAATCCTCGTGGTGATTGGGTTGCTCAAAGGAGCCATGAAACTCGTCCTGCGGCTGTACGCGCCTTGATTCTCTATCCCTTGAATGCTTTGGTAGAAGACCAATTACGCCGATTACGCAAAGTTTTAGATAGTCCTACTGTGCATGAATGGCTCGATCGTACTAGAGCAGGAAACCGCATTACCTTTGGACGCTACACAGGGCTTACCCCTGTACCTGGAACAAAAACTAGGCTAAATCATAGTCATGGGCGAGTACAAAATTCGGAAAAGCTCGGGGAATTGAGAACGATCATGCAACGCATGGAAGAAGAATATAAAAATCTTCAAAGTGGTATTGAAAGTGATCCATCAGTGCTTAATGACATGCCAGATTTACGCTTCTACTTTCCAAGATTAGATGGTGGTGAAATGCGATCGCGCTGGGATATGCAAGACCATCCCCCTGATATTTTGATCACCAACTATTCAATGCTGAATATCATGATGATGCGAAGTATCGAAAACAATATATTTGATGCTACAAAGAGATGGTTAGAAAGCAATTCAGAAAATAAATTCTACTTAATTATTGATGAGCTGCATGCCTATCGGGGTACACCGGGTACAGAAGTTGCCTACATCCTTCGCCTGTTATACCATCGCCTCGGTTTAACTGCTGATTCACCTCAACTGAGAATCTTAACGACCACAGCTAGTTTAGAAGCAGGACAAGAGGGAAATGACTTTCTGCGGCAGTTTTTTGGTCGGGGGGACTTTAGGTTTATTACTGGGGAGCAAACTCCGCCTAGAGAAGGAGCACGGTTAAATATCAATCAATATAGCGATGTTTTTGCTCAGTTTGCTCGCTCAGTTCAGCCCGATCCGTTTCGTCCCATGCAGCCACCTGATCTTGAATCATCACTGCCATACATAACCACTTTGGCAGAAAATTTAGGAACTTCCAATGGTGACTCTGACCCACGCAGACAACTGGGTGAAGCTCTAGAAAAAATAGAAGCGGCAGATGCTATCAGAGATGCTTGTAGAGCCGTCAATGGTAGTGTTCGTGCTACTGATGTAAGAGATTTAGATGATCAGCTTTTTCCGAATGCTAGAGAACCAGGACAGCTTACTTCTGATGCTATGCGAGGATTTTTAATGGCATTGGGAATGAGTACCTTAGCTAACGGTCGATCGCCCCAACCAGTGAGAGGTCATTTATTTTTCCGTAATTTGCAAAATCTTTGGGCTTGTACTAATCCCAATTGTACTGATCCAGCCGTTGATCGAGAGTTACGAAATAGTCAGCCAAAACCAAGTAGACCAACTATAGGAGCAATTCATGCCAACCATAGTTTATCTTGCTCCTGCGGTTCTCGTGTCTTAGATTTAATTGTTTGTGAAGTCTGTGGCGAAGTCCTAGTGGGCGGATACAAAGCTACAAGAAAGGTAGGAAATACTACTGTGGAAATTCTCACTCCTGATCAACCTGACTTGGAAGGAATTCCAGATGCAGTTATATTAAGTCAAAAGTATGGCAACTATCGCATTTTTTGGCCCCTACCTAATGATCGCAATCCTTGGGAAACTCAACCTCAAGATGAGCAATGGACTCACAATGGAATTAATTGTAAATGGACTAAAGCAAAACTAGATCATGTAACTGGAATGCTTGATCAGTCGAATACACCGCCAAGGAAAAATCAGGTACCAGGTTGGCTTTATCAAGTGATGGGTAGTCGCTCAGATGAAGCTTCCGCTTTTCCTAGTAAATGTCCTCGTTGTGATGCAGACTACGGCAAAGGAAAAATATTTCCAACTCCACTGCGTACCCATCGCACAGGTTTTCAGAAGGCTTGTCAGGTGATTGCAAGCGGCTTGTTGAGAGAAATGCCTGCTCCTTCCCCTCAAAGTATTCGGTCTTCCCGTAAATTGGTGATTTTTTCTGATAGTCGTCAAGATGCGGCAAAACTGGCGGCGGGGATGGAGCGAGATCACTATCGAGATATGGTGCGATTACTACTAATTCAATCTTTCAAAGATTATTGGACAGACTTCGTAGAATATCTAAAAAATTTCTACGCAGAAAACCCTTCCCTTAATTCTAGTTTAATCCAAAATGCCAATCCAGCTTTGTATGAGAAAATTATCACTGCTCCTGAGACATTTGATACCCATAAAGCAGATGAGTTTAGCAATAGATATTTAGAAATCGCAAGAGAAGCTGAACGATGGATGAGAAATCAACGTGCGCAAAATGAAAGTGCTAGAACTGAATGGCTAAGAATGCTCCGAGACTATCCAAATCGTGTGCCCCTCTTGGATTTAAGGCGCAAATTAAGAGACGCTTTATTGCAGTATGGAATTTGTCCAGGGGGGACTGATCTCAGTGCTCTAAACTACTCAGTAGGTCAGGGCGCTGGAAAAGAATGGCATCCTTGGTTTGAGTGCTATGACTGGCCAGATGACTGGGGCAAACCAGTGGTTCAAGTATATCCTATTACTCCTGAACAGACTAATCATTGTGATCGCCTAGAAGCAAAATTAGCTGATGAGATGATGTACGCTATATTCATTCATTCAGCTAGGGTACTTGAGAATATTGGACAAGGGTGGGTTAGCTATTCACCTGTCGGGAATGCCTCTGATGTTTTGGTTCAAGTCGTGGATGCTGTCGTTCGCCAATTAGGCACCCGCCGACTTCATAGGTACTCCAGTTATTTCCATGAAGGGACTAATCAAAAATTGCCCGGCTATTCTGAAAGATATTGTAACCGTATCGCTAATGTTTCTTCCGCTGATGTTCTACGACAGCTTGCTGACTCTAAGGCAGGTATAGCCAGTGGTAATTGTCTTGCTCTCAATCCAGACAGACTTTATCTTGTACCTCCTCCTACACAATTGAATAGTGATGGCACTCGCCCCGGTTATCGCTGTCCCCAATGCAATGCTTTTTATCTTCATCCTGCGGGTGAAATTTGTCCTGAATGCAATACTTCCAAAAATAAAAATGCGCCAATAGTAAGGCTTGAACCTAGCCAAAGCAGATCGGATTTTGATTACTACACTTATCTTTCGGAGCAGTCGGGGAATCCTTTTCGGATGAATGCGGCAGAACTCACAGGACAAACGGATAAGGATGAGCGACTAAAGCGCCAGCGCTGGTTTCAAGACGTATTCATTAATCAAGAAATTCCCAGAGTTCAAGGAATTGATCTTTTAAGCGTAACGACCACAATGGAGGCTGGCGTAGATATTGGAGCATTATTGGCGGTGATGATGTCTAATATGCCCCCCCGCAGATTCAACTATCAGCAACGGGTAGGACGGGCGGGACGGCGTAGTGCAGGAGTTTCTCTAGCGGTTACTTTCTGTAGGGGTAGAAGTCATGACGATTTTTATTTTCAGCGCCCAGAAAGCATCACGGGTGATTCCCCTCCCCCACCCTATGTGGATATGCGTAGTGAGGAGATTTTTAAGCGAGTGTTGATCAAGGAAGTTTTACGACAGTCATTTAAAGAAAAAGGGATTAGTAGCTCTTTGGAGCTAACTGATAGCGTGCATGGTGAGTTTGGCAAAGTTGACGATTGGCATAAATACAAACCTCAAATTATTGCTTGGTTGCAGGATAATTCTAATGAGTCAAAAATTCTATCTATTTTAAAGGCATTAAAAATCCAAGTTGATTTAAGCACAGAAGACTCTCAATTTCTGACTTATCTTCGTAATGACCTTATTCCTGAAATTGATCGTATTGTGGCAGATGCTACCTACACTCAAAATAATTTGAGCGAGCGATTAGCAAATGCAGGATACTTGCCTATGTTTGGCTTTCCCACTAGGGTAAGGCTTCTCTACACCAAATGGTCAAATAAAGAAACCATCGATCGTGATTTGGATATAGCGATCGGTCAGTTTGCGCCTGGTTCTCAGACTGTAAGAGATAGAGCAGTGCATACCGCCTGTGGAGTTGTGGAATTAGTACCTCAAAACAATGGTAACTACGTTGATGTTAAGCCTGGTTTTTCGCCCCCTTTACCTGAGCCTAACCAAGCACTGGGGTTATGCAGTAATTGTCAAGCCGTAGTTTATCCCTATCAACCTGATCAATCTATTACTGGCAGTAAAATAGATCAACTTTTTGAATGCCCTGTGTGCCATCAACAAAGTTTACGTTCTTTGGATGCTAGAGAACCAAAAGGTTTTTTTACGAATTTGAAACCAGAGAATTATGATGGGCAGTTTGAGTGGCAACCTCGTTCTACACGTCCCACTGTTAGTATCAATTCTCCTGCTGGTAATCCAATCTTAGTTTTGAACGCTAATGTTTCTTCTGTAAGCGATCATATTATTTCAATCAATGATAATGGCGGGAGGGGAGGGTTCAATTTTCAAGATGCTTTAGTATTCAATGAACGCAAATCAGGAGCTTATGTAGTTGCCGATGCCATTGAAGAGAGCAGTCCTGTTACTGGTTCAGGACAGAAATATAGAATTGCACTCCTTGCACGCCGCAAAAGTGATATTCTCTTGGTAAGCATTGCCCGGTGGAGTGAGGGGGTATTTGCTGATCCAATGACGGTAGAAGGGAGAGCGGCATGGTATTCCTTCGCTTTTTGGCTCAGGATTGCCGCCTCTGCTTATTTAGATGTCGATCCGCTGGAATTGCAAGCAGGATTTCGTACATTAGCTCAAGATGGCAAAGTTGTAGGCCAAGCGTTTCTCTGTGACAGTTTGGAGAATGGTGCAGGCTACTGCAATTTTTTAGCCAATCCTCATCAATTTGAGAAAGTCATGGCTCAATCAGACCCTAATAATTCTCTGTCAATAGCCTACCGTTGGCTGAATTCTCAAGGTCACGGCAGAAACTGTGATACTTCTTGTAATGACTGTTTGCGGGATTATCGAAATCTTGCCTATCATGGTCTCCTAGACTGGCGATTGGCTTTGGATATGGCTCGATTGGTCAGAGACTCATCCGTTACTATAGACTTAGCCTCTAATTGGGGGAATGTCCCTAATCCTTGGCAAAGTTTAGTCACTGGTGCAATTTCTACAACTTTTCAACACCTTGGTTATGGCAGTCCTACTCAGTTTGCTAATCTAACTGGTTTTGTGAAAAATCAGAGAAACAACAGTGTGATTCGAATTATCCGCCATCCCTTGTGGAACGATCAGCATCCTGAATGGATAGAAGCTGTGGCAGATGCTAGAACACGATACCCTAACTATCAGATTGAACATGCTAATCCTTTGATTGCCCTCCGACGACCCGGAGATTATGTTTAGATGAGCACTGGTAAATTCATTTGATTTGATGAGAGATCAGGCAATAAAATCGGCTTTACAATATAACTTAAATCATTCCCAGCCAAATTTCCCGACGCTAAGTTCTCTGACTCGGAATATTGACTTAGACTATTTCAGTTGTTGCCACTCTATCTCTGATAGGTCTAAGGTAAGCATTGGCTCTTCTTCTGCAATGATGAGAGATGGGTTTTCCCCCTCGGTATGACGAATCATGACAATTGCAACTCGCCTAGAATACGACTCCCTCGGCGCCATTGAGGTACCAGCGGACTGCTACTGGGGTGCCCAGACGGCGCGCTCCCTAAAGTATTTTCCCATCAGTCACGAGCGCATGCCCCTCGAGGTTATTCATGCCATGGCACGGCTGAAAAAGGCAGCCGCGATCGCCAACCGCGATTTCGGGGTTTTAGCTGCCGATAAAGCGGCATGGATTATGCAAGCGGCCGATGAGGTCATTGAAGGGCGCTGGGATGATCAGTTTCCCCTCTCCATCTGGCAGACGGGCAGTGGTACCCAAACCAATATGAATGTAAATGAGGTGATTGCTAACCGTGCCATTGAACTGGCGGGGGGGGTGAAGGGGAGCAAAACGCCAATTCATCCCAATGACCATGTGAACTGTAGCCAGTCTTCTAATGACACCTTTCCGGCGGCGATGCATATTGCCACAGTGATTGAGCTGCAGGAGCGACTGCTGCCGATGGTGCGGCACTTACTGGCCGTATTGCAGGAAAAGGTCACCGCTTTTGCCGACATTATTAAAATTGGCCGCACCCACTTGATGGATGCCGTGCCTCTCACCCTTGGCCAAGAATTCTCGGGTTACGCCAGTCAAATTGCAGCCTGTCAAGCCCATATTGAGTACGCACTCCAGCATCTGTATCCCCTCGCCATTGGCGGTACGGCCGTGGGGACGGGTTTGAATGCCCCCGCCGGTTTTGGCGATCGCGTGGCGGCAGAATTAGCCCAAATGACGGGGTATCCCTTCTGCAAAGCCGAGAACCCCTTTGCTGCCTTGGCCGCCCATGATCCCTTGGTGATGCTCAGTGGTGCCCTGAAAACCTTGGCCGCAGCAATGATGAAAATGGCCAACGACATTCGCTGGCTGGCTTCAGGCCCCCGTTGTGGTCTAGGAGAACTGATCTTACCTGCTAATGAGCCGGGGTCGTCGATTATGCCGGGTAAGGTCAACCCCACCCAATGTGAAGCCCTAACGATGGTCTGTGTGCAAGTGATGGGCAACGACGCCGCAGTGGGCATCGCGGGCAGTCAAGGAAATTTTGAACTCAATGTTTATAAGCCCCTGATCATTCACAATGTGCTGCGTTCCATTGAACTGCTGAGTGATGCCGGTCAAGCCTTTACTGAGTTTTGTCTAATCGGCCTTGAACCCAATCGGGAGCAAATTCAGCGCCATTTGCAGCGATCGCTCATGTTGGTGACGGCTTTGAACCCCCACATCGGCTATGACAAGGCAGCAGCCGTCGCGAAAAAGGCCTACAGCGAAGGTAAAACCCTGAAGGAAGCGGCGGTGGAATTGGGGTATCTTACGGCTGAGGAATTTGATCAGTGGGTGCGGCCAGAGTTGATGCTGGGTGAAAAGGACACTAATTGACCCCGCAGGGAGTGCTGCCAAAAGGGCGTATTGCGAGCGCGCGATCGCAGGCTTTGGTGCGTCACTGTCCAAGTCACCGTCGGATCAAAGAGCACAAAATTGCGACTGTGCAGTTCGAGACGGGGTGGCTCAATGCTCAAAATCCGCGCCGGTGCCGTACTGAGGGCATGCCACAGGTCAAGGGCACTCAAGTATTCCTTGGCAACCAGTTCCTGCCAGAGGGCGGGTAGGGCTAATTCGAGACCAATGGCACCGGGGAGTGCCTCGGCAAAGGAAACCATTTTTTCTTCATAGAGCAAGGGGGTGTGGTCAATGGCGATCGCCTCAATAACCCCCGTTTTGAGTCCTTCGATCAGGGCTTGGCGATCGCTGGCCGTTCCTAGGGGCGGGTCAAGGCGCAGATGCGGATCGTAACTGGCTAAATCCTCAACCGTAAAGAGCAAATGTAACCACGACACACTGGCACTGACCTGTTCAGGTTTGTCCTTAGCAAGAATCTCGACACTGCGAGCGGTTGACAGGCGCATGAGATGAATTGGGGTTGAGACGGTGCGTGCCAATTCCAAAATCGCCAATAGGGGAATGGTTTCACAGCAGACCAGTTGCTCCACCAATCCGAGACGAGTGGCTACCCCACTTTGCCGCGCCACCCCATTGGCGGCCAAGGCCGGATCAAAAGGCCAAAGGGCAACGGGTTTGCCTAGGGGCTGGACATAGGTGAGTGCCCGCTGCACCAAAGGCCAATGGGTCAACCCCCGATCATCACAAAAGCCAACTACCCCACTGGCGGCCAGTTCCGCTAAATCCGTTAGCGCCATTCCCCTACATCCTTGGGTGAGTGCGCCCCAAGCCCGGACCTGTGACCAAGCGGTGGTTGGTATCTGCCGTTGTAATCCTTGCCAAAGGGCAGGATCATCAATCACGGGGTTTGTGGTTGGTAAGAGGGTTAAATGCTGCACCCCACCGGCAGCAGCAGCGGCCAAGAGTGTCTCAAGGGTTTCTCGCGCCTCATAACCCGGCTGACCACTGTGGCTATAGAGATCTACCAAGGGGGGAGCCAACACCCATTCTGAGGCATCAATGATTTCGGCGTCAGCAGGTACCTCTTGGGGGGCGATCGCCACCAATTGATCCGCTGCCAGCAGCACATCGGCGCGATAATCTTGGCGGTTGACCGGATCCAGCAGCCGCACCTGTTGCAACAGTCGCCACACCATCGCCTACAAGGCTCCCGCCGCCGTCCGATCCAGCACGCCCCCCAAATGGGTGGTGATATTCACTGCCTGCAATCGCGGCAGACCGCCCTTGAGGGGATAGTCAATTACCGTGACGCTGCCATTGCCCTGCTTAAAGAGCCAGAAGTTTTCAATGCCTAGGCCAACAATGTGGCAGAGCAAGACCTTATTAGTGGCATCATGAGCCACAACCAAAACATTGTGGGGGGTGGGAGCATTGGTTTTCCAGCGCTTCAGCCACTCTTCCCATGCCTTAACCACGCGATCGCGCACCTGTTCGAGGTTTTCCCCATTGGGCATTTGCACCAGAGCCGGGGTGGTACGCCAGCGTTCCAGTTCCCCCGGATAGGCCGCCGCCACCTCCGGTTCAAACTTGCCCTCCCAATCCCCGTGGCTAATCTCCGCAAGGGCTGGTTCTAGCTCTAGCTCGACATCAGGGTGGTACTGCAAAATCGCCAAGGCCGTATCCTTGGGCCGCCGTAGGGGACTACTCAAGGCATGGTGAAAGGGCACCTCCTTGAGGAACTCGGCCACCGCCGCCGCTTGGGCACGGCCATTTTCATTCAGGGGCACATCAATTTGCCCTTGGAAGCGTCCCTCGCGATTCCAGTCCGTTTCACCATGGCGTACCAGAAAGATGCGCAGCGTTTGCTCCTTGAAACGGGGTTGCGGAAAAGGATCATTGAGATGGCTCGTGAGATTGAGGGCTTCTAGTTGTGCGGGTTGCCGCAAGCCATTGCTGAAATTGAGGACACTAATGCCGCCATTGGCCTGCTGGAGCCGTAAATAGCCCTTGACCCCCAAGCCGAGACCCGTGCAAATCAGGGCACGATTCATACCGCTGTGGCCGACAATGACAATCGTTTCATTTTCGTGAGCCGTCAGCAGCGCTTCCAAAACCATGCCCGCGCGATCGTAGAGATCCAATAGCGGAAAAAACTCCTGGGTTTGGCCACTCTCCGTGGTGATTTTCATCATCAAGGTTTCTGGGGCTTCCTGCCAGCGGCGATAGTCCTCGGGAAACCGTGCCTTCACTTCGGCAAAGGGCAGATCTTCCCAAGCGGGCAGCGCAATCTCTTTGAGTAAATCAAGGGAATGGGGTGGCTTGAGTTGCGGGTCTTGGAGCTGAGCATGGATGCCCTCTGCGGTTTCCTTTGCCCGTTTCAGGGGACTGGTGTAAATCTTGCGGATGGGAATGCCCCGCAGGGCCAGACCCACTTGGGCTGCCATCCAGTGACCGCGCTCCGTCAGTGAAGAGGCATCACTGTGACCTTGCACCCGCTCTTGGACATTAAACGTGCTTTCACCGTGGCGGACAATGATGACTCGGGTACTCAGAGGTTTCTCCTTAACAATTCACAGACAACAAACTTGGCCATCCCACCTTGCCATACAGACTTTAGCAGAAACTGTGGCTTCAGGAGCGATAGATTCGAGAATTGGCGGGCATCATCTCTTGAGCATCACATAAAAATCAAAAAACCGACCGCAGGGGCGATCGGCAAGTATTGAAGACCTATTCGCTCATGAATCAGAGACTACTTCTTAGTGATCCGAGGAGGCTCACGGAAGAAGATAGCAAAGAAGAACAGCGCGATAATGCAGGCAAAGATGAAAACGTAGGTGATGGTTTCCATAGTAGTCCCCTAGGAATGACTAGACAGCTTCTTTGCGACGAGTGGTGACATCGCCCACCTTTTGGTAGAAGCCCCATTCCACTTGCTCCGGCGACAGGTCTGGATCAATCCCAGAGAAGACATCGCGGAACAGCGTGCGGGCACCATGCCAAATGTGACCAAAGAAGAAGAGCAAGGCAAACACCGCATGGCCGAAGGTAAACCAGCCACGGGGACTGGTGCGGAAAATCCCGTCGGAGTTGAGGGTTTCCTTATCGAATTCAAAGATCTCACCGAAGATAGCTTTACGGGCATAGCTCTTGACGGTGGGTGGATCGGTGAAGGTTTGGCCGTTCAATTCACCACCGTAGAAGCTGACGGTCACGCCTTGTTGCTCAAAGCTATACTTCGACTCGGCACGCCGGAAGGGAATGTCGGCTTTGACAACGCCATTCTTATCGGTGAGGATGACGGGGAAGCTTTCAAAGAAGGCAGGCATGCGACGGACAAAGAGTTCTTCACCCTCTTTGTTGCGGAAGACGGCATGGCCTTTCCAAGCTTGGGCAATGCCATCCCCTTTGTTCATCGGGCCAGTACGGAAGAGACCACCTTTGGCGGGGTTGTTGCCAATGTAATCGTAGAAGGCCAGTTTCTCTGGAATGGCTGACCAAGCCTCTTCAAGGGTGGCGCCACTGGCGAGGGAGGCCTGCACACGGCGGTTAATTTCCTGTTGGAAGTAGCCACTGTCCCACTGATAGCGCGTCGGCCCAAAGAGTTCAATGGGCGTGGTGGCACTGCCATACCACATCGTGCCGGCAACAACAAAGGCAGCAAAGAAGACGGCAGCAATACTGCTGGAGAGTACCGTTTCAATATTCCCCATGCGCAGAGCTTTGTACAGCCGTTGGGGTGGACGTACCAGCAGGTGGAATAAACCAGCAATAATACCGACAATGCCTGCGGCGATATGGTGAGCAACCACACCACCGGGGTTGTAGGGATTAAAGCCATCGGGTCCCCATTCGGGTGCCACAGGCTGGACACTGCCCGTCAAGCCATAGGGGTCAGAGACCCACATCCCAGGACCAAAGAGAC
This sequence comes from Thermosynechococcus sp. GLH187, assembly GCF_031583395.1. Classification (NCBI taxonomy): domain Bacteria; kingdom Bacillati; phylum Cyanobacteriota; class Cyanophyceae; order Acaryochloridales; family Thermosynechococcaceae; genus Thermosynechococcus; species Thermosynechococcus sp. GLH187. The sequence goes on along the minus strand of NZ_CP134175.1, from coordinate 2,479,267 downwards.
CGGTCAGGTGAAAAGCACCAAAGCTAAAGCAGAGTAAACCGGCAAGGAACAGGTGAATGCCAAACATTTTCGGCAAGTCGAGGGCAGGCTCACCGGTGCGAGGATCGCGGAAGAGTTCCAAATCCCAATAGACCCAGTGCCAGCAGGCCGCCAAGAACAACAGACCTGACAGGACGATGTGAGCGAGGGCAACCCCCTCAAAGCTCCAAAAACCAGGGTCAATCCCTGTTTCGCCAGTAATACTCCAACCGCTCCAAGACCCCGTGACCCCCAACCGTGCCATGAAGGGCAAGACAAACATTCCCTGCCGCCACATTGGGTTGAGAACGGGATCACTGGGATCAAAAATAGCTAGCTCATAAAGAGCCATCGACCCTGCCCAACCGGCGACCAATGCCGTGTGCATCAGGTGGGCGGCAATCAACCGTCCTGGATCGTTGATCAGGACAGTGTGGACTCGGTACCAGGGTAGTCCCATTGACTACGCTCCTCCTATACAAAAATTTAGCGTTTGCATGAACAAATTTTATTAAGCAGCCGGATCACGGTAACAACCGCTTCCCTACTAAGAGTTTAACGGCCAATTTACCCGTAACTTCAGCTACGGTTGGGCAGTTTTTCTGCCAAAATGAGAATGTATTAAGAATGGTAACTAGCGTCGGTTCCTATGGCAAGCAAAGCTGAATTTGTGGGCACAAATATTAAGTTTGTTAACGAAAACAAAGAAGTGATTGCTGCCGACGGCGCGAATCTGCGCTTAAAAGCAATGGAAGCGGGGGTTGACCTCTATACCCTCAAGGGCAAGCTCTTTAATTGTGGGGGCTATGGCCAGTGTGGCACCTGTATTGTTGAGATCGTCGAGGGTATGGAAAACCTCTCCCCCCGCACACCAGTGGAAGAACGCAAGCTCCGCCGTAAGCCAGAGAATTATCGCTTGGCTTGCCAAACCCTTGTCTATGGGCCGGTGGGTGTGAAGACGAAGCCCAAAAGCTAGGTGAGGCTTGCTGATGGGGTCAATTAGACTAGTCAACCGTTTGCAGAGCCTGCACAACACTGGTGGCCTGCTCTAGCCACCTGAGTAACTGAGAATCGTCGAGGCTGTTGGTCACACTGAAGAGATCTTGCAGGAGTTCGGGCGATCGCCCGGTGGTGCGTTGCCAAGCTTGTAGGAGTTCAGCATCCTTGGGCAGATCGGCAGCAGTGGTTGCAAGGCCTAATTGGTTTGCCAGATCATAGCGGAGACGATCCTGAAGCTGTTTTAGAACAAACGTCCGCTGCTGTGCCCGTTGCAAAACGCCCGCTAGTGCTTCAATGTAGGCGGCACTATTACTGGAGACGGGTTCTTTCTCCAATAAGGGTGGGCCAAAACGTTGACTTTGCTGCCATAGCAAAAAGAGAACCAAGAGGGCAAGTTGCAACCCCACCGCCAACCAAGGGGTACGACTGAAGTAGTCGAAGAGGGTTTGAGGCACTGTCTCCCTGACCACATCCTCTGGGGAGCGTTGGCGATAGCCGTGGAGCCATTCATCAAAGTAAATCGTTGCCCCCGGCGTAACCACGTTCTGCAAAATCTCGGCCACAACGGCAAAGTTCGCAAGGGGGGGGTCACCGCCATAGACATTGGCCACCAGCCAAGGATAGACCCCAAGGATTCGTTGTCCATGGTTCTGGGGACTAGTGGCTTGCCTGAGATAGACAATTGAACCATGATCATCCTTGAGCAGGGGGCGATCGCCCCGCTGACGGGGGACGCGGCGGCGCGTTTCAATCAACACCTTGCCCTGAGGAGTGGAGAGGCGCTGTACAAAGGGGGCTGCGGTGGGTTCCCCATGCCAGTAAAAGCGCACCAGCGTATTGCCCTGAGCCAGCCACTCCAAAAGAGGCGGTGACCAGCCAATGGGACGACTACTTATTTGAATGAAAACGTGCCCCTCACCCTTGAGGTTGGCATAGTCCCGCTGCCAACGCGCCACTTGGAACCCCTGCTGCTCCAGATAGGCATAAAATTTCTGCGTGCCCCAAGGGGAGGGATCAAAGGAGGAGCCAGCGCGGCTACTGGGCGCCACCGCCAAAATCAGGAGACCAACCACCAACAGCACAAGGACAGCGAAGCCGAGGAAAAACCACTGGCGACGGTTGATCGCGATCATTGCTGGCGCTCCCGCAGGAAGGGTTCCACCTCAAAATAGGCGGCTTGACAGGTGGCTAGGGTTTGGGCATCCACCGCTTCGGCGCCATAGTAACTGCGACTGTGAACCTGAAAGAGGTGCTGAATACTCCGCCGCACGGCTGGCGATCGCTCCCCCAGTTGAAAGAGTCGCTCCAATTCCCGTAGATAGTCGCCATTGGTGCAGTGGGGCTGTAGCCGTAGCCAGCCCGCTTCCTGCAACCGATAGAGCAAGGCCATGTAGAGGGCACGGCAGGCCCCTCGGTAGTCTCTCGCCAATTGTAGGCTTTGGGCGAGTTCTAACCATTCCCGTACGGGTCTGGGGCGCTCCTCAAGGGTAGAAGCCAGTGTTGCTGAGGAGGATCGCGATCGCCGCTGCCACCATCGCCACAGGCTGCGCCCTAGGAAATAGAGGGCGAGTCCAAGGCCAACGAGCAAGACCCCTTGAAAGAACCAGCGTAGCCATGCCTCTAAGGAGGGGGAGTCCTGCCAAAATGGCTCCGTTTGCTGGCGAAAGAGTTGGAGAAAGCTGTACTCAAGGGCTTCACCCAATTGTCGCCACTGGCGATCGCCCTGCCAGCGCAGATCATCGAAAAAGGTCACCGTCGCCAGACCAGACTACGCCTCCGATTGTCGCACAAAGAGCACGGGGCACTCGGCATAGACCCGCACATAGTCAGAAAGGGAGGTGCCCAAAAGGCGATCCAAGTCGGGTAAACTGCGAGCGATGGACGGACGCCGATCCGGGGAACCCAGAACGAGGAGATCGGCATTGGTGTCAGCAGCAATGCGGCAGATTTCTTCACCGGGCTTGCCAGTGGTTAGCACACACTGGTACTCGACACCCCGCTGTTTGGCCACCGTTGCGGCTTCCGAGAGAATCGGATCTCTTTCAGCAGCCGTGCTAGGGGTATCAGCATGACCCTTGAGGTCGGGATTGACGTGGGCAAGAATCAATTTACCGCCCTTGACCCCCTCCATCAGGCGTACGGCTAAGTCCAAGGAGGCCTTGGCTGCGGCAGAATTATTGAGCGCTACCATGATGCGGTTGATTTTCTTCACAAAGAGGTCATCGCGCACCAGCAACATCGGTCGGGAAGAGAGTTGAAACACATACTGGCTGACGGAGTTTTCGAGAATGGATTGCAGGCGCTTGAGTCCCCGCGATCCCATGATGATTAAGTCGGCATTGATTTCATCGGCCACGTGCAACACGGTATCTTTGGGATCCCCCTCCCGCAGCATGGTATTGACACTAATGACGGGGTCAAGATGCAGTCGGGCAACGGCTTCCGCTAGGAGTTTGGCACCCGCTTGACGTTGTTCGGCCATCTCCTCGGCAGTAATTTTCGGTGGAATCACGTGCAAAACAGTGACGGCAGCCCGTTGAATCGCTGGCAACTCCATCAGCGACTTGAGCATTTGTTCGGATTGTCCAGTTCCTGAGTCTGCCAATAGAATATTTTCAATCATAAATCTTAAACTCCCAACATCTGGTGAGCATCAAGGCACGGATGGCCACTACAGCCCTTTTCCCAAGGATGGCACACGCTGAAAACAGTCAAAACTGCTGGAGGATAGGATGCTCTCCTCATTCGTACACGCCACATCTCAAGAAAAGGGCTGTATGACGATCTTAGGTCTGGGTTAGGGGCTTCTTGGTGGAACGCTACAAATCTTAGGCATTGGCTAGGGGTGCGATCGCTGGGGGTGCTTTTGATACACTAGGCAAGAGGCCGTTCAAGGAAGCCCTATGCCGCGATCGCAACGGAACGACAATTTTATTGACAAAACCTTTACGGTCATGGCTGACCTCATTCTCAAGGTCTTGCCCACCAGTTCGCAGTCAAAAACCGCCTTTGCCTATTATCGCGATGGCATGTCTGCCCAAGCGGACGGGGAATATGCTGAGGCACTGGAGAACTACCAAGCAGCCCTAGAACTAGAGGAAGACCCCAACGATCGCAGCTACATTCTCTACAACATTGGCCTGATCCACGCCAGTAACGGCGATCATGAAAAAGCCCTAGAGTATTATCACCAAGCCCTTGAACTCAATCCCCGCATGCCCCAAGCCCTCAATAATATTGCGGTGATCTACCACTACTTGGGCACACAGGCAGAGGAGCAACAGCGCTCCGAGGAGGCTGAACAACTCTTCGATCGCGCCGCAGACTACTGGAAACGGGCGATTCAACTGGCGCCCAATAACTATATCGAGGCGCAAAACTGGCTGAAGACCACGGGTCGCTCCAGCATGGATGTTTATTTCTAAGGGATTACCCATGGCAACAAAAGTTATTACCACAGAGGATGTGCGCAAGGTGGCTCACTTGGCTCGCCTCGCCCTTGAGGAAAGCGAAATTGAAGCCCTCACCCAGCAATTGGATCGCATTCTCGACTATGTGAATCAACTCAGGGAACTGGATGTCACGGATATTCCACCGACGACCCGTGCGATTGAAGTCAGTAATGTAACCCGTCCCGACGTGTTGGAGCCTTGGCCAAATCGGGAGGACTTGCTGGCGATCGCCCCGGATCGCGAGGATGACTTTTTCCGTGTGCCCAAAATTATGTAAGGCATCAGGCTGTGCGACGGCGTCAATCCCACCATTTACAACTGGACTTATTTCCCTTCCTGTCGATCTTGGCCTGCACCATTGGCACGCTGATCCTGTTAGTGGTGGTCATCAGTGCCAGCAGCCTTGGGCGAGAACGTACCAATGTGCAAATTTTGGCACGGGAAAATGCCCAAAATGACGGGCGTACCCCCCGCTATCTAGAGTGCCGTCGCGAGGGGGTGATCATTCATCCGCGAAAGGTGCTTGTGCGGGCAGCAGATCTGGCCAAACCGACCTCGCCACTGGCCATTTTGTTGGCCAATCTCCGCCGTCAGCGCGATCGCGAGTACATTATTATTGCCGTGCGCCCCGATGGCTTTGACTGCTTTGAGGAGGTGCGCTACCAAGCAGAACGGGCGGGGGTGGCTCTCGGCTACGAACCCTTCAATGCGGAATGGGAGTTGTGTGTGCCGGCACCGGGGCGCAGCAATTGTCCCTAGGACTTAAATTTCCCAACCTGACCGCCGGCGTTTGGACTGGGTGATCTCGGTGGGAAAGGCGCTCAAGTGCACCACCCGCTCCTTGGCCACAAGGGCACTACCAATGACTTCGGGATGGGTAAGCCGCACATCCGTGCCTTCGGCCAAGGCCTCAAAGGTTTCAGTTGTTGCGGCAGCCACTGTGTTCAAAAAAGCCTTGGCATCGGCAGTGGTGACTTCTGAACCGTGAGAAAGAGAGGGTTTCAGGGCTTCAAGGCCGTAGCTGCGGCTGAATTTGGGGAGCAGTTTGCCAAAGGTAGCAGGGAAGTCAAAGAGTTCCAAGCCCAAAATTTGACCGTGCACGACGAAAAGCGCACCAATCTGCTGGGCGATCGCCCGAAATGCTTGGACGTACTCATCGAGGGAGTGGGCTTCTTTTTCATAAACATCAGCGAGGGCATCGGTGGCGGACTTGCAAGCAAAGAAAAGCAGATGGTCATCGACATCCGCCCAGATTTCCCCCTGATCAGCAAGGCGGCTTCCCCTGCGTTTCAACGACTCTGTAACATAGCGGAGTTTCTTGGCGCGCCCTGTGGCATGGTAGGCGCGATCAGCAGCGGCAAACTCACGGCAGCGGTAGTGCCAGCGACCCCGTTCAACACAGGAAACGGGAATTTTCAGATCAGTGTGGGCGGGCACCAGTACTGTGAGGTTAAGAATACGGTTTTGCTTGGCACCGACGAGTTCTTCCCCATCCACAAGCAGTACCGAGCGATCGCTCCAGTTATGGCACAGGAGTTCAGGCACATGCCCCCCTTCAGACACCTCGGTAATCTTCAGCAGGTTTTGGTTCATTGCTTCCGTTAGCGTCCAATAGTCGGGTTCTGCCACAATCGGGCGCAGCAGGGGAAACAGCATCATGCCACCAAAGGTTTGGGGGGTGCCAATTTCAACGGTTTGTAGGAGTTCTTGGAGAAGATTCATGGGATCACCTCGCAAGGGTATACATCTGGTTATCCATTGCTGTTGTTAGGGATATGCATCCACCCAGAAAATTTGCGATCGCCCCGCCAGACCATCCTAATTAACAGGTGCCTTTGTCCTTAGAAATCGCTTATGCTCAGGGTGAATTCTTGAGAGGTTCCAATGCTCCCAGTCGCGATCGCCTCCCTACTCTTTGGTTTTGCCACCAATATGGATAACTTTAGCGTGGCCGTTAGCTATGGTCTGCGCCGCTATCGTATGAGTTGGCTGGGGAATGCTCTGATTGCGGCTCTTTCGGGTAGCAGTACCTTTTTGGCCATGGGGTTGGGTGGGTGGGTGCAGCAGTATGTGCCGTTGATTTGGACACAGCGGCTTGGCAGTGGCTTACTAATAGTCATGGGGGCATCGGCACTGGGAGGAGTCTGGCTCAACTTGAATCATCCCTCTAAAACCACAAAGCCGAACTTATTACCAATTCTTGACTATGCCTATGACTTCACGCTCTACCAGTCGCTGCTGTTGGGTTTAGCATTGACCCTGACGAACTTTGCTACAGGGGTAGCTGCGGGTTTGGCACAGTTACCGATCGCTAGTGCTGTGATAGCGAGTACAGTAACCAGTTGGGTCTGCATTGGCAGTGGCTTTTGGTTGGGGCAGCAACTCCGCGAACAAACCCCCTTGCGCTTTGGCCCTTATTTAGAGGGCTTGGCGAGTCTTTTTCTCATAGCGGTGGGTGTCCTCAAGTGGCTTGAGTCTCCCTAGGGCGATCGCCAGAGCACATCGGCCATCCGACACACCTGCACCATGGCCGCCACATCATGGACACGCACCATCTCGACCCCTTGGGCAATGGCATGACAGCAGACCGCTGCAGTACCCCAAACCCGGTCTTTAGGATTGGGCAGGTTCAGCACGTCACCAATAAAGCGTTTGCGCGATGGCCCCAGCAGGAGAGGATAGCCAAGGCTGTGAAATTGTCGCAGTTCTCGTAAAAGGGTGAGATTCTGGGGCGTGGTTTTGGCAAAGCCAATACCGGGATCAATCATCAGATGCTCGGGGGGAATGCCGCTGGCAACTGCCCGCTGCGTTTGTTCCTGAAAATAGCGAAGCAAATCACCAATCAAATCCCCGTAGTCTGTTAATTGCTGCATGGTGGCTGGCGTTCCCCGCCGATGCATGAGGATATAGGGCACCCCCAATGCCGCTACCGTGGCAAACATTTCCGGATCCGCCTGCCCGCCGGAGACATCGTTGACAATATTCGCCCCTGCCTCAACCGCTGCGCGCGCCACCACCGCATGGGTGGTATCAATGGAAATGGGAATCTGCGACTGCTGACGGATGCCCTCAATCACGGGCAACACCCGCGCTAACTCAGCACTAATGGGCACTTCACTGGCGCCCGGACGGGTGGACTCACCGCCGATATCAATGACATCAACCCCTGCCGCCACCATCTCAAAGGCATGGGCAACGGCACTGGCGGGATTAAAAAAGTCACCGCCATCGCTAAAACTGTCAGGGGTGATATTTAAGATCCCCATGATGTAGGTGCGCTCCCCCCAAACAAAAGCGCGATCGCCCACGTACCAGCCCTTCATGCACTAGCCTCTCCTTGCCGTTTAGCGTGCAGCTTTAAGAGAATCTCTTGGTGTACCGCTTGCGTAATCGGATAGAGGTAGGCCAAAACAATGCCAATAATGAGAAAAAAAGTCGGTAGCGGTCCAATGGCAATGCGGATTGCCAACAGTGCCGAGGGGGGCTGAACGGGGCGCGGTTCACCGGCAACGCTGGAGAGGTAGCCTGCCCACTGCAAGGCCTGACCGACGAGAAATAGCCCCAAGGCAAGACCAATTTTTTGCAGTAGCACCATAAAGGCATAGAAGATCCCCTCCCGCCGCTGGCCACTGTTGAGTTCATCGAGATCAATCACATCGGGAATCATTGACCAAGGGACAAGGTAGGCCGTTGAAACCCCAAACCCCGCCAGAATCGCGCAGATATAGACCAGCGTTGTTTGTCCCGGCTGCAATAAAAACAAGCCAGCTTGGGCAATCATCCACAGTGCCATGCCCATGTAATAGACCGCCTTCTTGCCAATACGCCGACTCACGGCACTCCAAACAAAAAGCATGATCATCGCCGTCGATTGCACCGCCAGCGCCACTTGCGTATATTCAGCGGGGGACATTTGCAACCAATCGCCAATAAAAAAGGGAATCAGTGAGGCAGTAATTTGCACCGCCAGCCAAGAACAGAGGTAAATGCCCATCACGAATAGGAAGGGCCGATTGCTAAAGACCAACCGCAGTTGCGTCTTCAAGGGTAAAGGGCTTTGGCCACTGCTGGGGGTATGCTGTTCAAACTCCCGTACCCGTCCCCGTGTCCCCCAGACACACCAATAGATGGGCAGCACAGATAATACAGCGGCAATGCCCCCCAGGACAATGTACTGAGTTTTGGGTTCCTGAATGACTTGGAAGAGAATTTGCGCCAACAGCAGCGAGCCAATACTGCCGCCAATGGAAAAGGCAAAGCGAAAACTATTCAGACTAGTACGTTCGTTGTAGTCTTCTGTCAGTTCTGGTGTTAGGGCGCTGTAGGGTAGGTTGACTGCGGTGTAAAACGTGTTAAAGAGGAGACCCATGAGAACGTAGTAGCCAAAGAGCAACCCTTGATCCGTCGTTGGTACCCACCAGTTCAAGAAAAAGCAAATGCCAAAGGGAAGGGCTGCTAGGATCATCCAGATGTGGCGGCGTCCCCACTTGCCCACAGGGGTGCGATCGCTGAGGTAGCCGATGATCGGATCATTGATGGCATCCCAGATTTTGCCAATCATCAACACACTGCCTGCCAAGCCCGCATTGAGGCCAGCCACATTGGTCAAGAACACCATCAGGAAAAACACCTGTAAATTGGCCGTGATGGCGGTTCCGAGATCACCGGCGCCAAAGGCAAGTTTTGTCCATAGGGAAAGGGGCGAACGGGCACTGGTGGCAGCGGAATTTGGGCTGGATGGGTCTAGTGGCATGATGCGTTGTCCATTACGATTGTTTTTTTTAACGATTAGCTAGCCACTGCAACTGCCCATTGACTTGCCCATTCTAAAATGCGCTGCACTTCTTCAGGCGTTTTCCCTTGGCAGTAGAGGCGCAGCAGGGGTTCGGTGCCGCTAAAGCGAATCAGTAACCAACCGCCATCAGCTAGATGAAACTTGTAGCCGTCAATGCTCTCCCAGTGGCTCACGGGGCTATCCAAAATCTGGGTGAAGGGATGCGCTGCTAGGATTGCTTCTAGTTGTTGTCGCTGCGCTAAGGACGCGAGGGTGAGATCAACGCGATCGTAGGCACTGTAAAAGTTCGTGGTTGCCTGCAACTGTTGATAGTATTCCCCTACGCTCAAGCCAGATGTCACTAGGGCTTGTAGTAGGTACAGTGCTGAGAGTAAGGCATCTCGCTCAGGAAGATGATGGCCATAGCCGATTCCCCCCGATTCTTCACCACCTAAGAGGACAGCTTCCCCTGCCAGCATGCGATCGCCAATGTACTTAAAGCCAATGGGCGTTTCAATCACCGCTAAACCATGGTGGGCGGCCACTCGCGCCACCAGATCAGAACTGCTAATGGATTTGATCACAGCCCCTCGGTAGCTACTGTGTTGTGCCAGATGATCAATCAAGATGGGAATAATTTCTTGGGCAGTGTACAGCACCCCCTCGCCATCAATGACTGCTAGGCGATCGGCATCACCATCAAAGACGAAACACACTGTTGGGGTGGCACTGTGTTGTTGCCGCAGGTACTCTTGGGTTGCGGTTAAATAACGGCCAATGGGTTCAGGAGCACCTCCCCCAAAGAGGGGATCGCGATCGCGCCGAAACTCTGGTATCGCTAAATCCAACAAGCGCTCTAGCCCTCCTGCGGCCACCCCATGCATAACATCGGCACAGATCCGCAGCTTACCGCTGGCGATCGCCTCACGAATGGGTCTTGGATCAACATGAGTGCGCAAGGCCGCACAATAGCTGGGCCACGGATCAAAGGCTTGATAGTCTGTTTTGGCCTCACCCACGGGTGGCGGCTCTCCCTGAGCTAACTGCGCTTCAATGGCTTGGGTGACGGTCGTGGGTACGGAGCCACCAAAGGCGCCCTTCACCTTGAGTCCTGCATAGATGGCGGGATTGTGACTTGCCGTCATTACCAAGCCGCCAATGGCTCCCTCGGCTTTGACAGCCCAACTAAAGGCGGGGGTTGGCGCCGCACAATTTGAAAGCCACACCTCATAGCCTTGGCTCGCCAGTAATTGGGCAACGGCTGCGGCAAACTGTTCCGCTAAAAACCGGCGATCGTAGCCCACAATGATCCGAGGCGTTGTGCCCTTGCCATAGGTTTGATGGAGCACTGCCGCTGCTGCCTTGGCTGCCCGCAGCAAACGGTTAAAAGTAAACTCAGCGCCAATGATGCCGCGCCAGCCATCGGTACCAAAGCGAATCGGGGCATCCTCAGGAATCAAAACCTGATCGAGGCGAAGGACAGAAGCAACCATAGAACCCAAGACCCAAGAACCCCTCTGAACATATCATGCTGCGAGACAGCTCTTTTCTGAAGCGGAAAGGAGGATGATATAATTATTGCGAATTGTTAATTAGGCGATGGGCACTGCTGCTAGGTGCCTTTTGGCGATGACTGATCTCTAGTAGCCTAAACCTGCATCACCTTTAGAGAGGTATTGAGCACTATGGCATTTGTACAAGAACCCCTTCCCTTTGATCCGGGTGCCCTTGAACCCTATGGGATGTCTGCGAAAACCTTTGAATTTCACTATGGCAAGCACCATAAAGCCTACGTGGACAACCTCAATAAACTGACTCAAGATACGGAACTCGCTGACAAATCCCTTGAAGATGTCATTCGCATGACCTATGGCGATGCTGCCAAGGTGGGCATCTTCAACAATGCGGCTCAAGTGTGGAATCACACCTTCTTCTGGAATAGCCTCAAGCCCGGTGGCGGTGGCGCTCCTACGGGTGATGTGGCCGCCCGGATCAACAGTGCCTTTGGTAGCTACGATGAGTTCAAGTCCCAGTTCAAAAATGCAGCGGCGACCCAATTTGGTAGCGGCTGGGCATGGTTGGTGCTCGAAGCGGGTACGCTGAAAGTGACCAAAACCCCCAATGCCGAAAACCCCTTGGTTCACGGTCAAGTGCCCCTCCTGACGATTGATGTTTGGGAGCACGCCTACTATCTCGACTACCAAAACCGCCGTCCAGACTTCATTGATAACTTCCTCAACCAACTGGTGAACTGGGACTTTGTTGCTAAAAATCTAGCGGCTGCCTAAGTTTCCCAATTTTTTGTTCCGCTCTTACTGAACTACTTCACTGATTTCACTGATCCCCGTTCTGATCGAGCGGGGCTTTTTTTGCTGAGCCATGATTCGGCCACAACTATGGTTAAGTTAAAATTAAGATAAAAGTAACCTTGGTTAATAAACGTTAATTTAATAGTGGTATTCCTTTAGGCGTTGAGCAGGGAGGGGGTCTTATGGAAACCCTAGGGCATATCGCGTACGCCGCTTTTGAAAAGTACTACCGCAAAATTAGCAAACACGAGCCGGGGGTGATTCGCGATCGCGATGTTGAGGCAATTCACCAGATGCGGGTAGGTTTGCGCCGCCTGCGAACGGCTCTGGAAGTGTTTTGTAATACCGTACGTTTGCCCAAGGGAGTCTCCATTCAACGGGTGCGGGCGATCGCCGGCAGTCTCAGTCCCGTACGGGATTTGGATGTGATGATGCTGGCGCTCAAGGAGCAGTATTACCCTCACCTACCTCGCCCTGAGCAACAACAACTGGCAAAACTGATCAAAAAACTCGAAAAGCAACGGACAGAACTGCTACAAAAAGCCCTTCAATTGCTGCGCAGCGATCGCTATCGCAAATTGCAACAGGGGCTAGAAGAATGGCTAGCTGCCCCTCAATATCGTGAGATTGCTAACTTACCCACAGAACTGATTGCCCCAGATATTTTGTTGCCCTTGGTGTGTCAACTGCTACTGCATCCGGGGTGGCAAGTGGCCATTGAATGGCAGGGCGATCGCCCCCTTTTCCTTGCGGTGAGTAACCCGCCCCAGTGGCTGCAAACAGCGGGTGAAGATCTCCACGATCTACGCAAGCAAACCAAGCGGGTACGCTACCAAATGGAACTCTTTAGCAGTGTCTATGGAGACACCTTCACTGAACAGGTAGATGCCTTTGCTCAGTTGCAAGAACTCCTAGGCACACTTCACGATGGCGTTGTCCTCCATGACTTTTTCCGTACCCAACTTGGACTCAATCTTCGCCAAGCCTCTCCTTGCCTCGCAGAAATGATTGCCCTTGAGCAAACACGCCAGTGGCAAACTTGGCGCTCCGTCCAGCAGGAATACCTCAGCCCCGAAAAACGCCATCAAGTGCGCTCTCTACTCCTCATGCCACCAATGACAATAAGCGCCAATGGCAACTCCCTCGGTCATCCGATGATCTCCTCTGCCAACTGACAGAGGTCGGGCGGCAATGGTAACAATTGATGTTCAATTGTCCTAGGGCGATCGCCCTTGCCGATCCGTATGCGACGATAAAAATAAAACCCTTGCCGGTCCAGGAGAACAACAAGCAAATGAGCGTTGTAGAGCAACCAACCCTAAGTGTAGGCCTGCGGGTACGCGTTAAGACCCCTACCATCGTCTATCACCATCCCGATCACCGTAACGAACCCTTTGACATTCAGGGCATGGAAGGGGAGATTTTCGCCATTCTCAGCGACTGGCAGGGCCGTCCCATTAGTCCCAACTACCCGATTCAGGTGCGGTTTAGTCCCAAGTTCATTGCTCATTTGCACCCCGACGAGCTGGAAGTGATTTAGGTACGCTCTATATGCCTCCCCGTTGGCCCCGTAAGCCCGATCGCCGTGATCCGAGCTATCGCCGTTTGGACGATCGCATGAATTTTGCGGTTCATGTTGCCCTTTTTGCTGCTTTTAACTCTGGTGGCTGGTTTTGGCATCAGGTGCAACCCACGGCAGTACCCTTTATGCCAACGGTAACGCTGGTGTGGTTAACGTTATTGGCAGGCCATGCCCTCTACGTGTTCGCGATCGCCCGTTATTGAGAAATTATCTCCTTGAACGCAGTGGTGCTGAGATAAGAGCACTTTTTCGTGAGTCTCCATGAGCGATCGCACCATCACCTATAGTCCAGCTTTTACTCTTGTACCGACGTACGAGTGTTTTAATCGCTGTACCTACTGCAACTTCCGTCAGGATATTGGCACGAGTGGTTGGTTGAGTTTAGAGGCGGCGGCTCAACAGTTGGCAGGGCTTGACCCCCAACAGGTGCGAGAAATTTTGATTCTCAGTGGCGAAGTTGCCCCCAACAGTCCCCAGCGTTCCCAATGGTTAGAGCGTCTCTATGATCTAGCCGCCTTAGCCTTGGATCAGGGATTTCTGCCCCATACCAATGCGGGTCCCCTCAATCGAGCAGAAATGGCCGCTCTCAAGGCGGTGAATGTCTCGATGGGACTGATGCTAGAGCAATTAACACCGAAGTTGTTGCAAAGCGTCCATCGCCATGCCCCTAGCAAGGATCCGCAACTGCGTTTACACCAACTGGAACAGGGCGGGGAACTGGGTATTCCCTTCACTACGGGCTTGCTCTTGGGCATTGGTGAAGAGCCGCAGGATTGGGCAGAAACGCTCACGGCCATTGCTGAGTGTCATCGGCGGTGGGGACATATTCAGGAGGTGATTTTGCAGCCCCACAGTCCCGGCCAGCAACAGGAAGCAGCGTTGCCCCCCTTTGATCTGAGGCAATTACCGAACGTGGTACACTGGGCGCGATCGCTCTTGCCTGAAGACATCACGATTCAAATTCCTGCGAATCTCGTCACAGATCCAGAGGTCTTTCGGGCGTGCCTAAACGCGGGCGCTCGCGATTTGGGGGGCATCGTTCCCTTGGATCATGTCAATCCCGACTATCCCCATACCGATGTGACAGCCCTAAGGGAACAATTACAGGCGTGGGGATGGGAATTAGTGCCACGACTCCCCGTCTATCCCCAGTTTGTGGATGGGTTGCCGCCGCCATTGAGGGGGAAAGTCAAGGGGATGCCTGTTTGAGCTGGAGTCCCAGTTGATAGATGTCGCGCCGCGAAAGCCCTGTGAGATCTGCCAGTTGACGGCTGGCTTGGGTAAGGGAAAGGCCTTGGCTAAGAAGTGTCGCTAATTCGTCCGCGAGATGATGGGGATTCACGGCCACAGAGTGTTCAGGGGCACCGCCTAAAACCAGTGTGTATTCGCCACGGGGGGGATGCTCCTGTAGATAAGTGCAGGCAGTGCCGAGGGTTCCCCGCCAAAATTCTTCGTGGCGCTTCGTGAGTTCGCGGGCGAGGACGAGGGGGCGATCGCTCCCCAAGATTTGACGTAACTCTGTTACCGTTTGCAGCAAGCGATGGGGGGCTTCGTAGAGAAGAATTGTGCGCGTTTCCTGTTTCAGTGCTGCTAATCGCTGCTGGCGATCGCGCCCCTTAGTCGGCAAAAACCCTTCAAAACAAAAGCGATTCATCGGTAATCCTGCGGCCATTAAGGCTGTTAAGGCAGCATTCGCGCCGGGAATCGGTGTGACCGGAATGGCTGCGGCAATACAGGCCGTGATCAGTTCATAACCGGGATCCGACACCCCCGGTAACCCTGCATCGCTAACCAAGGCAATCTGTTGACCCGCCTCTAGGCGCTGAAGCAGTTGGGGCACGCGCTGTTGGGTATTGTGCTCATGGAGACTGATTTGGGGTGTGGTAATGCCAAAATGCTGTAACAGGCGGCCGGTGTGGCGTGTATCCTCCGCAGCAATGAGATCCACTGCCTTGAGAATGCGCAGGGCACGAGCGCTTATATCCTCAAGATTGCCAATGGGGGTACCCACCACCCACAGTTGCCCGCTGCCCATTAGGAAATTTTCTCGCCACTGAGAATAAAGATCGGTTCCACTGCTGCAAAAATTTGGTGGCCGCCCCGCGTTTCTAGGCGATTGATGACCGATTGCACCACCTCTAGGCTGCGGGCTTGGACTGTCGCGAACCCTTCAGAGAGGGCATAGAGATTTTCTAAACTGCTGGCGATCGCCACCAAGCGACCACCGGGCGCAAGATACTCCCACGCTTGCAGCAAAACTTCCTTAATCGGGCGCCCCCCCTCGAGACAAATGCGCTGCGGGGTGCGACGTAACTGGGGAAAGCAATCTGGAGCCGAACCAGCAACAATTTGCACATTTTTGACGCCAAAGCGATCGCAATTGCGTTGGATCAGATCAACGACTTCCTCATCCCGTTCAATGGCAATCACCTGTCCCCGCTTCGCCAAGCGTGCTGCCTCAACAGCGATCGTACCCGTGCCCGCGCCCACATCCCAAAGACAAGAGTCCGGCTCAAGCCGCAAATAGGAAAGCATCAATAATCGCGTTTCCCGTTGGGTGAGGGGAATACCTGGTAAGCGCTCAAAGAGATCATCGGGGATACCCGGGGTCACAAATGGCCAGGGATCCACCGTCATAGAAACTGCCTAAAACCTTTAAGCGTTGCTGCTTTGGGCGAGGAGCCGTTCCTTAAGCTGTGCTAAGGCATCTGCCCAGCGGGGATCCGGTTGAGCCGCCTCGGTATCCATGGAGCTATATTCAGCCGGCGCCGAATTGGCTGGGGTACGCCGCCCATTGTTTTTATTATTTTTGCGATTATTGCGGTTGCTGGGAGTGGGTTTTTCGGCCACTGTTTCTTCTTTTTCCTTATTTTCCTTAGCTTCAGATTTGGGCTTCTCGTTGGCTTTCTCAATCTTGAGGGGATTGTCCTTAAAGGTGTAGCCGTTGAGTTTCTCAATCACCTGATCCGCCACTTCCTCGGATTCAACGGTGACAAAGCCGAAACCGCGGCACTTACCAGTCTTGCGATCGGTAATTAGTTTGGTGGTGCCCACTTCGCCCACTTCTTGGTTAAATAGGGCTTCTAGCTCTTCGCGGCTCAGTTCACGCGGCAGATTGCCCACATATAAACGCACGGACATAAAGAAACCTCCCTTCGGCAGCTTAAAAACAACACGATTCAAAAATGGACAGTCGGGCGTGAGAAACCGCTCGCAACTGAGGTCTACGTCCCCCAAGGGTACGCAAAGCCCCTGCCTTGATTAGTGGTGTAAAATAACTGGATGGGTTCACAGCGATTGTTGCTAATTGAGAACCTGCATGGACGTAATGGAGCAAAAGCAATGAGAGCGCCTAGCTCCTTAATTGTTCCTACTTAGGGTATCACAGTTCCTCCACCTAGGGCTAGGATTTTGCGGAAAAATTTTGCTGTGGCAGCGCAAGCGCAATGTGGCACAATAATCAATGCTGTTTTTGCGATGTGATGCCTGTGACTGCGACTGCTGTCCCTCGTCGGCCTGTTTTTCCCTTTACGGCAATTGTCGGTCAGGACGAAATGAAACTGTCATTGTTGCTCAATGTCATTGACCCCAAAATTGGTGGGGTGATGATTATGGGCGATCGCGGCACGGGCAAATCAACCACCATTCGCGCCCTAGCGGATCTGCTGCCGGAAATTGAGGTGGTGGCCGATGACCCCTTCAACAGTCATCCTAACGATCCCGATCTCATGAGCGACGCAGTGAAGGTGGCGGTGGCGGCGGGTGAACCCCTTCACACCATTAAGAAAAAAGTGCCGATGGTGGATCTGCCCTTGGGGGCAACTGAGGATCGGGTTTGCGGCACCATTGATATTGAAAAAGCCCTTGCGGAGGGGGTGAAAGCGTTTGAACCGGGTCTTTTGGCGAGGGCTAACCGCGGCATTCTCTATGTGGATGAGGTGAACCTGCTCGACGACCATTTGGTGGATGTGCTGCTGGATGCCGCTGCCTCCGGCTGGAATACCGTTGAGCGCGAAGGTATTTCAATTCGTCACCCAGCACGGTTTGTCTTAGTTGGCTCTGGTAACCCCGAAGAAGGGGAACTGCGACCGCAACTGCTGGATCGCTTTGGCATGCACGCCGAGATTCGCACCGTTAAGGATGCCACCCTGCGGGTAGAAATTGTTGAGCAGCGATCGCAATTTGATCAAAACCCCGAAGCCTTTTTGGCCAAATACCAAGCTCAACAGGAAGCGCTGCAAGCCAAGCTGGTTGCTGCCCAAGCCCTCTTGCCGAGTGTCACAATTGACTACGAACTGCGGGTGAAAATTTCCCAAGTCTGTGCCGAGCTAGATGTGGATGGCCTGCGGGGAGACATTGTCACCAACCGCGCTGCCAAGGCCTTGGCCGCCTTTGAGGGACGCACGGATGTTACCGTCGAGGATATTTCACGAGTGATTGTCCTGTGTCTGCGGCACCGTCTGCGCAAGGATCCCCTTGAGTCAATTGACTCCGGCTACAAGGTGGGCAAAGTCTTCCAAGAGGTCTTTGGCGTGGAGATTGCTGCTTAGGCTGGGATTGGGATTACTTCAGTTGCTCTAGTCCCCACTCGTAGAGCGATCGCGCCACCCCTTTTTCTGGCATTTGTTCTTGATTGAGAACTTGGCAAAGGACATTTAACAGCCCTTGATGAATTTCTGCTGGGGATGTCTCTGGGGAAACACCGGCCAACTGAGTCAACTCTTTACGGCCGATCGCTCGATTGCGGTGAACAACGCCATTGCGATATTCATTGACCGTCCCCAGCTTTTTAACAAGGTCATCAGCGGGCGATCGCTGCTCCGCTTTTGCCCAGGCTCGCCACAGCACCCCCAATGTCGGATCACGATAGTTGCCCTCCTGCAAAAATTCCTCACCTAAGTGCCCCTGAGTGCGCCAATCTTCCTGTTCGCATCGCCAAAACAGGAGCCGTTCAAGCATCTGGGCAAATTGCATAAAGGCGAGGGTATAGTTCGCCTGCTGCAAGCTCAGATCAATCAATAGCTCAAATTCCCAAATTTTCAAGAACTTGCTGGTGGCCGTTTCACTATTGGGACAACGATTGACCGTCGCCTCGCGCCACTGCTGCCGTTGAGCTTTGTGAGTCACTGCTTTCGTAGGCTTTTGATCCAGCCAGCGTTCCCCCTGAATTCCCTTGAGAAAATCTTGAATACTCCAGTTTGTTGCTAAGGCAAGGCGATCGGCCAACTGATAGAGCGCTTTATGGCGATCGCGATGGGCTTCAAGGAGTACCTTTGCGGCAGCAAAGTCGCCCCGTTTCCATGCTGTGGCAATCCGCTGGCGTTCCAGTGGCCAAAAGACCTCACCTAAAGACACCTCTTCAAGAGATTCAGCACTGCGAGCAGACTGATTGCTTGGATCAAAGAACGGTTTTGGCTCTGTCGGGATAATTTTCCTAACGGGATACTGACGCATGAGAACTGCCGCAATCATGTTCAAAGCATCTGCCATTTGAGGGACAGACCCCTTTGTTTGAATTTGCAACTGCCAATTGCCAGCCGCGTTCTCTGGCAGACGCTTAATATATTGCTCTAACTGCTTTTCCGTGAAGTCCCACAGGGCTTGCCTCTGATTCACATCAACCGGACAGTTCCAAACCGTGACGTTGAGGTGGGGATAGCGCTGCCGAATCGCCCCTGCCATCAACTGCGCCAACCAGCAAGTATCCATGGCGTAAAATTGCCAGCCGACCGACTCTGGCTGATCTGTTCCCCAGAGAATCACCTCCGCAGGTTCCGTTGGCGTGGCATAGTGTGCTGCCAAGATTTGCTCATCCAGCAGCAAAACCACGGGTGAAAAGTCATTCTTAGCTTGACAATGCCGATAAACGATTTCACTTAAATAGCGCACGTTGTGGCGGTGCTTTGCCTCAGGATCATGAAAACCCCGTTGGATGCCAAATTCCTCGTACAACTCACTCAGGTGAGGTGGCGCATTCCCCTTACGGGCAGGATCACCATCAGCTCCAAAATTGCGCACAATACCGTCTTTGCACCGCCAGCCCACCTGTCGGTTGCCCACAGTAATCATCAGTGTTTTCATGGCACAGCAATTAAAATTGCAGAAATACTTACATATTATCTTGCAAAGGGGGACGCTCAAGGGCGATCGCCCCCAAGTACCCTCGGCGATAGTCTTGCAAAAGTTGACGAGCCGCCCGTTCTAAGTCCCCATGGTAGCGGCGACTGGCGAGATCATGAAGATAGGTTTCACCCGTGTCGGTGACGGCTAGACCATAGCGATCGCTGAGGCGATCGGCCTGTCCCAACTGGTGCAGTAGCTCAACAAGAATCGGCGCCACCCGACAAGGATCATAGGCAGCTTGGCCAATGTCATCGCAAATGGCCAGTTTCACCGCCGCCTCTTGATTCTTGAAGTTCATAGGCAACACCCCCGGCGCATCCAAAAGTTCCAAGGTGGGAGACAAACGTACCCAGCGCAGTTGCCGGGTTACCCCCGGCCGAGCGGCACTCTCGACCACCCGCTGCTGCAAAAGGCGATTAATCAGTGCTGACTTGCCCACATTGGGAAACCCCAGAACCACAGCCCGTACGGCTCTTACTTGCATGCCCCGCTGTTGACGGCGTTGATTCATGGCAGCCCCTGCCCGCACCACCGCCTGTTGGAGTTGGCGAATCCCTTCCCCCCGCTGCGCATTGGTGAAAAAGACGGTTTCTCCTTGGGTCTCAAACCATGTCAGCCACTGCTGGCGATCGCGATCGCTAATCCTGTCCATGCCATTGAGCACTAAGAGGCGGTGCTTGCCACTAGCCCACTGACGAATTTGGGGATGGTAACTGGCCAGGGGAATCCGTGCATCCCGCACTTCTAAGATCACATCCACCTGTTTCAGTTGTTCCTTAAGGGCGCGTTCTGCCTTAGCAATGTGGCCGGGATACCATTGAATGATCGGACTCATAGAAATTCCACCCCCTTTTTTGCAAAAACAATAGAGCGATCGCCCCCCATGAACGCCATTCAATTGATTTCAGATAATCCTCAATCGTTTTTGAATAGACAGAGCACTATGGTTGTGCGCCTCTGATTAGAAACCTATAAACAACTCTAAAGATTGATAACCCAAACCTATAGAATAATTAAGAATCTCCAAAGCAAAAGTTATTGCATTGGGTATCAACTAAGCTGATGCTTAAGCATAAGACCTACGACGATATCACAGGCTTGCGGATGGTTGCATCATCTCGCTGAGTTTTGCATTGCTCAATTTTGCCCCATTTTGGGGGAATCGTAGCGTTCACACTACCCATTGCAAAGGTTGCCCGTAGAGATTGCTCTATTCGGCACAGTCACTGTTAAAGAGGAAAAACGTCTATGGCCTATACGCAATCCAAATCCCAGAAAGCTGGGTATCAGGCAGGGGTAAAAGACTACCGCCTGACCTATTACACCCCTGATTACACTCCCAAAGATACCGATATTCTAGCGGCCTTTCGTGTGACCCCGCAGCCGGGCGTGCCCTTTGAGGAAGCTGCCGCCGCCGTTGCCGCAGAATCCTCGACAGGGACATGGACCACCGTGTGGACCGACCTGCTGACCGACTTGGATCGCTACAAAGGTCGCTGCTACGACATCGAACCCCTGCCGGGTGAAGATAATCAGTTCATCGCCTACATTGCCTACCCGCTGGATCTCTTTGAAGAAGGATCCGTCACCAACATGCTGACCTCCATTGTGGGGAACGTGTTTGGTTTCAAAGCCCTCAAAGCGCTGCGTCTAGAAGACCTGCGGATTCCGGTGGCTTACCTGAAAACCTTCCAAGGCCCCCCCCACGGGATTCAAGTGGAGCGCGACAAATTGAATAAATATGGTCGTCCCCTCTTGGGCTGCACGATCAAGCCGAAACTGGGTCTGTCGGCGAAAAACTATGGCCGTGCCGTTTATGAATGTCTGCGCGGTGGTCTGGACTTCACCAAAGATGACGAAAACATCAACTCCCAGCCCTTCCAACGCTGGCGCGATCGCTTCCTCTTCGTTGCCGATGCCATTCACAAAGCCCAAGCCGAAACTGGCGAAATCAAAGGCCACTATCTCAACGTAACCGCTCCCACTTGCGAGGAAATGCTGAAGCGGGCAGAGTTTGCCAAAGAACTGGAAATGCCCATCATCATGCATGACTTCCTGACCGCGGGGTTCACTGCCAACACTACCTTGGCCAAATGGTGCCGTGACAATGGCATGCTACTGCACATTCACCGCGCTATGCACGCTGTGATTGACCGTCAGAAAAACCACGGCATCCACTTCCGGGTCTTGGCCAAGTGCTTGCGGATGTCTGGGGGTGACCACATCCACACCGGTACCGTTGTCGGTAAGCTGGAAGGGGATAAAGCCATCACCCTTGGTTTTATCGATCTGTTGCGGGAAAACTACATTGAGCAGGATCGCTCTCGTGGCATTTACTTCACCCAAGACTGGGCCTCGATGCCAGGAGTGATGGCGGTGGCTTCTGGTGGCATTCACGTCTGGCACATGCCCGCACTGGTGGACATTTTTGGTGATGATTCTGTGCTGCAATTTGGGGGCGGCACACTTGGTCACCCTTGGGGGAATGCACCGGGGGCAACTGCGAACCGGGTCGCCCTTGAAGCCTGCATCCAAGCCCGCAACGAAGGTCGTGACCTGATGCGCGAAGGCAGCGACATCATCCGCGAAGCCGCTCGCTGGAGTCCAGAACTGGCTGCTGCCTGCGAACTCTGGAAAGAAATCAAGTTCGAGTTTGAAGCGCAAGACACGATCTAGGTGGTGCAGTTGGGGTTCAATCGGAGCTACGGCAACGATTTCCCCGTAGGTCTATGGATGTCAAGCACATTGCGAAGCAAACCACCAAAACCCTGATGAGTTATCTCACCTATCAGGCCGTGCGAACCGTGATTGGGCAACTGGCCGAAACCGATCCACCGCGATCGCTCTGGCTACACCAGTTCACGAGTCAAGAAAGTATCCAAGATGGTGAACGCTACTTGGAAGCTCTCTTTCGCGAACAGCCCGATCTCGGTTTTCGCATCCTCACGGTACGCGAACATCTCGCGGAAATGGTGGCGGACTATCTACCAGAAATGTTACGTGCGGGCATCCAGCAGGCCAACTTGCAACAACGCTGTCAACAACTGGAGCGGATGACCCAAGTGTCGGAAGCCAATGTTGAGAGCAGCCATCCAGAAACTCCTGAATAATTTGTTGACTGTGAACCAATTGAGGAACCTATGAAAACACTGCCCAAAGAGCGTCGTTACGAAACTTTCTCCTACCTGCCTCCCCTCAGTGATGCCCAAATTATGCGGCAAATCCAGTACGCGATTGATCAGGGTTACCACCCCTGCGTAGAGTTCAACGAAACCTCTGATGCTGAGATTCACTACTGGACGATGTGGAAGCTGCCCCTGTTTAACTGCACCAATGCCCAAGAGGTGCTCAACGAGGTGCAGCAGTGCCGCTCGGAATATCCTAACTGCTTTATCCGGGTGGTGGCCTTTGACAATATCAAGCAGTGCCAAGTGATGGGCTTTATTGTCTACAAGCCCAATCAGGCCAACAGCGGCTACGGCGGCTATCGCTACTAAGGCTGAGATTTTCTCAGTCCATTTTAGGGGGGGGGGAAACACCCCCCTATTTTTTATTGCACGTTAACGAGGCGAGCGATCACACAAGTAGGCTTCAACTGCTTGCGGTGCTGTTTTCTACTGATCAGGATTGGGTTTAGGCATCGGCACTTAGCGACTGGAGTCGGCGCTGAATAATCGCGAGTTGCTGTTGGGCAGCGGTCAGTTGCGCCTGAGCCATAGCCACCACCTCTGGTTGGGCTTTGTTAACAAAATTGGGGTTGTTGAGGCGAGCCGTTAAAGATTGAATGTCTTTGGTCAGGCGCTCGCCCTCCTGCTGGAGTTTGGCCACCAAGGCCGCCACATCCACGACCCCCGCTAGGGGAATGAGCACCTCGCTTTTGCCAACCACACCACTAAACACCTGCTGCGGAATTTGCAGGTCGGTGCCAATGGTTAGCGACTCAAGGCGCGCTAGGTGTTGAATATCTGCCGCCCCAGCCTCAAAGATCGGTGCTTCCTCAGCACTGGCCTCAATCAAGGCCGTAATATACAATCCCGGCTTAATCCCTGCCTCTGCCCGCAGATTGCGAAGGGTGCGGATGGTTTCAATCAAAAGGCTAAATTGGGCTTCAAGGTCAGGGTCAATGGCGCGGCGATTCACTTTCGGGTAGGGTTGTACCGCTAAAACTTCACTGTCTCCCACCTGATGCAGCGTGTGCCAAATTTCCTCGGTGATGTGGGGCATGAAAGGATGGAGCAGCTTCAGGATACCATCGAGAACCGTGGCTAGCACCTGTTGCGCCGTGCGCTTAGCTTTGGTGTTTTCCCCTTGCAAACGGGGTTTCACCAGTTCAATGTACCAGTCGCAAAAATCCCCCCAGATGAATTCGTAGAGTCCCTTAGCCGCCTCCCCAAGGCCATAGCTTTCAATGCGTTCGCGGGTGGTTTGAATGGCCGTGTGGTAGCGACTGAGAATCCAACGATCGCTGGCCGCCAAGTCCCGCCGCTGTGGTGTCCCCAACTGGCTGGGGGTTTGTCCCTCTAGATTCAGCAACACAAAGCGAGAGGCATTCCAGAGCTTGTTGGCAAAGTTGCGAGCCGCCTCGACGGTTGCCGATTCATCGGTTTTGCGGTTGTAGGCCAAGCGAATATCCTGACCGGCGCCCACCACTTCCTTGACCAAGCTATAGCGCAGCGCATCAGTACCGTATTTTTCAATTAAGATCAGCGGGTCAATGCCATTGTTGGCAGACTTGGACATTTTCTTGTTGTTTTCATCCCGCACCAAGCCGTGGATATAGACATCGCGGAAGGGGATTTTACCCGTGAAGTACTGCCCCATCATAGTCATCCGCGCCACCCAGAAAAAGATGATGTCAAACCCGGTCACAAGGGTGGTGTTGGGGTAATAGCAGCGATAGTCTGGCGTATCATCGGGCCAGCCGAGGGTAGAAAAGGGCCATAGACCAGAGGAAAACCACGTATCCAGTACGTCCTGATCCTGCTGGAGCTGAATCTCCTTGCCAAATTGGGCGATCGCCTTGGCGCGGGCAGCGGCCTCATCCATGGCCACCACAAAGGGCGTGTCATCGCGCACTTTGCCTTCGGTTTCACTGACCACATACCAAGCGGGAATTTGATGCCCCCACCACAGTTGCCGTGAAATACACCAATCCCGTAAGTTCACCAGCCAATCGCGATAGACCTTTGCCCAGCGATCGGGGATAAAGCGGGGGGAGTGCTTTTTATCCAGTGCCTTGAGGGTAGCATCCGCGAGGGGACGAATTTTCACAAACCATTGAGTAGAGAGGAGCGGTTCAATGGGGACTTTGCCGCGATCGCTATAGGGAACGGTGTGTTTATAGTCCTCCACCCGTACCAAAAAGCCCTCTGCCTCTAGGCGAGCCACCACCTGTTTACGCGCCACAAAGCGATCCAGACCTGCAAACTCGCCAGCATTCTCATTGAGGGTGCCATCCTTATTCATCAGGTTAATCATGGGTAGGTGATGGCGTTGCCCCATGACAAAATCATTGGGATCGTGGGCTGGGGTGACTTTCACACAGCCGGTGCCAAAGGTCGGATCTACTAAGGGATCGCCAATAATGGGAATTTCCCGATTCATCAGGGGAAGCCGCAGCGTTTTGCCAATCAAATGGCGATAGCGATCGTCCTCAGGGTGAACCGCCACCGCTGTATCTCCCAGCATCGTTTCTGGCCGGGTCGTCGCCACCTCCAAATATCCTGAGCCATCCGTCAGCGGATAGCGAAAATGCCAGAGATGCCCCTGTACTTCACGGTTTTCCACTTCTAAATCCGAGACTGCCGATTGACTGGCGGGGCACCAGTTCACCAAATACTTACCGCGATAGATCAGCCCTGCTTCATAGAGGCGATTAAAGGCGGTCAGCACCGCCCGCGACAACCCCTCGTCCATGGTGAAGCGTTCGCGCGACCAATCCACCGACAGTCCCAAGCGACGAATTTGGCCGACAATCGTATTGCCCGATGACTCCTTCCACGCCCAAGCCCGCTGCAGATAGGCCTCTCGTCCCAAGGCAAAGCGGTTGGTGCCCTCCGCGTGCAACTGTTGATCCAAAATCGTGCTAACAGCAATACTGGCATGGTCTGTCCCCGGCAGCCAGAGGACGTTGCGACCAATCATGCGGTGATAGCGAATCAGCACATCAATCAGGGCGTGCTCAAAGGCGTGACCCATGTGCAAACTGCCGGTGACATTCGGAGGCGGAATGACAATGCAATAGGGCTTGCCAGGGTGGTTGGGATCGGCGTGAAAGACACCACTGCTTTCCCAAAGCTGTTGCCATTTGGCCTCGGTTTGCTTGGGATCGTATTGACTGGGGAGGGTAATCGCGTCGGTCATGGGTTGCTGCACTACTCCAAGGCGCCTAGGCCATCACCATACCACCATCCACATTGAAGACTTGCCCCGTAATGTAGGCGGCTGCCGGATCCAAGGCCAAAAAGCGCACCATCCCTGCCACCTCTGTGGGTTCGCCATACCGCCCTAGGGGAATGAATTTAAGAATGTCCTCTGCCTTGAGTCCAGCGGTCATCTCAGTGGCAATAAAACCGGGGGCAACGGCATTCACGGTAATGCCCCGACTGGCGAGTTCTTTGGCCACAGTTTTGCTAAACCCAATCACGCCTGCTTTGGCAGCACTGTAGTTGGCTTGGCCAGGGTTGCCCATTTGCCCGGCTACCGAAGCAATGTTGATAATTCGTCCCCGCTTTTGCTTGAGCATCAGTTTACTCACCGCACGGGTACACAGGAAGACCCCCGTCAGGTTCAGGTTAATCACCGCCTGCCAATCCTCGAGGCTCATGCGCAGCAGCAGCGTGTCGCGGGTAATGCCGGCATTGTTGACCAGCACATCGACGCGGCCATAGGTGTCCACCGTTTTGGCCACAAGGGTATCGACCTGCTCAGGGATAGATACATCGGCAGCAATCGCGATCGCTGTTCCCCCTTGCTGTTCAATCATTTGCACCACTTCAAGGGCAGCTTCAGCAGAACGGGCGTAGTTGACAACTACAGTGGCTCCTTCTTTCGCCAGTTCGAGGGCGATCGCCCGACCAATTCCCCGTGAGGCACCAGTGACAATGGCAACGGCTGCTTCGCTCAAATCAGTTCTCTCCTAAGGGCAAAAATGCTGCACGTATGGATAGTCCATCACAAATTTTAACAGCCGATGTTACCCCTCTTGGGTCTAGGGCATGTCAACCCAAATAGATCAACACGCGAGGCAGTATTCTTAGGCGGAGCGATCGAGCCAATCAGACACTGCCTCTAGGTCAGTGAAGTCTAGGAGTGCTTCTGCCAACGCTTCGATTTGATCGGCAGAGAGCTGACGAATGCGTTTTTCAAGGTCATTGGGCACACTACCAAACCGCCGCCTTAACTGCCGCAGGACAACGGCTGCTTCTCCTTGCTGTAGTCCTTGTTGCAATCCTTGTTGCAATCCCTGCTGTAGTCCTTGCTGTAGTCCTTGCTGTAGTCCTTGTTGTAATCCTTGCTGTAATCCATCCTCTCGTGCCTCAGCATAAACCTCTTGATAAAATCGCGTCCGCTTTAGTTCTTCAGTGGTAAACCCCAGCATGCGCAGCACCTCCTCCCGACTCAGCTTGGTGAACTTGTAGAGCACAATGGTTGTGATTAACTCCATTATGACTTCTGGCCTTGGCACTGCCTCTGTGCGAGTGCGCTCTGCCAGCAACCGTGCTGCTGTCGGCATTTCTGCTTCGGGTAACACGGTGAGCTGCATCAGGGCTAGGCTCAATGGCAACGCCTCAAGTGAACCAAGTTCATTCAAATAGACCCGACGCAGGCGATCGCTATTCACTAACAATTGATACGGCTCAAAACACTCTTGTTCAGCTTGGCGATTGGGATAAATAACCACCGCTTGCCAATCAGAGAAGGTTTGGCGATACAGACGCAAGTAGAGAAAGATTTCAGCAAAGAATCGTTCGTAGAAGGTAGTGTCCCGCTGAAACTGCACTTCACAAAAATAGACTATTCCCGAGGGGTCAGGGGGCACGAAGACGCCATCAATGCGAAAGGCGGTTTGCTTCAACTCGACTGAGTCAAAACGATACCCCTGAGGGGTGTCTATGCCCAAAAGGTCAAAGAGGGTTTGGGGCAGCTGGGCAAACAGTTGGTAAAAGAGGGAGTCGCGGTGCATGGGCTAGGAAGAGCGATTTAGCCACGCAAACACTTCCTCTAGGTCAGTGAAGTCTAGAAGTGCTTCTGCCAACGCTTCGATTTGATCGGGAGAGAGCTGACGAATCCCTTCTTCAAGGTCATTGGGCACACTACCAAACCGCCGCCTTAACTGCCGTAGGACAACGGCTGCTTCTCCTTGCTGCAATCCTTCTTGTCGCCCCTCTTGTCGCCCCTCTTGTCGCCCTTCCTCTCGTGCCTCAGCATACACTTCTTGATAAAATCGCGTCCGCTTTAGTTCTTCAGTGGTAAACCCCAGCATGCGCAGCACCTCCTCCCGACTCAGCTTGGTGAACTTGTAGAGCACAATGGTTGTGATTAACTCCATTATGACTTCTGGCCTTGGCACTGCCTCTGTGCGAGTGCGCTCTGCCAGCAACCGTGCTGCTGTCGGCATTTCTGCTTCGGGTAACACGGTGAGCTGCATCAGGGCTAGGCTCAATGGCAACGCCTCAAGTGAACCAAGTTCATTCAAATAGACCCGACGCAGGCGATCGCTATTCACTAACAATTGATACGGCTCAAAACACTCTTGTTCAGCTTGGCGATTGGGATAAATAACCACCGCTTGCCAATCAGAGAAGGTTTGACGATACAGCCGCAGATAGAGAAAGATTTCCGCAAAGAATCGTTCGTAGAAGGTGTTGTCCCGCTGAAACTGCACTTCACAAAAATAGACTATTCCCGAGGGGTCGGGGGGCACGAAGACGCCATCAATGCGAAAGGCCGTTTGCTTGAGTTCCACGGAGTCAAAACGATACCCCTGAGGGGTGTCTATGCCCAAAAGGTCAAAGAGGGTTTGGGGCAGCTGGGCAAACAGTTGGTAAAAGAGGGAGTCGCGGTGCATGGGCTAGGAAGAGCGATTTAGCCACGCAAACACTTCCTCTAGACCAGTGAAGTCTAGGAGTGCTTCTGCCAACGCTTCGATTTGATCGGGAGAGAGCTGACGAATCCGTTCTTCAAGGTCATTGGGCACACTACCAAACCGCCGCCTTAACTGCCGTAGGACAACGGCTGCTTCTCCTTGCTGCAATCCTTCTTGCCGTCCTTCTTCTCGTCCCTCTTGTCGCCCCTCTTGTCGCCCCTCTTGTCGCCCCTCTTGTCGCCCTTCCTCTCGTGCCTCAGCATACACTTCTTGATAAAATCGCGTCCGCTTTAGTTCTTCAGTGGTAAACCCCAGCATGCGCAGTACCTCCTCGCGACTCAGCTTGGTGAACTTGTAGAGCACAATGGTTGTGATTAACTCCATTATGGCTTCTGGCCTTGGCACTGCCTCTGTGCGAGTGCGCTCTGCCAGCAACCGTGCTGCTGTCGGCATTTCTGCTTCGGGTAACACGGTGAGCTGCATCAGGGCTAGGCTCAATGGCAACGCCTCAAGTGAACCGAGTTCATTCAAATAGACCCGACGCAGGCGATCGCTATTCACTAACAATTGATACGGCTCAAAACACTCTTGTTCTGCTTGGCGATTGGGATAAATAACCACCGCTTGCCAATCAGAGAAGGTTTGACGATACAGCCGCAGATAGAGAAAGATTTCCGCAAAGAATCGTTCGTAGAAGGTGTTGTCCCGCTGAAACTGCACTTCACAAAAATAGACTATTCCCGAGGGGTCGGGGGGCACGAAGACGCCATCAATGCGAAAGGCCGTTTGCTTGAGTTCCACGGATTCAAAACGATACCCCTGCGGTGTGTCTCTGCCCAAGAGGTCAAAGAGGGTTTGGGGCAGCTGGGCAAACAGTTGGTAAAAGAGGGAGTCGCGGTGCATGGGCTAGGAAGAGCGATCGCTCCGACCAGAAACCTCAGAAAACTTCAGAACTAGAGTGTTATGGAGGCAGGGGTTCCCCCTATGCTAAGCTGAGGACTGTATAGAATATGTTGTGGTTTTGCATAGATCCCTATGGCGACGTACTATTACATTCTCGCAAGCAAAAAGTTTTTGACTGAGGAAGAACCCCTTGAGGAAGTGTTTCGCGAGCGACAGCGTCACTATCGGGAGCAAGGCAAAGAGATTGATTTTTGGCTGGTGCCCGAGCCGGCGTTTTTAGAGCAGCCCCAGTTTGCTGAACAGAAGGCGCGTTGTCCACAGCCCGCCGCAGCCATTATCTCCACCAACCAGCAATTTATTCAGTGGCTGAAGCTGCGCTTGGAGTATGTGCTGATGGGGCAATTCACCAGCGAGGAGGTTCCGAATCCCCTTGCTTCCCTTGCAAGCGTTTAGGGACAGGCTTGAGCAACATCGGGATTTTGTTGACGGTAGTCCTTGAGCCAGTCACAGGCGCTGGTTAATAACTGTCCTAGGGTGGCCAGCGGGCTAATCAAGACCTCGTCATCCTCGGTACCAATCGCCACATAAAGTTCGTCTTGGCCACTCACATCAACGCTGTAGGGAATGGCAGAAATACGATCAATCAGTGTAATGAGCTGGCCTCTTTGGTTCCAAACCCGCACACTGCGATCGGGGGAGGCGGTGGCAATCATTTCACCATCGGGGCTAAGACCGAGACTGACAATACTGCGCTGGTGAGCACGAAACACACGGGGGTTGCTGGGGGCATTCTTGCCGTGAATTGACCACAAATAGACGGAGCCACTTTCGCCAGCCGCCGCTAGAAATTGGCCGTTGGCACTAAATTCAAGACTGGCCAGCCATCCTGCATCAGGGTTCAGGCGATAGGCAAGGCGATCGCCCTCAAAATTCCAGACCTCAATTGTGCCCGCAGACCCCGTACTCGCCAGCAGGGGGAGTGTCGGATGGAAGCTGAGGCTCCAAATTTCCCCTTCACTTTTGCGCTTTTGAATGTTCTCTGGCCGCTGGAGGTCAACAAGATAAATGGTGCCTTTTTCATCGCCTGCGGCTAAGTACCGTCGTTGGGGATCTATGGACACGGTGTAGAGGGTAGCCTCGATGGGCAGTTGCCAGATTTGCTGGGAGCGATCCGCAAGGTTCCAGATCACTAATTTTCCCCCTTTGGTGGCGATCGCTACCCGTTGGCCGCTGGGACTAAAGAGCACTTGGTTGATGCCTTGAGGATCGAGAACTGGGGTTGTGGCAAGGAGCGTGCCATCCCGTTGCCAGTACTTGACGCGACCATCTTTGCCCCCCGTGACCACTGTGGCTGCTTGGGGATCTAAGGCCACTGTCCAAATACTTTCTTGATCGGCAAACCAGTGTTCCGTGCGGTGATGATCGAGGTACCACAGCGTCATTTGCCCCCCGCGATCGCTACTGAGGAGCACTGACCCCGTTGGATTAAAGCTGACGGTATTGATCAGGCGTTCATGACTCCCCAACTCAGCAATCAGTTCACCCGTTGGCTGCCACAGACGCATCGTGTTATCTGTGCTCAGGGTCAATAGACGATAGCCCACAGGAGACGTACCCACAAAATACACTGGGGCTGCACTGACACGCCATTGATTGATTTGTTGCCCCTTGGTCTTCCAAAGGCGGAGGGTGCCATCTTTGCCTACCGTCGCCAGTTGGCCATTGCTGAGATAGGTCAAACTGGTTTGGGGAACGGGAAGATCGGCTTGGACTTGCCATGCTTGGAGCAGTTCCCCCTGACGAGACCAAACCCGAATCCAGCCTTCTTCATCGGCAGTGGCCAAGCGATCGCCCCTGATGGCATAACTCAAGCTATTGATACTCTGGCTAGGGGTGGGAATAGTGGCCAGTAATTCCCCTTCAAGGCTCCAACGCAGCATATCCCCTGTAGTTGTGGTGGCCGCCAACTCCTGCCCCTCTGGACTAAAGCGAAAGTTATTGATCGGTAAGGCAGGCAAACGCCGTTCAAAGATAAGTTTTTGCAGTTCGACACGCCACAGGGAAATTTCGCCCTTATTATTGAGCAGACCCACGCGATCGCCCCTAGGGCTGATCCGTGCCAGTTTGACATTGCCAATCTCCAAAGACTGGGCACTCAGTCGCTCGCCGTTCACTCGCCAAAATTCGACAACGCCGCTTTCACTAATGCTGAACTGCTGACCATCAGCCGTCAAAAAGGCCGCCATCAGGGGGGTATTGTCACTCTGCCATTGGTTGCGGGCTTGAATGTGATCGAGGAGAAAATTAAGCACAAAGAGGGGGCGCGTCGTAGGGTATTGACTCAGGGGGCGATCGCCCACCAGTCGTTTTAAGTGGCGTCCTGCCTCAATACCTGCTAAAAGGGCGGGTAACTCTTGGGCTTGAAACTGTTCCAGAAGATCATTACTGGTTTGCTCAAGGACTAGACTTTCTTGGGAGGCTTGTAGATCTGCATAGGTTTTTGCCAAAATTGCCGCTACCCCCAGAGAAATCACAGAAACAATACCAAGAGCCATGAGGGCGCGGCGGGTCAGACGACTGGCTTTTTGGCGAGCTGCCTCGAGAATGCGGTTGGCAGCACTGATCGTCTCCTTTTCTTGGCGCTCGAGCAGTAACGTGTCTTGAATCGCTTTCTGGTTGGCCTCCTGACTGGCAGAAAGATACTGATAATCCAGATCACTGAGGCTTTTGCCACTGGCCCAGATCAACGCTTCCTCAAGGGCTTGTCCCCGCAGGAGACGGGAGCTATCACTGCCCCCAGAGCGCAGCCATGCTTGGAACTCCTCACTGTAGGGGCGCAGTTGTGCCAACTGTTGCTCAACCCACTGGGCATCAAAAACTTGGGCATAGATGGGGTTAAACACCTGCAATTTGCCTTGGCGCTGGCACACCAATCCCGTTAGAGCGAGGGCTCGCTGCTCACTACTGCCATCAAGGGGAATACCCCCCGTTTCTAAAACCCGCTGATAGAGACCCAAGAGACGACCGATGCGCTGTTCATCGGCCAGCAAGCGATTGCGAATGGTCTTGAGGTGTTCGGGTTCATCTTGCCGCTCCCAATCCTGAAGGATATGCTCTTGGACAAACTGGGCTAACTCATGGGAGAGGGTTGACGCCGGCATAAATGACCCGTGGTGTTGCAGCAGGCGACAGAGTTTTTGGGTCAAGAAGGGTTGGCCACCCGTCCAATTGAGAATTTCCGCCAAGAGTTGATCGGGGTTGTCGCTAAGATGGGCAATGCCCTTGAGTAGGGGGGTGGCTTCCGCAAGGGTAAATCCCTGTAAATCAATGGCACAACCAATGTTAAAGGGGGTGCGTTGCTTATCTTGAATCAGTTGATCGGGGGTGGCCACGCCAAAGAGAGCAAAGGTTAAGCGCTGATATTCGGGATAATCTGCCCGTTGGTTGTAACAAGCGCGGATCCAAGCAAAAAAATCATCGGTGGAAAAGGGCAGACTCAACAAACTATCAATTTCATCAATAAAAATGACAAGGGGTTCACGGGTGTGGGCAAGCAGCACTGTTTCTACGAAATCACTGAGGCGCTGAATGGGTGACACCAGCTGGCGATCGCGCCACCAAGCGCGCAAGGAGACCACATCAGTTAACTGAAATCCCTGAATGAGGGCACCCACAAAGCTGGCATACCACTGCTCGGGTTGAATATTTTGGCTGCCAATTTTGGTAATGTCGAGGGCAGCACAGCGGTACCCCATTGTGATCAATTGCTGTGTTACTTGCACCCGCAAGCTGGATTTGCCCATTTGCCGCGAATTGAGAATATAGCAAAACTCACCAGCGGTCAGGGCAGCCAACAGATCCGCATCCGCTTGCCGTCGGACATAGACTGCCGATGTGGTCGGTAAACTGCCCCCCACTTGATAGGTGGTTGCTGCATCCATTGAGGGTGACCTAGTTGGAAACGCTACGCTCCGGTGCTGTTGACGTGGTTGCCCTCTCTGAAGTGGCCTGACTAGCAAGAAATTCTTTTTCTGTCACTTCTCCCAGTTGCCCCATCGGTTGGGACGGACCATTATTGACACTCACCTTGACAGCGCCAGCATTCCCCGTGCGGACAATTAAACGCTCCTTGGCTTGCCAACTGCGCTCTGTTCCCAACTCCAAAATACCAGCATAGACAACTCGACCATCGGCTTCCACCTCGAGCCACGAGGCATCGGAGAGGGACAACTTGACCTCAACCGTTTCAGGGGTCGTGGGGCTGGGCGTCGGTGTTGCCGCTGCTGTGGGGGTGGGTGTGGGACTGGGGGACGCGGTAGGTGTCGGTGCGGGGGCTAAATCGGTGATGCTTTGGGCTTGAGGACGAAAGAGATAGGCCAACCCAGCCACTGCTGCTGCCACGAGGGCAAAGTACATTAGGTAGAGGTGAATTGGGCGCAACTGCCAACCTATATCGCCCCTGGGAAGACTGGGTTTATCGGGGCGCTCCACAGGGTCAGCCACTGTTGGAAAATTGGCGGCAATACTTTTGCCATCAAGGCCAAGGGCATCGGCAAAACGGCGAATAAATCCTTGGGTATAGACGGGTTCGGGCAACTCCTCAAGGTTGGCATTTTCAATGGCTGCAAGGATTGACTGGCGCACCAACGTTTTGGCGGCCACCTCCTCAAGACTTAGACCCACTTCCCCTCGCTTTTCGCGGAGGAAGGCACCAATTTCTGCCAGTTTTTCTGCCTGTTGATTACTGAAGTGAGGCATCGCTATCTATCTCCTGCCGTCAGTCTATGCCAATTTGCCGAAGAGGGGTTTAGCCATTGGGATTATCCTATAGCAAGCTGCTGTGGATTGGGGGACTGCCTTTGCTAGGCTAGATCTGGCTTTTAGACGCACCTCTTTTTATGACTCAGTTCTCTCCCTTGTACGAAGGCAAGGCAAAGATTATTTATGCCACAGCGGATCCAGACATCTTGCTGGCGGAGTTCAAGGATGAGGCCACCGCCTTTAATGCCCAGAAGCGTGGCTCGATCCAAAACAAGGGAGTGATGAACTGCGCGATCGCCAGCCATTTGTTTCAGTATCTGGCGGCTCAGGGCATCCCCAACCATTTTATTGCTCAAGTGGCGCCAAACAAGATGCACATTCGGCGAGTAGAGATTATTCCCCTTGAGGTGGTGGTGCGCAATCGGGCAGCGGGAAGCCTTTGTCGGCAGACGGGATTGCCCTTGGGATTAGAACTCAATCCCCCCTTGGTGGAGTTTTACCTCAAGAATGATGATCTTGGTGACCCGCTCCTTACAGGCGATCGCCTGCGCCTATTGCAGATTGCTACAGATGAGGAAGTTGCAACGATCAAGGAAATGGCCTTGGCCGTCAATACCCATCTCAGTCGCTTTTTTGCGGAGTGTGGCATTACCTTGGTGGACTTTAAGCTGGAGTTTGGCCGCAGTCCGACGGGGGAGATTCTTTTAGCGGATGAAATTAGTCCCGACAGTTGCCGCCTCTGGAATCAAGATGAAAGTGATCCTAAAAAGCGCATTCTCGATAAAGATCGTTTTCGCCAAGATTTGGGCGCCATTGAGGATGCCTACGCCCTCGTGATGCAGCGAGTGTTAGCCCATAGCGTGAGTTAGCAAGGGGTGGGCAATGACCGTTGTACTTGGCGCCGATGTGGGTGGCACAAAAACTCTCATCGAGTTATGGGATGTGGTGGGCAGTGATTGGCATTTGCTTCACAGGGCGAAATACGCCAGCCGCGATTTCCCTGACTTGACAACTCTTTTGCAAACGTTCCTCAAGGAGAGTCCTGCCCATCCACAGCGGGCTTGTCTGGGGATTCCGGGGCCTGTGATTGACCAAGTGGCTCAGGTCACCAATTTGGGCTGGCGGGTCAGTGGTGCCGAATTAGAAACGGCATTGCAGATCCCTTGCGTGACGCTGCTGAATGATTTTGCAGCCGTAGCCTATGGTGCATTAGTATTACCGCCGACGGATTTTGTTGTCCTTCAGGAGCGGCCGCGGCGTCCCCAAGCGCCTATTGCCCTATTGGGAGCGGGTACTGGCTTGGGGGAAGCACTGATGATTTGGCAGGGCGATCGCTACCAAGTGATGCCCCTAGAGGGTGGCCACACCGACTTTCCACCCCGCAATGAACAGGAAATGGGTCTATTGCGCTATTTGTGGCAAACCTACGAGCGAGTTTCTGTGGAACGGGTGGTTTCTGGCGCGGGGCTAGTGGCAATTTACGAGTATCTCAAGAGTGTCCACTTTGCTCCCGAATCAGCAGTGGTTGCAGCAGCCATGGCAGAGGTGGAGGATCGCGCCGCCGTGATCAGTCAATACGGCCTTGAGGGGGATCCTCTGTGTGCAGAAGCCTTACGGATGTTTGTGGATGCCTATGGGGCAGAGGCTGGCAACCTTGCCCTGAAAAGTTTGCCCTTGGGGGGGGTGCTGATTGCCGGAGGGATTGCCCCCAAAATTCTGCCGAAAATGACCGATGGCACGTTTCGCCAAGGGTTTGTGAGTAAGGGACGATTTCGCCCCCTGATGGAGCAGTTGTACGTTGCAGTGATTACGAATCCAGAGGTGGGATTGCGGGGCGCGGTACATTTAGCCGCTCAGGGGGCCTAGGGGTTAGAGGTGCTTCAGTTGTGGATAGGCCATTAGCAACTCATCGGCAGTGAGGGTGTCACCAATGGCTTGGGGTTGCCAGAGCAATTCGACCGCCAGTAGGCGATCGCTACCAATGCCTCCCAACTGTTGCAGCGCTTGCCGTAGCTCTAGGTCATTATTGACTGCGGGCAGTTTCAAGCGACCCGTGGCAGCCACCACCAAAGTTACAACAATATATTCACCCACATCATTGCTGACAATGGGGGCGATCGCTGTTTGCTTAATGTCACGGCGGTAGTTGGAGAGGGTTTCAGCGCTCAGCTTACTGCGCTCCGCAAGTGCCAGTTGGTTAAAGGCGGTTTCTGCTTGCAACAGCTTGGTTTCTTGGCTACTGGCATGGGCATAGACCCAGTATTGGGGATGGCGCAGCAGGGCAAGGGTTGCCTCTTGCAGCACTTTGGTGAGACCTTCGGGCGTTGCGGTATCGGCAGTGAGGGCTAGTTGATTGAGTTCCTCTTGGAGTTCGCGAGCTTGGGCGACGAGTCCCACCTGCAGCGTATGTAGCGAGACCACGGGGTTGTCTTGGTAGATTTCTGACTCATCACTGCTATTGCGGAAGTTGCGGAAGGTGGAGATCAAGATATTGGCCAGCACACCAATCATAATGATCGTGAATAGGCCGCCAAAGCCACCGCCAAAACCAAAGAAGGGAATCAGGAAGGGAAAGCCAAAACCACCGCCATAGACTGGAACGGGCTGAGCATAGCCGCCGTAATCACTGCGGGGGGCACCGTAGGAACGGGTGGGCGCCGGACGACTAAAGGAGCCACCCCCGACACGTCCACCACTGCGGGCGGCCCATGCGGCACCACTATCAAGGATAAGATGGGCAATCAATACCCCCACTGCCACAATGGCGGTGACAGATTTGAGACGTTGCCAAAAAGTTTTCATCATAAATCGTGTTCCCAAGGATTGACACACCGAAGGAGAGGTCCTGCTCTCAGTCTAACGTTTTGTCATCTTTAGAACAGATGGGTAAACCCTACAGCCCTTTTCGCGGGGATGGAACACGCTGGCAGCAGTCAAAATTACGGAAGCCTCGCGCCCCCTTGGTGTAGGCCATATTTTAGAAAAGGGCTGTATTACGATATGAAAAGCAAACTTTCGATGAATGCTTTGCCTGCCGAGTTCTGTTCACGAAAACAATGATTGAAATTCCTGAGCCTCTTAAGCCGGTGATTACCTTTGCCCACCCGGTGCTGATGTGGATTCTTTTTGCGCTCACACTTTATGCCATGTATTTAGGGATTCAAACCCGTCGCCTGCGCTCCCTCAGTGGCGAGGAAAAGAAAGCGCTGATCCAAGCCAAGGTGAACGTCAAACACCACCAAGTTGGCGCCATCTTACTCGCCCTAATGGTGATGGGCACGATTGGCGGTATGGCTGTGACCTATATCAATAATGGCAAGCTCTTTGTCGGGCCCCACTTGATTGTGGGTCTGACCATGACGGCTCTGATTGCCCTTTCCGCTAGCTTAGTTCCCTTTATGCAAAAGGGCAGTGAGACGGCTCGAGCCCTGCACATGACCCTCAACCTGTTTCTGGTGATCCTCTTTGGTTGGCAGGCGGTGACGGGTCTGCAAATTGTGCAACGCATTCTCAATGCTAGTTAGATGCGGATGGCAACCTAGGCAGCGAGTGTAGCAATTGCAAAATCTCTGCA
This sequence comes from Thermosynechococcus sp. GLH187, assembly GCF_031583395.1. NCBI lineage: Bacteria > Bacillati > Cyanobacteriota > Cyanophyceae > Acaryochloridales > Thermosynechococcaceae > Thermosynechococcus > Thermosynechococcus sp. GLH187. Next base: position 2,441,684 of record NZ_CP134175.1, on the reverse strand, counting down.
ACAAGCGAGGACTTTTGTGCCAGAATATGAGGAGCACTAATTACAGCCCTTTTCACAGGGATGAATATGCTTAGCACTGCAAAAGCACGTGTGGGTCAGCATTTCACTTACCTGACGTACCCGATATTTCAGAAAAGGGCTGTACTGCAAATAATTCCTAATGCAGTGGGTGCTCCTTCGCTTTACTGATTGCAGACAGTTCGCTTTCTGGGTGATCATGACCACACTTCCCCTGATGCCAACGCTTCAAACAGCCGTCCAAGTTGAGCACTTACATAAATCCTTTGGCCGCTTTGCTGCGATTCGCGATGTCAGCCTCTGGGTTCAGGAGGGGGAAATTCTGGGTCTATTAGGACCCTCAGGCTGTGGCAAGACAACCTTACTGCGCTTAATTGCGGGTCTGGACACGCCCGATGCCGGGGAAATTAGGGTAGGCGATCGCTGTGTGGCCGCGGCCAATGTCTTTGTGCCCCCTGAGCAACGGTCTTTGGGCATGGTCTTTCAGGACTTTGCCCTGTTTCCCCATTTGACAGTGGCGGAGAATATTGCCTTTGGTTTGCAACAACAAGGCCTGAACAAGCAGCAAATTCAGGAGCGGGTGGCAGCAGTTTTGGCTCTAGTGCAGCTGGCGGATCTGAAAAAGCGCTATCCCCATGAATTGTCGGGTGGCCAACAGCAACGAGTTGCCTTGGCGCGGGCGATCGCCCCCCAACCAGCGGTGATTCTTCTGGATGAACCCCTGAGTAATCTGGATGCCCAAGTGCGGCTGCAACTGCGGGAAGAGTTACGCCGAATTCTCAAGGGCACAGGGACAACGGCAATTTTTGTGACCCATGATCAGGAGGAAGCCCTGAGTCTGTCGGATCGCTTAGCCGTTATGGGCAAAGGAAAAATTGAACAGGTGGGCACGCCGGAGGAGATTTATTGCTGCCCGGCCTCGCGATTTGTGGCTGGGTTTATTAGCCAAGCCAACTTTTTGCCCGCCTGTGCTGAAGGTTCTCAAGTGCTCACGGATGTTGGCGTGTTTCCCCTGCCGGAAGCACTCCCCAAGAGGGAAGGGGAGGTGATGATTCGGGAAGAGGATGTGCAATTGCAGCCAGACACTGCGGCAACCAGCTGCTTTGTGATTCGCGATCGCCAGTTCCTTGGTCGCGAGTATCGCTACTGCATTCAACTGCCCTCCGGTCAAGATTTCCATGCCCGCCAGCCCCTTGCTGTGAATTTACCCGTTGGTACCCCTGTGAAAGTGGCCGCGCAAGCGGTGCGTTTCTTTCCCAAGGAACTCTAATTTAGGGCACGCCCCATATATTCGCCCCAAAGAGCAGCAGCCAACCCACTACTGCCTTGGCTGGGACTATTATCATCATTGCCCAGCCAAATTCCGGTGAGAACATCGGCAGTGGGCACATAGCCAATAAACCAAAGATCGCGACCATCATTGGTAGTGCCGGTTTTGCCAGCGACTGGACGACCAATGGCAGCGGCACGACCCGTTCCCCGGCTGACAACAGCTGTCAGCAAATGCGTCATTTCATTGGCGATCGCTGGATCGAGCACCCGTTGAGGCCTTTCATCACTCGCGGCATAGATCAGGCGACAGGTCTGCCAGTCGTTTGTACTTTTACAATCACCGCCATCGCGCACCGAAACAATGGCATGGGGGGGAATGCGCTGTCCTTCATTGGCGATTACGGCAAAGGCACCACTCATTTCAAGGAGGGTCGTCTCACTTTGACCGAGAACAAGGCCGGGCACCGCTTGCAGAGGCGTCGTAATCCCCATTGCTCTGGCCAATCGAATCGTGGCTTCTAAACCAACGGCTTGGGCAAGACGTAAAGCAATCGGATTTTCCGAAAGGGCTAAGGCGGTGGCTAAATCCATGGCACCACCCCCCCCACGGCAGCCCTCGAACTGTTGCCCCTGCCAGAAGACGGGCGCGCAGGAAAAGGTTTCACCAGCCCTATGGCCTTGCAGGAGGGCTTCGGTATAGACAAACACCTTGAATGTGGAGCCCGGTTGACGCAGGGCAAGGGTGGCACGGTTAAACTGGCTTTTTTGGTAATCCACGCCACCCACGAGGGCAAGAATCAGACCATCCCTCGGCCGCAGGGTAATCAGTCCCCCCTGATGAACCCCATAGGCGCTGCCAGTGCTGGTGATAAAATTGCGCAGACTGGTTTCGGCCAGTTCTTGCCAGCGGGGGTCTAGGCCTGTCTCCACAATCAGGTTGCCCTCTTGGGCGAGTTCATCGCCAAGGAGTTGAGCCAGTTCTTGATAGACATGGTCGGTGTAGTAGGGAAAGCGCTGGGTGCTGAGCCATTCTCGCGCCTTTGGGCTAATTTCAATGCGGGAGCGACGGGCGCGATCGCCCTCTTCTTTGCTGATGTAGCCCTGCTGCACCATGCGCAAAATGACCCGATTGCGATAATCCACCGCCGCATCGTAGTCGCGCACCGGGTTAAAGCGGTTCGGTGCCGGCAGAATCCCCACTAGGGTGGCGGCCTCATTGAGTGTCAAGTCTTTGGCAGGCTTATCAAAGTAGAATTGCGCCGCATCCTCAAAGCCACGATTGCCCATACCCAGATAGACACGGTTGAGGTAGGCCAAGAGCAACTCATCTTTGCTGTAGAAAAATTCCAACTTGAGGGCAACCGCCATTTCGCGCCACTTGCGGCCGAGGCTCTCATCCATCCCCACATGGGAACGAAAGAGTGTACGTGCCAACTGCTGGGATAGGGTACTTGCTCCTTCGCGTGTTTGGCGGGTTAATAGGTTGGTAACTACCGCTCGCGCCATGCCCAGAGGATCAACACCAAAGTGCCAGTAGTAGCGCACATCCTCAGAGGCCAAGACCCCATGGACTAAGTAAGGGGAAAACTCATTGAGCCGTTTGAGTTCGCGGTGGGGGCGATCTTCGACTGGATTGATCAGTTCCCCTTGGCGATCAAGGAGAATAATCGGGCCTTGCTCTAGGGGTGGCAGGGGACGCACCGCCACTTTGTTGGCTTCCACACTCAGCAAGCCAATCCCAAGGGCACTGATGCCCATAATTCCCCAAATGCTGTAGGTGAGAACCGCAACCCATAGCGGGGGCGGATTGTGGAAGTGGAGGGTAACGGCGCCTTTCACCTCCGGTGGTCCAAGGGTGATCACATCGCCATGGTGTAGCTCAGCCGTTTGCAGTCGCTTACGTTGGCGATAGATGCCATTGGTGGAGTCCAAATCCTGAATTTGAAAGACCCCTGTGGGGGTGAGGCGTTTGAGGCGGGCATGGGTGCCACTGACAATTTCGGCATCGACAATAATATCGGCGCGGCTCTGACTGCGGCCAAGAATGTAGCGATCGCCCACCAAGGGAAAGACTTGGCGTTGACCTTTGAACTCCACCCATAGTTCGGGCGTGCGGGCATTTTCCCGCAGGGAGACCTGTTGCCAATCAAAGCGAGAGTGTACCGTCTGTACCGCTTGGGTGACGGTTTGAGTCATGGACTGCCAAAGATCGCGGGCAGGATTGGGCATGGCAGCAGCTATAGGGACAATGATATTGGACGCACTGGCAACCTAATTGTATCCCTACATTTCTGGCACATAGCCCGCTGGCACGGCACTGGGATCCGTATCCCGCTTGGAACTGAGAATATCCATTCGGTCAACTAAAATGACCGGCGAGGAGCGATCGGCCCCCGTGTTGCGGTCTTGCCAGCGATCGAACTTGAGACTGCCCTTGATACCCAACAGCGTTCCTTTGCGCACATAATCAGCAGCCACCTGAGCGGTTTTTCCCCAAATTTCCAAGTTAAACCAATCGGGCTGATCCTCCTTGGTGGGGCGATTCACGGCTAAGGTCAGCCGACACTTCACACTCCCCGACTCAAAATAGCGAACGTCGGGATCACTGCCGACACGACCCACTAGATGAACCACGTTTAGACCCATGGCTGACTAGCCTCAAACTGCTCTTTGCCCCATTGTACATGGTTCCATTGGTGCTACTGCCTCAAAGCCCAGCCAGCGCCTTGCTCAGCTGTTGCCTCTCTATAGATTTTTGTAAAAATTGGGTTCTGCGGGGTTACCGAATGCGGGGATCAGCCCATTTCAGGAGTAAATCTGCAAGGAGGTTGCCAATAATCAGCATCACTGCCCCCATCATCAGGCTGGCCATGACCACGTAAATATCTTGGGCAGTTACCGCCTGTAAAATTAAGCGCCCCAGACCCGGCCAGTTAAAGAAAAACTCGGCAATAAAAGCACCACTGAGGAGGCTGGCAAATTCAAAACCCAACAGGGTAATGAGGGGGTTCACCGCATTGCGTAGGGCATGGACGTAGATCACCCGCGATTCTGGGAGTCCCTTGGCTCGTGCCGTTTGAATGTAGTTTTGCCGCAGCACATCTAGTAAATTACCCCGCATCAACCGTTGTAAACCCGCAAAACTGCTGAGGGTGAGGGCGATAGTCGGTAAAATCAGGTGCCAAGCAATATCCAGAACTTTGCCCCACCAAGGGAGGTCGTCGTAAAACAAACTGGTCATGCCCCCTACGGGAAACAAAGGCGTACTTTGCGCCAGAAACAGGAGCAACAGAGCCGTAATAAAACTGGGAAATCCTTGGCCAATGTAGCTAATGACCCGCAGCAGGCGATCGCTCCAACGATCTTGCGTCACCGCTGCCCAAATACCTAAGGGAATGGCTAATCCCCAGGTGAGCAGAATGGAACTTACGGACAACAGGAGGGTGGCGGGTACCCGCTCCCACAATAGGGAGGCCACCGATCGCTGGTAGACAAAACTAGTGCCAAAGTTGCCATAGCGAATCATCTGCCACAGCCAGTGCAAGTATTGCTCCACGGGCGACTTGTCAAGACCAAATTGCCGCTCCAATTCCTGCAAGCGTTCCAAAGAAATTTGGGGATCCGCCTTGAGATTGTCCAGATAGTTGCCCGGTGCCAACTGCATAATGGCAAAACTCAACGCCGAGGCCAACAGCAGCGTGATGATCGCTTCTCCCAAGCGTTTGAGAACAAGGCGGCTGGTGTCATTCCCAAGGGGTTCAAAGCGTTGGCCAATGGATTTGAGCATGGATCATTTGGAAGCCAGCACGGCATCAATAGCAGCCTTGAGTTCTGCTTCACTCAGTTGGGTAATGACAAACACCTCCTGCACCGTTTTGCCTCGCCGCGCAATCACCTTAAACCCACCTTTGATGGGCACCGACACCCGTAGATGCAGATGGGGGGATTTCCCTTTGACGGAAGCAATGACACCGGGCGTGAGGGTACTAATGCCTGCCACCTTGGCCAATTTTTCCAAGACGGGAATGAGACCTTCAATGTGAGTGGAGTGATTGAGGACGACCCGACCCGTTCCTGCTGCCATGTTAGGGTAACCACCGTGCGTGCAAGCCGGGTGCCAAAGGTTCTGGCATCCCAACGACAATTTTATCTTGATTTAATTCTAGGGGGAAAAGCCAAATTTGATGTTGTTGGGGGGGAAGTTGACGCGGTGGCGGGGGGGGTGCTTGGGGGTCAGTGGGCAGTTCTGCCAGATCACTGGGACTGGGGTTGACAGGGGCAGTCTCGCTATACAGATCGCTATTATCCACCACATCGGGCATTTCCCGTCCCTCAACAGCGTCAATGGCCAATGTACGGCCATCGGGTGCCAAGCTGAGGTAGAGTTCCTGCTGCGGGTCAAAATCTTTGAGCTTGAACAGTTCCTTGGTTTTCAGATCAAAGAGGGCAAGATAGGGAACTTCGCGGTAATGGCCTTCCCCTTCAATGCGGGTGAGGATGGCATAGAGAAATTCCCCCTTGGGGTCAAATTGGCCGGCAATGATTGAGCCATTGATGGTTAGCAGTTCCCTATGCTCGCCAAAGATGTCCACCACATAGAGCGATCGCGAGAAATTGGGGTTAAACTTCACCGCTGCCACTTGCCGGCCATCGCGGCTAAAGTCCAGCACCATGCCATACTGGGGCAAAAAGTCAAAGTCACTCTCACCATTGCCGGCTTCTAGGGGCACAATCGCTAACCCCTGCCCTTGGGCAATGATTAAATGCTGGTTGTCGGGGGCAATGCGAAAATCACCGGCAGCCGCTTGGTTGAGCCGCCGAGGCTGAAAATTTTCATCGAGGAGCCACAGGGAGCTATCCGCAGGCTGGAGACGATTTACCCGCTGAACCACGATTTTGCTGCCATCATTGGCCAACTGAAAGCGCAGGTTTTGATACTCGCTATTGTCAAGGATCAGGGAAATTTCGCCCACGGGTCGAGGTTGCCGGCGGGGGGTTTCAGGGGCATTGAAGTATAGCCCGGTAGTCACGGTGTACAGTTGGGGGTCAAAGCCCATTTGCTCGCCGCGCTGACCGGCACTAAAGAGAATGCGATCGCCAGCAGGATAGGGCTGAAAGTCAAACACCCGTAGATTGGCAGGTGTAAGGAATATCTTCCGTTGCAGCGTCAGGTTATAGAGGATGAGGCGCCCCTCTTCAACCCCGGAGCCAAGATAGACCAGCACGCGATCGCGACTGCGAAACTGTCCCTGAAAGGGTTTGATTGGTTTCCCTTGGGGCACAGAAACGGCATCCTCGAGGGAGACTTTGAAGGTTTGACCGTAGGGAATCGGCTGTGTCAGCGTGTAGGCAAAACGACGACCCGACCAACTGGCCTTGCCCTCAAGGGGTGGCTCAATCTTGAGATGCGCCGCCACCGATGACCAATCCATCAGCCGATTAAAGGCGAGGATAAAGGCGCGATCGTCAGACCCCACATCGCGGTTTTGCCATGTAAAGTCCCGCACTTGGGCCTGGGTGCGATCGCCCCCCCACAACAGCAAAAGGGTCAGCACCAGCGCCACAAGGAACACACTCAAAGCAGCGCGATCAAGGGGCTGAGGGAAGGAGTGAGAACGCATTAGCAGGAACGGTCACACAGCAACAGGCGTACTATACCAGAGGGCTTCAATGTGCTGGATCATGGGTAGGGCTGCCGCTGGTTCTGCCAACAGCACTGTAAGATGACCCAACTTGCGACCCGCGTAGGTTTGACTTTTACCATACCAGTGAAGGTTCGCGTGGGGGAGAGCCGCCAAGACCTGACATTTTGCCCCATAGTCAACCTGCGGTTCGGCTAAGCCCAAGAGATTTACCATCACCGCTGCCGGTACCTGCATGGCGGGACTGCCCAAGGACTGGCCACTAATGGCGCGCAAGTGCTGCTGAAATTGACTCGTGACGCAGGCATCAATGGTGTAATGCCCAGAATTGTGGGTGCGGGGCGCAATTTCATTCACGAGTACCTCACCCGTGGCTGTGAGGAAAAACTCAATGCCAAAAATACCCACAGCATCAAGTGCCGTTAGGATTTGGCGGGCAATCTGCTGAATTTGCTCACTCACTTGGGGGTCAACCGGGGCAGGGGCAATCACCCAGCGACAGATGGCAGCCACCTGCTGCGTTTCCACCACGGGGTATAGGGCAATGTCTCCTTGGGGCGATCGCGCTGCCATGATCGCCAGTTCTTTGACATAGGGCACAAAGGCTTCCACCAAAAACCCTTGGGGCGGAATTTCTGGCCAACGCTGCTGAAACTGCTGCCATGCCTGCTCATCGGAGATGACAAATGTGCCTTGGCCGTCATAGCCGTGGCGACAGGCTTTAATCACACAGGGAATGCTGGGCGGGCGATCGCCCAAATAGCCAAAGGCGGGTACAGGAATCCCCAGTTGTTGCAAAAAGTGGCGCTGCTGGTACTTGTTCAAGAGGGGAGCCAAGGAGGCAAGGCGGGGATAAAAACAAATCCCCTGCTGTTCAAGGCGCTGCAACCCCTCGAGATCGACAAACTCATTCTCAAAGGTAATCACATCAACCTGCTTAGCCAGTTGCGCTGTCGTTGCCACATCGGCGATCGCCCCATAGCAGACCCCCGCAGCAACCGCGACGGCTGGATCCGTTGCCGCAGACGTTTGTACCCACAGCGAGAGTCCCATTTCCTTGGCCGCCAGCCCCAACATCCAAGCCAACTGACCGCCACCAATAACACCGATCTGAGTTACCTTGTTCACTCTTTCCGCAATAGACTCAACGGAAACTATTGTCCTATCTCAATGCCCCTTGGATTGCCCCCTAGAGATCCAGCTGCACAAACCAAACGCTGGGATCATCACCGGCAGCAAACTCAAAGTTCAATTTGCGGCAAATACGAATCATCCCCTCGTTATCCTTGAGAACATAGGCGTGGATGGCACTTAGCCCCTCATCGCGGCCAATTTGAATCAAGCGGTGTAGTAATTCAGTGCCAAGGCCTTGCCGCTGCCAGCGATCGCTAATCAACATCGAAAACTCGGCTGTATTGCTAAAGTGATCCTTACTGAGGCGAGCCGCACCAATAATTTGCGGTTCACTGGCGCCTTGATGCTCCACCACCAGAGCCATCTCGCGATCGTAGTCCACAAAACAGATGCGCACTAGGCGATCGTGGGCAACCCGCTGCGACAACTTCATCAGGTGGAAATAGCGCAAATAGACACTCTGCTCCGAGAGGGTGGCATGGTACTGCCGCATTAGGGGTTCATCCTCTGGCCGAATCGGTCGAATCAGCACTGGGGTACCATCGCGCAACTGCCAAGGACTCACGTATTGGGTGGGATAGGGACGAATCGCAGGCTTGACAAAGGTGCTTTCCTCTTTGTGGAGCACAATGCGGGCATCCAAGGCCATCAGGCGATCCGGGGGTGCCACCAAGAGGGGGTTGATGTCAATTTCCTTAATCCACGGCTGCTCCACCACCAGCAGGCTAAAGCGCACCAGCAGATCTTCTAATAGGGCAAGGTTGACGGCTGGCCAGCCCCGCACGCCGGCAAAGGCACGGGAGATTTTCGTTTGCTGAATCAGACGGCGTGCCAAGGTGGTGTTCAGGGGGGGAAGGGCGATCGCGGTGTCTTCGAGGACTTCCACCAACTGTCCCCCCGTACCAAAGAGAATCACCGGCCCAAACTGAGCATCGGTGGAACTGCCCAAAATGAGTTCAAACCCCTTCCATGGGATCATCGGCTGCACGGTGACACCAGCAAAATGACCTGCGCCAGCAGCAGTGGTGACATTTTTCTCAATCTGTTGGTAGGCGGTAATGACCGCAGCCGCATCGGGAAGATTGAGGGCAACACCCCCGACATCCGTTTTGTGGGTAATTGTGGGTGAATAGAGCTTGAGAACTACAGGATACCCTAGGCGATCGGCAGCAGCCACTGCCTCTGCTTCACTGCGGGCAATACAGGTTTCCACCACCGGTAGGCCGTAGGCAGCAAGAACCGCCTTGGCTTCCCACTCCGTCAATAGGGTACGCCCCTCACTGCGCACGTGCTCAAAGAGTTGACTGACAGCATTCCGATCCGGGGGGGTGGTGGTTAGGGGCAGCGAGGGGGTTTGGTAAAGCGCCTGCAAGTGATCGCTATAGCGCCACATATAACTAAAGATGCGGGCAGCGGTATCGGCATAGGCATAGGTGGGAATGCCCGCCTGATTGAGAATCGCTTCTCCCCCTTTGACCGTTGTGCCCCCCATCCAACTGGCCAGAATCGGCTTGGCACCACTGGGACGGTTTTTGGCATAGGTAGCGAGATCTTGGGCGATCGCCAGCGGATCGGTCATAGCTTGGGGCGTCAGCACCACCAGTAGGCCATCACTGTTGGCATCAGTTTCACAGTATTGCAGAGCTTTGAGATAGCGATCCGCAGTGGCATCCCCCAAAATATCCACGGGGTTACCGTGGCTCCAAGCGGGGGGGAGCACTTGATTCAGTGCCTTGAGGGTCTGCGCAGATAGGGGACTCAGTTTACCACCCGCCCGAATCAGGGCATCAGTGGCCAAGACCCCAGGTCCACCGGCATTGGTGAGAATCGTCAGATGGGGGCCTTTGGGGCGCGATTGCTTGTCGAGGACTTCGGCCATGTCAAACAAATCTTCAATGGTTTCCACCCGCAGCACCCCACAGCGTTCTAGGGCCGCATCCACCACTGCATCGGATCCCATCAATGCCCCGGTATGGGAAGCGGCGGCCTGAGCGGCGGCGGCAGTACGTCCTGCTTTGATGACAATAATCGGCTTGACATAGGCCACTTCCCGCGCGGCGGAGAGGAACGATCGCGCATCCCCCAGAGATTCCATGTAAATAACAATGCAGCGGGTTTGCGGATCATCGCCTAGGTAGTAAATGAGGTCGCCCCAGCCCACATCCAGCATCGTACCAATGGAAACAAAAGCACTAAAGCCGACATTCTCCTGCAAACTCCAGTCCAAAATCGAAGTGCACAGGGCGCCACTTTGACTGAGAAAGCCGACATGACCCGATCGCGCCATTGTCGCGGCAAAGGTAGCATTCAGCCCCGTGGGCGGACACATTACCCCCAAACAATTGGGACCAATAATGCGCATCCGCGCCTGACGGGCGATGGCTAAAATCTCTTCTTCGAGGGCAAGACCCGCCGCCCCCACTTCCCGAAATCCCGCCGAGACAATAATTGCCCCCTTCACACCCGCTGCTGCACACTCGGCAACCACCGCTGGTACTGTAGCCGCAGGGGTGGCAATGACTGCGAGATCAACCGCTTCGGGGATCGCCGTCACACGGGCATAGGCCTTGATGCCCAACACCGAACTGCGGCGCGGGTTGACGGGAAAAACCGTTCCGCCAAAGGGGGTTTGAATCAGATTCCAGAGAAGGGTGCGGCCAACACTGCCTTCTTTTTCACTGGCACCGATGACAGCAACACTTTTGGGGGCAAAGAGGGGGCGCAGGGATTGATGACCGGCGCGCCAAATGTCGTAGGCGGTGGTTCGGGTCATGCTGTTGCTTGCGTTACAGAGGTTGGGAACTGAGCCACCTCTACTCTAGCGAGGGCGATCGTTCCGAGTTACGATTCGTTACGCCGGCTGTACTTCCCAGTCACAGCCCTTCTCGCCCGTGCGCCAAAGCCGCAGGTGAAAGCGAGTGTCACCGACCCGCAAATTACGGAGGTGGAGTTCCTCGATACTGTTGGGCAACAGGGGCTGATGCACCAAAAACTTGCCTTGGGGCACATCCACCAGCGGCCAAGCCATGATCTGAATGAATTGAAACAGACTGCCCGTTGCCCAAGCTTGGGGAGAGCAGGCTACGGGATATTGCACCGGTTGGGGATAGGTCTGGCGATCGAAGCCACAGAAAAGTTCTGGTGGGCGTAAATCTGGCTGCCGACAGGCCATATCAAAAAGGGTATCCACTAAGGTCAGGGCAAAGTCACTATCACCAATGGCGCGCAGCCCCAAGGCAATCAGACCCGTATCGTGGGGCCAGACCGACCCCAAGTGATAGCCAATGGGATTGTAGGCAGGGGAGGTGCTGCTGAGGGTACGAATGCCCCAACCATTGAATAGATCCGGCAGCCGCAGACGTTGTCCGACCCGTTGGGCTTTTTCGGGGTCACAGATTCCTGTCATCAAGCACTGACCTGCATTGGACGTGAGGCTATCAACGGGGCGACCCTCGCCATCGAGGGCTAGGGCATAAAATCCCTCCGGTTCAAGCCAAAAGTCGCGGTTAAAGCGAGCTTTGAGATCCGTTGCTTGCTGCCGCCAGCGATCGCCCCACTCGCCATAGCCAAAGTCTCGAGCGAGGGCACTCAGACGGGTTTTGGCGGCATAGACGTAGCCTTGAACTTCACAGAGGGCAATGGGACTGTGAGCCAGTTGACCGCGACGGTTGACGATACAATTGCCAGAATCTTTCCAGCCTTGGTTGTCAATGCCTTTGGCTGCTTGGCGATCGTAGGTGAGGTAGCCCGTGGCGGCCATTTGTTGATCCACCCAGTTCATTGCCGCAAGGGCATGGGGCCAGAGCGCCTCGACCGTGGTGCGATCGCCCGTCCATGCGTAGTAATCGGCATAGAGCATCAGCCACAGGGGGGTGGCATCCACCGTACCATAGTAGGGGGTATGGGGAATCTCGCGGTTGCGCGCCATCTCGCCAAAGCGCAGTTCATGGAGAATTTTCCCCGGCTGCTCATCGCGCTCAGGACAGACCTGTTTCCCTTGGTAATGGGCAAGGGTGCGCAGCGTATCACGGGCGATCGCTGGATTGAGGATCAGTGTCTGCATGGCTGAGATGATCGAGTCACGGCCAAACAGGGTGGCAAACCAAGGAATGCCAGCCGTCAGCACCTTGCCATGGCCAAAGGACTGCAAGAGCATATAGAGATCTGCCATCCCCCGCCGTAGGATGCGATTCCACTGCGGATTTGAGGTGACAATTTCCGTGCAGTCTGACCACCACTGTTGCCGCTCCTGTTGAGCCGCTTGATCGGCAGCCGCTAGGGATGAAGGCACAGGGACATGGGCTGTGGGTGCCCCATTGGTAAAGGGGCGGATGCAATAGTGAATGCTGTGGTAGCCTTGGGGTTCTAGCTTGAGACGCCAGAGGGCGGTGGTGTCATCAAGACGATCCGGAGGGGTGCCCAAGAACTGCACTTGGGTTTCCATAAGGGCGCCATCAAGCCCTTGGTAGGCAAAGCACAGATCCGCCCGTCCTTTGGTGTGGCGCAATTCACAACTGACGGGTTGCAGCGTTTTTCCCCGCTGTGGGCGACCACCGCCGTATTGGCGAATTTCAAATAAATCTTGAAAGTCTGCCGCAAAGGTTAAACGAATCTCCACGCTGGCCGGCTGCGCCTGATGATTGGTGATGAGAATCGTTTCAAAGAGGGCACCCCGCACCACTAGGAATCGTTCAATTGCTAAGGCCTCCGCGGGCAGAGAAGGTTGCTTGGGATTGGTGCACACCACCTTGAGCGCATGGCTACCTGTACAATGAAAACTCAGCAGAATCGGGCGATCGCCCCCCACGCGCAATTCCGCCTGACTGAGGAAGCGGGTATCCTGACAAAATAAACCTGTAATAGCCGTTTGCTGCTCGTCATTACAGATATTGCCCAACTCATCACAAATGAGCAGCACATCGTCGTCCTTGAGCACCGGAACCGTTTTCGGGTGAGTTCGAATTTTAGTAGCCGGCGGGGGCGGGGCGACAATGGGGATATAATCGCGCCCATACAGGGAAACAACATCGCTCTCCATGGGTGCGGCAGCAGTCTATGTTCAATAGGAACAATTTTGGGTCATTTGTTAGATCATCTCGCAGGACAGCCATAATTGCAATAAGTAAATATGCACAATTGTAATGAGTCAATATGCGGTTGAACCCTGCCTCTGGTTGGAAGATCAACCCCCGATGGCCTTAAGGTGGCGCTTTGCGCCATTGCAAATAGGTGGCCACGCCCGTGTAAATGAGGCTGTGGAGGATCAGCAGTCCCCAATTTAGCAGCAGATTACCCCAAGTGGGAGCATAGACAGGTGTTGGATCAAAGGGCTGAGGCGGTGGTTCAAAAAGGCCAAAATCGAGGGGCGGCGGTACCATGTCATTCACGTCAATCAAGGCACCATAGGCACCCATTGTCCAACGGCCAATCGTCAGCCAAGAGAGTGCCCTTGCAATTCCCGTGAGCTTAAAGAGGACACCGGCAAAGATAATTTGCGGCAGGAGCAATGGCGGTAAAATCTTGCTCGCTTGATCGCTATTACTCACAGCAGCGGAGATCAAAAGTCCCAGACAGAGACTGGCCACTAGGGTCAGGAAGGTGGTGATGCCAAACCCCACCGGCCAAGGGAGGAGGGTACCCTGCGGCAGACCAAAGGCCAACAGTGCCACAAGGGTAATGAGCAGTGTTTGTACCAAAGCCATCCCCTTACCAAGGGTGAGTTTGGCTGCCATGTAAGCCCAGAGACTGAGATTGGCAAGACGTTCGCGGCGGTAGATGGCTACCTCTGTAATCAAGGCTTGCGCCCAGCCGGAGAGTCCCACCCAAAGACAGGCACAGGTAAAGACAAAGAGAATGCGCAGGGTTTGAGCCGCTTGCAGCAGGCCGGGGGGATCTTGGGGGACAAAGGGGGAGCGATCAATAGCAAAGCGGGTGAGCAGCAGGGCAATGGGGACGCTGATCAGATTCAAGACAAGGCTGAGGCGATCGCGCCACAGGAGTTGCCACTGGCGTTGACACAACACCCGCCATTGATAGAGGTGAGGGGGTGCTGGCTGTTGGGGAGAGGATTCGGCACTGGCACGGTTTTCGCCCCCCAAAACACTGGTGCTCTCATAGTGCTGCCCCATGCTGAGGTGGCTGGCAAGGTAGCGTTGATAGTCCGTGGATTGGCGAAATTTTTGACTCCACGCGGCGCTGTTTTCTGGGGTTAAGAGGGCATAGATTTCAGCCACGGAATTCAGGGGGCGATCAGGGCTAAAGAATTCACAAGCGCGATCGCTAGGGCCAAAATAGCAAAGACGCCCACCCGAGCCTAGAACCAGCAGGCGATCGCACAAATGCACATGACTCGTAGCATGGGTCACCAAGACAATCGTGCGTTCTTCATCTGCCAATTGCCGCAGCAACTGCATCAACAAAAAGTCTAGCCCCGGATCCAGACCCGAGGTGGGTTCGTCAAGGAAAAAGAGCTTGGGGTTGGCCAATAGCTCAACGGCAATACTCACCCGCTTGCGCTGACCGCCACTGAGACTCGCCACCAGTTGATCTTCAGTTCCCGTTAACTGCACCTGTTCAAGAACTCGCTGAATGGCGGCTTTGCGGTTTTGGGCATCGGTATCCGCTGGTAAGCGCAGTTGCGCCGCATAGTTCAGGACTTCGGCGACCGTGAGGCGGGCGTGGACAATATCATCTTGGGGTACATAACCAATTTGGTGACGGTAGGTGGCAAGATTGCGATGCAGATCGAGACCATTGAGTAGCACCTGTCCTGCCTGAAGGGGAGCCAGCCCCATCAACACTTTCAAGAGGGTGGATTTCCCCGTACCACTGCCACCGACAATACCCACAAGCTGCGTCGGCTCCGCCACAAAGGAGACCTCTTGCAAGAGGGAGCGATCGCCCGCTGGGGTTTTCACCCATCGTTCCAATCCCCAAGCATCAATGCGAATGTGGCTGCCCTGATCCGTAATCTCTAGGGTCTCGTGGCGGTAGAGCAGGACAAAGGGACCAATGCGAATTTGATCGCCATTGCGCAGCGTGTAGGGGTCTTTGAGGAGTTTGGCGTTGACATAGGTGCCGTTGCTGCTGCCCAAATCCCGTAGGACGTAGAGGCCGGCACTGGTGCGATCAATACTGGCGTGGCGCAAAGACACCGTGGGGGCATCCAGTTGCCAATGCTGATAGCTGTTGCTGGCTTCGCGCCCTAAAGTCAGCGGCCATTCTTTGAGGGTTTTGAGGACAAGGCGGCGCTGCTGCGGCAAAGGCGGTGGACTGGCCGTGCCCGAAAACTGGATCTGCACCAGCAATTGCACTTTGTTTTTCGGGTCTTGGCCAATTTCTAAGCGTAGGGTTTCCCCAAGGGCAAAGCCCTCTTCAATGCCGATGCGGCGTTGGTGGTAGAAGGTGCCATTGGTACTGCGGCGTTGATGGCCATCGCCATCCCAGAGGTAGTAGGTTGCCCCCTGTTGCTTAAAAACCGCATGGCGGCTGGAAATCACTGACCACAGTGGATCATCGGGCACTACTAAATCTGCCCATTGGTAATCGCGTCCGAGGCGATGCTCCGGTTGGGTCAGGGAATAGGTCAACATTTTCCCCTGACTTTCGAGGGTGAGGGTGACGGTGGGGAGATCAACAATCGTTTTTGGGGGGGGCGATCGCATCACTATCTGCCTGTTCAAGGTGTTCAAAACTCTAACTAATATCTTGCCTAGTTTGGCAGACACCCTGTCCTCGTGACACACAAACCCCTCAGAATGGAGAAGATCGAGTGGCATTTTGCGATTTCTAAGGGTTGACCTTCGTGGGGGTAGAAGATTGAGAGGGTTCGGTATGCGCTGCGGAATTCAGCCGTTGTGTTCGATAGGCTTGCCAACCTAGACCTGCCCCAAATAGAGCGATCGCCCCAACAGCCGCCCCCAACCAAATCCACGGTGGAGAGTCTGTTTCCGGTTTTGTGTCTGAAGTAGCGGTTGAGGTATCCCCCCGCAGAGATTGGGCATAGAGTTGCATCGTACCTTGGGTAACAATACGATCGCCCCCATAAAGACCGCTAATTACTTCTACCGGATCGCCAACTCGCTGGCCAAGGGTCACTTCGACAGCTTCAAAGGCAGTACCATTCTGCACAAACACAAGGGGGGGCTGATCGACTGGCTCCACGATCGCGGACTGGGGAATCATCACGGCATTGCGGGTTTGGCGATCGTCAAAAATTTGGACAGTCGCAAAGCTACCAGGTTTGAGTTCTTGGCTGGAATTAGCCAAGCTGGCGCGTACCGCAACTTGCTGCGTGGCGGGATCAACGACACTATCAATGAGTTCAATACGACTGCGGAAAACACGATTGGGAAGTCCTGCAACAGTGATATTTAGAGCTTGACCCACAGCCACCTGTGCTTGCTGTGCTTCTGTAGGGTAAGCAACCGTTGAGAATAGCGCTCATGGTGAGGGCATACCAGAGGGCAAGACGACTGCGGCTGTGGCGGAAGAGCTTATGATCAACCATGATCGACAACAAAGCGATAGCCTAACCCATGGACGGTTTCAATGCAGTGCTCTTGACCAAGGAGGGCGAGTTTGCGGCGCAGCAGGCGAATTTGTGCTGCCACTACATTACTACTGGGTTCACTGCCCACTTCCCAAAGCTGCATCATCAGTTGGTCGCTACTGAGAATCCGCTGGGGGCGTTTCATGAGGTATTCCAAGGTCTGGAATTCCTTAGCGGTTAACTGCACCTCAGTACCCGCCCTATTTCTCAGGGTGAAGGTACCATAGTCTAACGTTAATGCCCCTTGACACAATTGCTGGGGTTGGAATTGGGGCGATCGCCGCAGTAAAGCCCGCAGCCGCGCCAGCAACTCAGCCATTGCAAAGGGCTTAATCAAATAGTCATCTGCCCCCGCATCTAATCCCTGAACGCGATCGCTGAGGCCATCCCGTGCCGTCAGCAACAAAATGGGCACCGTGTAGTGGTGGATACGCAGTCGCTGACAAACCTCCAACCCCGACAGCCGAGGAACCATCCAATCCAAAATCGCAACACTGTAGTCCACCTGCAACTGCTCAACGTAGGCCCAAACCAGTTCCCCCTCCTGCGCCCAGTCCACCACATAGCCTTCCCGTTGCAACACCCGCTGAATGGCGGCTCCTAAATCCGGTTCATCTTCAAGCAGCAACACCTTCATCCGTGCAATCCCCTAATTCACCGTCACCCAAAAGGGAGCAGTAACAATTTGCTCACCCCGCTGGAACTGTCCCCAGAGCTTGTAACGTCCGGGCACAGGAAACTGGGTCATAAAACGGATCACCTCCTTAGGTTGATGATCCACGGCATGGGCATGGAGATAATCAGCAGGTTCGAGGGGAGTCGTGTCTCGCAAAATCACCAGATGCCCTGCTTCGCCAAGGTAGGGGCGCAGATCCCTAAGGGGTTGCTGGGTGGCAGCATCCCGTAGGCGAAAGGCCACTTCCACCGCTGATCCAGCCTTGAGGGGTTGAGGGAGTTTTAGTTCGACTGCCGTTGTGCCAATCACTTGGGTGGTTTGAGAGGTTGGCGTACTCGATGCGGGCGGCGTTCCTTCAGCCGCGATCGGGATCATCGCCACCGTTTCGTCAGCGCCAGCGGGTTTATAATCGGCAATGAGGGTGTAGCCTCCCCCTTGGGGCAATGTGGTTGTGACTTGAAACTGACCTTCACCCAGATAGCGGGGATGCAGGTGCTGAAACACTTGAAAATCATCACTGACGATGATCAGGTGCATTAGCGCCTCTTGAAAACGCTCAAACTGCGTCACTGCTTCACCAGTGTGGGTGCGAATCGCCAACGTAAAGGTGGTTGGTTGTTGAGGCGTAGGTGCGGGCGCATTCAGCAGTTCCATATGGGTCGTAGCAGAGCCGTCTGCGTGCTCATGGTTGGGACTGTGGTGCAGGTGATGGTGGTCATGAAGCATAGGCATTTGCCGTTGCTGGGCAATCCCAAGGGTGGCGATCGCCCCACTCAAGAGCATGGCCAGTCCCAAGAGGGTGGGTTGGATAAAGCGTGGTAGCATCATTCTTGTTTTCCTCCCTGATTGGGTTCATAACGAAAGCGAAAACGACTGTTAATGGGTTGACCATTGATGGTGCTAAGGAGAACAATACGATAGTCTCCTGCCACGGGATTGGCTAGCCGTGCGGTGTAGTGTTTGTCCCTAGGGGTGTAGGTCATCGGTAGAGTGACCCGATCGCCCGTTGGCGTTTCAATATCAGCAGTAACGGTAGCAGTACCCACGGGAATATGGTCTTCCCCCTCTTGGATATAGAAGTCAATATAAGGATAATTGCTCGCTGTCCATTGACACTGCCATCTCCCCGCGCTAAGGCAGGCCCTTTCGTGACTGTTGCCACATCCTGCACGCGAATTGGTTGGCCATTGCGGTGCGCCACCAACGCCACCGCTAAATCAGCGACTGATGTTGCCCGACCAATGCCCCGCACAATTAACTCCTGATCGGGAGTGACAATGACCCCACCCGCTGCATTTTCATTGGCGCCACTCACCCCCGCCACCACGTCCTGCAAGGAGACCTGTTGTGCGGCGAGGCGATCAGGATCAACCAGCACCTGATACTGGGGCACATCTCCACCATAGGCAATCACTTGGGACACCCCCGGCACTGCCAAGAGGCGATTCACCACCTTTTGATCCACAAGCTGTCGCAGTTCCATGAGGGAGGTGGCATCTGGGGCAGTGGGCACCTTGGGGGCAAGGGCATACATCAAAATCGTGGCAATCAGGGAGGTAATCGGTGAAATTTGGGGTGAGGCATTAGGTGGTAGGCGATCGCGCACCTCCTGCAACCGCTCGGTAATCAGTTGCCGTGCTTGATAGATATTCGTTTGCCAACTAAAAACTACCTTGACAACAGATAAGCCAAGAGACGATGCAGAGCGCACAGTTTCGACCCCTGCCGTACCATTGACGACACTTTCAATGGGCAGCGTAATCAGCGATTCCACTTCCTCTGGTGCTAGGCCCGGTGCCTCCGTTTGAATTTCCACTTGGGGGGGCGCAAACTCTGGCAGTATATCAAGGGGCATTTGCCGCAGTTGAAAAATACCGAAAATCGTCAGGGCGATTGCCCCGAGCACCACCAACCAACGTTGGACAATTGACCACCAAAGAATTCGATTCAGCATTACCACAGTGTGTTACTAAGGCTGATTTTGGCAAAGGCACATGAAATAAAGATGAAAAGCTAGGAGTTGCCGGACGATTGGTGCTTTATTCGTTGGCAAAACCGAGTTGCAGTTTCAATCAGGACAGGAACAAACTCGTGGGCAGCTTGCAAACTCGTGGCTAAAATGGCTGCATCTCGAATGTAGTCGTGAACCATTTGATTGCGCAGTTGCCGCATAGTAAACCAAGCGTCTGCATCAGGCACAAGGCCGAGTCGCTCAGCACGGTCAAGGTTTTCCAAAAAAGTTGCCACTGGTTCGCCAAAGGCACTCAGATAGGCGGGCAACAGCTTGCTCCCTAGGGTATCTTGAAGGCGACCAAAACGTGCCACAAAAGCATCCACCCGCTCCGCTAGGTCAATATCCTCCTCCAATTGTGCTGCCCGCCGTGCCGTAAATGGCTCCTGAAAGAGGCGTTGATCCGTCACCTGTAGGTGTGCCACTTCTCGCTCCACCAGTTGGCAGAGGTGATGTAGGCGTTCCTGAAGTTGAGGACTCAACATTGAAGGCGAACTCCCGTTTGTTGGGCCCAATCGTGAATCGGCTGCCGCTGGAGATTGGGTGCCCAGAGGAGAATATCCACTTTACGACCTGCCATGGCGCGGCTGATTTTGGCACTGAGTCGAGCACTGACAAGGGCAGGATTCTCAACGGGGTGAGACAGCCGGATCAATAAATCCACATCGCCGCCCTTCAGGCGATCGTCCACCCGCGAACCAAACAACCACACCTCAGCCTCGCTACCCACCAGCGCCGCCACTATCTGGCAAATTTGCTGCACTTGCTGATCCGTTAATCGCAACCTGATTCTCTCCTAAGCCCACAAGACCAGTCCCATTTCATAGGGATGACTCAGATAGACGTGGCGCGGTAGCAGTTGGAGGGCAATGCCTTGGTGGCCACTCGTGTCGTAGCTCATCTCGGCGGTGTACAGGCTATAGCCTTCAGGGGTGGTACCCACAAACGTCATCAGGGTAGGACAAGCCTCCTCTAGGGTACCGGCGTCATTCACCCGCCCTTGGAACAAAATCACCTGTACGTCATTGGGGGAGAGCGCACCGAGGGCAATCACAGCTTTGACTTCAACTATTTCATTGACTTCGAGGTTGTGCTCAGCCGAGGTTTCAACACTGATGATCTGAATTGAGTACCAGTGTTCAAAGATATGGGCTTTCCAGCGTGCCAGTTCCTTGGCTGCAGCATAGTTATTTTCCTTGAGAGTAAAGTAGCGATCGCTGGCGGGGAAATAGCCCCGATGGGCATACTCGCGCACCATTCGCGCGGTGTTAAACTGAGGCGTATTGAGAGCAAGGGCTGCCTTCATTTTTTGCACCCAGCCGCGCGGCACCCCATTTTCATCGCGATCGTAAAACAGGGGAATGACATCCCGCTCCAACCGTTCATAGAGCGCATTGGCTTCCACCAGATCTTGATAGTGGCGATCGTCATAGGTTTCGCCGTGGCCAATCGCCCAACCCGTTTTCACATAGTCCGCCTCGTCCCACCAACCGTCCAAGGTACTCAGATTGGGTAAACCATTCATGGCCGCCTTCATGCCACTGGTGCCGGAGGCCTCCTGAGGCCGCAAAGGGGTATTCAGCCAAACATCACAGCCTGCCACCATCATTTTTGCTACGTGCATATCGTAATCCGGGATAAAGGCAATGTGGTTGGCCATGCCCTCTTGGCGCGTAAAGTGAATAATTTCCTGAATCAGTTCTTTGCCGGGGTTATCCTTGGGGTGCGCCTTGCCCGCAATCACAAACTGGACAATCGGCCGCCGCTGCTTCGCCCCCGTTTTCACCGGTACTGAGCCCAATAAAATTCGCCGCAGCCGTTCCACATCCCGCAAAAAGAGAGTGGCGCGTTTATAGGTAGCAAAGCGACGGGCAAAGCCAATGGTCAAGGCGGTCGGATCCAGCACTTCTGCCGCTTGCGTCAATTCAGCACTAGAGGCGCCCTGCTCTTCAAGCATCCGTTGTAGGCGCGATCGCACAAACATCACCAACTGATAGCGGCAAATCTCATGGATACGCCACAACTCCTCATCGGGAATACTGCTGACCCGCGACCAGAGGGGATCCGCCAAGGGCGCATCAGACCACTGCGGCCCAAGGTAAATATCCAGCAGGTATTGCAATGGTTCAGAAACCCGACTGCGAGCATGGACGCCATTGGTAATCGAGGTAATCGGCACCTCCGTCGGCGGCAGATTGGGCCACAGGCCTTGGAACATTTGGCGGGAGACTTCACCGTGGAGCGCGCTCACCCCATTGACAAAACTGGCGGTATGAATGGCTAGGTTCGCCATACTAAAGGGTTCTTGAAAAGCCCCCGGATTCACACGGCCAAGGGAGAGAAACTCCTGCTGCGAAAGGTTAAAGGCCTCCGCATAGTGGCCGACATAGTACGTCACCTTATCGGCAGGAAACAGATCAATCCCCGCAGGCACGGGGGTATGGGTGGTAAAGAGTTGGCTGGCCTTGACCACCTGCAAGGCTTCATCGTAGGTAAGCTGCTCTTCGGTGATCAGTTGACGAATCCGCTCTAGGGACAAAAAGGCCGAGTGCCCCTCATTCATGTGATAGACCGTTGGCCGCAACCCCAAGCTGTGGAGCAGGCGTACTCCCCCAATGCCTAGGAGCATCTCCTGATGGATGCGCAGATCCATATCGCCGCCATAGAGGTAATCGGTGATCTGCTGATCGTAGGCGCTGTTTTCTGGCAGGTTTGTGTCTAAAAGATAAAGGGGAACCCGACCCACCTGAACTTGCCAGATCCGTGCTTGCACGTCCCGATTGGGGTAATCAACCCGGATGCGGAGTTCTTGGCCTTGGGGAGTCGTGACGAGTTTCAGGGGCAGGGTATAAAAATCATTGCTGGGATAGCGTTCCTGCTGCCAGCCATCGGCACTGAGGTACTGCGAAAAGTAGCCCTTTTGATAGAGCAGCCCCACCCCCACCAAAGGGAGTCCCAAGTCACTAGCAGATTTGAGGTGATCCCCTGCCAACACCCCCAACCCCCCAGAATAGATCGGCAGGCACTCTGTCAAGCCAAATTCAAGGGAAAAATAGGCAATACACTCGCCGGGAGGCGCGTCCGTGCGCGTTTGCTGGTACCACGTCTGCACAGGCTGGGCATATTCTTGAAATTGGCTGATCACCCGCTCCATCTGTGCCAAAAAGCCGTTGTCGGCCGCCGCATCCAAGAGGCGATCTTGGCGAATACGTCCCAACAGGGCGACGGGATTGTGGTTGGTTTGCTCCCACAGTTCTGGGTCGAGACGGCGAAAGAGGGCGATCGCCTCCGTGTTCCACGTCCAGTAGAGGTTGTAGGCCAGTTCCCGCAGGGGTTCCAAACGTTGCGGCAGGTGAGGACGAACGTTAAACGTGCGGATGGGCTTCATAGGAGCTGCCAGTGTCGTCGTTTCTATCTTAATTTCCTATGCGCTTTGAGTATGATTTGCTGATTGTGGCGGCGAGTCCTTTGGCATTGGACATTGCCTATCGGTGTGCGGCCTTGGGGCGGATTGGCCTAGTGATCCCAGCCGCTGATGCGCAGTGGCAATGGCAGTGGCAACGCTGGTGGCTGTCGCAGTTTCCCCCTCAAAGATTGGATACTCAGCAGTGGCAGCACTTTCAAGCCCACCTCAGCCACGGACAGCGCCGCTATGCCCCTAGGGTCTTGGAATTGGTGGGGGTCGATGTGATCACAGGGGCGGGGGAATTTGTCTGGCAGCCCCGCTGTCATTTTCAGGTGGGGGGCGATCGCCTGTATGCGCAAGGCTATTTCCTCCTTGATGCGCCTGCGGCAATGGATGCTCAGGATATGGACGCCCTCAGCAGGATTGAGCTGGCCTGTTGGCACCACTGGTCTGGCAAAGCCTCGCATCCCGATGCACAAGGTCTGCCGCTTGTGGCCACAGAAGATGCGTGGTTCAACGATCGCCTGCATGCTGCCCTGAGTGGCCTCGGTCTAGGGGTTCCCCCACTGGGAAGGCGCAAAGCCCCCGATCCAACTCCTTTGAACCTGCACCGCCTCCAGCGAGATGCTCAAGGGTGGCTGCGGATCAATTCCCAAGGGCGCACCAGTCATCCCCAAGTCTATGCCTGTGGCGGTTGGCAGCGGGGGTACCATTTGCCTTCCCTGACCTACTTTGAGGCCTTTGCGATCGCCCGCCAGATTTTACAGCGAAAATCCCTGCCCCTTGATTACTACCGTCAACCGTGGTGGATTGCCCTACCTGTTCCCATTGCCCGCGTCGGTTGGAATGCGCGGCAAGCCCAGCAACGCCTCAGGGAACCCGTTCAACTGTGGGAGATTCAGCAGTTTAGTTCCGAGGGTCAGAGCTTGGGTCAAGTGGTGATCAACCGCCAAGGACAACTGCTGGGAGCTACCTTAATGGGTCAGGACGCGATCGCCAGTAGTCGCATTTTCGGGCGGTGTTTAAATCAAAATGCCGTTGCTGCCATTACCTATGCCGGTTGGGAATTCGATTGCCAGCGCCAGCGATCGCCCAAGGCGCAACCTTCAGCCAATTGCGGTAAAGGATTGGCTTCCCCAGACCCCTGATGCTGCCAGAGGATCGTAAAGGCGCCCGCTCCTTCCCCTTGGTGGGGCCACAGCCGATAGCAGGGAAAGGCTGCTAGATGGGATTGATAGGCCGCCAGTGCCGCCACAGGTTGAGGAACCCACTGCGGAAACCTTGCCATCAGCCAAGCCGCCACATCCTCATTTTCATCCTGACTAAAGGTGCAGGTGCTATAGAGCAACCATCCCCCCGGGCGCACCAAGGCTGTTGCAGTTGCGAGAATGCGTTTTTGCCGCCGTTGGTTGTGGCGAATCGTCAATGGATGGAAACACCCTTCAGCTTTTTGCCCCTTGGCCAGCAGCGATTGCCCAGAGCAGGGAGCATCCACAATCACCACATCAGCAGCGCCTTGGAACTCAGCAGCCAGCACTTCACTATCCCAAGCGGTGACGCCCACTGGATGCACTCGACAGCGTTTGAGATTGCTAATCAGCATCCCCACCCGTTTGCCAATGGTTTCATTACAGATGAGGTAGCGGGGTTGCAGCGATCGCCACGCAAAGAGGCTCTTGCCGCCGGGCGCCGCACACACATCAATCACCAATGACGGCTCTTGGGGCAGCGTCAGCAGCGGAACCGCCGCAAACACCGATGAGCTATCCAAGCAATAATAAGCCCCGGCCTCATGGAGAGGGTGTTGACCGGTACGGCTGCCGGGGGCAAAGCGACTCACCCAAGGGGGCTGCCAAGAAAGTGGCGGCAATGGCTCAAAGGGTAAGGGAGACGCTGGCTCGCGACACCACAGCACCGTGGCAGGGTAGGGCGGGGGAGTGGTGAGAGCCTCTAAAAAACGCTCCCGATCGCCGGCAGTCTCAAAGAGACGGTTAGCACAGGCCACAGCCAATCGGGAGAGCTTCACCACAGGCTTAGCGGTGGAGGGCGATGGCACCTTTGACTGCTTCGGCGAGGGCACGCACACTGGCCACCATGGCCACTTCACTATTGAGTTGGTTGACGGCAGAGCCGACCCCGACACCCGCAGCCCCAGCAGCGATCGCCAAGGGAATCGTCACTGTCGAAAGCCCCGAAGCACACAGCACCGGCACCGCAACGGCGCGGGAAATTTCGTAGGTTGCCGCCAATGTCGGGGCTGCTTTTTCAATGAGACCCAACGTGCCACTGTGGTGGGGTTGGCTACTGGTTCCCCCTTCGGTTTGAATGACATCGGCGCCGGCGGCCACCAAGGCCTCAGCGAGGGCAACCTGTTGATCCAAGGGCAGCGTGTGGGGCACTGTGACCGACAGCATGATTTGGGGCAGCAACTCGCGCGTTTGGCGCGTCAATACCAGCACTTCCTCAGCGCTAAACACCCGCCCTTGGGCGTAGAAGCTATCGTAGTTGCCGATTTCCACCAGATCGGCACCAGCAGCAACGGCATTTAGCAGTTGTAATGGCTCCACCGCAGACACACAGACCGGCAGTGTCGTCAGTTCCTTGGCAAGGCGCACCAGCTCAGGATCGGCAGCAATATCCACAAAAGTGGCACCCCCTTGATCGGCAGCAGTCACCACCGCCCGCACGCGATCGCGATCAAAATTGTTGAGGCCACTAATAATCTTGAGAACAGAACGCTGCTCAAAGGCAGCGGCTAAACGCGGATGCAGCATAGACTTGAAACTTTCCGTAGTTGTGCATTTTTTTATCCTACAGCCCTTTTCACAACGACTGTAACGGATATTTGATAGGCTCAAAGAGTCTCTAGCTGTTGTCCAGCCTATGACCGTTCCCGTTACAGTGCTCACTGGCTACTTGGGTGCCGGTAAAACCACACTCCTCAATCGCATTCTCACCCACGAACACGGCAAGAAGGTCGCTGTGATTGTCAACGAGTTTGGCGAAGTGGGCATTGATCATCAACTGGTGGTCAATACCGATGAAGAAATTTTCGAGATGAATAATGGCTGCATTTGCTGTACGGTGCGCGGCGACTTGATCCGTATCATTGGCAACCTGATGAAGCGGCGGCACAAGTTTGATCACCTTGTTATTGAAACCACGGGGCTTGCCGATCCCGCACCCGTCATTCAAACCTTCTTCATGGATGAGGACATCCGCAGCCAAACTCACCTAGATGCCGTGATTACCGTGGTGGATGCCAAGCACATTCACTACCACTGGCAAGCGGACGAAGCCCAAGAGCAAATTGCCTTTGCCGATGTGATTTTGCTCAATAAAACGGACTTAGTAAGCGAAGCAGACCTCGCCCAGTTGCGCGATCGCATTCATGCCATGAACCCCTTGGCCAAAGTGTATTGCACCCAGCAGGCCGCCATCCCCATGGAGCACATCCTCGATGTGGGGGGCTTTGACCTTGAGCGGGCCCTCGAACTCGACCCAGACTTTCTTGGCGAAGATCACCATGAACACGATGAATCTGTGGGTTCTGTGGCCATTGTTGCTGAGGGCAAATTGGATGGCGCTAAGCTGCAAACGTGGCTGAGCCAGTTGCTGCAAACCCAAGGCCCCGATATTTTCCGCATGAAGGGGATTTTGCACCTCGCGGAGCAGCCCCAGCCCTTTGTTTTTCAGGGGGTGCATATGCTCTTTGATGGTCGTCCCCTCGATCGCCCCCTTGGCCATCAGCGCAATGAACTCATCTTTATTGGCCGTAACCTTGATGAGCACCAGCTCCGCCAAGCCTTTAGGGCGTGTCTGATTTAGAAGCTAAACGTGGTGCGGATCAACCCTTGGAAAATGGGGCTATTGGTGGCGCTATTGTTGGCATTGGTGATTGCCATAAACACAGGCGTAATTGAGATATTGTCGCTGAGGGGATAGCGGAAAAAGAGTTCATAGTTGGTTTGGGTAGCATCATTGATCCCGGGTGCTGATGCCAACGAGTTAATAAAGGGCTGACCCACCGCCGCTGCTAGCAATGATCCTTCCGCCAACAAGTCCCGATAGGCCAAACCCGCCATCCATGTTTGCACGGTGGTCTTCACTTGGCCACCAGCGGGAATGACAAAGACCCCCGGATCCACAGTAAATGGCCCCAAGCCATTAATCGTTGCTCCATCGCCATAGAGTTTCATATCGGAGTAAGCATAGCGGCCAAAGAGGCCAAACTTACCGAGGGTGAGTTCCACATTGACACCGCCGGCATTCTGGGAAATATTCAGGGTTGAGGAGTTGGTATATTGCAGGCGCACCGCAAAGTTGTTCCGTTCATTGGCACCAAAGGCACGGGCAAACTCCAGTTCCACGGTTCCCTGATAGGGATCGCCAAAAAGACCTCCTCCCGTAGGGATACCCGTCGGTGCTCCTGCTGCAGCGGCCACATAAACACCGCGCAGTGTGAAGAATCCGCCTCCCGGATTCCATTCAATACTGACACCCGCCCCACCGGGATCATTGACGGCATAGGGCACAATCAGCGGGTTGTTGATAAAGAAATTGGAACTAAAATCCGTGAAAGAATCGTTGGCGTAGCTATTGGTATCCACAATATCACTGGGATAAAATTGCGGCCCAACGCCGATGGTCAAATCTTTTGTGGGCTTGAAGCTATAGAACAGTCGAGATAATTCCACATTTGCGCCAACGCCACTGTAATCGGCAGCGCCACCGGCAATCAAGCCGTCAGTACCAATCCCCGTTGCCCCGAACGTATCTAACCCGTTGTTACCCACTTCGAGGGTCGTGGTCAGTAAATCCGTACCGCGAAAACTGGTATTGAGGTTAATCTCCACCTTGCTAATCACCGTCGGATTGTAGCTGCCCCCAGTGAACGTATTCCCAGAGATGGGGTCAACGACTTGGCGAGTATTGCCACCGGCTTGAAAGGCCATCACGGCATCCACAGAGAGCTTGGTGGTTGTTGAAAATTGCGTGGCCTCCAGAGTAGCAGTACGGGCTTCGAGGTTGTCCACCCGTCCGCGTAGGGTGGCCAGTTCGGCGGCAAACTCCTCCCTAAGCCGTTGCAAGGTGGCTAAATCTTCCTTGGTGGCAAAGCGATCGCTAATCACATCCAAGCAGGCATTCAAAGCAGCCGCCATTTCAAACCGCGTCAGGGCACGGTTGCCCCGAAAGGTGCCATCGGGATAGCCAGCAATACAGCCGTACTTTTCCACAAGGGACCCAAGGGCTTGATAGGCCCAATCGGTGGGGCGTACGTCAGACAGTTGGGAGACAGAGGTCACCTGTCCGATGCTGGCGGGAGCGGGCATCCTAGGTTCAGCAACAGCGGCTGGACTGAGTAGTGCAAGGTGAATGGCAGCCACCATAACCGTTGTTAGGGATTTTTCCATCACTGACCTCCTTACCTCACACCAAGACACGGCCTCGGGAATTCACCAAGGCTAAATGAGAATAGTAACGATTATCATTCTATTTTTTCGGTCTGTCAACCAAAGCCACGCTCAAGTTAGCATTGGGGTTATCGCTTTGCCTATCTCCCCCCGCCGCATTATGGGTGCCCTTCCCCAGCAACGTTGGCTCTTGCCACCCATTGATCTCGAGTCTTGTGACGCCTTGAGGCAGGCCTTGGGTTGCCCCGCATCACTAGCGGAAATTTATCTGCGGCGGGGTCTGACGACTCCAGAAGCGGTACAGGCCTTTCTCGAGCCGGAAACTCTAGCGCTACCGCCACCGCAAACGGTCTTTCCCGACCTTGATCTGGCAGTGGAACTCCTGCAGCAGGCGATCGCCCGCGGTGACAAAATGACCATTTGTGGCGATTACGATGCTGATGGCATGACCAGTACCGCTCTGCTGTTGCGTGCGCTGCGCCATTTGGGAGCCGACATTGACTATGAAATTCCCTCCCGCATGCAGGAAGGCTACGGCATTAATGAGCGGATTGTTCAAGACTGCTACGAGCGCGGTGTGAAACTGATTCTCACCGTGGACAACGGCATTGCTGCCCACCAGCCCATTCTCAAGGCACGGGAACTGGAACTGACGGTGATCGTGACGGATCACCACGATGTGCCGGAGCAACTGCCCCCTGCCCATGCCATTCTCAATCCGAAACTGGTGCCGCCAACATCCCCTTACCATACCCTCGCTGGGGTGGGGATGGCCTATATCCTTGCTCTGTCCCTAGCACAGCGACTGGGCAACTGGCGCGAACTGGTGCGGCCTTTGCGGGAACTGTGTACCCTAGGCACGATCGCGGATTTGGCGCCCTTGATGGGGGTGAATCGCCGCTGGGTCAAGCAGGGGTTACAAACAATTCCCACCTCTTCTCTTGTGGGGGTGCAAGCGCTGATGCAGATGGCGGGTTGTTTGCCAGCCCAGAATACCGCCCTCAAGCCCACAGCGGTAGGGTTTCGGCTGGGACCACGCATCAATGCCATTGGCCGCATTGGTGATCCCCAAGTGGTGATTGACCTGCTGACCACTGCGGATCCGCAGCGTGCTCTGGAACTGGCAGCCCTGTGTGAGGAAACGAACCGTCGCCGTCAGGAACTCTGTGCTGAGATTGAGAGACAGGCGATCGCCCACCTTGAAGAGACGGGCTTTGATCCCCAACAGGAGTGGGTCTTAGTGATCGTCCAGCCCGACTGGCACCATGGGGTCATTGGCATTGTTGCCTCGCGGCTCGTGGAGCGCTACGGCGTACCGGTGTTTATTGGCACCTATGAAGATGAGACAACCATTCGCGGCTCAATTCGCAGTATTCCCGAATTCCATGTCTTTGAGGCCCTTGAAGCGACCAAGGATCTGCTCTTGAAATATGGCGGTCATAGGGCAGCCGGGGGGTTTAGCCTACGGGCAGAGCATTTAGCGACTTGGCGCGATCGCCTGCGAGCCTTTGCCCAAACCTGTCTCAAACCAGAGGATCTGCGTCCCCTTGTTACCCTTGACGCCGAAGTCTCCTTTGAGCAGCTGACGTGGGACTTTTACGCCCAAGTGGAGCAACTGCAACCCTTTGGCAGTGAGAATCCGCAGCCTATTTTCTGTAGTCGCGGGGTCAAGATTCTCGAACAAGCACCCATGGGTCAGCAGGGGGAACATCTGCAACTCACCCTAGAGCAGAATGGGCGGCAGATGACCGCTAAGGCTTGGCGCTGGGGACAATTTTTTCCGTTGCCCACTACGGTCGATATTGCCTATCACCTCACAGCCCACACTTGGAATGGCGAAACCCAGTTGGAACTCGAACTCAAGGGGGTCAAACCCTCACTGGCGTGGTACGTCCCTAATCCGCCCAGTCACCCGCTTCCCCATTGGCAACCCCTACCGCCTTTGACAACGCTCCTGCCGCAGTTGCGGGACAATGTCTTGCTCTATGGCTATGGCCGCCCTGAGGTTCCCCCGAACTTAACCACAGCAGCCATTCACTACGATCGCCCCCGCGATCGCTGTCGCACCCTCATTCTCTGGTCACTGCCGCCCTCTGCCACCCACTTGCGTTGGCTCTTGGCCATTGCCCAACCAGAAATGGTCTATGTAGGGTGCCAACGACCGGCGATCGCTCCGCTGACAACCCTCATCCTCTCAATTCAAAATGACCTCAAAGAACAGACTAAGGTGAATCTTTTAGCCTTGAGTCAAACCTATTGGATTGCTCCCTGTACGCTTGTAGCGATCCTGCGCCATTTGGGCTATGGCTGTGAAGGATTTGCTCCCACCCTGAGCATTACCGCAGAACTAACACGATTGCAACGCTGGTATCAGCTGCAAGCTAAGGATTTGGCACGGCTAGCGCAAAGGTGGGAGACTTCCTAATTCTTGGCAAAACAATGGCCTACAAATTGCCGCGCCGCACAGCCAGTAGGAAGATAATTGCCGGCCCTGCAATGCCAATCATGGCAATCATGGTCAGTTGGGCAATCACTTCAAAGTTGATATTGCTAAGAAACTCAATAATGCCATTGAAAATTCCCATAGGTTCTCCCGAGCAATCAGCGGTTATCAGTTCGTGATTTTATTGTAGAGCAGGGGGGAGCACTCGCAGCATTTGCTTAATGGGCGCTTGAGCTTGCTGCGTCTATCCCTAAGCTACACTGTAGGAGCAGAATTCTCGGAACATTGGTCGGTGATGGGCGTGGACAAACTAGCGGCCTTACGGGATCTCATTGGCGAACTCGATCAAGCCTTGATTGCCTACTCTGGCGGCATTGATAGTACGCTTGTGGCCAAAGTTGCTCAGGATGTCTTGGGCGATCGCGCGGTGGCAGTCACGGCGGTGTCCCCCTCGCTCTTTCCAGCGGATCTAGAGGATGCCCGCATTCAGGCGGCGGCCATCGGCATTCGCCATGAACTCATTGAAACCCATGAACTGGACAATCCCAACTACGCCACGAACCCGGTAAATCGCTGTTATTTCTGCAAAAGTGAACTCCACGATCGCCTGCGGGAACTGGCACAGGCGTGGGGCTATGACTACATTCTCGATGGTGTAAATGCTGATGACCTCCAAGACTATCGCCCCGGTATTGCCGCAGCCAAAGAACGGGGGGTGCGATCGCCCCTTGCCGAGGTGGGGATTACCAAGCTAGAGGTGCGCGAAATTGCCAAATCCTTGGGTCTGCCGTGGTGGAATAAACCTGCTCAACCCTGCCTGAGTTCGCGCTTTCCCTACGGTGAGGAAATTACCCTTGCCAAGCTGCAACGGGTGGGCCATGCCGAATACTACCTGCGCAAGCAGGGCTGGGAACTGTGCCGCGTCCGCAGTCATGGCGATACGGCGCGCATTGAGGTGCCCCAAGCGCAGATTGCCCACTTTGTGACGATGATGGATCTGGAGAAGCTGGTGAACCACTTTCAGTCCCTTGGCTTTACCTATGTCACCTTGGATCTGGAGGGCTTTCGCAGTGGCAAACTCAACGCGGTGATTGGGCGCGATCGCTAACGCGGTTGTAGGGACTGAGACTCTGGAGAATTTCCCGGCCATAGCTGCGCTCCGTGAGCCGCCGATCCAAAATCGCCACCAGCGTTTCATCCTGACGCACAGGGGCAAGGGCGCGATCCAATATCGTCAAGCACTCTGGCAAGAGATACTGGCGAAACCAATCCTGTTTTTGCTGCTTGTGCCATTCAATGCGGGCACTTACCACCGCTTTTTCCGGCGAGGGCAAGGGCAGTGTGGTCAAGACAAACAGCGCCGGGCAAGGCAACTGCGCCCCATGACGCAGCCAAAAGGCTTCCCCCGTCACTAAAATCGTGTTCGTATCAAGGGTTGGCGTCTCCACCTGTACCCGTGAACCGTAGAGGGCAGCCAATTGGGTGGCCAACTGTTCCCGCAGCGGCACATCACTCACAAGGATCACCGCCCGCCGATGGCCAATCGTGCCAATAAGATCGTAGAGACGCCGCAGGACGGCTGGGGCAAATTCCGGGGTGTTGGGGAGAGGTAAGTCTTCGGAGATCGCAAGGGTAATCGCTTCACTGTGGCGATCGCTGGCAAATTTAATCGTCGTTTGGGGCGGAATCCCTAGTTCCTGCTGCACATAGGCTAGAGGGGAGTCTGTATCGGGGCCGCTGCCGATGAGGACAAAAGGCGCTTGCGACCAAAGCTCCTTAAAATAGGCGCGGAAACTGAGGGGGTGTCCTTGGAGGCTGAAGTACCCCACCGTGGGGTGGCGCCGTCCCCAAATCACCGTGTCACTGCGGTTGAGGTAGTCCCGCAATTGCGACCATTGGGGAGGCAGCGCCTGCGGCCATTGATGCAGGAGTTCAAGGAGCGGTTGCTGTTCTGTAGGGGTGAGCAGATAGTCGCCGTAGGGATTCTGAGGCCGCTGAAAGAGGTGCTGCACCAACTGGGCATAGACTTGGCGAATCGCACCAACAGCGCTGGGAATCGCGAGTTTCAGGTGCTCCCAATCGCTGGTGGTAATGGTGCAGGTCATCTGCTGCTGGGCAATTTGGGGCAAGGCTTCAATGCCATCAATGATCGTGACAACGTTGGGATGGGCGGTGGCGTGGCGACACCAGTCCTCGAGGCTCATTACAAGCACCCCCTCAAAGGCTGGCTGCGGGTACGGGCTATGCTGAATCGGTTTCGCAACCGCAAGGAAGGTGAGGAGTTCAGGAATTTCTTGGTGCAGTAGTCGTGTCAGTCGCTCTTGGGGGACGACGAGCAGGGCCGGTTCAGGATACAACAGCAGCGGCAGCAGATAACTCAGGCCATAGCGATGTTGCAACACTGCCCGCTGAGTGACTTGAAGTAAACACCCCCGCTGCAGCCGTAGGGCACGGGCAACCAGCCGCGCCAAGGTGAGATGGTGAGGCCACCGGCGATCGCCACTGCTGCGTAAAAATGCCCGTAATTGGCGGTGAACCTCTGCCTCAATCACAATCTGCTCGCTGTGGAACAACAATCCCCTATTGTGGCACGTTAGCCTTGATTCAGTTGTTGTTTGCGTCGCTGTTCGAGGGCAGTACGGGCTTCCTCGCGATCGTCGAAGTGGACTTTTTCAGTGCCCAGAATTTGGTAGTCCTCATGACCTTTGCCAGCAATGATCACGCCATCACCCGGCGCTGCCCTCAGAATGGCTTGCAGAATCGCTTGACGGCGATCGGCCTCAACGATCAGCGGCGTTTGCGGTGGGATACCAGCAAGGATGTCATCAAGAATGCGGCGGGGATCCTCGGTGCGCGGGTTATCGGATGTCACCACCACTTGATCCGCAAGGCGAGCGGCAATGGCTCCCATCTGGGGACGCTTGGTACGATCGCGATCGCCCCCACAGCCAAAGACACAGATTAGCTTACCGGGAATAAAGGGACGGGCAGCTTTTAACAAGTTCTCAAGGCTATCGGGGGTATGGGCATAATCCACAAGAACCGTAATCTCTTGGTCTGGGCTAATGCGCACCTGCTCCATCCGCCCCGGTACCCCCGCAAAATCACGAATCGCCTTCAGCATCGATTCTAGGGGGAGTCCTACCGCTGCCCCCATGGCGATCGCGGCCAGCACATTGGCCACATTAAACTGTCCCACCAACGGCGAGTCTAGGGTGCCGCTACCGATAGGGGTATGAACCGTGCCCGTCACGCCATTGACACGATAGGTGAGATGCTCAGCCCGAAAATCAGCATTCTCGCTGAGGCCATAGGTCCAGTAGCGATCGCGCGGCAACTGTTGAGCCAGTCGCTGGCCAAAGGGATCATCGCCATTGAGAATTGCTCGACCCTTGAGATAGTCAGCAGTAAAGAGCTTGGTCTTAGCGGCAAAATAGTCCTCCAGATCGCGGTGATAATCCAGATGATCTTGGGTCAAGTTGGTAAAAGCCGCCACCTCAAACTGACAGCCCCACACCCGATCCTGCGCCAAGGCATGGGAACTCACCTCCATCACCCCAAACCGACAGCCCGCTGCGACTGCTGCCGCTAATTGTTCCTGAAGAGTCACCGCAAAGGGCGTGGTATGACTGGCAATCTCACAGTGTCCCGGCCAGCGACTGTAGAGCGTTCCCAAGAGTGCCGTTGGATAGCCCACACTGTTGAGGAGATGTTCCACCAAGTGGGTGGTGGTTGTTTTGCCGTTTGTACCCGTAACCCCTAGCAGGCTGAGATGCTGGCTGGGGTAATGATAAAAAGCAGCCGCGAGCCGACCACAGGCACGCTCAATATCGGGCACCACAATCACACAGGCATCTCCCTCACGGGGTTTGGCTTGCGGAGACACCACAGCCGCGATCGCCCCCGCTGCCAAGGCACTTGGCCAAAAATTGCCCCCGTCCACCCGCGTGCCAGGCATGCCAATAAACAACGAGCCACGCTGACACTCCCAAGAATTCGTACTCAGGGACTTCACCTCTTGATCGAGGGCAGGATGCTCAAAACTCGGCGTAATCTCTGCCGCCGTTAGGAGTTCCCGTAGGTTCATGGCTGTGCATCTCCAGTGATAGGCCGTTTAGGGTATTGTGGCACTACGGCACTCGCCGGTGAAAGATACGGAAATGAACGACCCCACTGTATGGATGAGGAATTCTACGAGAGGAGATGAAGCCTAGGCACGTACCAGTTTGTGAAGTGTCTTGAGTTGCACTGAAAGCGCATGAACCCTAGCGGATTGGCGTAATTGCTCAACACAGCAGGTGACGGGAGTTACAGGCTGTCCCCCTAGCATCCTGTGACAATTTTTGCCCAAAGCTTGCCTTTTGTTAAAATTCCGATAATCTAGTTCATAAAAATCCGAATAATAACATGTCATTAAGGTGTGGGTGTTGGGTGATGAGTGAGTGGCACAAAACAGAGTGGAACATGGATGATCAAGAATGGCAAGCGATCGCCAATTCTCGCCGCCAGATTGAAACCTCTTGGCACAGGACAGTTTACCGCGTTCAGGTTCCCTCCAGAACCGCCTCGAAACCCTTAGACGCGATCACCATGCCAGCAGTTTCCCATCCGCGTTCGATTCAACCCATTGGCATTCAACCGTGGCAAGCCGAATTCACCAAAGAACGCTTTGCCTCCCGTTCGCGACTCCCCCTCAAACGGTCACAGGTGGAACTGCCGCAATTTGCCAGCCGTCGTTAGAGCACTCCTGTTTCTCTCAGCTTACGAGGTCTATCAATTATGTGTGGCATTGTTGGTTATATTGGCCCACAGCGAGCAGCCCAAGTCCTGCTTCAGGGGCTGCAAAAGCTGGAATATCGGGGCTATGATTCCGCTGGCATTGCCACACTCAATGAGGGCGAACTCCTCTGTGTCCGCGCCAAGGGCAAACTCCACAACTTAGCCGAAAAAGTTGAACAGCTCGACATTGTTGCCCATGTTGGCATTGGCCACACCCGTTGGGCGACCCACGGTAAACCAGAGGAACACAATGCCCACCCCCATCGCGACAGCCGCGATCGCCTAGCCGTGGTGCAAAATGGCATCATTGAAAACTACCGTGAACTGCGGGAGCAACTCCAAGCGCGGGGGCACATTTTCCGCTCCGAAACCGATACAGAAGTCATTCCCCACCTGATTGCCGAAGCGTTGCCTGAGACCCCCACCGCCAATGGCCTCCTAGAAGCGGTGCGCCAAGCTGTGCATCAATTGGAAGGGGCGTTTGCGATCGCCGTTATCTGTGCAGATTATCCCGATGAATTGATCGTGGCCCGGCAGCAAGCTCCTCTTGTGATTGGTTTTGGCCAAGGGGAATTCTTCTGCGCCTCCGATACCCCAGCGATCATTCCCTATACCCGTGCTGTATTGCCGCTGGAAAATGGCGAACTGGCTCGGTTGACGCCCACAGGGGTTGAAGTCTATGACTTTGCGGGACATCGCCTACGCAAAACCCCTCGCACCCTCAACTGGAACCCCGTCATGGTGGAAAAGCAGGGCTTTAAGCACTACATGCTCAAGGAAATCTATGAGCAGCCGGGGGTGGTGCGCACCTGTTTAGAGGACTATTTGCGAGCCGATTGGGATGAGAACAGTTCCTTTAGCCCGGTGCAGTTGCACCTAGACCCCAGCCTCCTCGAAAATCTGCAGCACATTCAAATTGTTGCCTGTGGCACCAGTTGGCACGCCAGCCTTGTGGGCAAATATCTTCTTGAGCAAATCGCCCAGATTCCCACCAGTGTGCAATATGCCTCAGAGTTTCGCTACGCGCCGCCGCCCCTGCTACCCCATACCCTGACCATTGGTGTCACCCAGTCTGGGGAAACAGCGGATACCCTTGCCGCTCTAGAGATGGAGCTAAAACGCCGCCAAGGACTCGCGGGCGCTCTCCAACCTCGTTTGCTGGGGATTACCAATCGCCCAGAAAGTAGTCTTGGGCATCTGGTGCCCCACATTATTGATACCCGTGCCGGTATTGA
Organism: Thermosynechococcus sp. GLH187; assembly: GCF_031583395.1. Lineage (NCBI taxonomy): Bacteria > Bacillati > Cyanobacteriota > Cyanophyceae > Acaryochloridales > Thermosynechococcaceae > Thermosynechococcus > Thermosynechococcus sp. GLH187. Next base: position 2,405,103 of record NZ_CP134175.1, on the reverse strand, counting down.
AATTGGCGTAGCCGCCACAAAAACATTCGTTGCCCAGTTGATGGCCTTCTATCTGCTGACCCTAGAATTGACATGGCAGCGGCAGTCTTGCGATCGCTCCCGCTTGGCGGAACTCGTCACTGGCTTGCGCCAATTGCCTGCCCAGATGGAGCAAATTTTAGAAAGCCAAGAACGCTATATTGAAGCTCTCTCCCATGACTTTTCCGAGACCCAAGACTTTATCTTTTTGGGACGTGGCATCAACTTTCCCATTGCCCTCGAAGGTGCCCTCAAACTCAAGGAAATTAGCTATATCCATGCCGAGGGGTATCCTGCGGGTGAGATGAAACATGGCCCGATCGCCCTCCTCGATGCCAAAGTACCGGTGGTCACGATCGCCATGCCCGGCAGTGTCTTTGAGAAAGTCCTCTCCAATGCCCAAGAAGCCCGTGCCCGCGATGCCCGCCTCATTGGTGTCACCCCCCTCGACGGGGCTGAAGCCCAGCACACCTTCGATAACCTTTTACCTGTACCCGAGGTCGATGAGCTTCTCTCCCCCATCCTGACGGTGATCCCCCTGCAACTGTTGGCGTATCACATTGCTGCCCGCCGTGGCTTAGATGTCGATCAACCCCGCAACCTCGCCAAGTCAGTAACCGTTGAATAACCTTGTATTACACCGACGGCAATGCCAATAACTAATAAAAGATAAAAGACCACATAGAAAAACTTGTGACCCTGCTCCTAGGGGGTACTTAATTTTTGAGCGATAATAATGACGAAATTAACTAAAAGATTAAGTCAAGTTCAGTAAGTTATCTTCTTCGTGGGTTGAGATCACGCAATCGGATGTGGGATAGGCCGCACACAGCAGCACAAATCCAGCATCCAACTCCTTGGGCTTTAAAAAGGAGTGATCCGACTGATCCACCGTCCCTTTGATGATCCGACCAGCACAGTTGACGCAGGCACCGGCGCGGCAGGAGTAGGGCAAAGCAATGCCCTGGGCTTCGGCAGCATCAAGAATGTACTCGTCGGCATGAACACGAATAGTTTTATTCAAGCCTCTTGCTTCATTGACCAGTGTGACACTATAAACTTTGCTATGATCCCGCTTTGTCATTTAAGCTCTCCTAAAACTGGCTTTTGAAATGTCTGTCTGTTTGTCCGCTTAACCCATGGCTTTAGAGCGATCGCAACCCCACAGGCAGTTGTAGAACGCATTCCATATTGCTTTCATTTTAGCAAAGGCACTCAGGGGAACGACTGTTATACGGAATTGTTTATACTTTGAAACTATTTATCAAAGCAATGCAGGATCTGGGTTGAGCTAGTTGCGGGTTTGAGTGGCAGGTGGTGTACCCTGCGGTTGACTGGGGGAGAAGCCCGATCGCCAGACGGCTCCTGCGATAATGGCAACAACCACAAGGGCGATCGCCCCTAGACCCACGAGGCTGGTTTTTGAGCCTTGGCTCTCTTTTTCATGGACGGTTTCTTTGTTGTTCCCCTGCGGCTCCCTGTCGCTCTCACTGGCCAAGGTCTCTTTTGCGGATTCGGCTTCAGGATGTAACTGCGTGGCTGCCGCTGCCACCAATTCACGGCTCGGGGTTCGCCGCAGTTCGCCACTTAGCTCCATACCCACAAGGGTTTCCTTGGCACCCCGCAGATCGGATTTAATGCTTTGGAAGGCAATGGATTGCAGATATTGGCTGAACTCGGTATCCGCCATCGAGAGCATGAGATAGGAAGCCTTGGCTTTACGACCAAAGAGAATCACATCGCCGTGCTGCAATTCATGGCTACTGATGCGCTTGCCATTGACAAAGGTGCCGTTGGTACTGGGCTTACCATTGGCATTGCCATCCACCAAACGATAGCGGTAGCTGGTGGTACCGGGGACAGGTACCCGCAGGAGAATAGCGTGCTGGCGAGAAACCGTTTCAAAGTCAATAACAATGGCATTACTCTCATCGCGCCCAAGGGAGTAGGCCGCTGCCTCAAGGGCGATCGCCCGCCGGCCACCCACGGTATTCAAAATTAAGACGTGACGTTCCTGTTGCAGGCTATTCATTATCTCTATCCCCCGTGTTTCAACAGCCCTCAAGAAATCATCCCCTCTGCAAATCTGAATACTCCCCGCCTTCAGCTTGAGTTAGGGCAGGAGCAACGTTACAAAACGTTACAAAACGTGACACTTCAACAAGTGGTCTAGGCTGTGTGCTTACTTCTACCTTTGCCTGTTTCACCTAGGGCTGCTGTGATATTGATCACATTTAAGAGGGTTTTTAGGGAGCGCCACAAATCGTAACAAGTCGTTATCCCCAACCCCACTGCCAGAAAAGCAGCCTAAAATTAATTTGGTTACTGTGGATTCAATGGTGCTTGGAGTTTATTCCTATGGCCACGGATTTTAATCGCGGCATTATGAAGTTTGATGGTGCCGACAGCCCAGCGATGATCGCGATTTCTGCCGTTTTGATTCTTGGCTTTATTGCGGCACTCATTTGGTGGGCACTCCACACGGCCTACGCCTAAGGGAGCGATCGCTCCAGATGGATCGTGTGCTCGGTGAGGGCTTCAAAGGTTTCATCGTGGCTAATCACAAAAAGTTGATGAAAACTTCTGAGATTGCTCAGGCTCTCGGCCAGTTGTTGGCGGCGCACCTGATCCATATTGGTGGTCGGTTCATCAAAGAAGGCAATGTCAGTGTTGACCAGTACCCGCAGCAGGGCTAAGCGCACCGCAAGGGCCGCACACATTTGCTCACCGCCGGAGAGGCTTTTGAAGGGTCGCCAGTAGCCGCCTTCATTCACCTGAATCTCATAGTCCGATGTCCACTGGAGTGCTACATCAGGACGATTGAGGAGTTCGCGCAGTAGGCGATCGGCTTCGCTGGAAACGGTGTGCAGATAGGCTTCACTGACGCGGGGGCCACTCTTTTTGAAAATCTCGCGGGCCGTCTCAATCAGATAGTGGTGTTTCTGTGCCGCTACCAGCTTTTGCAGTGTCTTTTCCTTTTCGGCGGCGACTTCATCAAGATGCTTGAGGGTGGCAAGGCAGCTTTGGTACTGCTTTTCTTTTTCAGGAATCGCACCAAGGAGCCGTTGATACTCGCGGTGTAGGTTTTCGTAGCGATCGCGCACGGCTTCCAGAGCGGCTAAATCCACCCGCTGCTCTTGGGCGTCGTACTCTGCTTGGGCTTTGGCAAGGGCAGCTTTTAAATCATGGGCGGCTTGCATAGCTGTTTTCAGGGCCGCTTCATAGCTTTCTACTTGGGCGGCCTGCTGCTGGTGTTGGAGATAGGTATCATAGCTGGGACGTAGTCTAGCTAGCTCATCGCTAAGCTGTTGCCGCTGTTCCTCAAGGGTGGCATAGTGTTGGCGTTCCTCATAAAGGGGGGTGAGGCGAGCTTGTAGGGTGGCCTGTTCGGTACCCAAACGTGCGTAGTCGGCTTCCAGTTGGGGGGCTGCTGCCTGCTGCTCCAGTAACAGTTGGCGCTGGGCATGGGGTTGGCCAAGGTTGGCGCGTTCTTCCCGTAACTCGTTCAAGCGGCGTTCTAAATCAGTGAGTTCTTTGCTTAGGGGTTCTACGGTTTGCTGGCGATCGCTCAACTGCTTAAGCTCTGCTGCCAAACGGCTGCGTTCCTCCTCAAGGGCTTGGGCTTGCAAGAGGGATCGTTCTGCGGCGGCAGCACGGGCAATGTCAGTTTCTAACTGTTTTAACGTTTGGTTGAGGGCAGGAATAGCGGCAGGATCTGTGAGGGTTTGTCGCAGTGCCGTGAGTTGATCCAAAAGCCAACGGTAGTTCTCCTGCAGCTGTTGGAGTGCCGTTAGCCCCTGTTCAATGGCAGGGCGAACTAGAGCAAATTGCTGAGCGGCAGTGAGTTCGGCGATCGCCGCCGCTACAAGGGGATCCGTTTCCGTGGCTTGGGTTTGCGCTCTCTTGAGAATGGGATCGAGGGTAGCAGCAAAGGCATGGGCGGCGGTGGCGTGGCTGAGTTGGGCTTGGAGTCGCTCCCGTTCTGCCTGTTTAGCGCTCAAGGTGGCGGCTATGGGACGCTGTTGCTCTAGGGCTTGCACCTGTTGCGCAATTTTCTCAAGGCGGGCTTGCAACGTTGCCGCTTGTTGCTTGAGGTGGCGCAGTTCTTGATCTGCCTGTTGGGCTTGTTGGTAGCGCGCCTCAAGGGGGACAATTTCGGCATCGAGGGCGTCAGCAGCAGCAATTTGGGGTTCAAGGGCAGCAAGTTGACTAGCAATGGTGGCGATCGCTTGGCGTTGGCTTTCAATACTAGCTAATTGGGTGGCCAGCTTTTGTTGCTGCTGCTCTAGCTTGCGAATGTTCTGCTCAAGGGCAGCTCGTCCCCGTAGTTGCTGCTCAAGTTCTTGGTAGCGGCTCTCTTGCTGCCGATAGCGATCATAGTCGGATTGCAGTTGCTGGCACTGGGCTTGGCTATTGCGAGCTGCGGCCAACTGGCGCTGGCGATCGCGACAGAGTTCCTCCTGCTGACGCAGTTGGGCTTCGAGGCGCTGACAGGTTTGCGCAAGACGGTTCAGCGTTTCAACGGCAGCTTCGTATTGCTGTTTTTCGGTGGCTAAGGCCTGACATTGTTGGTGTAATTCCTCGCACTGCTGGCGATCGCGCTCTAGCTCCGCTGCCAAGGCGGTTGCCTGTTGTTCATATTGCGATCGCGTGGCCAGTTCCTGCTTTTGCACAGCCAACTGCCGCTCTAGGGACACCACCCGCTCTTGGGAAAAATTCACGAGGGCAAGGGCATTGTCAAAGGCTTGGCGATAGTCACTGACTTGCAAAATCGGTTCAAAAACTTGCCGCCGCTGGGCGGGTGGCTTGAGAAAATCCGCCGTGATCATCCCTTGGGGAATGCCAATGATCTGCTCAAAGAGATCCCGAAGCGGAAAGGCACTGCGGATACCAAGGTGCTCCTGCAACCACACCTGCACATCTTCACGCAACGAAAGACCGAGGTCTCCCACTTGGGGGTCATAAATCGCGTACCCCATTTGCGTATTGCGCCGTACCACATAGGAGCGACCATCTGCTGCCGAGATAAACTGAACTGTGGCTTCGGCGCGTTTAGCACCCTTGCGAATAATCGCCTTATTAAAGCCACTGCCATAGCCCGAGGTGGCATCAAAGAGAACCCAAGCAATGGCTTCAAAAATACTGGTTTTGCCCGCACCATTCTCGCCACAGATGACATTCACACCGGGCAGAAACTCAAACGTGCGATCGCGGTGGGTCTTAAAATTTTTTAGGGTTAGTCGCTGAATTTCCACCGTCTGTCTCCAAAGGCTAGGGCAGTTGATAGAACGTTGATCAACCCATATCAAACAACAAGTGAGAGACCAGAAGCTAGCTACCCTCGCTCAGCCAAGTGTGAAGTTCCTGAAGAATATTGCTTGTCGGCAGGTGTTCTGCATTGATAAAACAATCCATACTTTTACAAAAGTTTACTTGGTCTTAAGTCTTTTTGAAAAAGTTGCCATTGGCGAGTGACTTTCCCTAGGCTGGATCTATAGTAATACCCTTGTTTCTCGGCAAGCTTGGTCTCCGCACTCGATGCTCCTGACGCTAGGCATCCTACGCTTGGGGAAATGCCTACTCTATCAAGTGTATTTCTAGTGCCTAGGGTTGGTGATGCCTCGCACCGCTATTTTCCCTAGAGGCAGTTGAGTTGACAACTACAGCATTCCACCACGAGAGGATTTGGCCTGTGGATTTATTACATAAGCAGATTCTGGTTCTGAGTAACAAAATTGATGCCCTCTACCAGATCGTTGAACAACTCAACCAAAAGGTTTCTAAGGCTCTAGAGGAGGGGCGGCTCAAGCCTCTGCCTGTAACCCCTACTGAGCAGAATCCTCTGCCCAAACCGCGTCCTTTGGTGAGTACCCCAGAACACAAGGATATTCTGGTGGATGATGACTATAGCCAAACACGCAACCTCAGTGGCGATCGCCCCCTGAGTCCAGAGGTGCAAATTCAACGGCTGACGGCACAACTCACGGCGGCCTACAATCAGATTGCGGCGCTAGAGGAGCAGTTGCTCTCCCACCACATCCATAGCCACTGAGGTACCGCAAGTTAAATTGTGAGGTGAGCCAGTACCTGCTGGCGCCATTGGGCATTTTGCTGGCGATCGCTCTTAAATTCCAAAAGTCGTACCTTTGGCCAAGGGGCAAGGGAAAGTTGGGTTTTCACATCCGCCCAGTCTTGTAAGCAGTGATAGGGAATGCCGTAGGCCGCTGCAAGCTGGGCAAAATTGACCGCTTGGGGGGTGGCAAAAAAGCTCTCAAAGGGTGGATCAAACCGCCGAATCGGTAGATGCTCAAAAATACCACCGCCGTTGTTATTGATCAGCAGTACGGTTAGACACCCTTGAAACTGGGGCGTGATCAGCCAGCCATTGGTATCGTGCAAGCAGGCCAAATCCCCCGTGATCAAGAGGGTGGGCTGACCGCGATGGGCAACCCCAAGGGCACTAGATAATGTGCCATCAATGCCGTTGGCGCCTCGATTAAAGTAAAAACGATGGTGGCGATCGCTCGCCCGCCAAACACTCTCAACATCGCGCACGGGCATACTACTGGCCACAAAAATCGCCGTTTGCGATGGCAACCACTGCGGCAGATGGTAAATCAGCTTGGCCTCACAGAACCAATCAATGGCCTCCAAGGTTCGCTTCAGTTGCTCATGTACTCGTTGATCGTGGTCTTGCCAGTCCTTGAGGTAGGGGTTGGGGGGCAGGGGGTCGGTGGGGCAGTCCAGATCTTGGGGGGCGATCGCCAGCGTCTGACAGCGGCCATGGAGGGGATTGTTGTTATCGCCCGTGGGGTCAAGGCACCAGATCAGCGGATCGCAGGCACTGAGCCACTCCCGCAGGGCTTTACTGGTGGGCAGCGGTCCCAGTTGAATCACTGCTTCAGGACGCAAGGATTCCCGTAGGTGGCCATTTCGCAGCAGCAGATCGTAATGGGTAATGCCGTGGGGCAGTCCCCGTGCGTAGGAGAGGGCATCGGCAAGCACTGGCCACTGCAGAAACCGACTCAGGCGATCAATCGCGTCCGCTTCCGCCAAAGGCTCCACCCCATGACTGGGTCCCGCAATAATCAACCCCCGCTGCATCTGTTGCCATGTTTGCCAAGGGAGAGCGGTGACAACCCGAGGCGGCACAAAGGGCTGCACCTGATCAAAGAAGTTTTCAGGAAGTGCCCCATGAAAATTGGCCTCAGAGCGCAGGTCAAGGGGATCCCGTAGAGGAATATTCAAATGGACTGGGCCTGGATCTGGCCAGAGGGCAGTTTGCCAGCTATGGCAGAGGGTTTGCCGCAGGTAGGGCAGCAAAGCAAGTTCCGGCAGACTTAGTTCGCGATAGTGACGTACGGCATGACCATAGAGATGCACCTGATCAATGGCTTGTCCCGCTTGGCAAAAGCGCAATTCGGGGGGGCGATCGGCGGTCAGCACAATTAACGGTAAATGACTAAGGCTTGCTTCAATAATCGCGGGATAGAAATTGGCCGCAGCAGTACCTGAAGTGCAGACAAGGGCAACGGGTCGTCCCTGCTGTTGGACAAGGCCAAGGGCAAAAAAAGCTGCCGAGCGTTCGTCAAGAATCGGCAGGGCCTCAAGATGGGGATGGGCAGCAGCCGCGATCGCCAATGGTCCCGAACGTGATCCCGGCGAGAGAACGACTGTCCGCAGTCCTAAGCGATAGAGGGTTTCAAAGAGGACGCTCGCCCAGAGGACATTGAGATTTTCAGTGAGAATCATTCATCAATCCAGAAGCGCTATCCTAGCCGAAGTGGCTGAGCCATAGGCCACCAATAGAATAGGGTGCTAAATCCAGTTTGAGCCTATTTTGAGACTTTGAAAGAGCATCCCAGAGTCTTTGCAATACGCCAAAATGCAGGTTCTTCAAGGAGTTGAGTGTTAAGCGGGCAGCGGGAATCGAACCCGCGTCTCTAGCTTGGAAGGCTAGGGTTTTACCATTAAACCATGCCCGCAGTCCCAAGGAATACTACATTAGCACGACCCTTGGGGCGATCGCAAAGGGCAAGCCTAGGGAATCGTTGCCATCTTCACATCGTTGCGATCCAAGATGCTTTGGAGTTCCTCAGCATCGATCGTTTCTTTTTCAATCAGCACTTGGGCAATTTGGTCAAGGACATGGCGGTTGTTCACCAAGACCTCTTTGGCACGGCGATAGGCTTGCTCGACGAGATTGCGCACTTCGTCATCAATGGTGGCAGCCGTTTCCTCGGAGAAGTCCCGTTCCGCCATAATGTCGCGGCCAAGGAAGACATTCCCGGTTTGCCGTCCCAAGGCCACAGGTCCTAGGCGATCGCTCATGCCAAAGCGGGTAACCATTTGGCGAGCCACCCGTGCCACCTGTTGCAGGTCGTTTGAGGCACCGGTTGTCACCTCCTCTTCACCAAAGACAATTTCTTCAGCAATGCGACCCCCAAGGGCAACGGCCATTTGGTTTTGCAGGTAGGCACGGCTATAGAGACCCGAATCCATCTGATCCTCGTTGGGAGTAAACCAAGTCAGACCGCCTGCCCGCCCCCGGGGAATGATGCTCACTTTTTGAACGGGATCGTAGTCGGGCATCAGGGCACCGACAAGGGCATGACCCGCCTCATGGTAGGCGACTAACTTCTTGCGGCGATCGCTCATGACACGGTCTTTTTTCTCAGGCCCAGCGAGGACGCGATCGATGGCATCGTTAATCTCATCCATGGAGATTTCAGTCAGGTTGCGGCGAGCCGCCAGAATAGCCGCTTCATTGAGTAGGTTCGAGAGATCCGCACCGGTAAAGCCGGGGGTACGGCGGGCAATTTTATCGAGATCCACATCCTTAGCGAGGGTTTTGCCACGGGCATGAACCTTGAGAATATCGAGGCGACCTTTGTAATCCGGACGATCCACCACCACTTGACGGTCAAAACGCCCCGGACGCAATAGTGCTGCATCCAAAACATCCGGACGGTTCGTTGCAGCAATAATAATGATGCCCGTATTCCCCTCAAAGCCATCCATTTCCGTCAGCAGTTGGTTGAGGGTTTGCTCCCGTTCATCATTGCCCCCCCCCAGACCAGCACCGCGCTGGCGACCGACGGCATCAATCTCATCAATGAAGACAATACAAGGGGCATTGGCTTTGGCTTGTTCAAAGAGGTCGCGCACCCGTGAGGCACCCACCCCAACGAACATTTCCACAAACTCAGAACCAGAAATTGAGAAGAAGGGAACGCCCGCTTCACCAGCCACTGCCCGCGCAAGCAGGGTTTTACCCGTTCCGGGAGGCCCGACAAGGAGAACCCCCTTGGGAATTTTGGCGCCCACTTCGGTAAAGCGATCGGCGTACTTGAGGAATTCCACCACTTCACCCAGTTCCAGCTTGGCCTGATCAATGCCAGCCACATCATTAAAGGTCACTTGGGTTTGGGGTTCCATCTGTACCCGTGCCCGGGACTTACCAAAGTTCATCGCTTGGTTGCCAGGACCTGCTTGGGCACGCCGCAACAGGAAAAAGAGCAGTACCAAAAGACCAATGGGAACCAGTAAGCTGCTCAGGGCGCGGAACCAGAAGCCATCGTTGCTTTGGGGCAAGACGGCGATGTCCACATTGTTGCTAATGAGAATGTCCAACAGTTCAGGATCGTTGGGAAGATTGACCAGCACCCGCGTGCCATCTTGGGTAATCGCTTGTGCCTGCGAGCGGTCGGGGGTAATACTGACTTTGGTGATTTGCTGATTTTCGACCTGTTGGATGAACTCACTGTAGGGCCATGTCTGTTTGGTCGTGGGTTGGCGATCAAAGAAGGCAGTGGCCAAGGCCAGCACCACGATTGCAAGAAGAACATATAAACCTGCGTTTCGCCATTGTTTATTCACCGATCGCCATCCTCCGCTAGGAAAAGTGAAAAGTCTTTACATAAGTTCATACTAACGCATTCTTTCGCAACCCTAGGTGAGCAGTCCCGTGGTTAAGATCATCAATATCCATGATAAGCCGTCAGAAAATGCTCGATTTAGACACCTGCTACCGGGTACTGGAGTTGGAGCCGGGGGCAACCCTCGAGGAAGTGAACCGAGCTTATCGGGATTTAGTGTTTATTTGGCATCCCGATCGCATCCCGAAGGACAACACACGGCTAATCGAGAAGGCACAAGAGAAAATTAAGCAGTTTAATGAAGCGCGGGATCAACTGCGGCAACATATTGCCCGACACGGCAGCCAAACCTCCCAGCGGACTGCTAGCCAGCGGCAAACCTATCGTTCCTCGCCGCCACCCCCACGCTATCAATCCAATCCCTACACCTATCGCAGCTATCATGCGCCCCGTGAGCCGCAGCAAACGACGCACCAGACCTATAGCCAACACCACAACCACACCTACGGCACCTATCAGCGCCAACGCACAGCCGCGCCCCCGCCCCCAGAACCACCCCGCACGACGCCTCCCCACAAGGATATGTCGGGGGTGAATTTACAGGGAGCCAACCTGAGCGAAAAGGACTTTGAGGGGCGCAATCTCAGCCATGCCAATCTCAGCTATGCCGATCTCAGTGATGCCTTTTTGCACCGCGTGATTCTCCACCGTGCTAACCTGCGCCACGCCAATCTCTTTCGCGCCAATTTGCTGCAAGCAGATCTCAGCTATGCCGACCTGCAAGAGGCTAATCTCATTGGTGCTGACTTGAGTGGGGCTGATCTGCGGGGTGCCGATTTACGGGGAGCAAAGATGAGCCAAGGCAATCGCCTCCTAGTGAAACTGACCGGGGCACGCCTCACGGGAGCGATTATGCCCGATGGGCACGTCCACACCTAAGCTTGGATCACCCCCTTAGAACTGGGAATGTGCTGACTGCGGCGCGGGTCAATGGCGATCGCCATGCGTAGGGCACGGGCAAAGGCTTTGAAGGTCGCTTCAATAATGTGGTGGGAGTTAATGCCATCCAATTGGCGAATATGCAGCGTCATGCGGCTATGGTTCACCAAAGCAACGAAAAACTCCCGCACCAGTTGCGTATCATAGGTGCCCACCCGCTGCGTGGGAATCTGCAACCCATAGCTAAGGTGGGGACGCCCCGAGAAGTCTAGGGCAACTTCCACCAAACTTTCATCAAGGGGAGCCACAAAGTGACCAAAACGATGAATCCCCCGGCGATCGCCCAAGGCTTGATCGAGTGCCATCCCCAAGGTAATGCCCACATCCTCATTGGTGTGGTGGTCGTCAATATGGGTGTCGCCTGTGGCCTGCACCCGCAAATCCACAAGGCCGTGGGAGCAAAGCTGATCCAGCATGTGATCGAGAAAGGGAATCCCCGTGTGATTGTCCGCTCGACCATTGCCATCGAGAACCAGTTCAACGTGAACGCTAGTTTCTTTGGTCTGGCGATCGACCGTGGCTTGGCGCAACCGAGGCGCGTGGCCATTACTGAGGAGAGAGTCGTTCATGAAGCGTTACTGACGCGGTTGGGGATTGGCAGAGGTGGCTGGCGGTGGACTCGCCGCAGGCGTTCCGGAAGGAATTGCCCCCGTACGCGGAAAGGGCACATCCACAAAACCTAATTCTAGCAATTGCTGATAGGCCTTTTGTCCCAGTTCACGGGTGGGGTTTTGGCTGCGGATAATTTCTACCAAAAGGGGCACGGCAAGCTCAGGTTGGTTATTAGCGCGATAGACCAAAGCCAGTTGAAAAGTCGCTTGATCGCGCAGTTGTGCTGCTTCTAGGGCACGGCGACGGTTGCTATCGGCAGCCGCAGTATCAATCCCCAAAAAGCTAGAGTTGAGGGACTGGTAAAAGTTCGAGAGTTGGTTCATCACCGTACGGGCTTCTAAGAGCTTGCGAGCGGCGACGGCATAATTTTGGCTATTGACTGCGGCGGCAGCCTCATCCATCAAGCGCTTGCCCCCCTCAAGGGTATAGATTGAAGAGCTGGGTGGGGGTGTGGGATTCACAATCTGGACATTGGGGCTAGAAGATTGATTCTGAGCAAACACCGCCCGCGGGAGTACCCCCAGTAGTAACACCCCGAGGAGCAGCGATGATCTTGAGCAGTGAGCAAATGTATTCAGGGGCATGGTGCGAAGCCTTTACTAAGATAGAGGCAGTCAAGCGGACAATCAACATCGCGTATCTTATCACCAAGTAATGACAGCCCGTGCAGGATCCTAAGTTCCAATTTTCCTCAAGACTGAGGCCGTGGCCATGGTAAATCCCACCCCTCAGGGGACAACGGCTCATGATGCCATTCGGGAACGGCGCCGCCAATTGCAAAGTAAACGCCGCTGGCGGCAACTGGCAGGGCTTTGGCGTACCAGTGTCCTCTTGACCTTAACAGGGGGACTGGTTTGGGGACTGACGCTGCCGGACTGGGTTATCCGCCGCCCGGAGCAAGTGGTGATTCGCGGCAATCAACTGCTGAAAACGGAAGCGTTGCAGGCACAATTGCCCCTTGAGTATCCGGAGTCACTGCTGCGTTTGCGGCCACAGGAGATCATTCATGCCTTAGAAACGACGCTGCCTCTGCAACGGGTGACGATCGCCCGCCAACTCTTTCCGCCGACACTGATTGTCGAAGTCCAAGAACGCAAGCCTGTCGCAGTCGCCACCTGCAATCAATGCTGGGTAATGAGTGCAACCGGGCAGCTGCAAGGGCCTGCCAGTCGCTGGTTGGTGGATGGCCTCGGATTTGTTGCCCCGCTGAGTAGCTATCAAGCCAGTGCCGTGAAGCCAATGCCCACACTCCAATTGCAGGGGTATTTTGTACCCGTTAAGGATGCACCGCGCCCGCAGACAATGGCCATCGATCGCGATCGCCAGCAGCAGTGGCAGCAAATTCACCAGATTCTCCAGCAGCAGGATTTACCGATTACGGGTTTAGATTGGCGCAATGAACAGAATCTAATTGTCCAAACCCCCCTCGCGCCGGTTCATCTTGGGGTGGTGCAGTGGCATAGTCCCACATTGAAGAAACAACTCAGTGCCCTAGCCAGCCTCAAGCAGTTACCTCAGTACTTGGATCCCCGCCAAATGGTCTTTATTGACTTGGTGAACCCCGATGAACCCTTAGTGCAACTGCGGCAACAACCAACACAGCAACCCCTTCCCCGCAGTCATTAGGGCGCAAGGGCACGGCATAATAGAACGGTTAGCTTGGAGTGGCTGGTCAATGAAACCCCTGAAGTTCGGCACAAGATTGCCCCGATTTCTGCCACAGTTGGTGATGGTGCTCGGTGTGCTTCTGCTGGTGAGTTGCGCGTCACTCTCCTCAGTGGCTGACACCAGTTCAATTCCAGGAGCACAAAGCCCAACCCCTATGGCCAATTTACCTCGACTCAATGGCGATGCAACGGTTGTACTGACAGTCAACGATCGCCCGATTACGATTCAAGTGAAGGGGGATGCTGCCCCGATTACCGCTGGCAATTTTGTGGATTTAGTGCAGCGGGGAGTCTATGATGGCACGATTTTTCACCGTGTGGTTCGTGAACCCCGACCCTTTGTGGTTCAAGGCGGGGATCCCCAGAGCAAAGACCCCAGTGTGTCGCCGCAACTCTACGGCACGGGTTCATTCATTGACCCCGCGACCAATCGCCCCCGCTACATTCCCCTAGAAATTCTCGGTCAGGGCAGTGACACCCCCACCTATAGCCAAGCGGGCAAAGTCTCACCCGTTCTCAATCATACGCGCGGTGCGGTGGCCATGGCGCGATCGCAACTCCCCGATTCGGCCTCAGCCCAGTTTTATATTGCCCTTGATCAACTGGATTTTCTGGATGGCAATTATGCCGTCTTTGGCTATGTCACCGATGGTATGGACGTGGTGGACAGGATCCAACAGGGCGATCGCCTGCAATCCGCTAAGGTTGTGGCCGGTTTAGAAAATTTACAGCAGCCATAGCAGAACGCCGCCGAAAGCGTTGTCGCAGGGTGGGTAGCAGTCGCAAACACAGGGCGTAGGTGAGGAGTCCGGCAACCACGCCCACCCAAACACTGCCAAAAATCAGAATCGTTGCCATTTGCCCCCCCTGTTCGAGGAGCTTTTCCCAAGATTGCCACTCACCAAAAGATAGGGCAGGCTGCCCCATCAGCCACCAACCCACCTGAAAGTTAAACCAAAACAGGGGGACATAGGTGAAGGGGTTGCTCACCCAAGTGGCAAGGGCAGCCAAGGGCTTGTTGCCGCGCACAAGGAGGGCCACCGTGACGGCAATAAGTATTTGCCCCCCAAACAGGGGCAGCATGCCAGCAAAGACCCCTGCCCCAAGGCCACGGGCAATACTCTCAGTGCTACTGTGGGAGCGCATCAAGCGCAAATAGTGATAGCGGAGCGATCGTCGCCAAGCATGGAGCCAACGGGGCTGTCGAGAAGGCTGAGGAAAAGACAACCGCATCATAGGTGAGCGTCGAGAGGGTTCAAAGGTTGAAAAAATGGGCGAATAAAGGTCTTTGCTTAGCAGTTTGACATATTTTGCTTAGAGAGTGCTAGGGGTCGCATCCTTGGGCTTGCCCAATCCCAGCGCCAAAAAGCCAAGGGCGATCGCCATCATCACACTGCTTTGCCAAGCGGGCGCCACCCCACCCCAGCGATCGAAGACCCACCCTGCCCATGCCGGTCCAGCAATCCCCGCCACACTTTGGAGTGATTGGCTAGCGCCAATAATTTTCCCCTGATCTTGATCTCGCACCCGATTGGAGATCACCCCTCGCAGCGAGGGCAACATGATTCCCACGCCAAAGGCCAAACCCACCACACACCCATAAAGCAAGGGCGCACTAAAGCCGCCCGCACTGGGCACCGCCGCAATCCCCAACAAGGCCAAGGCCACTAGGAGCAATCCCCCCAAGCTCAAGCGCTGCTCACCAAAGCGAGGAATCAATGAGCGAATCAAGCCCGCCTGCACAATCGTACTCACCACGCCAATAATCACAAAAATGATCCCCGCTTGGGCAGGTCCCCAACTCAATTGCCGCTTCAAGAAGAGGACGAAGATACTGGTAAAGCCAGCAAAGGCAAAGTTGAAAATAAAGAAGGCCATGAGTAAGGCTTGGAGGGTGCGTTGATTGAATAGCTCCAACCACTGTTGCTGCAAGGCAAAGCTCTTTAGGGTCAGGGGCGATCGCTGGGCTGCGGGCAATGACTCTGGCAAGATGAAATAGGCCAAGATGACATTCACCAGTGCCAAGCCCGCTGCAAACCAAATCGGCAACTTGAGATCAATGGCTGCTAGACTGCCGCCAATGGCCGGCCCAAAAATGAAGCCAATGCCAAAGGCTGCCCCCGTTAAACCAAAGTTCTTAGCCCGATCTGCTGGAGCAGAGGTGTCAGCAATATAGGCCTGAGCCGTTGAAACCACGCCCCCCGTGAGACCATCAATAATCCGCGAGACAAAGAGCAGCCAAGGAACCGTCGCCACAGCAAAGAGAATGTAGGACAGGGCCGTACCGGCAATGCAAATCAGCAACACCGGGCGACGTCCCCAATGATCCGAGAGGGCACCCAAAAGGGGAGCAGCAATGAATTGGGCAGCAGCAAAGGCAGAAAATAACAGCGTCAAGCTCAACGCATCAAAGTTAAATCGCTCCACGAGGAAGGGCAAAATGGGGAAAATCAGACTCTCACCCAAACGGTCGATGACAATTGTGAGTAAAACAATGAATAATGGTGAGCGTAGGTTGATCCCCATTGATGTGATACGTCCTCAACTGATGGATGCCTGCCCTGTACGGTTTTGACCCCCAGAAAAAGGCAGTACAATAAAAGACTACAACTTAACACAATACAGTCCTTTTCCCATCGATTGGACACAGCCCAAAACATCCTACTGATGAGGTGATGCCACCCATGTCTGCTTATACGGAATCTTTGAAGCGATCGCTCTTTTTGACACTGATTGCCCTAGTTGTATCATTGACGATTTCCTTCTTGATGGCAATCTAAATTTGCCCTGAAAATCATTTATCATCTTCTATCAGTGATGTGAGTTGAGTGAGGTATGGCCACTCGTTCTGCCGCTGCACCCCCGCCGCTGCCCCTGTGGGTCATGTTTCGCTTGGGTCTGTTTCAGATGGCACTGGGGATGATGTCGATTCTGGTGTTGGGGGTGCTCAACCGCATCCTGATTAAAGAACTGGCGGTGCCGGCCACATTGGTGACGCTGACGATCGCCATGCATCAATTTGTCTCACCGGTGCGCGTGTGGTTTGGTCAGCTCTCCGATGCCCATCCCATTGGCGGCTATCATCGCACGGGGTATGTCTGGGGTGGGGCTTTGGCCTTTACGTTGGTCACCTACGCGATTGTTCAAGTGATCTGGCAGGTGGGGCAGAGTTTAGATCAAGCGGGCTGGAGTCTCATCACCCAAGGGTGGATTGGCCTATTGGGATTGCTCTTTGCCGCCTATGGCATTTGTGTCAGTAGTAGCTCGACCCCCTTTGCTGCCCTGCTCGTGGATGTCTCCGAAGAGGAAGATCGGGGCAAATTGGTGGGCATTGTCTGGTCCATGTTGACCGTGGGCATTGTGGCGGGTGCCATTCTCAGTAGTGTGCTGCTGCGGCAGTTGGAGCTAGACCCCCCCATTGAACTGCTACAACAAAGTGTTAATCGCCTCTTTTTGGTGGTTTTGACGGTGGTCTTTGCCCTCGCGATCGCCAGCACGTGGGGGGTTGAGGCCAAGTATTCCCGCTACCATGTGCGCAGCCGTGCCTGTGACAATCCGGAAAACATTACCCTTGGTCGCGCCCTGAAAATTCTCACGGCCAACTCCCAAACGTGGCGCTTTTTTCTCTTCCTTGTCCTGATGACCCTGAGTTTATTTATTCAGGAACCGATTCTGGAACCCTTTGGCGGTGAAGTTTTTGGCATGACGATCGCCGAAACCACCCGCTTGAATGCCTACTGGGGCATGGGTACCCTTGTGGGTCTAAGTTTCACCGGATTTTTGATTGTGCCCCGCCTCGGCAAGATCCGCACCACCACCTATGGCTGTTGGGGGGTGGCCTTGATGTTCTTGCTCTTGATCATCTCAGGCGTCACGCAGCAGGTGTGGCTCTTTCAGTTGCAACTCTTTCTCTTTGGCATTGCCGCTGGGGTGACAACAACGGGTGCCCTCAGTCTCATGCTGGACTTAACGGCGGCGGAAACAGCGGGGACATTTATTGGCGCTTGGGGCTTAGCGCAGGCTATTGCCCGGGGATCAGCGACTGTTGTCGGCGGAACGGCCCTTGATATTGGGCGTCAACTGTTTGGCGTGCCGATCCTCGCCTATGGATTTGTCTTTTGTCTGCCGATGCTGGGAATGCTGGCCGCTGTCTTGCTTCTGAAACGAGTGGATGTCAGTCAATTTCGCCAACAATCTCAGGTGGCGATCGCCAAGGTCTTGGCTGAGGACTTGGAATAGAGTCACCTACCAGCGGGCAAAGAAGGAAAAATCCAACTTACCAAAGTGGGTGACATGGGCGATATTAAAATGCTCTAGGCAATTCACCAGCCAGCGTACCTTGCCGCGACTAAAGGACTGATAGTGGTTAAACAGGATCGCAAAGCGTTTTTCAAGGTAGGGTTTTACTTTCTTGCTGAGGAGCACAACCTTGAGCAATAAGCCAATCGTTGCCGCCGTGCCGATGGTATTGAGCAAGTCAACAAAAACCAGATGGTTAGGATTTTGGGCGCTATCCACCACTAAGTAGTTGAGGGTCTGGCTACAGGTGCGCACAATCGTAAATTCATTCAGAGGTTGTGGCTGCTGAAAGAGGGGCAGCGTTTCCAAATACTGGTAAAAGCGCTGGCGAAAGCGACTCCGCCCCACATCCGCTGTGGTGTCCGTCAAGTAGTGAAAGAAGGCATCCCGAAAGTCGCGGGTGGATTTCAGGCGTTGCAGCCGCTGTCCAAATTGACTGGCCAAGTCGCGATAGGTGTGGCGGCCATCCACCTTACCGACAAAATGTTGAATCGAGGTTCTGACTTCCTCAGCAGAGAGCAACGTAGGATTTTTCACCAGTGGGATATTGTTATGCCCCTGAGCACGGCGAAACTCACTCGTGAGGTATTGACTCAGGTTCATTTCAAACTGCTGAGTGGCCTTTTGCTGAAAGTCTTGAATGTAGCGCAGGTCTTCGGGTGTCGTGTCATCGCCCACCAAGCAGTGGTTATAGAGATAGGGATAGCGGCGAATTAAGGTAGCAAGGGGGCGATCGCTATTTTGCTGAATCTGTGAAACGTCTTGGGCATCTTCTTGCAGAAATTGCACCATGCGCTGGAGCTTCTGAAAGGCTTCACTCTCTAAATAATCCTTGAGGAGCAGCCGCAGCTTACGCACAATCGGTGCCCGGCTCAGACCCCCCGCCGGCATCGCCACAGGCGTTTGCAGCATAGCCAGAAATTCGGGAACTGCCCCTTGGAGCAAAGGACGCGACTGCCAGCGGTTAATCAAAATGTGGCAGCAGCGGTTCATAAAGGGACGAAAATTATCTGCCACCCGTGCCCCCGTCACAATCCGATCCATCACTTCTTGAATCTGGCGATCGGGATAGGTATAGCCCATGAGAAAAAGGGCACGAAACCGCTCAATGACTTGCTGTGGACTCTCGTGCTGCACGCATTCCAGCAAGTGTTCATAAATCAGTTGGTAGTCGTTTGTCTTTATCCAAGTATTCATAGGGGATAATGCGCTCCTAAGCCACGCCGCTACCGACCGTGCTGGAATTCAGGGGCACAATTGAGAGGGTCTAACATACCTGCATCATAGAAGGCAACATATCGTTAACTGGTGATCGAAAGCACGTTTTTCCCGTGATCCTAATCACAAGAATGACTTAGGTACCTTTGATCGCTGACTAGCGCAAACACCCTACTACTTTTTGATGATAAACAACAAGACAATCAATTGACAACCGACGATAAAAATTGGTGCCAAGTTCTCTCCTCATAAAGAGTTTTTAGGCTTCGCGAGCATTAGCGCCCCTGATACCCCGAAAGCTGAGCTAGACCCTCTAGGGGATAGACCCCCTCATAGCGTTTACCGTTGATTTCCCATGTGGGGTAGGCACGGATATTGGCCTGCTTGCACAGTTCTGGCTGGCCATTGGTACCGCGGGCATCGCACTCAATATAGTTGATACTTTTGAAAGCGCTGCCAAAGAGTTCTTTTTGCTTCATGCAAGCGGGACACCAGTAGGCACCGTACATCTTGGCATTGATTTTCTTGAGGTGGTTCGCCAGCCCTTGGGGGGAAATGGTCTGACTGGTTCCCTGCGCCATGACCATATCGGGAGAGTGCAAAACAGGTAAACGGGGCACAAGGGCGATCGCCAGCCCCACACCCAAGCCAAACAGGAGATAGCGCAAGGAGTTTTTCATTGAGAACCATCCACTAACCGAATCTAGTGTACTGTACTCCACATAGTGCTAGAGCTAAAGACCGCGAGTACCGTCTTGTAGTTCCGCTATTCTGAAAATTGCATCTAAGAATCATGCTGGCACGCCTTATCTAGGAACAATGAAGCAGCAGTACGACCAAGATTACAGTGCGTGGATTGCAGAAACAGTGGCATTATTGCGAGAAGGACGATGGCAAGAGTTGGATCTGCCCCATCTCATTGCTGAGGTAGAGGACTTGGGCAAAAGTGAACGGCGCGCCATCAATAGCCAGTTAACTCGTCTGCTGCTACACCTCTTAAAGTGGCAATATCAACCCCAGCGCCGATCCGATAGTTGGTTGGATTCGATCACGGATGCCCGCACTCAAATTGAGCTGACCATAGCTGATAGTCCGAGCTTGCGGGATTATCCGGCCAGCCAACTTGCCATAAACTATGAACGCGCTCGCCGCCAAGCAGCAGAGCAAACGGGTTTACCGCTGAGCACCTTTCCTGAAACCTGCCCTTATCCCCTAGAGAGGGTTTTGACCCAGAATTGGCTCCCCGAAACGGACACTTAGCTCAAAACACTAGATGAGGTGCATTCGCCCGTGCTATTGCCGTTAAACTAAAACTACGTTATAGCGGCAGTGCCCTTGCGGATCTTTGAATGGCAGCGATTTTTGAGCTTCATCCGGTTAACCCCCAGCCCCGCACGATCGCCCAAATTGTTGAGGCCCTCAAGGAAGGGGCAGTCATGCTCTACCCCACGGATACCGTCTATGCCATTGGCTGCGACATGAACCACAAAGGAGCGGTGCAACGGGTACGCCAACTCAAGCAACTCTCCAACGATAAACCCGTCACTTTTTTGTGCTCTTCCCTCTCCAACATTGCCCAGTATGCCTATGTCAGCAATGCCGCTTATCGCCTCATGCGTCGCCTGATCCCAGGCCCCTACACCTTTTTGCTCCCCGCTACCAAACTGGTGCCCCGCCTTGTCCAAAATCCCAAACGCAAAACCACAGGGATTCGCGTACCTGACCACGTTGTGAGCCAAGCGCTGTTGACCGCCTTGGGGAATCCGATTATTTCCACCTCAGCACGACTGCCCGACGACGAGACGTATTACGTGAATACCGCAGATCTCTTCGATGCCTTTGACAAACGGGTGGATTTAATTATTGATACCGGCGAACCCCCCGGACAGCAAATGTCGAGTATCCTTGATCTCACCGTTGACCCCCCGCTACTGGTACGCAAGGGACAAGGGTGGGAAGCGCTGCCAGCAGAACTGGTGACTGTTGAGTGAGCCACTCCAGCTTTTCAGCAGATAGAAACCGTTATACAAGGTTTGATTCAAGAATGAGTTCATCGCAATTAATTGGCAAAGTATATTTAGTGGGCGCAGGTCCCGGCGATGTGGGGCTACTGACGGTGCGTGCCAAGACGCTACTGGAGTGGGCGGATGTGGTGCTCTACGATGCGCTGATTAGCCCCGAAATTCTTAACTTGATCAACCCCGAAGCGGAAAAAATTCATGTGGGCAAGCGGCGGGGCAACCATACCCTCTCCCAAGCAGAGATTTGTCGCCTGTTGATTGACTTGGCTCAGCGCCATGCGGTGATTGTGCGCCTCAAGGGGGGTGATCCCTTTGTCTTTGGCCGAGGGGGTGAAGAGTGTCTTGCCCTTGTCGAGGCTGGCATTACTGTCGAAGTGGTGCCGGGGGTCACCAGTGGGGTGGCTGCACCTGCCTATGCGCACATTCCCCTCACCCATCGGGATTTTAGTTCTTCGGTGGTTTTTGTCACGGGCCATGAGGCTGCTGGTCGCTATCAACCGCGTGTAAATTGGTCGGCTCTGGCTACGGCGGTGGATACGATTGTGATTTACATGGGACTCCATCATCTGCGGGAAATTGTGCCGCAACTCCTGGCAGGGGGGCGATCGCCCCAGACGCCCTTGGCCTTTATTGAATCAGGGACAACACCGCAGCAACGGGTGGTGGTGACAACCCTAGAGCGAGCGATCGCCACCTATGACGAGGCACAGATTCAAACGCCTGTCTTGATTGTGATTGGTGAGGTCATTCACCTGCGCTGCCAGCTAATGGGAGGTCTCCACCAGATCTGAAACAGCGGGTTCTAGGGGCAGCGACAGCATCGCCTGCTCCAAATAGGGCAAAAGCTTACGTCGCGTTTGATCCAGAGAATAGGCAAGGCGGATATTCTCTCTGGTGAGCAGTCCCAAAACCCGTTGCGGATTGTTGCGATCGACCACGGGCAACTGCCTTAAATCCCGCGCTGCCATGCGATCGAGGGCGTCCTTCAGGGGTTCATCCCCATAGGCCAGTAACAAGTCTCGCGTACAGACACTCCCCACCATTTGCGTTTGATAGGCGGTTGTTTCCTGATCCGCTTCCCAACGGGTCAGCACCCGATTAATATCCCCAAGGGTGACCAACCCCATCAAGTCCTGCTGACTATCGGTCACAAAGGCGCAGTAGGCTTTTTTTTCAATCAGTTGCAAGCCAGCTTCAACCACAGGCATTGCTTCGCTAAGAAACAGCACCTCCGATTGCATGGCTTCCGCCACAGAAAGATTGGGGGGACTTTCCTCCTGCTCCTCCTTCTGGGTCTGAGCGCTGGGTGCCAATGCGGGCAGTTCGCCCCGTTTTTGAACACTCAAACTATTCACCAACCAGACACTTAAGCCCACCGCTGCCATCAAGGGCAAAATAATGCGGTAGTCCCGCGTCATTTCAAACAGCAGCAAAATAGCTGTTAAGGGAGCATTGACACTTGCCGCGAGGACAGTTGCCATTCCCACTGTGGCATAGGCTGCTGGTGCAGCAATACTGTTGGCAAACATGGGTAGCAGGATCGGCAACACCTTACCGTAGGCAGCTCCTAGAGAAGCCCCCAGAAATAGGGCTGGTGCAAAGATGCCCCCCACCAAGCCACTGCCAAGACTCACTGCTGTCAGTACCATTTTGGCTAGCAGCAATACCAACAACAAACCAAGGGAGAGGTTCACGTCCCTGAGAATTGCTTCCACCGTTTCATAGCCAATGCCCAGCACTTGCGGTAAATGCAGAGCCACAAGGCCAACGCAGAGGCCACCCACTAGGGGACGCAGCGCTAGGGGAATACGACCTAAAAACTGCATGGGTGGAATCTTCCCCTGAAAGACTTGGGGGAGCCACTGAAGTAACTGGGTATAGACAATGGCAACGCCGTAGGCCAACAGTCCTAAGCCCAAATACAAGGGCAACTCAAGGGAACTGCGCACCTCATAGGTGGGCAAATCAAAGGCGGGTTGTGCCCCCAAGCCAATTTGGGTAATCAGGGCAGAAATCACAGCAGCCAAAAGCACCACACTCACAGCCGTTGTTTCAAACGTGGTGCCCAATACCACCTCTAGGGCAAAGAACACGCCAGCGATCGGGGCATTGAAGCCTGCTGCCAACCCTGCCGCCGCCCCTGCACCGAGGAGCAACTTTTGCCGTTCTCGGGAAACCTTCAGCGCTTGACCCAAGAGAATGCCGATGTTGGCACCCACTTCCACACTGGGGCCTTCTGGACCAAGGGACGCACCTGTACCAAGGGAAATCGCCGCCGCAAGGGTTTTGGCAATGGGGCGAATGAAGGGAATTTCCTTGCCTGCTTCTACAGCACCCATCAATGACATCAGGTTGGGACTAAACTCTTGGACAAACCAGCGGATGATCCCCACCAGCAAGCCTCCCAAGGCCGGAACGCAGGCCAGTGTCCAAGCGCCCCATCGACCAATAAGCCCCATCAAGTCTTCAAGGGCCATGTGATGAATTGTCTCAATCAGGTAACGAAACAGCAGCACACTCAGCCCTGCACTACCGCCAATGAGTACTGCCAAGACCAGTACGACGGTTTCCGGGGGCGGTTGTAATTGATTGAAAAGACGAGTGAGGCGAGATTCAGCAGCAAAAAGGGGGGAGAGGGAGGACACTGGTGGAAAAAATTTGCCTGAAACGGGATAGCTCTAACTTAATTATGCGCAATTATGCGCAATTTCCAGGGGAGACGCTAAAAGGGCAAGAGTTGCGGTGTCACACGGTAAAAGTAGGGATGCAGCCACCACAGCAAGGCGACAAAGATGGCTACTCCCCCATAGGCGGGGCGCAAAAATTCTTGCCACATCAGTTGTTGCTTGCCCTGCCAAATGGCTTTGAAGGGAATGATTGAGGTGCGGGCTTTCAGGGCAGTAAACGCTTCTCCATGCCGTGCGTACCAGCGGCGATCGCCATGCCAAACTCCAAAGCAGTGATGGGCAATCAGCCCAAGGGAGGTCAGCAGTGTAAAGGACGTGCCCAACCACAGCGTATGCGCCACACACCAGATCACCTGTCCCCATAACTGCGGGTGGCGGGTAATGCGAATAATGCCCGTTTCGTAGAGGTGCACTTCTGGCTTTTGTACAGCGGCAATCTCTAGCAAGTTAAATGTGGCCGGATAAAGAAAGAGAAACGAGATCGCCGATAGCCCCCACACGAGCGCCCCCATCCCCGGTACCCCTTGGAGTTGCCACAGTTGCACGCCATCGTAGCGATGGGCCAAAAAGTAGAGAATCAAGATTGTCGCTAAGGGTAGACTCACTAAGGCAAAAAAAATGCGATAAAGGCGGGCACCGACGCGCTTTTCTGCCCAAGGACGTAAGCTTGCCAATCCACTGTGGGCGATCGCAAACAAGAGCAATAACCCCACCATGATCCACTGCGAACTGGTTTGCCAACTGTGCTGATCCACGCCGATCTACTCCGTACGATTAAAACCCCATCCCATGATCCCAAAGGGTCAGACGCTTTGTAAAGTAATGTAACTAAGCCGCAAAACGCAGCCTATGAGCTATAGTCAAGGCGTTGAGGGCATCCGACATCAATCTATGTTCAATTGGCTCGATCGCCTCGAAAACCACCGTCTACTGCGCCTGCTGCTGCTCTTTGCTCTTGGCTGGATTGGCGTGCAACTTTTGCACTACTTTGCCTACGTCTTACTGATGTTTCTTTTTGCAGCCATTCTGGCGTTTTTACTCAACTATCCCGTGGGCTGGCTCAAGCGTTACTTGCCCCATGGTTTGGCGGTTACCATTGTGTTTCTCGGGACATTGGCAATTCTAATCGGCTTGGGGATTACCCTTGGGTTGGCGATCATTGGCCAGTTGCAGGACTTGATCACCAATTTGCCCAGCCAAATTGATCTGTGGATTGACTCCCTTGAGAGGATGCAGCAGTTTCTGGCGCGATGGAATCTAGACATCAATTTCCAGCAACTGGAGTCAGAATTACGCAACTTTGCCCTTGCGGGTCTGCAGTTTGGTTTTGGCAAGTTGCAGTCTGTCTTTGCGCTGTTGCTCAGCGGCATTATTCTGGCTGTGATTACCTTCTTTATGCTGCTGGAGGGGGAGCGGCTATGGCAGTACCTACTGAGTTTTTTGCCTGATCCGTGGCGCGATCGCGTGCCCCAAGCCTTAGAGCGGAACTTTTTGGGCTTCTTTAGTGGCCGTTTGCTTCTCTCTCTCTTCTTTGGTACCGCCACATTCCTTGTCTTGCTGGTGTTACGTGCCCCCTATGCCCTTGCCCTTGGGGCGATCGCCGGTGGCTTGGATCTCATTCCAGGGATTGGCTCAACGATGGGCATTTCCCTCATCTGCTTGATCCTGCTGCCCAAGAGTATTGCCCTGAGTGTACAAGTGCTGATTAGCTGTATTCTGCTGCAACAGGTGGAAGAAAATATTCTCATGCCCCGTGTCATGCGCAACACCGTCAACCTGAATCCAGTGGTTTTATTTTTTTCCCTCCTAGTAGGGGCAACAGTCGCAGGAATTGTCGGTATTTTCCTTGCCATTCCGATGACGGGGACGATCGTCAGTTTGCTAGATCTCAAAGCCTTACAGGCAAGCAGTACAGGCAAGCAGTGAGGCTGCTCCGAAATCCTCGCAGGGCAAACGCATACTCAGGCAGTAGCAAGGAGATGAGCGAGATAGTCATCGTCCCATCCTGCTCTCAAACGTTTTGCCTTGACGCTGACCTTTACAAAGGTGTCCTGACGCATTCACAGTTATTGTGCTGGATAATATCTCATTCTTGATTGGAATAGCTATAGTCCCTGAGCAAGTTCCACGCCAGTTCAAACGTGTACTCAAATCCTTGAATCACTCCCTGCTTTTCTATATTGCTCAAGGGGCGAGTACGGCACAGTTCCACCCTTTCCTGAAGCCTCTGAAACGCTTTTTTATAACTCTTGAGTCGCCACTGCCAGCGTTCCATGATCTATCCTTCACTGAGGGGGTGATCACTTCTTGTTGACAACCCCTGTTGCAATGTGAGCATCACCTTTTTCATATCCCCTTGTAAAAGGGCCGGCAAGTTCAGCCAGAGGCCGGCAAATTCCTGACTACGCAGCACTCCCTCGCGATCGGGCTGTTGTTGAACGTAGCTCCCCTGCTCGCGGTGATACCAGTAAAAGGCCTGTTCTGAGACCACCCACACCAGATATTCCTTGACGCCAAAGCGGCAATAGAGGTCTTTCTTGTCGTGGAGATCGTAGGCGGCACTGCTAGAGGCAATTTCAATCACTAACTCCGGTGCCCCTTCGATGTAGTCATCGGCACTAATGCGTGATTGTCCCCCCGCCGATTCTTCGAGGCGCAATAGCACATCAGGTTGCACTTCATTGCTGTCATCCAGCCGTACAGTAGCATTGTCACACATCATCAAACTGGGCATCAGTGTCGCATAGGTACCCAGCCACACAACCATGTGTCCGTGAGGTTGAGCGTGCTTTCTTACTCTAATTGGGGAGGCCACAAACACGACTCCATTGATGAGTTCCGCTTTTTTGATGTGGGGAGAGTGCTCATAGCGGTATTCAAATTCCTCGCGGGTTAGGCGATCGCCACTTTCAAGGGTGAGGAGAGGAGCCGTCATTTTTCGCAACCGTCCGTGATAGCAGCCAGCACCTTTATTCTAGGCGTCAGCGAAATGGTGAATGGTACATGCGCATCAACTAAGCAGGAGGTAATCCCAGTACCTCACTGGTGCCCGCAACAACGGTGCCAATTGGCCAACTCTCAACCCCCCACTCGGCAAAGCAGGCCTGCGCCGCTGCAACCGCTGACGGCGGTAAAACCACGGTGTACCCAATCCCCATATTGAAAGTGTTGAAAAGTTCGCCCAAACTGACCCCTCCCATTTCCCCTAGCCAGTGGAAGAGTGGCGGAATTGGCCAAGCCTGAGGATCCAGTTGTGCGGATTGCCCTTGACCCAAGCAGCGGGGCAAATTTTCCGGCAGACCACCGCCGGTGATGTGAGCCATGCCGTGGATGGGAATCCCTTGCGCCAAAGCAGCACGAATGGGTTGGACATAGAGGCGCGTCGGTTCTAAGCACAGCTCGCCAAGGGGGGTGGAGCCAAGGGGGGTATCCTGCCAACTGAGCTGGCGATCGCTAACAATTTTACGCACCAAACTAAAGCCATTGCTGTGCAGCCCAGAACTGGCCAATCCCAAGACCACATCCCCCACCTGCACCTGCGTGCCATCCAGCACCTGATCCTGCTCAACGACACCAACACAGAACCCCGCAAGGTCATAGACCCCTTCGGCATAGAATCCCGGCATTTCCGCTGTCTCCCCCCCCAAGAGGGCACAACCCGCCGCTTCACACCCTTGGGCAATACCCGCCACCACAGCGGTCATCATCTCTGGCGCCAGACGACCACAGGCAATGTAGTCCAAGAAAAAGAGCGGCTCAGCACCACAGGTGAGGACATCGTTGACGCACATGGCCACCAGATCAATGCCAACCGTATCGTGGCGATCGAGGGCTTGAGCCAGTTTTAGCTTCGTGCCCACTCCATCAGTTCCCGACACCAAAAGGGGTTGACGATAGCCCTTGGGAATTTGACATAGCCCAGCAAAGCCTCCCAGTCGTCCCACTACTTCCGGTCGTTGGGTGCGCTGCACCAAGGGGCGAATCTGCTCGACAAAGGCACGGCCAGCGGCCACATCTACACCGGCACTGCGGTAGTCCATCAATGCTGCTCCTGTAGTTGGGGGTAGTGAGCCTTGAGATACTCTAGGAGGCCTTCACAGGCATCGGTGAGCAGATCCAACACCTTCTCAAACCCCTGACGGCCACCGTAGTAGGGGTCGGGCACTTCCCTCGCGTCGTGGTGACGGCAAAAATCACACATTAACCGCACTTTATCGCGGTATTTCCCTTCGGGGTCAAGGCGCAAGATATCATAGTAGTTTTCCCGATCCATCGCCAAAATCAGATCAAATTCCTCAAAGTCGGCGGCATGAAATTGGCGTGCTCGATGGGTCAAGTGCAGTCCCCGTTGCCGTGCCGTCATTACCATGCGGGCATCCGGTGGATCGCCAACGTGAAAGTTGCTGGTGCCGGCAGAGTCACACTGAATCTCATACTCTAAACCTGCCTTTTTGATCAGATCTTGCATGATCCCTTCGGCAGCAGGGGAGCGACAGATATTACCAAGACAAACAAAAAGAAGACGGATGGGCATAGGACATTTCCTAGGGGGCGGGAATCAACGTACGGATGAGATCAGCGACCTGCTGACTGCTGTTGGGCATCGCCAATTGGCGGGCATTCTCGGCCATGGCTTGTAATTTTTGCGGCTGCCCTAGCCATTCTAAAATGATCTGCCCGAGGCGATCGCCCGTCAATGCCGACTGCGGGATCATTTCAGCAGCGCCGGCACTCACCAGCACTTCAGCATTCACCGTTTGGTGATCTTCAGCCGCATAGGGATAGGGAATCAACAGCGCTGGGGTTCCTGTGAGGGTTAGTTCCGCCAAGGCACTGGCGCCAGCTCGACTAATGACGATATCCGCGCGGTGCAGCAGGGATCCCATGGGTTCAAAGAAGGGAAAGACGAGATAGTGGGGATGCTGAACACTTTGGGCATCGGGATCATTGTTGCCCGTGAGATGCACCACCCAAGCCCCCGCCTCGAGCCAGCGGTGAACCGTTTCCCGTACAAGGCGATTGATGGCCACTGCCCCTTGACTCCCCCCCATCACTAGAATCAGGGGTACCTCCTTGGGAATCGGCAACTCCAAGTCGCCGGGATGGAGAATATCGGGACGCACCGGGGTGCCCGTGACCCGTAGGTTCAGCCGTTTGGATTTGAGGTAGGCTAAACTCGCGGGAGTACCCAAGGCAACCAGCGTACACCAAGGCGCCAGCCAGCGGGTGACTTTGCCCGGTAGGGCGTTGGATTCATGGAGCAGGGCGACACGCCCCAAACTGCGAGCTGCTAAAATAGCTGGCGCTGCAATGTAGCCACCGGTGGTAAACACCCCTTGGAAGTGTCCCTGTTTTAACAACTGGCGCGTTTGCCAAAAAGCTCCCCAAAATTGCCAGAGGGGGCGCAGCCTTGCCCAAGGGGTCTTGCCTTGGACACCAGCGAAGTTGATCGTATGCAGGGGGTAATGGGGCGGAATTAATTTCTGTTCAAGGCGATCGCGCACCCCCAACCAATGGATGTCATATTCAGGTAACTCTTCTGCTACTGCTAGTGCGGGAAAGAGATGCCCGCCGGTACCACTCGCTGCAATCAGTAGTTTCCTTTGCCCAAGCATTAAACATTCCAGCCCAATGTGGTCATGAGCTTATCGACAAAGTTGGTATAGACAATACCGCTGCGAAACTCTGGTGTGTCCATCACCTGCTGATGAAAGGGAATGGTGGTCGGCACCCCCATAATCGCAAATTCTCTTAGGGCACGCTTCATGCGGGCAATGGCAGCGGGGCGATCGCTCCCCCACACCACCAATTTACCGATCAGCGAATCATAGTAGGGGGGGATTTCATAGTCGGTATAAACATGGGAGTCCATGCGCACCCCAGGGCCACCGGGGGGCAAGTAACCACTAATACGACCGGGATGGGGACGGAAATTGCGCTCTGGGTCTTCGGCATTGATGCGGCACTCGATCGCGTGTCCGCGCAACTCAACCTGCTCTTGGGTCAAGCTGAGGGGTTCCCCTTGGGCAATGCGAATTTGCTCGGCAATCAGATCCAGCCCCGTAATCATTTCTGTGACGGTGTGCTCCACCTGAATGCGAGTATTCATTTCCATAAAGTAAAAGTTGTCTTGGCCGTCGAGGAGAAATTCAATGGTGCCGGCACCGACGTAGTTAATGGCTTTGGCGGCAGTGACAGCAGCAGCTCCCATCTTGGCACGCAGTTCGGGGGTGAGGGCAGGGCTAGGCGCTTCCTCAAGGAGCTTTTGATGACGCCGCTGTACAGAGCAATCGCGCTCCCCAAGGTGAATGACATTGCCATAGCTATCCGCCAGAATCTGGAACTCAATGTGGCGGGGATTTTCAATAAACCGCTCCAGATAGACGCCGGCATTGCCAAAGGCGGCTTCCGCTTCCCCTTGGGCGGCACTGAGGGCTCGTCCTAAATCTTCAGCAGAGCGCACCAAGCGCATCCCCCGGCCACCCCCCCCAGCCGTGGCTTTAATCATCAGGGGATAGCCAATTTTGCGGGCGATCGCCCGAGCAGTTTCCTCATCTTGCACCAGTCCATCACTGCCGGGAATTGTCGGCACCCCCACCTGTTGCATCGTCGCTTTGGCGGTGGATTTATCCCCCATAGCACGCATGGCAGCGGGACTCGGCCCAATAAAGGTAATTTTGTGGTCGGCGCAGATCTCGGCAAAGCGGGCATTTTCCGCCAAAAAGCCATAGCCCGGGTGAATCGCCGAGACATGGCGGGTGAGGGCAGCAGCAATAATGTTGGGAATATTGAGATAGCTGCGGCTACTGGGGGCTTCGCCAATGCACACCGCCTCATCGGCCAATTGCACATGCAGGGCATGGCGATCTACGGTGGAATAGACGGCAACCGTTGCAATGCCCAATTCCTCACAGGTACGCAGAATCCGCAGTGCAATTTCGCCACGATTGGCAATCAAAATTTTCGTAAAGGCCATGGCGGTCAACGGTAGGGGAAGCGATCCCTAATGCTACCATGCCAGCCGAACGCTTCCGAAAAGGCGACGGCAATTGCATTGGTGCCACTGGCAAAAACAAGTTAGGATCAGCAGGGTTTTATTTGGGAGCGCACTATGGCTGCTGTGTCACCCACGATGGCCTTGACCGTTACGAAAACCAGTAATTGGACAATTGAGGACAGCGAGCAGCTCTACCGCATTCAGGGCTGGGGCGAACCCTACTTTGGGATTAATGCGGCGGGTCATGTCACCGTTTCTCCCAAGGGCGATCGCGGTGGGTCATTGGATCTCTATGAATTGGTGCAGGCACTCCAACAGCGCAACATTGGCCTCCCCCTGCTACTGCGGTTTTCCGATATCCTTGAGGATCGCATTGAGCGACTGAATGCCTGCTTTGCCCGCGCCATTGCCCGCTATGGCTATCAGGGAGCCTACAAGGGGGTCTTTCCCGTTAAGTGCAATCAACAACGCCACATCATTGAAGCCCTCGTGCGCTTTGGCCAGTCCCATCAGTTTGGCCTAGAGGCAGGATCAAAACCGGAATTGCTGATTGCCTTGGCCATGCTCAATACACCGGGGGCACTGCTAATCTGCAATGGCTATAAGGATCGCGGCTACATTGAAACGGCTATTCTGGCGCGTCGCCTTGGCCACACCCCGATCATTGTCCTTGAACAGCCCGAAGAAGTCGCGGAAGTGATTGCTGTCAGTCAGGCTTTGGGCATTGAACCCATTGTGGGGGTGCGGGCAAAACTCAGTACCCAAGGGGTGGGGCGCTGGGGCACTTCTGCGGGCGATCGCGCCAAGTTTGGTCTGACGGTGCCAGAGATTTTAACGGCAGTCGAACAACTGCGAGAAGCAGGAATGCTCAATTCCCTGCAACTGTTGCACTTTCACATTGGCTCGCAAATTTCTGCCATTAGCGTCATTAAGGATGCGATTCGTGAGGCGGGGCAAATTTATGGCGAGCTGGTGCGCCTCGGTGCCAATATGCAATACCTCGATGTGGGCGGCGGCTTGGGGGTGGACTACGACGGCTCCAAAACCAATTTCCATGCCTCGAAAAACTACAGCATGCAAAACTACGCCAGTGATGTCGTGGCCGGCATTAAGGACGCCTGTCGGCAGCGGGGCATTCCCGATCCCATTCTCATCAGTGAGAGTGGCCGCGCCATTGCCTCCCATCAATCGGTATTGATTTTCAATGTCTTGGGGGTCAGTGAAGTGCCCAAAATTACCCCCGAACCGGCCACGGAGGACGAGCACCTGATTATCCGCAACCTCTACGACACCTACCAAACGATTGATGAGAACAACTACCAAGAGGCCTACAACGACGCCCTGCAATTCAAGGGGGAGGCCATCAGTCTCTTTAACTTTGGCTACTTGAGTTTGCCAGAGCGGGCACGGGCAGAAAGTCTCTTTTGGGCCTGTTGTGCCAAAATCCTCGGCATTGCTCGCCAGCAGGAATATGTGCCCGACGATCTCGAAGATCTTGAGAAAATCATGGCTTCGATTTACTACATCAATCTGTCGGTGTTTCAGTCGGTGCCTGATAGCTGGGCGATCGATCAACTGTTTCCAATCATGCCAATCCACCGCCTCGATGAAGAACCCACAGAACGGGGCATCCTTGCAGATCTCACCTGCGACAGCGACGGCAAAATTGACCAATTTATTGACCTGCGGGATGTGAAATCGGTCTTGGAACTGCATCCCTTTCGCCCAAGGGAACCCTACTACCTTGGTCTCTTTCTCAACGGTGCCTATCAGGAAATCATGGGCAATCTCCACAATCTTTTTGGGGATACGAATGCCGTCCATATCCGTCTAACTCCCAAGGGTTATGAAATTGAGCACCTAGTGCGGGGCGATACAATGCAAGAAGTCCTCGGTTATGTGCAGTACCAAGGGGATGCCCTGTTAGAAAAAATTCGCCGTCGCACTGAGGCAGCGCTGGCAGAACAGCAAATTACATTGGCAGAAGCGCAGCACCTGCTAGAAAACTATGAGCGGAGTTTGCGCAGCTACACGTATCTATCCTCTTAGGGAAAGCGATGCTGGGAACATTTCAGTCAAGCCATTTGCGCATTGAGGTGCCGGCCACCGCAGACCAACTGCGGGAGTATTTGACGCAGCCAGCACAGTTACGGCGGTGGTTGTGGCCCCTACAGATTCAGACGACGGGCGATCGCCTGCAAGTGGGGGATACCTTCACCAGTGAATTCCTGTGGTTAAAACTGGAACATCGCGTGGAACTACTCACAGCAGAGCGACTGGTATTGGTGCTGCGGCAGGCCATTGAGGGCTGGCAAGAATGGTCGTGGGGAGAGGGCTGGGTACAGTCCTGTATTGAGGGGGTGACACCGCTGCCTCTAGAGTTGGGGCAGACTTTCCTCCTATGGCGGTTGAAATCAGTGCTGAGTGAAACGGTAGCAAGCTGAGGGTCGAAGAACGTTGAAGCGATCGCGCCAATTGGGATGGATCTTATTCTTGAGTGCCCTGCTTCTCAGCAGTTGTGAGGGCAGTGGGCTACAAAGTTGGTTTGCTGCTGACCCCAATGCTGATCAATGGGCAGGGAAGGCACCCACGCCAGAACCGACGACAACGCTACCAGAGAATTTACGGTTTCCTAATGCGATGCTTGTAGCCAATCAGCCCCAAGCGGGGTCACCCCAGACGACGGAAACCCGCTGGCAAGCACCCGCGCCGGCGATCGCCATCCAGCAATTCTATAGCCAACAATTTCAACAGTCGGGCTGGCAACTGGTGGAGCAACAGGTAGCCGACAATACGATCACCCTCAAGGGGCGCAGTGCTGAACTGGAAGTGAGCGTCACCATCAACACGGTGCCAGAAAATAACCTGACAACCTTCACCGTGGCCTACACACCCGTCAATAGCACCACGGCCACACCGTCTCCCCAGCCCACCCATTCCTCCCCCCAAACGTTCGCTGATCTAGAGGACGCCCCTGCCCCCCTACAGCCGGCCATTCGTGACTTGGCAGAACTGGGGGTTCTCAGCACCACCGGCGATCGCCTGCAACCCAATACCCCCATCAGTCGTGCTCAGTTTGTGCGTTGGTTGGTGACCACCTACAACCGCTTTTATGCCGATCGCCCCGCACGCCAAATCCGCTTGGGCAGCCGCAACGACACACCCATTTTCCAAGATGTGCCCCGTGATCATCCCGACTTTCCCTATATTCAGGGACTGGCGATGGCAGGATTTTTGCCCAGCCCCCTCACCGGCGATACTAGTACCCTCTTTCGCCCCAATGCTCCCCTTACTCGCGAAACGCTGTTGCAGTGGAAAGTGCCCCTCGATCAACAGGGGCGGCTCAGTCCCAGCACGATTGACCGCATTCAGCAAACATGGGGCTTCAAGGACAGTCAACGGATTGCTCCCCCCGCCATCAATGCCGTGGCCGCTGACTATCTCGCGGGGGATCTCTCAAACATTCGCCGCGTTTGGGGAGAAACCCTCTTGCTCCAGCCCCAAAAACCCGTCACCCACGCCGAAGCCGCAGCAGCCCTGTGGTATATCGGCAACGGGACCGAGGGACTCTCAGCAGCGATGGTGAAGCAAGCACCGCCCTCTGCCTCCTAGAACCTTGCTAGATTAGAAATCCGAGTCAATTGTTACGATTTGCTGAACTGATTGCTGCCTATGCCTTGGCCCTTATCCCGTGGTTACCATCGTCAAATTGCCCGCCTCGAAATTACGGGGGCGATCGCTGGGGGTACTCGCCGTCGTGTCCTCAAAGCCCTGAAAACCATTGAAGAACGGAGCTATCCGGCACTACTGGTGCGCATTGACAGTCCCGGCGGAACCGTGGGGGATTCCCAAGAAATCTATGCGGCCCTCAAGCGTTTGCAGTCGAAAATGAAAATCGTTGCCAGTTTTGGCAATATCTCTGCCTCTGGCGGGGTCTATATCGGTATGGGGGCACAGCACATCATGGCCAACCCCGGCACCATTACAGGCAGTATTGGCGTCATCCTGCGGGGCAACAATTTGCAACGGCTCCTCGACAAGGTGGGGGTCTCATTCAAGGTGATCAAGTCTGGCCCCTACAAAGACATTCTTGCTTTCGATCGCGACCTCACTGAGGAAGAAATCCGCATTCTCCAAGACCTCATTGACACCAGCTATCACCAATTTGTCCAAACCGTGGCCGAAGGCCGTAACCTCGATGTGGAAACGGTACGCAGTTTTGCCGATGGCCGTGTCTTTACCGGTGAACAGGCCCTTGCTCTCGGACTGGTGGATCGCTTGGGAACCGAGGAGGATGCCCGTCGCTGGCTGGCGGAATTGGCAGGACTTGACCCCGACAAAACCAAGGTGCAAACCATTGAAGAACCCAAGTCGCCCTTGGCTCGGCTGTTTCCGCGTCAGCAGGAACGATTCCCCTTTCCGTGGCAAGCGGGTCTCGACTGGTTGGAATTTGAAATGGCCACCAATGGACTTCCCCTATGGCTCTATCGCCCCTAAGCTGGATACAGTACCCTTGCGGATATCTTGATGGAGGAGCACACTGTGGGCTGGCGCGTCCGAGCAATTCGTGGAGCAACTACCGCCACTGAAAATTCAATTCCAGCAATCCGTGAGGCGGTTTTGGAACTCCTCGGCGAGATTGAGCGGCGCAATGCCCTCGATTTCTCGGAAGTGATTAGTGTGACCTTCTCTGTGACCCGTGACCTCGATCAAATCTTTCCGGCGGCGATCGCCCGGGAATGTCCCCATTGGCGCAACATTCCTCTCCTCGATGTTCAACAAATGCATGTGGAGGGAGGCTTACCCCGCTGTATCCGCTGCTTGATTTACTTCAACACCCCCAACCCCGATCAACCGATTTACCATGCCTACCTGCGCCATGCCCAGAGCCTCCGTCCCGATCTGGCAATGCACGGCGACTACCATCCCCTCCATCTGTCCTCTCATTCCCTAGGTTAACTATGACCGCTCTTGTCCGTGACTACATGACCCCCAACCCCTTTACCATTCGTGCCGATGCCCCGATTTCTGAGGCAGTTCGCCTGATGGAAGAAAAACAGGTGCGCGGCCTCCCCGTGGTGGATGATAAGGGCAAATTGGTGGGCTTGGTGTCTGAAGCTGACCTGATCGTGCGCGAAGCGCCTCTCGAGCCACCGTTGTACATTACGTTCCTCGGCAGCATCATTTACTTTGAGTCTCCAGAATCCTTTCATCAACACCTCAAGAAAACCCTTGGCCAACAGGTGCAGGATGTGATGACCCCTAACCCCCACACCATTGGAGTGGATGCCCCCATTGCCGAAGCGGCTCGCCTCATGGTGAATCACCACATTAGTCGCCTGCCGGTCTTGAATGCCCAAGGAGAATTGGTCGGCATTATTAGCCGTCATGATCTGTTGCGCGCCCTGCATACCCAAGAAACTTCTGCGTGACGTTTGTCAAATTGGCCTGACACTAACTTTCAAGATTGGTGACCTCCCATAGAATAACCACAGGTTCGCTCGCGATCGCCTGAGGGTTCTTTGATCATGACCGCTTCCCTTGATTTGATTTGGCAGCAGGCACGGCAGGGTCAAGCAGAGGCCATTGCCCATTTGATGAACCGCACGCTTCAGGCCAAGGGAGTGCGTGCCCTCGTTCGGCGACGGGGTGACTGTTTACAAATTATGTTTGAAGCGGCGCGATCGCTCCCTCCCCAAGTCTGCGTTCAGTTTGTTTGCCGAGGCCTCAAGCAATTGGCGCCCCAAGGCGTTCTACGTGTACGGCTCCATGCTCGGCTCCTTGGCGAAGAATGGCCAGAATGGACACAGACCGTTGACTTACAGGAGACCTTACCAGCGGCGCCGTCTGTGCAGGCAAGCTCAAATCCAACAACACCTGCCACCACGCCATCCCATCAAGCGGTCAGTGCTTTTGCCCTCAGTTTACTGGCGATCGCGGGCACGAGTGCCGTTGCCCTTACCCTGCAAAATCAACTCAGTGTCGATGCCCCGCCGAGTGCGGAACCCAGTCCAGCCATTACAACCCCTGAACCCGACGTTCCCCTTGTGCCCCCCCCACCCGCCCCGAGCGATCGCCGGCTGCGGATTAAGGCCGTTGGCGATATTGTCCTTGGCACCAATTTTCCGAGTAACCGCTTGCCTGCGGATCCACAAAAGCTCTTTGCCCAAGTGAAACCCTATCTTCAGGGGGCAGATCTCCTCTTTGGCAATTATGAAAGTACCCTCACCGATCATCCCCATCCCTTCAAAAACACCAGTAGTGGTCGTAGTTTTGCCTTTCGCTCACCGCCCAGCTATGCACAGGTGTTGCGCCAAGCTGGTTTCAATGTCCTCAACATTGCCAACAACCACAGCTACGACTTTCATGAGCAGGGATTTCGCGATACGATTCGCCACATCAACGCCGCTGGCATGACCGCCATTGGTGATCTCAATCAAATTACCTACCTCGAAGTCAATGGCCTGAAAACCGCATTTATTGGCTTTGCCACCTACTACGGCCAAAATCGCATTCAAGACCTCAAGGCCGGTGCCGCTCTTGTACAGAAGGCCAAGCAAAACGCTGATATTGTGGTTGTTAGTTTCCATGGTGGCGCCGAAGGCAGCGATCAAATTCACACCCGCGATCGCACCGAGTACTTTTATGGCGAAGACCGCGGCAATGTGGTTCAGTTTGCCCGCACCATGATTGATAACGGTGCCGATTTAATCTTAGGTCATGGCCCCCATGTCCCCCGTGCCCTTGAATTGTATAAAGGCCGCCTCATTGCCTATTCCCTAGGGAACTTTGTCGGCTATCAGACCCTGAGCAGTCACGGCACCCTTGGCAAGTCCTTAATCCTAGATGTTGAACTCGACGGTTCTGGCCGCTTCCTTCAAGGTAAAGTCATTCCTGTACGCCTCGATGCCAAGGGGATTCCCCACATTGATCAAAACTTTGCCAGTGTGCAACTGATTCGCCGTTTAACCCAAGCCGACTTTCCCAACACTCCCTTGCAGATTGAACGCCTCGGTGAAATTGTCAGCACCGATTCCCAATCCTAGTCTTCCTCTGGTCGGTGAGACAACTGTTGGTGCTCAATTTTGACCGGTAGAAACTTAGGAATTTGTGTAATAAGGGATTCGGCTATGGCATCGTTACATCCTTGATAAAGAGGCACTCTGCGAGGAGGCCCCGGCACATTAAGAGTGAAGTAAATCTTGAAATGATTCTGTTCCCAAGAACGGTCATGCCTGCCTTGTATCACTTCGACATATTTTTGGACAATCATTGCCTCTATATCGGGAAAGTCATATTCTCTGCGAAATTTGGTTTTCGGATTCTCCCATATAATCTTTCTTGTAGACCGATCAATGATTAATGTTTCCTTATATTTCAACAACTCTGACATACGAGGATAGTAGAATCGCTGATAAGAGACTGCTAAGAAGTTAACCGTCAAAGGCAAAGTCAAAATAGATATAATTGCACTCGGTAACCAATCACGGTTTCTATAGGTATACGTCTAGGTTTCTCGATTAGACTACAGGAATCTTGATAATCAGTCTTGTGCCGCTTTCATCGCACCACAATCTCCCCCACCCCATCCACCAACAGAGGAACCCCCATGATCCTCTAGGCTCCAAGAAGCGCAATATTTCCGTCGGTGACCACGTCGAACTATTTCCTCTTTGATTTCAATGTTACTCCCTGAGACGTATTCAACTAACATTTCATTTCGTTTATACAATCCCCAAAACCAATATTCTTTAACTCAGCACTGGGCAGTGGCGGTCATATCTTTCGTTTCAGTGCGCTGACAACTCAACTGTACTGAAAGGATGGGAGAAAAGTATAATTTTAAGAAGATGATTATCAAGCCAGCAAGCATCCATAAAAGAGCCATTTCATCAGCAACGGATGAACCTTCTAGCTTGATTTGAGATTCGTTTTTCTTTGCGATGTTCATTTTTAATAATTTATTAAATTTTGACAAAAATTCTCTATCTCATCCCTATCTAGCAGGGTAACAATTTCACCTTGGAGATGGCTTTTAGGTTTATAGACTAGTAAACAAAATTTAGTGGTTTTTCATTTTCAATTCCTATGAAAAGGGCTGTGCACTAACTTTCACAGCGT
Source organism: Thermosynechococcus sp. GLH187 (assembly GCF_031583395.1). NCBI lineage: Bacteria > Bacillati > Cyanobacteriota > Cyanophyceae > Acaryochloridales > Thermosynechococcaceae > Thermosynechococcus > Thermosynechococcus sp. GLH187. The sequence continues at coordinate 2,366,586 of NZ_CP134175.1, read as the reverse complement.
TGCGAGTGTGCGATACTTGTGGAAAGGGCTGTACTGCGATGCAAAGCTTCAACCAGTGAAAAAGCGAGTCACATTGACATTCCCTCGACGGACGATTCAAATGCCCGTCACCTATCGCCTAGCCAAGGACTTTAACATTGCTGCCAATATCATTCGCGCCCAAGTGGCACCTAACCAAGTGGGCAAACTGGTTCTAGAGTTGGCTGGGGACATTGATCAAATGGAGGCCGCCCTAGAATGGTTGCGGCAACAGAATATTGAGGTTTCCCTTGCCAGCCGTGAAATTGTGATTGATGAGCAGGCCTGTGTCCACTGTGGCCTCTGTACGGGGGTATGCCCCACTCAGGCGCTGACGCTGCATCCAGAGACGTTTCAACTCCAATTTACCCGCTCCCGTTGCATTGTCTGTGAGCAATGTGTGACCGCGTGTCCGATGGAGGCGATTCACACCAACTTTTAATTCAACTCCTCAACTCCTCCTCAAGGGTCACGTCTTGATAGATATCAGACAAGTGGCCTTGCCAAGCGATGCTCTTGAGTTCAACCGAATTTTGTGGCGGGGAATAGGCCTGCCAAACCCATAAGCCCGAGGTACTGCGACGAAAGGTCTCTAGCCGCTGCTGACGAGTATTGACCAGCACGTATTCCTCTAGCGTCTCAAGGCTTTGATAGTCAAGGAACTTATCGCCGCGATCAAAGGCCTCTGTTGAAGGAGAGAGCACCTCAATCACCAAGCAAGGAAAAGATTTATAGAGAGAGGTTTGCCGATCCCGTGGATCGCAGGTAACAAAAAGATCCGGATAGTAAAAGCAATTTCGCTGCTCCAGACGCACTTTCATATCTGAAATGTAGAGACGACAGCCCCGTTGGCGCACCGTTGGTCGTAGCAGAGTTGCCAAATTTAAGGCTAAGGTGACATGGGCATCGCTTGCCCCTGCCATTGCGTAGATCTGACCGTTGATGTATTCGTGCTTGACCCCACTTTGGGTTTCCCGTTGCAGATAGTCTTCAGGACTCAGTTGTGGCGAAGGTTGCGTGCTCATTGGCAGCCTAGAATAGCCAACGCTTATCTCGCTACTATTGATCCTAGGGTACGAAGAAAATTATGACCCAACAACACGGATATTGGGCACTGGCAACGCTGGCGGGGATGATGCTCCTGATTGCCCCGGCCAAGGGGGTGCCTGTGGTGGCACTGCCAGAAAGTTTTTATCGGGCGATCGCCAGCCAAGACTGGGCAACAGCGGTGCAAATTCTCGATCAGGTCATTCGTGCCCATCCCCAACAGGCGCCAGCCCTTACTAGCTATCGTCAAGAATTGGTGCGGCTGCAACAACTTCCCCGAACCCCTGCTCCGCCCATGGCAACAGTGATCACCCAGCCCAGTGGCATCGTACCGATTCTGCGGCGGCAGGGAGGAATTCCCGTTATCCCAGTGATGTTTAATCAACGGTTACGGTTTGAGATGCTAGTGGATTCAGGCGCCAGTATGACAGTGATTACGCGATCGATGGCACGCGCTTTAGGCATTACCCCCGCTCAAGTGGTGGATAATCGCCTGTTTCATACCGCGAATGGTCAAGTGGTGCTGCCAGTGGTCTATGTCCAATCCATCAGCGTCGGCGGTTTTCATCGGAAGCAAGTGCCCGTTGCTGTCGCTGGGCCTGAAATGACCATTGGCCTATTGGGGCAGGATTTTCTCCAGCACTTTGATGTCAGTTTGCGGCAAGATCATATTCAGTTGCAGCGTCGTCCTTAGGAAATGCCCATTCTCGCCCAAGCGGTCTTAGCCAGTCACAATGCCGGTAAAGTCAGAGAGTTTCAAGGCTGGTTACAGCCATGGATTGGGGAGTTGCTGCCCCTGCCAGCCACGATTGAGATTGCTGAAACTGCGGATTCCTTTGTGGGCAACGCCTGTTTGAAGGCCACCACTGCCGCTCAGGAGCTGGGAACGTGGGCGATCGCCGACGACTCGGGGCTAGCCGTTCATGCCCTTGAGGGGGCACCGGGGATCTACTCGGCTCGCTACGGTGCGACGGATGCTGAGCGTATTGAGCGTCTATTACGGGAAATGGCCGGTGTCAGCGATCGCGCCGCTGAATTTATTTGTGTCATTGCCCTCGCGCGTCCCGATGGCACGATTGCCGTTACGACCGAAGGACGGTGTGCAGGCGAGATTTTAACGGCGCCCCGCGGTCGGGGGGGGTTTGGCTACGATCCTATCTTTTGGGTGCCCAGTCAGCAGCGTACCTTTGCCGAGATGAGTCCCACTGAAAAGCAACAGGTCAGTCATCGGGGTCAGGCATTGCAGCGGCTGCGGGAGTATTTGCAAACCTTTCATCCGTAGATTCACGGTTGTTGGCAGCAAGCTTTTTGTCCTACACTGACGCCAATAGTGTTCCTCAACCAACCTGTGGCCACTATGCAAGAACGGGTCTAGCGTCGCAAAGTTGCATTCAGCAATGCCCTTCATAGAAAGAAGTTCATAGGGAATATAATGAAAGGAAGGGGGCACGTCCCTTAGGCCCAGTGGCAGTCTTCTTGCCGTGATTCAAAGCAAAAACTATGGGCGATCGCGAATTAATAGACCAATTTATTAAAGACTTGATTCAGAAAAATTCGCGAATGCTCTCGAATCGGCACCTGCGCGTCGAAACCACCTTTGATGAAGTTCAGTTGATTTCCTACAAAGATGGCATTGTTGCTCGGGTGAAAACAGATGCCCCCACCCTTGCCATTGAAGTACGAGATGCCTCCCCCTATCGGCCTCTGATTCAAGAGGTAATGGTAGACTATGAGATCTTCCAAGTCGGCGTGGCTCAAACCCCCGGATGTTTACGTTACGAACATCGCACCGTTCCCGAAGGCTATGTGATCCAATACACCGAAGCGGGAGTGCTGTGGAAAGACCGCTGGGCACGGGGTAAGCGACGCGGCGCTCTGACAGGGGGTAACTCCCTTGGGATGGATGCGATGATTCTCTATCGGGGCACTTGGTATCCCATTCAAAGCGTCAATGCGGCCAATGGCTTTGTTGCCATTCGTACCTTGGGCGGGGAAGCCACCTACAGTGCCTCTGACTTTCTGGTATGGCTAAAAAAAGAGGAAAAAGACACCGCCGAGAGTCCCAGTCAGATCAGTGCCTACAAACGGGGAGAACGCATGGGAGACATTGACAGCGCCCCCACCCAAATCCTTGAGGCTACGGAAATTATGGCTGCCAAGGCCAGTGGCACCCCATCAACGCCAATTGCCTCCCCTGCTGGCGAACCGGAGAAGGAAGAAGATCACGCCGTCATTTTGCCGTCAGCGCCACCAGTACCTGCAGTTGCAGCAACAGTTTCAACCCCCTCTGAGCCTGCACAACCGGTTGAAGCCACCCAAGACCATCCAGCGGCCAACTACGAGCACGCCGTCGGCTATTCTCACCCCAACTATGACTACTTCCAAGGGTATCCAGCGGCCAACTACGAGCATTCCGTGGGCTATCCCCACCCCAACTACGACTATTCCCAAGGGTATCCAGCGGCCAACTACGAGCATTCTGTGGGCTATCCCCACCCCAACTATGACTATTCCCAAGGGTATCCAGCGGCCAACTACGAGCACTCCGTTGGCTATGCCCATCCCAGTTATGGTCAGCCCTACCCGCCCCAAACCTACCAGCACATTGATCCCAACATTCAGATGGCGCTGACGTATCTCCAATCCAGCTTGGCCTATCTGCTACAAGTGGAGCCAAAAAACGCCAATATCCATGCAGCCATTCGCGCTACCAGTATGGCGATTCAAAATCTCCTCACCCTTCTCAATGGTTAGCGGCTCTCGGCGAGGGGATGCAGGCGAAGGACACTTTGAATCATTGCCCAAGCGGTTTTAATCTCAGGCACACGAACTTCATCCCATTGGCCGGGTTGACAGTAAAGATAACGAATAAAGCGACGTTGCTTTGGCAAAGAAAAGGGAAGAAACTGCACACCAATCTCTAGAGCCGTGGCGTTTTTTCCTAACGCCACCATTCTTGACCACCGCAGTTGGATCGGTAAGCGCAAGTAGACCAAAGGGCTCGGCGCTAGAAAGTGCAGTTCGCCTCGGGGGTCATCTAACAACTCCGCCGGCAACCTATTGAGGCGTATTCGTGCCCCCTCCTCAGACAGGTCAACCGTTTGTCCGCCATAGCAGTTGTCCCCAACGATGAGTTCACAGGGTTCAGAACGCAGGAACCGCGGATGTCGTCGCTGCGGCACATCAATGGCCACCAGAGCACAGACCAAAATCAAGAGAAAGTTGTAGCTAGACCAGACCATGATAATGGCCAAACTATCGGGATTGACCAGCGTCTCTTGCAAAGGCGAACTCCGCCAAATGAGACCAAACATCATCAGAGCGGCAATGATTAACAAGGGACGAATGACTGGCCAATTAACATTGATGCGATGGGGATCCACAATCCCCTTAGGCGTGACTTTGAAGGTTTTGCCCCTAGGACTGATCAGGGTGCGGATCACTGTGATGGCCATGGGAAAGACAATGATGGTTTCATAAACATCGGACCAAAAGGCGGAGCGGCGGCCTTCGGTAAGCCAAGAAAAGGCCATGATATTGCCCAAATAGTAGGGACAGTAAAAGTACACTACCTCGTTAATTGTGGCGCGCAGCGGCGCCAGCCCAAAGAGCAAAAAGGCCAAAGGTGACAAGAGAAAAATCAGGCGGGGAATCGACAGCAGCCAATAGAGCACGCCAAGGCTATGGTAAAAACGCTGCAGGAAGTTGAGGTTAGGAATGGTAAAAAAGTTGTCCTTGAGAAACAGTATTTGCAGGGTACCTTGTCCCCACCGCAATCGCTGGTTAATATAGGCGCTGATGGTTTCTGGTGACATTCCTGCTGAGAGGGCTTCATTCAGATACTTGATCTGATAACCACGCCCCTGCAAATAGAGCGAGGTGAGGTAATCTTCGGTGATACTGTCGGTGGGGATACCGCCAATTTCATCGAGGGCACGGCGGCGAATCACAAAACAGGTGCCACAACACACAACGGCGTTAAAGAAATCGCGGCTGGGCTGAATGAAGCGGAAAAACAGCGTCTGCTCGTTGTTGAGAATCCCCTCTAGCCCTAGATTCACAGTCACTGGATCCTCATTGAAAAAGTGTTGGGGGGTCTGTACCATTGCCGTTTTCGCATCCTGGAAAAAACCCACCGTGCGGGTGAGAAAGTTGCGACTCGGCACAAAGTCGGCATCAAAGACGGCAATCAACTCCCCCGTGAGCGTGGGCAGCGCATGGTTAATGTTGCCAGCTTTGGCATGGCGGTTGTCGGGGCGATCGCGATATTCACAGCCCAGTTCTGCAGCTAGGGCACGCACCGCCGGCCGTCGGGTATCGTCCAGCAAGTAGATGCGCTTGTGGGGATAGTCCATGGCTTGGCAGGCAATGACTGAACGCCGCAAAATGTCCACCCCTTCGTTGTAGGTGGGCAGAATCACATCCACCCAAGGCAAATACTCCCCCCGAATCACGGCTTGGCTTAGGCGATCGGCCTCAGAGCTGCGGTCTTTGGAAAAGATACACAGGGCAAAAAAGCAAATGGTATTTGTTAGGGTCAGTAGTTCAGCAATAAATAAAAGAATCGAAATCGTGCCATTGAGGGGATCATCTAGGTTGAGGCTGTTAAAAAAACGCCAGAGGATATACCGCAGTGCCAACAGGGTCAGCCCCAAACCCACAATAAAACGCGACCAAAAATTGGGCTTGGGGGAAATCTCCTTCAGGAAGAACGTAATGGCAATCCAGACTAGTGTGGGCAATAGGAGTGCTTGAAGCGTCGTGCCGTCAGCCCGCAGCAGCGCTTTCCCCTCGTGCCAAAGACCGACTAAGTTGGGTAGAAAGTTTTGCCAATCCAGTTGACTCAGCAGGACGGCCAGAAATGTGCCACTGCCCAACAGTAAAAGCCACAGATCAGGGCTAATACGTCGCGATCGCGCAGGTGCCTGTGGCGTAGGCGGCCTCGATGGCTGAGAAACCCTAGGGGATAGGTTGTTAGTTTCAAGTAGCTTCATGGGAACACAGTCAGTTGGGATGAAGCTCTACATCCTGTACTCACTCAGAGTTGAACAACGCCACGACCTCAAAATTACGATCGGGTGAGCAACTCTTTAGATTTCAACTATTTTCAATGCTTTGATCAATGAATCTTGGATGTAGCAGTCGTGTTAATTGATTTGATGAATAACAATGCTTCTACATGCAAGACTAATTATCAGCAAAATTTCTGACTGCCTAGAATAATTGCAGCGAATTCGTAGGCTAAAAAATATGGCCGCTTTGGCTTGGCAAGAATGGGACAGATGTAATTTTTCACCATGGTGCTAATCCATTTAGGGAACTTACCTCTAGTGTACCCAATGCTTTAGCAAAACTAAGCCTATACCGAAAAATTAAAGCAAAAATTCAACAATGGGCTAGCGACTTTCCGCAAGGGGATGCAGGCGAAAGACGCTTTGAATCATTGCCCAAGCGGTCTTAATTTCAGGCACACGAATTTCATCCCATTGTCCCGGTTGGCAGTAGAGGTAGGGGATGAGACGACGGTGCTCTGCCAAGGATAGATCCAGAAAGCGAATGCGCATTTCGACAGGGTTGCTGCTCGCCCCCTGCTGAAGTTGAATCAGGCGCTCCTGATCGTGCCAGCGCAGCTCTGCCGAGAGCCATAGATCTGCGAGTTCGCTAGGAGGCAAGAGGCGAAATTGGGCACTGTAGGTTCGTAATCCCTGCGGTGAAGCATGGTTTTCCTGACAAGTGTCACAGTGGCGGATTTGTAAGCGGGCGCCCTCTTCAGAAATATCCACAGTTTGCCCGACATAGCGATCGCCCCCAACAATGAGTTCGCAGGGTTCAGTCCGCAGGAAGCGGGTAAAACGGCGCTGCGGTACATCAATGGCCACCAGCATACACACCAACAAAAGTGACAAATTATAGATTGACCAGACCATGTTCACCGCCAAACTATCGGGATTGACATTCGTCTCTTGAAGGGAAGAGCTGCGCCAAATCAAGCCCCCAATCGTCAAAAGGGCAATCACCAGCAGGGGGCGAATGAGTGGCCAATTAACATTGATGCGGTGGGGATCCACAATCCCCTTGGGCGTTACCTTAAACGTTTTGCCCCGCGGATTGATGAGGGTGCGAATCACCGTGATGGCCATGGGAAAGGCAATAATTGTTTCATAGACATCCGACCAAAAAGCGGAGCGGCGACCCTCAGTCAGCCAAGAAAACGCCATGATATTCCCCAGATAGTAGGGAAAGTAAAAGTAAAGAATCTCGTTCACCGTTGCTCGCAAGGGAGCAATACCAAAGAGCAAAAAGGCCAACGGTGCCAAAAGAAAGATCACCCGCGGAATGGAAAGAAACCAGTAGATGATACTCAAGGAATGGGAGAGGCGCTGCGTTAACCGCAGATTAGGGGCAGTGAAAAAGTTGCCCCCCAAAAAGAGCATTTGCAGTGTGCCCTGCCCCCAGCGCAAGCGTTGGTTAATGTAGGCACTAATCGTCTCCGGCGACATCCCCGCCGCCAAGGCTTCATTGAGGTATTTGACGCGATAGCCAAGGCTTTGCAGCTTAATGGTTGTCATGTAGTCTTCGGTGATACTGTCTGTGGGAATGCCACCAATTTCATCGAGGGCACGGCGGCGAATCACAAAACAGGTGCCACAGCACACCACAGAGTCCCAGTAATCGCGGCTGGGCTGAATAAAGCGGAAAAACAGCGTCTGCTCGTTGTTGAGAATCCCCTCTAGCCCTAGATTCACAGTCACTGGATCCTCATTGAAAAAGTGTTGGGGGGTCTGTACCATTGCCGTTTTCGCATCCTGGAAAAAACCCACGGTGCGGGTGAGAAAGTTGCGACTCGGCACAAAGTCGGCATCAAAGACGGCAATCAACTCCCCCGTGAGTGTGGGCAGTGCATGGTTAATGTTGCCAGCTTTGGCATGGCGGTTGTCGGGGCGATCGCGATATTCACAGCCCAGTTCTGCAGCTAGGGCACGCACCGCCGGCCGTCGGGTGTCGTCCAGCAAGTAGACGCGCTTGTGGGGATAGTCCATGGCTTGGCAGGCAATGACTGAACGCCGCAAAATATCCACCCCTTCGTTGTAGGTCGGTAAGATCACATCCACCCAAGGCAAATACTCACCGCGAATCACGGCTTGACTCAGGCGATCGGCGGCGGGTGTGCGGTCAATGGAGAAAATACAGTGAAAGAAAAAGGCCACACTATTGAGAACTGTCAGCAATTCTGCCAAAAAGAGAACGACGGAGATCGTGCCATTGAGGGGATCATCCAAGTTGAGGCTATTCAACAGGCGCCAGAGTTCATAGCGAATCCCCAATAGGGCAAGACCCACACTGACAATCAGCCGTGACCAGAAGGTCGGTTTAGGGGAGAGTTCCTTTAGGAGAAACGTGATTGCCAACCAGACAAACGCCGGCAGCAGTAAAGCCTCAAGTGTGGTTCCTTGGGGGCGCATGATGGCTTGTCCGCCCTGCCAAAAACCGACAAGATTCGGTAGTAAATCCCGCCAGTTCACTTGCCACAGCAGTACCCCTAGGAGGGCGAGAATGCCTAAGAGCAAGAGCCAGCCATCGGCTTGCAACGACTTGAGGCGCATGATTTAGGTTCCAAACACCACTTCGACACTTTGACCCACACCACAGAAACGCTCAGCGGTTAAGTCCTCTGGTAGGTTGTAGAGTTGAACATCAACCGCCAGTTCATTGCGCACTAGATCGGGAGGGGGCACAGCCACATTTTCACCCACTTCGACTTTACCTGGCCCGCCGCGAATGGCACGGACAATCCCCGTTAGCCGGCGATCGCTCCCATCCAATAAGCGCACTGTTGCTTCCTGACCCACCCGCAGGCGAGGATTATCCCGCTCCGCCACCAAGCCCGTTGCCCAAACATCGCTACAGTCGAGAATTTTAACGATCGGATCCCCTGCGGTCAGGGGAATACCCAAATCCCCTGTTTTGTGGATCACTGACCAAACCACTGCGGTCGTCGGTACTGTCACGGGGGCAAGGCGTTGCAGGGAGAGTTGCTGTTTGATATTGGCAATTTCACGGCGTAGCTCGGCAATCGTTGTGGCCACTGCCAAGCGTTCAACCTCAATATCGACCAGTTCAACTTGCAAATCAATCAAACGGATCTGGGGAAAACTAAAGGTGCGTGATGCATCGAGTTGCAGTCCTTGGCGAGCCGCTTGTAGGGCTGTTTGTTGGCGGCGCAGTTCGGCCTGTTTACTCTCAACAAATTTCGCTGCTTGCTTGGCACGGGAAACGGCTTCATCGGCGAGTTGGCGCGCCACAGCCCCTGTTTCCACTAAGCTGGTATAGCGATCGGCTTCAATGCGGGCAATGGCCAGAGCTTCTTGGGCTTGGCGCAGTTCCCCTAGGGTACGCTGCACTGCCTCTTGGGCAAAGCGAACTTCAAGGGTTTGCTGACTCTGCTGATAGCGATCGAGTTGAGAAATCAGAGCCATACGGCTGTTGCGTTTCTGTTGCAGTCCCTGCTGCTGGGAAAGGGCGACATTGAGTCGAGTTTCTAGATTTTGGCGATCGGTTTCCAGTTGGGGATTGCGATCGTTGCGGATGGTACCAATTTCCGTACCGGCATTCAGGCGTTCGCCAGGGCGCAAGTCTTTTAGGGTTAGGGTGCCGGGGATCGTGGCATAGAGGGTAATCACTGTGCCATTGAGGTAGCCGACACGACTGACCACATTGCGCTGTCGCCACCAGAGGAGATAGACCGCTAAGCCAATGAGCGTCACCCCCAAGCCAATCCGCACTATCCGAAAAATGCGGCGCCGTTTCTCAGTTTGTGGGGGTTTGGTGGCAACTGCACTGGAAGATGATGAGGTATTCATATTCGGTTTTTCCACTGCCACAGCTCAGCAACATACTCAACAGGAAACCCATGCTCCTTTGCCCCTTGGAGAATTGTCTCTAAATAGTCGGCTGAAGGCCACAGGGTTTCATCAATAAAATCCTCCCCTGCCACATAAGTCAGAGCTGTTATCGCCTGACCCGTGGACGTTATGACTCTAACAAATTCATGGCGGTAATGTCCCCACTTAACACCTTCGTAAAAATCTAAGCGTTCAATGTCTGCTTCTGTGCAGCGATAAATCACACCCCAAACAGAACGGTGAGGATCAGGGACAACATTTGCTTTGCCAGTGCCATCATTACTGCGTTTATTGAACACAAGGCGATAGCCCCGCAGTTCAGCAACTTCAGCAGTGGGGACGGTACCGATGCGACGTTTTTTTTGGGCGGTACAGAGGTTGCTGCCGTAGGCAAAGTACCAGATACAGCCGTTGTCTAAAATATGGGAATCATCAAGGGGGAGTGATTCGGTCATCAAGCAGTTGAGGAATAGAGTTGGCGGTAAACTTCCATGAGGGCGATCGCCACCGAAGCCGAGAGATTCAAACTGCGCACCGCCGGCTGCCACATGGGAATTTTCAAAAAGGCGTCACAGGTCGCTAAGACTTCGGCGGGGATGCCATCGGGTTCGCTGCCAAAGATCAGCCAATCACTCTCAGCAAAGCTAAAGTCCCAGTAAATCTGTTGGGCTGAAGGCTCAAAGGCAATCAGACGCCCCCCGCTATGGGTGGTTTTGAGGAACGTCGGCCAGTCGGGGTGGCAGTGCAAGGTGACATAGGGCCAGTAATCAAGACCAGCTCGCTTGAGGTAGCGATCGCTGAGTTCAAAGCCCAAGGGTTCAATCAGATGCAGCGGTGTGTGGGTGGCAGCACAGGTGCGGGCAATATTGCCTGTATTCGGGGGAATTTGGGGATGGACAAGCACCACAGCAGGCATGGCGTTGAGTCGGTGGCAACTAGAGACTTAATCCGTTGTCGCCCGGCCACTGGGGGTTAAGCCGCGCCGTCCCTCTTCGCGGGCATAGGTTAAAAAGCGCTGTAGATGCTCTAAATGCTCAGAAGGGGGTAGGGTTGCTAATTGGGCGATCGCTTGGGCAAGGGGCAAGTCCCGCCGATAGAGAATCCGAAAGGCTTCCTTGAGGTTGCGCATTTCTGCCTCCGTCACCCCCGCTCTTTGCAGCCCCACTTGATTGAGGGCACGAACCCGCGCCGGATGACCTTCCACCAGCATATAGGGGGGCACATCGCGATCTACCCGTGCCATAGCTCCCACCATTGCCAAGCGGCCAATATGGACAAACTGATGAATGCCCACCATACCGCCAATGCGAGCCTTTGATTCAATGCAAACATGGCCCGCGATCGAGGCCGCATTTGTAATCACCACCTGATCCTCAATCACACAATCATGGGCCACATGGACATAGGCCAGCAACAGATTGTGGTTACCAATAATTGTGGCATCCCCTTCGCCGTTGGCACGGTTGATCGTCACGAACTCGCGAATGGTGTTGTAATCCCCAATACGTAGGGCACTATTGGCACCCGTATATTTTTGATCCTGAGAAGCCGTGCCGATGATCGCTCCCGGAAAGATACGATTACCTACCCCCACCTCCGTTGGCCCTTCAATAATCACGTGGGCACCAATTTCAGTATGGGCACCAACGCGCACCTGTTCGCCAATCACGGCATAGGGGCCGACCCGAACTGTGGGATGTAGCTCGGCACTGGGATGAATGACAGCAGTAGGATGGATCAGTGTTTGCATCATTGATTGTGACTAGTCCACCAGCGAGAACATCATCTCGCCCTCACAGACCAATTGACCATTCACCTCAGCCCGTCCTTGCATTTTGCCGATGCGCTGCTGCTTGACAACAAGAAGCTCGGCCCGCAGGATTAACTGATCGCCGGGGAGGACGGGACGGCGAAAGCGCACCTTATCAATGCCCGCAAACACAGAGAGCTTATCCTTTGCCCAATTCATCTGCATCAGGACAACCCCTCCCACTTGGGCAAGGGCTTCCACAATGAGCACCCCCGGCATAATTGGGCGACCGGGAAAGTGCCCTTGGAAAAAGGGTTCGTTGATCGTGACGTTTTTCAGCCCCACGGCATACTTTTCTGGAACATAGTCAATGATGCGATCCACCAGCAGAAAGGGATAGCGATGGGGGAGCAATTGCTGGAGATCCGTTACCGTCAGCACAGTGGTGGGTGGGGAGTCAGTCAACGTTGGCATAGGGATAGGGGTCAGCTTCACATCAAAGATATACACAAATCATAGGGGAGAATGGTTGCCGACTAAACCATCTGTTGGGCGATCGCCCGTGCCAATTGGGTATGCAGATGATGACTCGCCCGATAGGCGACATAATGCGCGATGGGGGGTGTCCCTAGGAGGGCTAAATCTCCCCAAAGATCGAGTAATTTGTGGCGAACGGGTTCATCGGCAAAGCGTAACGGCGGGTTGACCCAACCACTGGCACTGCACACCAGAGCATTCTCTAAACTGCCCCCCTGAATCAGGCCTTGGCTGCGCAGATACTCCACTTGTTCGGCAAAACCAAAGGTACGGGCAGGGGCAACGGCCACCGCTAGTTCTGAAGGGGTAAAGCTACACCACTGGCGACCAATCGCCGCATAGGGGAAGTCAATGCCATAGGTGAGGCGTAGCTCAGGAGCAGGAATGGCACTGACAAAGGCTGCTCCTTCGTAAATGGTGACAGGTTCCTTCAAGATGACTGCTGGCCGAGGAATCTCCTGAGGGACAACACCGACCCTTTGAATGCCTTCTAACCAAGGTTGCGCCGAGCCATCGAGCACCGGCACCTCAGAGCCTGTGATCTCAATCGTGACATTATCAATACCAGCGATCGCCAGCGCTGCCAAGAGATGTTCAACCGTGCGCACACTGGCGCCATTGGCGACCAACTCCGTTGCCAACTGAGTGGATTGAACCGCATCAATCTGAGCAGGAATCACGGGCTGTCTCTCCAGATCAAGGCGCACAAACTGTCGCCCCGTGTTGGCGGGTGAGGGTTTCAAGGTCACTTCAACTGATTGACCAGAATGCAAACCTACCCCTGACCATTGGGCAGCCTTTCCAAGAGTTTGCTGTGCAGTTGCAGTCGGTGCCGTTGGTACAGAGGTCGTTACCATGGGTATTTCTCCTAGAAGCGCTCGCCAATGCCAAAGCTGAAGGCACTGCCCCCTTCATTATTCCAGCCAAAGTCAATGCGGATATTGCCTAGGGGGGTATTCACCCGCAGGCCGCCGCCATAGCCTAGCCCCTCTCCGGGTTTACCGCGCACAATCCCCGGCTGACCGGGTACGCTGCGTTGGGTACCGAGCAAACTGGCCCCATCCACAAAGAGGGCGCCACCAACAATATTAAAAATGGGGAACCGATACTCTATTGTTCCTTGCACAAAGGCGCGCCCGGAGCCGATTGCCCCCTCTTCCCAACCGCGCACCGAATTAGCGCCGCCAATTGTAAAGGATTCATAGGGAGGCAAATCGCCAAAAATGTTGCCCGCTTGGATATTGAAGGCAAGGGTTTGTGGCCCCTCAATGCGCAGAAACTTCACGGGGATATAAAAGCTATAACTGCCGCGCACCCGGTTCATTAAGATGTTGCCTGCCCCCACAGGGATTGACTGATCCACCCCTAAGCGAATCACCTGACCACTCGTTGGCCGCAGCGGATCATTGCGCAGGTCTCGCAGAATTGCCGCCTGCACCGTAAACAGGTCATTAAAACCACGGCAAACACCATTGTCTGGAAAGGTTAAGCAGTTGCCTGAAGCATCCGTATTAAAGCGGCTAAAACCACTGTCTAGGGAGGTAACCCGCTGATATTGCAGCCCCAAGGAACCGGTCCAAGCGGTGCGTATCTGATCCCGATCCTTCGTAAAGGGTCGCGTAAAGAAAACGGCACTCCCCAAGCGGTTAATCCGCGGAAAGTCACCATTGGGCAAGCGAACATCAATTGGGCCATTGGTGAAGGTGGTGGGCACTGTCAGGCGGTTAAAGGCACTCACGGTGTAGGAGGTGCGATAGGGATCCCCCTTAATCCAAGGATCGGTAAAGTTAATGTCAAAGAGAAACTCCCCTTCCGTCCCCCCTTGGGCTTCAACACCAAATTTCCAGTTGCGACCAAAGAGGTTGTTTTGTTGGAATGCCACTGTGCCAAATAGCCCCGCAGCGGAACTATAGCCCGCCCCAGCAGAAATACTGCCCGTATTGCGCTCTTTGATATTCAAAATCAAGTTAACCTTGCGGGGATCTTGACCGGGTTCAAGGGCAACTTGCACATCCTCAAAGAGTCCCAATTCAAAAAGGCGTCGCAAATCTGCTTGCACGGTATTTTGGTTGAGAACCACGCCGGGCTGGGTGTCCATTTCACGGCTGATCACAAAGTCACGGGTACGCTGTTTTGTCGGCTCTCCTTCTTTATTCAGGAAGCGGTAGGTGACCTGTTCAACCACACCCTCAGCCACCTGCAATGTCACAACCCCATCGGGATCGACTTGGGGTGTACCAACCACCTGCCCCAAGATATAGCCATTGTCCCTATAGAACCGGTTGATTTGCTCAATGCCAGACTGTAGCTCTCTTAGATTGAGCGTGCGACCAATTTGCGGTGCAAAAATCTCGTTGACTTTTTCTGGGGTGAGCACTTGGTTGCCCGCTACTTGAACGGCTCGCAGTACTGGATAGGGGCGCACGACAAAGGTAATCCGCACACCGAGGGGAGTATCGCTGGGGACGGCATTGACATCAGCAAAAAAGCCCGTGGCAAAGATGGCGTTGGTATCCTCTTGTAGTTGCGTGCGGGTGGTGGTACTGCCAGGGCGAGTGCGAATGACTTGATACACCAATTGCTCAAGTTCGGGTGTGGCGCCTTCAACCACCACTTCGGCAATGAGAACTTGAGGTTCATCAGCGGGGGGCTGGCTCACAGGTAGCGGGGTGGGCGGTGCTGGGGTTGCTGCGGGAGGGCTTTCAGGCACAGGCTCTGCCGCTGGTGGCGTTGGGGATGCTGGAGTTTCCGCAGGTTGGTTTTCAGGCGGCGGGGCTTCTTGGCCACGACTGGGATGCAAAGAACCGAGGGCGATCGCCACGGTTGCCATTGCCACTGCTACCGTTTTCAGGGCAGCCCCCATTGGCTGCATTCGCACTGGCGAAAAAAGTTGGTTATTCACTGCTCACACCTAAAAAACAAATCGCGTCAACACAGCCAAACCCATTGGCATTCCTATAACAGTAGGTTAATGACTCAGAAGTGGCAACAAAAGTGCCCCCCTGTTTGCCCTTGACCCTTAGCCATAATAGGCGGGCTCATTCCCCGCTTTCCACTTGATATTACAGCCGAGACTCGGTTTTTGATCTTCGCTGGGGGTTTGACCAGCTAACACGGCATCAATGGCTGCACGCAAGTCTTTCCCAGTCACCGGTAAGCCATTCTGGGGGCGGCTATCATCGAGCTGTCCACGATACACAAGCTTGCGATCGCCATCAAACAGGAAAAAGTCCGGTGTACAGGCTGCCGTGTAAGCCTTGGCCGTTTCTTGGCTCTCGTCGTAGCAAAGCGGAAATGTAAACCCTAGTTCAGTGGCCATCGCCTTCAGGGACTCTGGGGCATCATCGGGATAGTTGGCAGCGTCATTGGCACTAATGGCAACAATCCCTAAGTCTGTGTCTTTGTAGTCGCGCCCCAGCTTCGCCAGTTCCTCTTGGACGTGTTTTACGTAGGGGCAGTGGCGACAAATAAACATCACCAGTAGGGCTTTCTTATCGGCAAAGCTACTGAGGGAAATCGTTTGCCCACTCACCACATCGGGCAGCTGAAAATCGGGAGCAACAGTACCAAGGGCAAGCATCGTGGACTCTGTCCGCGCCATAAAACCTCCTGAGAACGCTGGCAAGAGTGTTACAAATAGCAATATCGTCCCTAGTGTACTCTGTTGCGATCGTTCCTCAAAGTGGTGAGAGGAGCAACTCCCCCAACGAACGCAAAAAGCAGCAAGATCACTCCTGCTTAGATATCATCGGTTTTAATTTTTGAGCACAGAGAAAAATTGCTTTAGCCAATATAGCTTTGACGGGAGACGTGCTTCTCAAAGGTGGCTTGGGTTTGATGGAGAAGTTGCTCGCGGCTGTCGCTGGTGTGTTTCAGGGCAGGCACCAAATTGCGCGCTTGGAGTGCCATGTGCAGTTGCAAATGGGCAACGTATTCGCTGAGGTCTTCGCGGAGTAGCGGATGACTTTGATGCACAGACACAGTGTTCTCCTTCAACTGATAGTTCAGTAGGCGTTCCATAGATCCTGTCAATCCCCAAAAGCGGTCATGTCAGGAATGGTGCGTTCAAACTGTTCGGCAGGGTGGGGTGCGTCACTTAACCCTTTTAGAGGTTAACATTTCTCAGGGAGGGTGTTGCGATTTGCAATCAACTGTAATGTTTTGCCAATACTTCACGATTCAGGGGGCAGGAAATGCGGTTACTCATTGCTAATGATGATGGGGTCTTTGCCCCCGGTATTCGGGCGTTAGCAGATACGCTGGCGATCGCTGGCCATGAAGTCGTGGTTGTGTGTCCGGATCGCGAACGCTCTGCTACAGGGCATAGCCTCACGGTCTTTGATCCGATTCGCGCCGAAGTCGTTAGCGATCGCTTTCACCCCAGTATTAAGGCGTGGGCCTGCTCCGGTACCCCCTCTGACTGTGTCAAACTCGCCCTTGGTGCCCTCCTAGAGGAACCCCCAGATTTTGTTGTTTCTGGGATTAACCAAGGCTCCAACCTCGGCACGGATATTCTTTACTCCGGCACGGTGTCTGCTGCCATGGAGGGGGTGATTGAGGGAATTCCCAGTATTGCCATTAGCCTCACCAGTTTCACAGTTCATGACTTTCAGCCAGCCGCTGACTTTGCCAGTCGTCTGCTCAAGGCGCTGGAAACCGCCCCCCTGCCCCCAAAGATGCTCCTCAATGTGAATGTACCGGCGCTGCCTGCCAGTGAAATTGCTGGCGTTGTCATTACACGACAGGGGATTCGGCGCTACCATGACCTGTTCCAGAAGCGCATTGACCCTCGCGGCAAAACCTACTACTGGCTCGCTGGTGAAGTGGTTGAAGAATATCCCCAAGACCCCAATCAAGCCCCCACGGATGTGGAAGCCATTGCCCAAAACTTGATTAGTATTACGCCGTTGACCTTTGATCTCACCTACGGCCAAGGGGTGCAGGATTTAACGGAATGGCTGCGCCAGCCCACTGTACAGCCTCTATTCAATCTCTAGGATCACGGGTGCATGATCACTGGGCTTGGGTAAGCGCCGCGGGGCAATATCAATGTAACAGTTGCAGGCCCGGGCTGTGATGCTAGGGGTAAGGTAGAGGTGATCAATGCGCCAGCCGTGATTGCGGCGAAAGGCACCCGCCCGATAATCCCACCAAGAGTAGTGCCCAGGCTCCTCGGTAAAGTGGCGAAAGGCATCGTGGAAGCCAAGGTTACGAATGGCCGCTAAAAGGTTGCGTTCGGCGTCGGTGGCTCCCACTTTTGTGGCGCGATCGCTGGCATCAAAAAGGTCTTTATCTTCTGGGGCAATATTAAAATCACCACAGAGAATCACCTCCCCTTGGGCAGTGAGCTGCTCGAGATAGACATGGAGGGTTTTTAACCAGTGCAGCTTATAGTGGTATTTCTCACTGTCGTACTCTCCACCGTTGGGAATATAGACATTTACCAAGGTGACATCAGGAGCTAATTGGGCGCGAATCAGTCGTTTTTGCGTATCCAACTCACTGTGACTGGGTAATTGGGGGGCAAAGCCTGCTTCTACGCCCGCAAGAGGCTGACGACTGAGAATGGCCACCCCGTTGTAGGCCTTTTGGCCACTACAATAAACTTGATACCCACGATCCAGAAAGGGCTGACGCGGGAACTCAGCATCTGTGACTTTGGTCTCCTGAAGACAGAGATAGTCCACTCCAGTGGTGTCTAACCATTGGCACACATGGTCAAGGCGAGTGCGAATTGAGTTGACGTTCCAAGTAGCAATTTTTGGCATCGGTTGATTTCAGTCAAAGTGATTTGCCCAAACCGTTATAGGGGGCAGCATCGGCACATACTGTAGAAAGTATAGTTGGGGAGTGGCAGCAGTACCCGAAATATGGCTGGGTATGTTTTGGTGTTGGCCGTGATTATTCTTGGGGGCGCGATCGCGACGGTGGGCGATCGCCTTGGCTCAAAAGTGGGCAAAGCCCGATTGAGCTGGTTTAATTTGCGGCCTCGACAGACGGCTGTCCTGATT
Organism: Thermosynechococcus sp. GLH187; assembly: GCF_031583395.1. Classification (NCBI taxonomy): domain Bacteria; kingdom Bacillati; phylum Cyanobacteriota; class Cyanophyceae; order Acaryochloridales; family Thermosynechococcaceae; genus Thermosynechococcus; species Thermosynechococcus sp. GLH187. The sequence continues at coordinate 2,348,320 of NZ_CP134175.1, read as the reverse complement.
ACCATTCTCACAGGCAGTTTAATTTCTGCCTCCACCCTTGCCATCCTCTTTGCCCTCAGCCGTGAATTGCGCGATGGCGTGCTGCGCATTGATACGATTCGCCGTCAACAAGCGGCGGCTGAACAAGAACTCGCCGAAACCCGTGCCCAAAAGGATGAAATTGAGGCGGAACTGGCACAATCCCAAATTGAACTGGCCAACATTCGCCAACGCCTTAGTCAAACCAACCAAGTCCTAGAGCAGGCCGTCAATCGTCAAACCCTCACAGAAGCAGAACTCAAGCAACTTCAAGACCGCTACACCCAAGCCCAAAAAGACCTCGAAAACTTTGAAGCCCAAGGGGCACGCCTGCGGCAAGAAATTCAGCGTTTGCAACGGGAGCGACAAGCCATCCAAGGCCGCCTCGAGGATGTGGCTAGCCAAAAAGCAGCCCTAGAAACTGCCATTCGCACGGCTCAACAGCGCCTTGCCGAGGTGGAAGGTCAAAAGGATCGTCTCCAAGCAGAGATTGATCGCATTCAGGATCAACTGGCCGTTGCCAATCAGCAGCAGCAGGTGTTACGCAATCAACAGCGCACGCTTCAGCAGGAAATTGCTGCCCTTGAGGCCAGTCGCCAACGCCTTGAGGAAAACGTGAGCATCCTTTTGCTAGGATTACGGCGGGGGACGATCGCCATTCGCACGGGGCAAGTCTTGGCCTCTGCGGTGATTCAAAATGTCAAGGATCCGGCTCAGGCCACCCAAGTTATTGAAGAGCTCCTGCGGGAGGCGCGACGCAATGCCATTGTCCTGAATCGTCCCCAGAACCTCAAACCGACGGATCAGGTGATTCAAATTACCACCGAAGACGTGAACCGCCTGCGCAGCCAAATTAGTGATGGCCAGCCCTATGTGGTGCGCATTTTAGCTGCGGCCAATTATCTACAGGGGGAAAGTAATATTCTTGTGGTGCCCCAAGTGGCGCGCAATCAGGAGGTTTTCCGCGAGGGTGAGAATCTAGCTACCATTTCCTTGGATCCGAGCCAGATGACCGATGAGCAAATTTTGCAACGCTTGGATCAGTTGTTTACGGTCAGTAATCAGCGGGCGATCGCCTCGGGTGTCCTCCCCGATCCGGTCACTGGCAGTGTTGGCTCCTTTCGCCAAATTGAACTGGTGAAATTTGTCCTCGACCTCAAAGATCACCAAGGGACGATTGATATTAGTGCAGTTACCCCCACCTCTGTTTATACCGCTGGCCCTCTCACCCTTTCCCTTGTCGCCCGCCAAAATCAGCGGGTGATCCTGCGCAGTGGTTAGGCATCAGCATCATTTCCCGCGAATTGGGCTGGATTCATCAAACCGCAGGCTAGGATAGAGGAGATTTTTCTCCGTTCACCATGTAAGGGGTGCCCCCATGAAGCGACTGGTTTCGATTGGTTTTTTGGTGTTTATTCCCCTCTCTATTGCCGCTGAAAAACTGGCATGGGGTGCCCTCACCGTCTTTATTTTGGCAGCACTGGCGATCGTGCCCTTGGCGATTTGGTTGAGCACCGCAACAGAGGAGGTGGCACTTGCCACAGGACCAACCATAGGTGGCCTCTTGAATGCCCTCTTTGGCAATGCAACGGAACTGATTATTGCTATTGTGGCGCTGCGAGCGGGCTTAGTGGATATTGTCAAAGCCAGTATTACGGGCACCCTGATGGCGAACCTTTTGCTGGTGATGGGGTTATCCATGCTGCTGGGGGGCATTCGCTACAAGGAGCAATCCTTTGCCCCAGTGGTGGCACGGGTGAATGCTTCCTCAATGACGGTGGCGATCGCCGCGATTCTCCTACCGGCAATGGTCATTTACACCTCCAGCAGTGTGCCGCCAACCGCAATTTCCAAAATGTCAGTGGTGGCCGCCATCATTCTGATTCTGGTCTATGGACTAACGTTACTCTTTTCTTTGAAAACCCACAGCTATCTTTACGATGTCAGTCAGGTGGAACTGGGGGACGAAGCGGGGCACCATGAAAAGCCGAACCTGCCCCTGTGGATCACGGTTCTAATGATTGCCACGATTGGCGTAGCCTTTGAGTCAGAAATTTTTGTCGGCGCAGTTGAAGCAGCAACGGAGGGCTTGGGTCTAACGCCCCTATTTACTGGGGTCATCCTCTTGCCGTTGGTGGGCGGTGCAGCGGAATATGTGACTGCGGTGGGGGTTGCCCTGAAAAACAATATGGATTTGTCCGTGTCCATCGCCTTGGGTTCATCCCTCTTGGTGGCGCTCTTGGTGGCACCTGTGCTGGTGCTGATTGGCCAGTTTATTGGTCAGCCGATGGATTTAAACTTTAGTCTTTTTGAAGTGGTGACGGTGATTATTGCGGTCGTGATTGCTAATGTGATTAGCCTAGATGGCCGCTCCAACTGGCTGGAGGGGGCGCTGCTGTTGGCCACCTATGGGATTCTCGGCACCGCCTTTTTCTTCCATACCTAGGAGAGGCGCTGAATCTGTAGTTGATAGGTCATGGTTGAGGTCACCCCTTGTCCCCGCAGGGTACCTTGAATGGGGGCAGCATCCGTCGGATCAGCGGCAGCCACAAGGGCAATGTGGCGATCGCTCACCGCTAGGCCGTGGGTGGGATCATAGCCGCGCCAGCCTGCCCCCGGCAAATACACTTCTACCCAGGCATGGAGGTGCCGTTCAGGATTATCCAAGTCTCCTTCCTGATAGCCACTGACAAACCGCGCCGCTAAGCCCACAGCCCGACAGGCATGGATAAACAAGACGGCTGTATCGCGACAGGAACCCATTTGTTTTGCCCAAGTCACACAGGGGGGCCAAGGGGCACCGGTTTCACGAATTTGGTGCTGACAGGTACGGTAAATTTTGTTATTGAGGTCACTGAGAAATGTGAGGACACTGCCATCGCCACTGGCTAAAATTTGCCAAGCCAATTCATAGGCAACAGGATCCACTGACGGTGATAGATAGGGATGCAAGCTAGTTGCCAGTCGCTGCGGATAGTTAAAAGGGAGGGTGACTGCCCACGAGTCAAGCAGATAGTTAAAGGGGTTGTCGCAATAGGTTTCTACTTCAGAGGTGACCTGAATCATCAGGGAGGTGGTGGGCTGTGGTGACCACCAGTAGCGTTGAATGTGATTGCCATGGACATCGAGGACAGTACTTTGGCCTTGGGGAGTTGGTAAAATTTGGAGGGAGAGCGATCGCAGGCGTTGGTGGCCATCACTACGCGGGATCAAGCGTAAATCATGGGGGGCAAGGGCAACAGGGGCGCTGTAGGTGTAGCTAGTTTGATGATAAATGCGGTATTCCATTTCATATCTAAAAGGAAGCCGCCCGAACCAATAACTGTCCAGGCGGGGTGTGGTGTGAGGAGTGAACGGAAACGTGCGTCTCCGCTATTTCTATTGTAGGGGACAGTTTCCAAATTGCCATAAGTAAATGGCGTAAAAAGATCAAATCTTTAGACCACACCCTAGATCCTCTCACTACCAAAGCAAAAAGAGTCAAGAACAGATCCTGACTCCTCAATAAAACAGATGTTTGTAAAAAAAACAGCCTAACGAGTCGTGGCTGCCATTTTCTCTTCTGCCAGTTCCCTTAGGCTAGGGAATAAAAAGTGGTTTTCTTCAACGTACTGCGCACCAAACAAGCCCTTTTCTGCCCAGAAGTAGCGATCGGTGGTGTGCTCATTCCGCTTAACAAGAAGTAAAGCGGGTGGGGTGATCCCCTTGGCTTGAATAAATTTTCGTGCCGCTGTCACAGGTTTATCTTCGCCACTTTCGATGCTATATTGAGGTACGCACTCAAGGATTTTGCGTCCTTCGAGACGCCGCCGGCTCTTCCGCTTCCGTCTTCTGGCCAAGTTGCCTTACCTCCTTTGCCTTCAAAGAACTGTTATTGAGTTTACAAAAGTCGCCCTTTAGTATATCTGGTGTATCCTAGAATTTCAACTTTCCTTAATTTATCGAAACACGATTTATTGACGGGACAACGATCCCCAGCTTAGGATCAACGCTTTGCTGATCCCAGTGACCCCACTATAGCAAATTGTGCCACTTGAGAAAGTGGTTCCTTCCATTTGCCCCACAGCCAATGGGCTACCCTAGAGAACGACTGTCTAAGCTGCTGAACCCCTATGATGAGCCAACGCTTAGTGCAACGGGTGCTCGAAACCCAAGTGTTAACCTCAGCCATTGAAAACCAAATTTCCCAACTGTTGTGGAAGCGGGAATATGACGGTGATGACATGGCAGCGCTTGGGGAATTGCTCGATGCCCCAGAGGCCAAGAAAATTCAAACCCAACAGTAGGTGCTGCGGTCTCTCCTGCAACTTCTGATCCTTGCCCTCAGCTACAGTGCCTTAGCCCTTGGGGGGGTGCCGGGGCTATGTATGAATCGCGCAACGATCGCCCTTGTGAGTGCGGCTCTTTTGATTGCCTTAGGGGCGATTGATCTACCCACTGCATGGCAAGCCATTGATCCCCAGACCATTGTGTTTCTGTTGAGCATGATGATTGTCAATGCTTATCTGGGCTTGAGCGGCTTTTTTCAAATAGCGATGGTGACGGTGGTGCGCTTTAGTGGCAGTCCCTTGGGGCTACTGGTGTTTCTCACTGTAGCTACAGGAATGTTGTCGGCGGTCTTTCTCAACGACACCCTTGCCCTTGTGACGACGCCTTTAACCCTGCGCATTACCCATGTCTTGGGCTTAAATCCAGTGCCCTATCTGCTGGCGATCGCCGCCGCAACCAATATCGGTTCTGTGGCCACCCTCAGCGGCAATCCCCAAAATATCCTCGTGGGATCGTTTTCCGAGTTAGGATATCTGCCGTTTGCCCAAGTGATGGTTCCCGTCGCAGTGCTGGGGTTAGGGCTGCAAGTGGCTTGGTTGGGGTGGCTCTATCCGGAGGTGCGATCGCGCCAACCCTGTACATTGGCTACGCTCCAACCGGTGCAGGTGCAAAAAGGGTTACTCCACAAGACACTGATTGTCTCTGGGCTGATGTTTTTGGCCTTTCTGCTCGGCTTTCCCTTGGCAGAATCCTCTCTTTTGGCGGCAGCAGCTTTACTGGTCACCCGTCGGGTGAAGCCAGAGCGCATCCTTGCTCAGGTGGATTGGTCACTATTGGTTCTGTTTGCGGGTCTGTTTATTCTTACCCGCTGTATTCAAAACTTTGATTTATTAGCCGTTTTGCGCCCTTGGGTGAATCAGCCCTTGCCCCTCGTGGTGATTACAGCACTGCTGTCAAATTTAATTTCTAACGTGCCCACGGTGCTGCTGCTCGCACAGTTTATCCCCAAAGGTGCCGATCAACTCTGGTACCTACTGGCAGCCACAAGTACCCTCGCGGGCAATCTTACGCTTTTTGGTGCTGTGGCTAATTTAATTACAGTTGAGGCCGCTGCTAGCTCAGGACAGCGGTTTTCCTTTTGGCAGCACTTGCGCTTTGGTGCACCGCTCACAGTGTTGACGCTGGCGATCGCCTACGTTTGGATCGTGAGTCAGACCTAGGGGCTAAAGGTTGGGGTCGTTGCTCCAGAGGCACTCTCAAAGTAGGCCACATCAGACAGAATGACAGGCGCATCGGATTCAGGAATGGGCTGCCCTTGACTGAGATAGCCGACACAGCCATTCATCAGGCTATAGACAAAAATCACGCCTCCCGCTGAGATGGCCACGAGGCCACTGGCCAGCAGTAAGGAAAAATCCCGGAGGCGGTAGGCACCGTGGAGGAGTCGCACCGACCACAGCACCAATGCCAGTACCAGTAGAAGTAAGATAGCCATATGTAAACTATCTTAACAACTCTCAGGATTTTCCTCATCAATCTTTAGATTCTTCTAATGAATTCTTGCTAGCACAGTGCCCGTGTTCGCTCTATGGTGCAGGTGAGGTTGGCGCCATACTGACCCACATGGGTAATTTCAGGTGTGTAGGCCTCTAGCACCCGTCCTGTGCGATCGCACATCGTTAGGACGTAATCACAGTGGGGACACTGGGTGTGACTCACGGAGCCATAGCGTTGGCGAAGGGCTAATTTACCACAGTGAGGACAGTGAATCGTTTGCATGGTAACCATAGTTAAATAATCCTTAAGTTCTTTTTGGCGTGTAGGAACTTGTGATAAAAGGCGTTGCGCAAATCTGCGTTTCAAAACAACAAAACTCAACAAATAGTATTGCGCAACATTAAGGGAGTTTATGAGAGGACACTTTTTATTATGGATGGATTTTCTAGCGATGGCAATGATCCCAATGTTAAAAAATATGCTAATTCGACGGGGATCAAGGAATTCTACAAATGGCCTTAGAGAAACTTGCTTCGCTTTTCTGAGAGGTGATTGACCTTTATTACAGCCCTTTTCACAAAGATTGAAGAAGATCAAGCTAGGCAAAACTGCCCTCGAAAAGTATTACATTCTCTTTACGCCCTCCCTGCTTTGGAAAAGAAAGGCATCTACCTTACTTGCATTTCTATTCAGCGATGTTTACTTAATGTAATGGTCTGTAACTCTGATCATTGACAACTCAATAGTAATAATCTGAAGAAAATATTAAGAAGTTGAGTGCATGGGGGTAGCCAGTGAAGTGGTTCAGCCTTGGTCTATTAAGTGGATGTTTCGTTGGCTCAATGACCTCAGCAGTAGCACAGGGTTCTCTGCAGGTGGTTTATCCGCCGCGAGAGCACACTACAAGCGCACCCCGGATTTTCTTTATTGGTACAGCACCGCCGCAAGTTGTCGTTACCCTCAATGGGCAGGTCGTTGGCGATCGCTCGCCAGCGGGACACTTTGCCCCCAGTCTTCCCCTGCAACCCGGATTGAATCACATCACCCTGCAAGCAGGGGATCAACGCCTTGACTTTGCCATCACTCGCACGGTGCCCCAAGTACCGACCACCCTACAACCCCTAGAGCCAACAGCCGATTTAGTGCGCCTAGCCAATGAAATTGTTTGCTTTACCGCTGCTGCCCCCAGCGATCGCGCCGTGCAAGTCCAAGTGGGTCAGCGCATTCTGCCCCTAGAACCCCTACCGCCCCAAGTGCAACTGCCCTCTAATCTGGCTGCGCTGATTCATCAAGCGGAGGTGGTCACTGCTCGCCCTTCTCTCTATCGCAATTGCCTCCAGCTCACCGAAGTGGGCGACTATGGCCCGATTCAATGGCAATTTGCAGGCCAGCGCCAACCCGGTGCCCGCATTCGTGTGGCTGAGCCAACGCAATTACCAGTTGTGGAAGTCACCCGTTCCCTTGGGGGGGTAGCCCGCACTGGCCCTAGCACTGACTATTCCCGGCTGACGCCCTTGCCAGTGGGAACACGCGCACGGGTACGCGGACAAACGGGGGATTGGCTGCATTTGGACTATGGGGGTTGGATCCGCGCCAATGAAGTGCGGTTCCTCTCCAGTGCTCTGCCGACCACCGCCACTATCCGCAGTATAACCAGCCGTCAGCTTGCGGGTTGGACAGAAATCAGCTTTCCTTTGGATGTGCCCGTACCGATTTCGATTCAGCAGGGCGATCGCCAGTTCACCCTAACGCTCCACAACACGATTCCCCAAACCGACATCATTCGCCTCGATGCCGATCCCGTCATCCAGCGCCTTGACTGGTACCCCCTTGATCAAGAGCGGGTGGAGTATCGTTTGACGCTGCATCATCGCCAACAGTGGGGCTATCGTGTGGCCTATGAAGGCAATCGGCTGGTGCTGCAACTGCGTCATCCACCCCAACTCCAACGGGGGACACAACCCCTGCGGGGGATTAAAATTCTCCTTGATCCCGGCCATGGCGGGCCTGAGGACTTGGGAGCACGCGGCCCAGATGGTACGCCAGAGAAGGTCGTCACATTGGCACTGGCCCAAAAACTGGCACCCGAGCTAGAACGCCTTGGGGCAACAGTCATTTTGACGCGCACAGAGGATATTGATCTGGACTTGCCCGATCGCCTTCTCGCCATTGAATCAGCCCAACCCACCCTTGCCCTCAGCTTGCACTACAATGCTCTCCCCGATGCTGGCGATGCCCGTAATACCCAAGGGATTGGCGCCTTTTGGTATCATCCCCAAAGCCATGACCTTGCCGTTTTCCTAGAGGGGTATCTCAGTCAGCGACTGCGGCGGCAGCAGTACGGTGTGTTTTGGAATAACCTTGCCCTGACTCGTCCGACAATTGCCCCTGCGGTGCTGCTGGAACTGGGCTTTATGATTCACCCAGAGGAGTTTGAGTGGATTGTTAACCCCCAAGCCCAAGCTGAGCTTGCCCGCACCCTTGCCCAAGGCATTCTGGAGTGGTTACAGCAGGCGACGCGGGATTAATCTTCCAGCAAATGGTGAAGGGCTGCCGCCATCTCGGCAGTGGATGTGGTGGCTGTGCCAAACTGACGTACGACAATACTGGCGGCCAAATTGCCTAAAACTGCCGCCTCCCAAAGACTGGCACCCGCCACAAGGGCAAGGGTTAAAGCAGCAACAACGGTATCGCCTGCGCCAGTGACATCAAAGACATCCGTACGGTTAAAGGCGGGTAAATGGTAGGGCGCCGCCTCGCGACTAAAGAGACTCATACCAGCATCCCCCCGCGTAATCAGCATATATTTAGCCGCCGTCAACTCCAGCAGGTCTTCCCCAGCTCGCAGTACCTCGGCCTCTGTGCGAATCGGGTAGCCCACTGCTGCCTCTGCTTCTGGCAGGTTCGGCGTAAATAGGAAAGCACCGCGATAGCGAGCTAAATCCCGTTGGGTATCAACAATCGTGCGCTCATGCTCTAGGGCAGCCGCAATCACAGGGGGCGTAAAGACACCATCGCCATAGTCGGAGCAAACCACGGCATCGGCAGTCCCCACCTGCTGACGAATAAAGGCCGCTAACGCCTCCTGAAGGGCTGGGGCAGGCAGATCATCGGACTTGCGATCCACGCGCACAATTTGCTGCGTCACCGACTGGCGAGCATGGCCAGAAATACGGGTTTTCGTCACGGTGGGGCGATCGCCATCCTTAAAGATGCCCCGCGTATCAATCCCTGCCCCTTGAAAAATGCTACAAAGCGCCTCCCCCTGCGGATCTACACCCACCAGACCAACCGCCTGCACCTGAGCACCCAACTTGGCCAAATTGTAGATGGCATTGGCACCGCCGCCGGGCACTTGGCGGGTAAACTCATGGCGCAAAATCAGAACGGGGGCTTCCCGCGAGAGGCGTTCCACCTGACCCGTGAGAAATTCATCGAGGGTGAGATCCCCCACCACCAGTACCCGTGCTGAGGAAAAGGACTCCAAAAGGTGTAGGAGTCGCCCTTGGGACGATTGCAATTGCTGGCGCAGGTCGGGTGGTAACATTTGGCTTTGCCTCAATTCCCGCTGATCCAGAATACTCCTGTGGGGGGACACCCATGCGCAGGGCAAGGTTCACAGAGATGATATAGTCCAAAAAGGGTAAATAAATGTTAAGAATCGTCTCCTGCATAGCCAAGGGGATCGACTAGAAAATAGTGAGTATTGGTGTGGCGTGAGGAATCAACCATGACTGGGCAGCAGCCGATTCGGTTCGGAACCGATGGCATTCGTGGACGGGCGGGGGAGTTGCTAACCCCCAACTTGGCCTTGAGCTTGGGATATTGGGTGGGAGAAGTGCTGCGACAAAGGACGGATGCACCCCAGCGCCCCTTTATCATTGGTCAAGATTCCCGCAACTCCAGTGATATGTTGGCCACAGCCTTGGCCGCCGGCTTAACCGCCGCTGGTTTTGAAGTGTGGAATGTGGGTCTGTGCCCGACCCCCTGTATTGCCTACCTAACGGCCACCACAGAAGCCATCGGTGGCGCCATGATTTCCGCCAGTCACAATCCCCCCGCCGATAACGGCATTAAAATTTTTGGCAGCGATGGCAGCAAGCTCAGCCCTGATCTGCAAAAAGAAATTGAAGCCCACCTAAATGCTGGCCTATCCTTGCCCCATACGGAGCACTGGGGGCATTTGCATCATCGTCCCGAATTGCTTCAGCGCTATCGCCATGCGGTGCAAGCGCCCCTTGAGGATCGTCAACCGCTGCGGAGACTGCGGGTGGTGTTGGATTTGGCTTGGGGATCTGCGGTGGCGGTGGCACCGACGGTGTTCCATGCCCTAGGGGCTGAGGTGATTGCTCTCCACGATCGCGCCGATGGCGATCGCATTAATGTCAACTGCGGTTCCACCCATTTAGAACCATTACAACAGGCTGTCCGTGAAACCCGTGCCGCTATGGGGTTTGCCTTTGATGGCGATGCCGATCGCGTGCTGGCGGTGGATAGTCAAGGACGAGTGGTTGATGGCGATCACATTCTCTACTTCTGGGGACAACGGCTTCAGTCGCAGGCACAACTCCCCAAGGATTTGATTGTCGCCACTGTGATGTCGAATCTCGGCTTTGAGCGAGCTTGGCAAGCGCGGGGTGGACAACTGGTGCGGGCTGCTGTGGGCGATCAATACGTCCATGCAGAGATGCTGCGCCACGGTGCCATGCTGGGGGGAGAACAGTCGGGACACATCCTCTGCCGTCACTATGGTGTGGGGGGGGATGGCTTGCTCACAGCGGTTCATTTAGCGACCCTAGTTCAGGATTCCCGTTTATCCTTGGCACAACTGCGAGACCAAAGTTTTACCGCCTACCCGCAAATTCTTCGCAATGTCCGTGTTGACGATCGACAGCGACGACTCCACTGGCAAGAATGTGAGCCTTTGCAACAGATGATTACCAAAGCGCAACTGGATATGGGCGATCGCGGGCGAGTCTTGGTACGTGCCTCTGGGACAGAACCCGTTATCCGCGTCATGGTGGAAGCCGAGCAGCAAAGTGTTGCTGATTATTGGACAGAGACCTTGGTGCAGACGGTGACTGCTTATTTAGCGGCCTAGGAACAGGCGTCACTAGCTTGTATGATAATTGCCTAGTCGCGCTCTAGCCATTTCCTTGTCAGTCTCGCGTTTTCAAGCTGCCTGTGAGCAGGGTGAGTTTCTCATCACTGCAGAGGTTTGCCCCCCTAAGGGTAGGGATGCCAGTACGATGTTGCGCCAAGCAGCCCATCTCAAGGGGCGGGTTCATGCGGTCAATGTCACCGATGGCAGTCGCGCTGTGTTGCGCATGAGTTCTTGGGCAGCCGCCTATTTGTTGCAACAGCAGGGGTTTGAACCCATTTGCCAGATCGCCTGTCGCGATCGCAACCGCATTGCCCTGCAAGCGGATCTCATGGGCATTGCCGCCCTTGGTTTACGCAATATTTTGGCACTCACGGGCGACCCCGTCAAAGCAGGCGATCATCCCCAAGCCAAACCCGTCTTTGATTTGGAGTCTGTGCGGCTATTGCGCGTCATTGGCCAACTGAATCAAGGGGTGGATAGCGAGGATCGCCCCCTAGCCGATGGAGCGACGCAATTTTTTGCCGGGGCAGCGGTTGATCCTCAGTCTGCCAGTTGGTCAGGACTGCAACAACGGTTTGAACGCAAATTGGCAGCGGGTGCTCAATTTTTCCAAACGCAGTTGATTACAGATTTTGATCGGCTAGCCAAGTTTATGGATCAGATTGCGGCGGGCTGTGGGCGACCCATTCTTGCTGGAATTTTTCTCCTCAAGTCGGCCAAAAATGCCCTGTTTATCAATCGCGCTGTGCCCGGTGCACTGATTCCCCAGCACCTTATTGATCGCCTTGCCGCTGCCGCTGATCCCCTCGATGAAGGGATAACTATTGCTGCCGAGCAGGTACAACAGGCGCGGGAACTCTGCCAGGGGGTGCACTTAATGGCGGTGCGCCGTGAGGATTTGATTCCCGAAATTCTCAACCGAGCGGGAATTGCTCCCCTTAGCGCGTCACCTGCACCCCGCGCCAAAACGCCACATAGCCCTTGATATTGGCAGCCGCCGGCTTGGGATCGGGGTAGTACCATGCCGCATCACGGTTCACCTGACCATTGACAACAACGTGGTAGTAGCTGGCTGTGCCTTTCCAACCACAAACGGTGTGGGTATCGCTGGGCTGAAAATAGGCCGGATTGAGTGCCTCTGGCGGAAAATAAACATTGCCTTCGACCACTTCATAGCGATCGCTCTCGGCCAAGGTTGCGCCTTTCCAAACTGCTTTTGCCATTGCTTTTTTTCTCAGTCGTTCCCCTTCTTAAGATAAAGCAGGTGCCGTCAGCGGGCTAGGCACATTGGGGCGATCGGAACGAATTTGACCGTCACGAAACTGAATAATGCGGTGCGTGACAGCCGCCACATCGGGTTCATGGGTCACCATAATTACCGTCATGCCGGCCGCATTGAGTTGCCCAAAGATAGCAAGAATTTCCGCCGTGGTGTGGCTATCAAGGGCACCGGTAGGTTCATCGGCGAGCAGGAGTAGCGGCTGATTGACAATGGCGCGGGCGATCGCCACCCGTTGTTGCTGTCCTCCCGAGAGTTGATTGGGACGATTCTCAAGGCGGTGACCCAACCCCACCTGTTCCAATGCAGCGATCGCGCGATCGCGCCGTTCCTTGGGGGGAACTTGGGCATAGACCATGGGTAGCATCACATTTTCCAGTGCCGTGAGTTGCCCCAGCAAGTAAAACTGTTGAAAGACAAAACCAATCTTGGCATTGCGAATATGGGCGAGTTCATCATCACTGAGATGTGCCACATCTTGGCCATCGAGAAAGTAGCGGCCAGAGGTCGGGCGATCTAAACAGCCAATAATATTCATCATTGTGGACTTCCCTGACCCCGAAGCCCCCATAATTGCACAGTACTCTCCCCGCTGAATGTTGAGATTCACCTCCCTAAGGGCGTGAACTTCCGTTTCCCCCTGGCCATACACTTTAGAAATCTGTTCTAGGCAAATGAGCGGCGGATCCAGCATTACAATGAGGTGACAAGGCCATTTGCACTCATTCTAAAGCCTTTTTTCATAACCTTGGTGGCGAATAGATGGCGTATGGTAGAACAAACAAGTGAGTGAGGAGAATGAACCATGGGGTGCAAATCATTGCCAAGGCTACACAACACCGTCATCACCCTGGCGATCGCCAGTGGATTCACCCTTGGGGCAACACTGATGGTACCCCGCTCGGCCACTGCTCAACCCATGCCCGTCAGCCCAAGCTCCTATAGTTTTACCAGCATTAACCCCCTTCAGGACTATCTCCTGGGTGCAGGGGATGTGCTTTTCATTGAAGTGGTCAACCTGCCACCAACAGTTACTAATCAACGACAATTCACTGTTAATCTCGATGGCTCAGTCACCCTACCTTTGGCAGGGCGCGTCATGGTGGGCGGCTTAACTCTCCCCCAAGCGGAGCAGGTGATTCTGAACGCCTATAGTAAAGTCATGCGCTTTCCAGCAGTAACGGTTACATTGCAGACGCCGCGCCCCATGAAGATTTTAGTGGCAGGTGAGGTGAGCCGTCCAGGCTCCTATGTTGTTCCTTTTACTTCTGTATCAGCTTCTGCCCCCGGTATCGGCCTTTCCGGTGGCTTAACATGGCCTCGCCTGAGCCAAGTCCTTGCTCAAAGCGGTGGAATTACCCAAGAGGCGGATATTCGCAACATTGAGATACGCCGCCAACTGGGGAATGGCCAAACAGCCGTAACCAGAATTAATCTTTGGGAGATGATTCAGTCGGGGGATGCGAACCAAGATATCACGCTGCGCAGTGATGATGTGATTGTGGTGCCCAAGGCGAAGGAAGTGAATGCGGCTGAAGCGGTACGGGTGGCCTCTGCGACGTTTTCGCCACAGGTGATTCGGGTGCAGGTTGTGGGCGAAGTATTGCGACCGGGCTTGGTGGAAGTGCCAGCCAATGCCACGCTCACTCAGGGAATTGGGGCGGCTGGCGGATTCAATGTGCAACGTGCCAATATGTCTAGGGTGACGCTGGTGCGGCTGAATCGCGATGGTACGGTCAGTCGGCGACGGATTCCCTTTAGCTTGGCGGCTCAACCCAATGCCAACAATAATCCTGTGTTGCAACAGGGGGATGTGATTGTGGTGGAACGGTCAGGGCTAACGCAGGTGGGGGATACGATTGGGAATGCCCTGCGGCCTATCGGCGCCTTAGGAACCTTAGGAGTGTTCCTCAACTTAGTTAACATATTTGATTAGGAATGGCGTACTACTGATGTCGCTCCCACAAAAGATACCCAATTTACGGGTCGTTGATCGCGAAGCGCGTCCTGCGGGCGATCGCCCGCGAAATCCATCACGGTTCAGCACCAGAAAGAGTTCTCAAAAGGGTGGGCTGCAAGCTTTTAGCGATCGCTGTCGGCGACGGTGGCGACTACTGTCAGGAACGGTTTTACTCTCATTCTTGGTCATGGGGGGGTATGTTTTCTGGCAACCCGAAATGTACGAGGCCTATTTTCGCCTTCTGATGGAACCAGTGAAGGAACCACAGCCTGCGCCAACCCTGACCCCCCGTGATGGCATTGCCAGTACCCTCCCCTCCCCGCCGCCAACCACACCCCCTCCAGTGGATGTGGGGTCACAGATTCTCGTTCTAGAAAGTGACAAAGTACTAGCTCCCATTGCCCAGAAACTACAACAGCAGTATCCTCATTTGACCACGCGGGTCTTAGCTGAGCATCTGGAAATTCGACCAGTGGTTAGTTCCGCCACAGAGCAACTGCCGACCCAAACAAAAGTACTAGAAGTGGTCTATCGCGATCGCCAGCCAGAAATTGTGACCGCAGTATTAAAGGCCGTGGCAGAGGCCTTTGTTGACTACAGTCAGCGCGATCGCCAAGAACAACTCAATCGCACCCTAGAGCAACTGGACAAAGACATCAATCAGCACCTTACAGAATTAGAGCAACTCCAGCAGCAACTCCAAGCCAGCCAACCCCAAGGCACGAGCCTGCAACCCTCAGAACAACTGCGCTTTTTAACAGAACAGTATCGCCAAATCCATAGCCTGCGCCAAGCGGCTCGCCTGAAGGCCGTGGAAGCCTACGGTCGTTTTCAAGGGTTTCAAGAACAACTCAAGATGACGCCCGCAGAAGCCCTAGCAGCAGCGAACTTAAGTACCTCCCCTGCTTATCAGCAACAACTGGCACGCATTCAAGAACTGGATCAAGAAATTGCCAAGAATCTAGCCATTTTTCGGGAAGGGACACCCGTTATCCAAGCTCTTGAGGAACAGCGGCGAGTTTTGGTGGAGCAATTGCAGGCGATCGCCCGCCAAGTGATTGGTGAGCAATATCAAGTGGACAACCCCACGGCCCTAGGCTTTCAGGGAACAGTGTCACAAACGCTGATTACCAACTACATTACGGCGTGGATTGAATACGAAAACCAGCGGCGCTATGATGCTGAGCTTGCGGCTCCCCAAGCGGCGGTTGCCCAACAATTACAACAACTGAGTAGCCAACTCCCCGCCATTGATCGCCTTGAACATCGGATTCGGACGGCCAACCTCTCCCTTGAGATGCTCAATCAAGCCCGACAGGCAGTGCAACTACAACTGGCGCAGAATCACTTTGCGTGGCAGGTGTTGACGGATTTAGAGAATCCCGCTGTCCAACCCACCTTCCCGCGCTTACTGCTGTTGGTGCTAGGGGCGATCGCCAGCCTTGTGTTGGGGGTTCTGGCTACTTATGTTGCAGATGCAGCCGCCAATACGTTTGTCAGTCCAGCCCAAGTGGAAGATGCCCTCGGCTTGCCCCTCCTTGGCAAAATTCCCAAGGCAACCCCCCAAACCAATCTCCGCTTAGAGCGCGCGGTGAAGGGCAATTCAGGGCTGTGGCAGGTGACTCAAGTCCTACCCTTTGTCGGGGAATGGGTGAAGTTTCAGGAAACCTTTCACCATGTGTTTGCCAACCTCCAGGCCGTGGGTTTGGGGCATTCGTTAGCCGTGATTTCAGCCCTACCCACTGATGGGCGCACCACCGTTGCTCTGCATCTTGCCCTTGCTGCCGCAGGCACGGGGCAGCGGGTTCTGCTGATTGATGGGGATTTACGGCGACCCCAGATTCACCGCTATCTCGGCCTGACGAATGAACAGGGCTTGGCGGATTGGTTAATTCATCGGCGGCACTGGTATAGCGTTGCTCAGGCGCGGCGCGGTCTGGCAATTTTAACCGCTGGTGAGTTGCGGCAACAGCCGATGCGGCTCCTCAGCCAAGACACGCTCAAACAGTTCATGGCTCACCTGAAAAACTATTTTGATCTGGTGATTGTGGATACACCCCCCTTGGCCAACTTTGCTGATGCCAAACTCTGGTCGGGACTGGTGGATCAGACCCTTGTGGTAGTGAATCTGAAGGCACCCCAGCAGCCTGTGCGACTAGCCTTGGCAGATTACAGTTTGGGGCGTGGTAGCGCTCTGGGCGTTGTGGTGAATCTCGCCTAAGGTTAAGCTATTCCTCAAAGAACCAAAGTTCCTTGTTGATACTCTCATCCAGTACTTGGGGGGGGCGTAAGACGAGCAGGAGTTGGCCAAGAATTGGCGCTGTAGGGGGTTCAGGAAACCAAGCCAGTTGGACAGGATCGCTGGCCGCAGGTGCAATCAGGAGATAGCGATCGCGATCCCATTCTGGAAGACCACGATCCACTATCAGGAGCACTTGTTCAATGGGGAGTCCCTCAGGCGTAGGCGGTAATTCTGCGGGTAGGTCTGCCACTGGCCAAAGCACCGCGACTGGGTCAACAGCATTCAGGAGAACCTGCCAACTGGGGAGAGCCACGAGGGTCATGGGTTGAGGAACAGCGACTAATTGCAAGGCGCCTGTAGAAGTTAACTGGGGCACTTGATTAAAGGCTGCAGCAGCGAGCGGGGCTGTTCCTGCGACCGGAACGAGGTAGGGCAGGTCTTCAGCGGAATCCAAGCGGTAAAGGGGGAGTCGGGGTTGGCTAGCAGCGGGAACCACGGTAAAGTCCGTCAGCAGTTTTTCAAGCGCTTGGCGACCTGTGGCGGATTCAACAAAGCGAAAGCCTTGGGCAATGAGGCGCGATCGCTGGGCTAAATCGCGTTGCTGCCGCGCCAGTTGCCAATAGTAGCGACCAATGCGATCGCCCACACTCTCACCAAAACCTGCACTCTCATCCTTTTGATAGCTCACGGCCTTGAGGGCACGGCAGACCTCATGAACCGCAGTGACATCCAGTTGTTTCTCAACAATGAGTGTGGCTGCTGCAAGGCGATCGCTCCCTGACAACACCCGCAGTTCATAGAGCAGATCGCTGCCCCGCGTTTGAAAATAGGCACGCACCGCTTCCGGCGCCTCGCGCAGGCTCTGACTCACTTGCAGGGCAATGATCAGTTGATTTTGGTGGATGGGTTCAATGCCCGTGGCCTCAAAAATCGCTTGGGGAGATAGCCCTTGTTTTTGCAGTTGCTGGCATCCGGCTCCCCAATCCTGCCAAGTGCCCTCCTTGCGGCGTAGGCGTTGCAGCACTTCCGTTGTCAGGGCATCCTGTTCTTGACTCATTTAATCACCTCCTATTGACAGGGAAGCATGCTATACAATTGCCTAAGATTGCCTAGCGATCGCGCACCGTTGTCCCTTGGCGTTGAATGGCCAGCACCTCCACCCGTGCCTGCACATCAAACTTTGCCCAAGTCTCCTTGAGGGCAGTGGCAATGGCGGAAGCGGTAACGGGATCCCCGAGGGCTAAAAGCGTGGGTCCTGCGCCACTAATGACCAAACCGTGGGCACCCGCCTCAAGAGCCGCCCTGTGGAGGTCGGTATAGCCTTTGATCAGACTTTGGCGGTAGGGTTGATGCAGGCGATCGCCCAAGGCCAGTTGCAGCCACTCCCGTTGACCCGTTTCCAAACCCCGCAGCAGAGCACCAAGGTGACTGATATTAAAAACTGCATCACCGTAGGTACAGTGGGGGGGCAGCACTTGCCGCGCTGTTTCCGTGGCTAGCTCAAAGTCTGGAATCGCCACAATCGGCACCACATCCTGATCCCAAGGAATCTCTAGCCAATGCCATCCCCCTGCACTCCCTTGGACAGCAAGACGACAGCCCCCTAGCAAGGCCGGCACCACATTATCGGGGTGGCCTTCCATTTCAATGGCCAATTCCAGAACCTCGGTATGACTGAGGGGAAAGCCCGCCAGCCGATTGGCCCCTACTAAGCCGCCAATAATTGCGGTTGCTGAACTGCCGAGGCCCCGTGCGAGGGGAACCCCCAGATCAATCTCTAAATACACAGGTGGGGCTTCACGCCCTAGATATTGATAGAGACGGTGGTAGGCACGATAGACCAAATTGTCGGAGCTACTGCTGACACCGGCTGCCTCAGTGCCCCGCACATTGACATGGGGGCGATCGCTCAAGGAAAAGGTGAACGTATTGGTGAGGGTCAGAGCGGCTCCTAAGCAATCAAACCCCGGACCCAAATTAGCCGTTGTTGCTGGCACAGTCACCACTGTCATCATCGGTTACACTTCCTCCCCGGTACCAAAGGCGCGATCCCCCGCATCCCCTAAGCCAGGCACAATAAAGCCCTGCTCATTCACTGTCTCATCAATCGTGGCTGCATAGACTTGCACTGCGGGAAAATGGGCACCGAGTTTCTGCAAAGCTGGCGGCGCAGTGACCACGGAAATGATTCGCACCAAGGCTGGGTCAATCCCCCGCTGCACCAGTTCCTGCATTGCTGTCATGATTGAACCTCCCGTTGCCAGCATCGGCTCACTAATCAGGACACGGGTTTGCGGGTCAAACTGCGGGGGCAACTTATTGAGATAGCAACTGGGTTCAAGGGTGGCCTCATCCCGCACAATCCCTAAGTGGTACGTCTTTGCTGTCGGTAAGACCCCTTGGGCACCGTCGAGCAAGGCCAAACCCGCCCGCAGAATGGGTACCACCACGACGGGTACTTGCGGATTCACCACCAGCGCTGCACAGGGGGCAAGGGGCGTTTCAACCACTGTTTCCACCGTTGGCAACCATTCCCGCGCCGCCTCATAGGCCAACCAGCGACCTAGTTCTGTCATGGCTACGCGAAACAGAGGGGTGGGCGTGTTGCGATCGCGAGCCACCGTTAGCCAATGTTGAATGAGGGGATGAGGGGGGACATAAATGCGCAATTGGGGGGTCACAGTATCGCTCCAATACGTACCCGGCGAGCTTTCCTATTCTCCACTGAAATCGTCCCCTTTAGACACGGCCAAATCGCCGCTGTCGCTGTTGGTAATCCCGGAGCGCCTCATGGAAAGCAGCGCGGTCAAAATCCGGCCAGAGGGTCTTGGTGACGTAAATTTCTGAATAGGCCACCTGCCACAGCAAAAAGTTACTGACGCGCATCTCGCCACTGGTGCGAATCAACAAATCGGGATCCGGTAGGCCGCCCGTGTACAAATGGCGTTCAAAGAGTACCTCATCAATATCGGCGGGGTCAAGGCGTCCCGCTTTCACTTGGGCTGCAATCGAACGGCAAGCGTGGATAATTTCCCGTCGCCCACCATAGTTGGTTGCCACCACAAATTTAATTTTTTGGTTATTGGCCGTAGCGGTCATCGCTCGCTCAATTTCCGCTTGTAGGGAGTTCGGCAAACACGCCAAGTCACCCACAAAGTGAATTTGCACGCCCTCGGCAACCATTTCCGCCAGCTCCCGCCGCAACACTCGCTCAAAGAGGGTCATCAGAAAATCCACCTCCGGCAGGGGGCGCCCCCAGTTTTCTGTGGAGAAGGCGTAGGCGGTCAGGGCTTCAATGCCCCAATCTTTGCAACAGCGCAGCAGATCCTTGAGGGTGTCCACCCCGCGTTGGTGTCCCATAATTCGCGGTAAATTGCGCTGCTTTGCCCAGCGGCCATTACCATCCATAATCACCGCCACATGGCGAGGTAGGCGATCGCGATCTAGATCTTCGGGTAACTCAATGAGTGAATGGGGCTGTAGCATCATGGACACATCCTATTGGCGGAAATTAGCGCAGTGGCCATACAGTCTTCCAAAATTTTAAGCTGTGCCGACGTTGACGGGGTTGTGAAGTTGCCGTCCCTTGATCCTGCACATATTGCCGCAACAATTCCCCTAGTTTACTGCTTGTGAGGGGACGTTGAAGCTCCCCCTTAAAGGCAAGGGAAATTGACCCCGTTTCCTCAGAGACCACTACACAGACACAGTGGCTAATGCGTTCGGTAATCCCTAGGGCGGCGCGATGGCGAGTGCCCAACTGCCAAGGCCCCGTGCGATCCGAGAGGGGCAGGATCAACTTTGCCGCAATCACTTCAGCCCCCCGCACCCAAATTGCGCCATCGTGCAGGGGGGAACTCACCTGAAAAATTGAGGTAATGAGTTCCGGTGAAAGGCGGGCATTGAGGGCGATCCCTGCATGGGTAAAATCTTGGGGGCTGAGCTTTGTATGGGTTTCCAGCAGAATGAGTGCCCCCGTACGATCTTGAGATAATCCCTTCACGGCCGTCACAATCAAATCAACGGCATCATTGGTCAGGCTCGACTCGGCCACGGGCTGCATAAAGCCGAAAAACTGTCCTCGTCCCAACTGTTCCAGAAAAATGCGAATTTCCGATTGCAGAATAACGGCTAAGGCCACCGCAGAGCCAATCACTAAGTTGTGCAGCACAAAGCTCAAAAACTGTAGCTCAATGGCACGACTGAGGGAGGTTGCCAAAAGGAGGAAGATAAAGCCCCGTATCATCCAGAGGGTTCGCCGCTCGGCCACAACCCGCAAAATAGCGTAGGTTAGGGTCAAGACCAAAACCACATCCACGACTGTTCGCACCTTGGCCAGTGTCTGCGAGGACAGCAGCAGCCACGACAAGTTACCTAGGAGGCTTATCATCCCATCGTGCTCGTCACCTCCTAGGGGGCGGGGGTGCTCAATCGCAGGG
Organism: Thermosynechococcus sp. GLH187; assembly: GCF_031583395.1. Taxonomy (NCBI): domain Bacteria; kingdom Bacillati; phylum Cyanobacteriota; class Cyanophyceae; order Acaryochloridales; family Thermosynechococcaceae; genus Thermosynechococcus; species Thermosynechococcus sp. GLH187. The sequence goes on along the minus strand of NZ_CP134175.1, from coordinate 2,327,512 downwards.
GCAAGACATCATGGGCCACCAAATCAGCGTAGGTTTCCCGTTGCAGGATCAGGTTGGCTTCCCCCTCACAGACCACCACCGCCGCCGGCCGGGGCACACGATTGTAGTTGGAGGCCATGCTGTAGTTGTAGGCACCCGTACTGGCCACCACTAAAATATCATTGGCTTGCAGGGGGGGTAGGGTGACTTGGGGCAGCAGAATATCGCCCGATTCGCAGTGCTTACCGGCAACACGCACGGTTTCTGTGGCGGCAGTGGTCATGCGATTGGCACACAGGGCTGTATATTGCGCCTGATAGGTAATCGGTCGTGGATTATCGGACATCCCCCCATCGACAGCGATATAGGTGCGTAGCTCAGGAATCACCTTACGGCTGCCCACCGTGTAGGCCGTCACTGCCGCAGGTCCAACGATGGAGCGACCCGGCTCACAGATGAGTTTGGGTAAGGGAAGATGGCGTTGCTGACAGGCTTGGCTCAGTTGATGACTAATGGCCTTTGTCCAGTGGGCGATCGCCGGCGGGTTATCGGACTCGATGTAGCGAATGCCAAGACCACCCCCCACATTCAGTTCGCGCATGGGTAGCATCGCTTCACGGGCTTGAGCCAGCCAATCCACAAGGACATCACAGAGGTCTAAATGGGGTTGTTCCTCAAAAATCTGTGAGCCAATGTGGGCGTGGAGTCCGACCCAGTCCAGTTCGGGATGCGCCTTAGCAAACTGAAGCAACTCTGGAAACTGTTGCGGGTCAAAGCCAAATTTGCTGTCTAGATGTCCAGTGCGGATATATTCGTGGGTGTGGCATTCAATCCCCGGTGTCAACCGCAACATGACGCGCGGTGGGGTCGAGAGATCATGCTCCTCAACGTAGGCAGCAAGGCGCTCTAGTTCTAGCCAGTTATCGGCAACAATCGTGCAATTGACCTCAAGGGCATAGAGGAGTTCTTGGGGGGCCTTGTTATTACCGTGGAAGTAAATGTGGCTGGCGGGGACGCCGGCACTCAAGGCAGTGTAGAGTTCACCCCCGGAGGCCACATCAATCCCCAAGCCTTCACTGTGGGCAAGGGCACAGGTGGCCAAGCAGTTCCAAGCCTTTGAAGCGTAGAGCACCAAAAATTCACCACCGTAGGTCTGCTGGAGGGTGTCTTGGTATTGACGGCAGGCGGTGCGAAAGGTGAACTCATCAAGGATGTAGAGGGGAGAGCCAAACTGAGCCACTAACTCCACCACATCACACCCACCAATGGTGAGATGGCCTCGGGCATTGGTTTGCGCAGTCAGGGGTAAAATTTGTTGATTGGCAGCAAGCGGGGTGGAGATCATGGGTCAGTATCGGCAGAAATTAGGGGAATATAAAGAACAAATCGCTATTCTTAATTCTAGGGGGATTTGGGCGATCGCTCTCTTCATCTGTTGAGTCTCTGCTGAACCTGTAGTTCATCGAACCGTCCCTCAGCTATTTTGCTGCTGTCCCTGTCCAATTGAGGAAAAAGGGGGGTAGCCCTTCTTGGCCGTTGATCACAATCACTTGGGGCACTTGGGCACCGCCTTCACGCCATGCTTCGATCGCTTCCTTTTGCAGCACTAACTGGCCACCCGGAGCTTTGAGGGTTTCGGCAAGGAGGCGTTGGGCTTCCGCTTTCCCTTGGGCACGGTTAATTTCCGCTTGCGCCTGTTGAGCCGCCTCTTGGGCGATATAGACCGCCCGTTGTGCCCGCTGCTCAGCAATTTGCTTATCCTCGACGGCCTTGGAAAATTCCTCCGAAAAGTCAAGGTTAACGACACTGGTATCCAGTACGAGAATGTGGTACTTGGCTAGGCGATCGCCAAGGGCATGATCAAAATCCTCCTTAAGTTCATCCCGCTTGGTAATAGCCTCCTCCGCCGTGCGACGGGCAGCAGCAATTTTGAAGGCCTCTTGGGTCTGGGGAGCAATGATTTTGGCGACGATATTTTCTAGGGTCCCTTGGGTGCGGCGCACATCCACGATGGCCATGGGGTCTAGGCGAAAGTTGATGGCAAAACTGGCGGTAATGTCCTGCAAATCTTTGGTGGCACTTTCCGCTGGCACTTCAAACTTCTGTACAGTTACGTCATAGACATCCACACTGGCAATAAACGGCGGTTTCCAGTGGATGCCCTCGAGGAGGGGAGTATCCTGAGCTTTACCCAAAATACTCAGCACCCCTGCTTGGCCAGGATTAATAATCACCACGGCATTCAAAAGGACAACCAGCAAGACAATGGCGATCGCCACCACTGAGGAGGTGAGCCGCGAACTGAGGAGTTGATTCATGACCCAAGAATTGAATTTCTGCTTTGATTATAGGCGGTGCTTCCCGCCGATCCGGAAGGCAATTCCTTGCTAGAGTACAGATAGTCTGTCATTTGCTGAGCGTCCTATGCGGTTGCCCCTTACTGCTGCCCAAGCGGCCTACTATGGTGATGCCTACTATCGCACCCCACCCCCCGATCTCCCTTCACTGCTGTTGAAGGAGCGGATCGTCTATCTCGGCATGCCTTTGGTGCCAGCGGTTACGGAACTGATCATTGCGGAACTGCTCTATCTGCAATACGACGATCCCGAAAAACCCATCCGCATTTACATTAACTCGACGGGAACCTCCCGCTACGATGGCGAACCCATTGGCTTTGAAACAGAAGCCTTTGCCATCTGCGACACCATGCGCTACATTAAGCCCCCTGTGCATACGATCTGCATTGGTCAAGCGATGGGGATGGCCGCCATGTTGCTCTCAGCAGGGACAAAGGGGTATCGAGCCAGTTTACCCCACGCCACGATTGTTCTGCACCAAACCAAGAGCTATGCCCAAGGACAGGCCACCGATATTCAAATTCGTGCCAAGGAGGTTCTGGCCAATAAGGCAATGATGGTGGAAATTTTGGCGCAAAATACTGGTCAACCCCCCGAACGCATTACCCGCGATATGGATCGGCTGCTTTATATGACGCCGCAAATGGCCAAGGAATACGGCATTATTGACCGCATCCTCGAACCCGAAGCGATGACCAAGAAACTGCCCGCCACTCTCACCTAGTGCAAGACGGCTGCCCAGTCGCGGCCAATGCGAATCGTAATATCCGAAGACAGCACCCCCGTGGAGTTGGCGGATACTCGCCCCATGCCAAGGACAGAACGAATCATTTGCGCAGCCCCAATATCCCCTTGCTGTGCCACAATCTCTGTTTCGGGGGTTTGCTGATACCACTCTTCACTGATGATCACATTGGTATAGCCGTGGTGGGCGAGGAAATCCGCCATGTCTTGGGCAGCGTCACTGCTACCGGAGGCATTTTGCAGCGCAATGCGTAGCGTCCCTGTTTCACGCCACGTATGGTCAACCAGCTTTGAGGGGCGATCGCTAAAGTGCTCAGCAACCACCCGATCAATGCGGTCATAGTCAGGAAGCCAGTAGCTGACCTCATAGCTATCACCACTAAAGCGTCCCGGCAGCAGAATCAAACGCAGGTTGTCTGGCTCAATGCGCAAACTAAATTGGGCGATCGCCATCAGTTCGGCAAAGGTTAAATCCGTATCCACATATTTTTGCAGGACGCTGTAGATTTTCGGCACCTGGGTCAGCATGACGGGATTGGCCAGTTTCTTTTGCAGCGCCTTGATCAGCATTTGCTGCCGCTGGGCACGACCAATATCCCCCAGTTCATCGTAACGAAAGCGAACAAAGCCCTCTGCTTGCTCCCCGTTCAGGGTTTGCAGCCCCGGTTGAAGATCAATGTAAAGTTTTTGGGTGTGATCGGTATAAACCATCCGCTTGGGCACGTTGACCTCGACACCGCCCACCAGATCCACCAATTCTCGAAATGCATCTGTATCAATGCGAATGTAGCGATCAATGGGGGTATAGTTGAGGATTTCGCTGACCACCCGCACCGTTAGATCGACCTCTCCATAAACATTGGCCGCATTAATTTTGTCGATGCCATGTCCGGGAATTTCCACACGGGTATCACGGGGAATACTCAAGACCGTAATCGTGCCATTTTCAGGGTTAAACCGCGCCAGCAGCATCGTATCCGTGCGACCACGGAACCGTTTCGGAGAACCTTCAGGGGCATCCAAGACATTATCCACCCCCAGTACCAAGAGGTTCACTGGCCGACTCATGCCATACTGGAACCCCCGTGTCATCATTTCCAGCCAAGAGGGATCCCGTTGGCCACGATGGTTCGTGCCCTGAAAGGGTGACATCAAAACAAATGTCATGCCCGCAAAGGCAGAAACCAAGGACACACCACTAAAGGCAGCAATCCAGCCTAGGGTACGCCATGGCGAAGGGCGCGATCGCTGACCCTTGCTTTTTTGAGATACTTTTTGCCTTCCCCGACCACCCACAGTAGAACTCACCGATTTACGCTGTTGAACGCCTCTTGCCACAAACTCACTCCCGAAATAAAAACCAATCGTGGGCTAGTCGGGTGGACGCAATCCCTGTCTTTAGTGTAGGGGATTGATTACTGATCCCGCACTTATACCTATTGGACTCCCTCATGGAAGTCTTGTTTCTGTTTTTCGCCCAGTTCCTGAAATTTATGCGCTGGGCATTGGAAATTTTGCCGCTGGCAGCTTAATAGAGCCGCTCAAGGACATAATCGGTCAACTGGCTGAGGGCCTGACGCGGTTCCGACGGAGGCAGCACTTCAAGCGCCGGTAGAGCCGCTTGGGCATATTCCTTGGCTAAATTGCGGGCGTCTTCAATGGCACCACTTTGGCGCACTAGGTTGAGGGCGGTTTCCAAATCCCCTTCTTCACTAAACTCTCGCTCAATGAGGGTATGCAAGTAGGGCGCTTTGGGTAGGGCAAAGAGAACCGGTGCAGTTAGGTTGCCATCCCGCAGATCTGAGCCAGCGGGTTTCCCTAGTTCTGCGGTGGAGCGGGTGAAGTCAAGGATGTCATCGACGATTTGAAAGGCTAGACCCAAATTTTTGCCGTAGGTGTACATGGCCTCGATGGTTTCTGGCGGCGCTTCACTGAGAACCGCTGCCGCCTTGGCACTGTTGGCAATGAGGGAAGCCGTCTTGTAGTAGGTTTTCAGTAGATAGTCGTCTAGGGTAATGCTGGTGTCAAAGCGGTTAAAGCCTTGGCGAATTTCCCCTTCAGCAAAGTCTTTGATCACTTGGGAGAGGAGCTTCACCACTTGCAGGTTATCCAAATCCGCTAAGTACCAAGAGGCTTGGGCAAAGAGAAAGTCTCCTGCTTGAATGGCCACCCGATTGCCAAAAACACTGTTGACCGTGGGCACACCGCGCCGTAGTTGCGCTTGATCCACCACATCATCGTGAAAGAGACTGGCGGTATGAATCATTTCCGTAATTTCTGCCAAGCGGCAGTGCCGGGGAGTAATCCCCTGATCGGGCAGCGTGGCTCGCGACACCAAAAAGACAATGGCGGGTCGAATGCGCTTTCCACTGGCAGCAAAAAGATGTTCGGCGGCAGCAGAGAGTACGGCGTGTTGTGCTCCAATCAGTGCCTTCAGGTTCTCCGTTAGTACACAGAGATCCGCTTCGACAGGTGAAAAAAGAGAGGTTACCGAAGTCATGGACGGGCTGGCCGCAGAAGTTACGAAATTTTACAGAATCCTAGTTGTATTCTAAGCGAACCCTCCAATCTTGGGTAAGGGTTCCGATGAATTTTCAGCTAGGCTCAAAATTGAGAGCCACCCCGCTCGTAGGGTCAAACAGATAAAGATGACGAGCCTGCAACTGGAGAGGGTCACCCATTTGAGGGATTTGGTGATTAGGGGCTAACCACAGCAGTTCTTGGGAACTATCCATGAGGCGACAGCGGACAATGGCTTCGCGGCCTAGGGGTTCAACGAGGGTGGCGATCGCCCTTAAGCCCTTCTCACTGATGGACAAATGCTCTGGGCGAATGCCCACGGTGAGGGGTTGTTCACTTTTTAGCGGCCAATGGGGGGTGTCTGGACAGGGCAAGGGCTGCTGCGCTAGCCACAGGCGGCTGCCATCCCAGCGAGCGGGCAGTAAATTCATCGGCGGGGTGCCCAAAAATCGCGCCACCATGGTATTGGCGGGTTTGTCGTAGAGATCAGCAGGGGTGCCAATTTGCTGGATTTGACCGCGATCCAGTACCACAATGCGATCGCCAAGGGTCATGGCCTCCACTTGATCATGGGTGACATAGAGGGTGGTAATGCCCAGTTGTTGATGTAATTGTTTCAGTTCAGCACGGGTTTGTTCCCGCAATTGGGCATCAAGGTTGGAGAGGGGTTCATCGAGGAGAAACACTTGGGGCGATCGCGCCAAGGCCCTTCCCAAGGCCACCCGCTGTTGCTGACCACCGGAGAGTTGACGCGGTTTGCGCTGCAGCAGGGACTCAATCCCCAGTAGCTTAGCCACTTGAAGAATCCGTTGCTGCCGTGTGGCCGGATCAACACCGCGCATTTTCAGACCAAAGCCAAGGTTTTCGGCCACGGTCATGTGGGGATAGAGGGCATAGTTCTGAAAGACCATTGCCACATCGCGATCGCGCCCACTCAGGCCATTGACACAGGTATCGCCAATGTAGATCTCCCCACTGGTGGGCTGCTCCAGGCCAGCAATAAGCCGCAACAGGGTAGATTTACCACAACCCGAAGGCCCGACAATCACCCAAAGCGCCCCTGCGGGCACAGTTAGAGAGAGTGGACCAATTCCCACTCCTAGAGCAAATCGCCGCGTGACTCCCTCTAAGCGCAGTGTTGCCGCCACAACCTATCGCCAGCCCACCCACGTAAAGAAATCTTGGCCAGTGACCCACTCCAGCACCAGCAGGGCAATAAAGCCAACCATGGCAAAGCGGCCATTGATCAGCTCCGCATAGCGCGACCAACCAAATTGCGGGGTCAAATCATCAGGTGTTGGTTCACTCATGGTGTTTAGGTATGCAAAACAACTTCTTTAGCTTGGCATAGAGCCTTCACTTTGTACTCACATTTTAGAAGACGGCTGTTTCTGCTGTAGGGCGGTGATCACTGCCTTAATTTGGGCTTGACCAGCAGACTTTGCAAATCGCAGCGGAAACTTACCCCGTCGCAATAACCGCCAGCCCAAGGGGGCAAGGCTTGCCACACCCTTGAGATCTCGAAAACGATTGCCCACTACTTGGAGGCCAAATTGTCGCTCATCCACCCAGCCGCCTTCTTTCACCAGTTTCAAGAGCACTTGCCGATGGCGGAGGGGTCGCTCTTCATTGCGGCTTGCCCCTGTTGAGCGGGCTAAAATGGCCTGCTTGATCTCACTAATGCGATCGAGGGGTTGTACGCCCACGGGACACACGGTGTTGCAATTAAAACAACGGGTACAGCCCCACACGCCACTGGTGGCAGTGTTGTATTGGTCTAGGCGTTGGTCAGTTTCGCTATCGCGGGTATCAGCCACAAGGCGAGCTGCTTTGGCAAGGGCATGGGGGCCAACAAAGTCGGGATTCACTTCCACCGCATTACAGGCACCGTAGCAGGCACCACAGAGAATACAGTTGCCAGAGGCATTGAGTTTGGCGCGATCGCTGGGGGATTGCAGAAACTCCCGCTCAGGCACTTGCCGTGCCGCTGTACTCACGTAAGGATTAACGGCTGAAAGTTTTTGCCAAAAATCGCTCATGTCCACGACAAGGTCTTTGAGGACAGGCAAATTCCCCAAGGGAGCGATCGCAATTTGGTTGGGCACAGGACTATTGGCCAACTCGGCGTGAATACTTTGTTGACAGGCAAGGGCAGAACGACCATTAATGGTCATCGCGCAACTGCCGCAGATGGTGTTTCGACAATTCTTGCGAAAGCTGAGGCTACCGTCGTGGTATCCCTTGATTTGAATGAGGGCATCAAGAATGGTGAGGGAAGGATCAATCTCTAGTTCAAAGGTTTGCCAATAGGCGCTCTTGTTGGGTGCTTGGCGGCGAATCGTCAACTGAATTGTCATATGCTGGCGTCGGCCCAGTGTAGTTTCCAGTGTATAGCAAGCACTGCGGCGATGATGAAAGTTGCAAAATCCCTACTTTACTTTCTGATCACAGGCCTCCTAGAGCTGGGGGGAGCCTATCTTGTCTGGCTGTGGCTACGGGAGCATAAAAGCATTGGGTATGCCTTAGCGGGGGCGATCGTCCTTTTTATGTATGGCATGGTACCGACGCTGCAACCTGCGCATTTCGGTCGTGTTCAGGCTGCCTATAGTGGCATTTTCCTGCTGGTGGTTCTGTTTTGGGGTTGGGGAATTGATAAGGTGCGCCCCGATAAGTTTGATTTGCTCGGTGCTGGGGTTGCCCTCCTAGGAACGCTGATTATCATGTACGCGCCAAGAAGCCATTGACAGCGTCGCGATCGCCCCAAGGTCACTCTATAAGCTGGGCTTATTTAATCTATTTGAAAGTAATGTTTATTAAATGTGTGTGTTGCTGAAGAATTTACTATAGAGTAAGGCAAGCAAATCAAAAAGCTTGAATAGATAAAAGACTATGTTTGCGCCGTTGACCAACGGATGCAGGGAGGGCGATCGCCCAAATAGTCTTCTATCAACTTCAACATCTACAGCCCCATGGATAGCCCCTGATAATTAAGGAGGAATAGTACTGTGGATTTTCTCGGTCAGTTTTTGCAAGATTTTGTCAAGCAATTACAGTCGCCTACCCTTGGCTTCTTGCTGGGGGGCATGGTCATTGCAGCGCTGGGCAGTCAACTTCAGATTCCCGATGCCATCTATAAGTTCATTATTTTTATGTTGCTAATGAAAGTCGGCCTCAGCGATGGGATTGCGATTCGCAGTTCCAACCTACAGGAGATGCTCTTGCCAGCACTCTTTGTTGTGGCGATGGGGATTCTCATTGTATTTATTGGCCGTTATACCTTAGCAAAGCTTCCGAAGGTCAAAACCGTGGACGCGATCGCTACCGCAGGTTTATTTGGGGCTGTAAGTGGTTCGATGTGAGTGGTTCGACCATGGCAGCAGCACTAACGGCTCTGGAGGCGCAGAAAATTAGCTATGAACCTTGGGCAGCCGCACTGTATCCGTTCATGGATATTCCGGCTCTGGTGACAGCCATTGTCGTTGCCAGCATTTACCTCAAGAAAAAACAGGAGAAAAAGGCGCCGGCTTCCCTCAGTGCCGTTGGTGCCGATGCGGGTGCAAGGAGCGCCACAGGTTATGCCGGGAGCACCAGTGAGTATCCCACCACTGCCAGTGAGTACCGCAGTCAACAAAGCAAACGAGCCAGAATCTGGCCGATTGTCAAAGAAAGTCTGCAAGGGGCAGCCCTTTCGGCACTGCTGCTGGGCGTTGCCTTGGGCATCTTTACCCGTCCCGACAGTGTCTATGAGAGTTTTTACAACCCTCTGTTTCGCGGTTTACTCTCGGTGTTGATGCTCGTTATGGGGATGGAGGCTTGGTCACGCTTGGGTGAGTTGCGTAAAGTTGCTCAATGGTATGTGGTCTATGCCGTGGTGGCACCCCTCGTTCATGGCCTGATTGCCTTTGGTTTGGGAATGATTGCCCACTATGTCACTGGCTTTAGCCTTGGAGGTGTAGTGATTCTAGCCGTGATTGCCTGCTCTAGTTCCGATATTTCTGGGCCGTCAACATTACGGGCAGGGATTCCCTCCGCTAACCCTTCCGCCTATATTGGTGCTTCCACCGCGATCGGGACTCCCATTGCCATTGGCCTAGGAATTCCGCTTTACCTTGGCCTTGCCCAAGCAATCATGGGCGGCAGCTAGTGACCCAAACGCGCCAATTTCACTCAAGGAGGTACTCAGAATGGCCAAGCCAGCAAAGCAGCTCGTGATTGTGACCGAGAAGATTCTCTTGAAAAAAATTGCCCAAATCATTGATGAGGCCGGGGCGACTGGCTACACCGTGATGGAAACCGGCGGCAAAGGGAGTCGCAATGTGCGCTCCTCTGATCAACCCAGCGTTTCCGATACCCAAGCCAATATCAAGTTCGAGGTACTCACCCAGACACGGGAAATGGCCGAAAAAATTGTGGATCGGGTGGCAGTCGAGTTTTTCAACGACTATGCAGGCATTGCTTACATCTACGATGCCGAAGTGTTGTACGCCCACAGCTTTTGTGGTCCTGAGGGTTGCTGAAATTTCTGGGGCTTGACAAGACGCCCCCTAATTTTTTAAGCTAAGAATCTGTTGCGGGTATAGCTCAGTGGTAGAGCGCAACCTTGCCAAGGTTGATGTCGCGCGTTCGAATCGCGTTACCCGCTTTTGAAATAGCAAGCGATCGCCCTCTTCTTTTGAAAAGCACTTAGCTCTTTGCTAATCGGTATCAGCATGAAAATAGCGGTAAATTTTTTCCGCTAGACGGGGGCCGACCCCATGTACCTGCGCCAACTGTTCGGGCGTGGCTATGCGGATGTAGTCAATGGAACGAAAGGTGGCGAAGAGTTCCTTTTGGCGTTGATAGCCCAAGCCGGGAATTTGGTCGAGGTGCGATCGCCGTTGGCGTTGGGCGCGTTTTTGACGGTGGAAGTTCAGGGCAAAGCGGTGAGCCTCATCGCGGACGCGGCGTAGCAATTGCACCCCCGGTTGCTCTGGATCGGTCGGCAGAGGCTGGCGGTGGTGGGGTAGGAAAATCTCCTCCCGCTGTTTGGCCAAGCTGAGGAGGGTGAGATCCCCTAGGAGCGGCTCCAACACCTGAACCACGGCGGAGAGTTGCCCCTTACCGCCATCAATGAGGACAATATCTGGCCAGTCATCAGCCTCTGGAGGGTCACCCTTGCCCTCAAGATAGGGGGCAAAGCGGCGGCGGAGAATCTCGGCAAGACTGGCAAAGTCGTCGGAGTGGCCAAGTTTTACTTCAGGGTTGCGGATGTTGTAGTGGCGATAGTGCTGCTTGGCGGGCAAGCCATCAATAAAAACGACCCGTGAGGCCACGGCGTCAGACCCTTGAATGTGGGAAATGTCGTAGCCCTCAATGCGGTGGGGCAGGGTGTCAAGGCCAAGGAGTTGGGCTAAATCTTCAAGAGCCATTTGGGTGCGATCGCTGGCCTGTTGAATGCGTGCCAATTCTAATTCTGCATTGCGTTGCACCATGGCAATGAGTTCTGCTTTTGCCTGCCGCTGGGGGACGGTGAGGGTGACGGCGCGGCCTTTCTTTTCGCTCAAGTAGGTACGCAGCAGATCCGCCTCAGGTAGGGGATATTGCAGCAAAATTTCACTGGGAATTTCTACATCTTCAACTTGGGCATAGTGTTCTTCAAGCACCCGCTGCAAAATCGTGCCCACACTGCCACTTTGAGCATCGGCAACGAAGGCCAAGCGTCCCACCAAGCGACCCGCACGAATTTGAAAGAGTTGAATGGCAGCATGGCGATCGCCGAGGGCAAGGGCAATGGCATCCCGTGACACCGTATCGTCCGGCAAGGACACCTTTTGATCCACTCCTAAATGCTCAAGGCCACGAATTTGATCCCGTAGTCGTGCCGCCAGTTCAAAATTCAGATCCGCCGCCGCTTGCGCCATTTGTGCTTGGAGCTGTGCCACGAGTTCCCCTGTGCGTCCCTGAAAGATCATGGCCACCTTGTGCAGCGTTTGCCGATACTCCTGCGGTGAAATCAGCCCTTGGCAGACCCCCGGACAGCGGCCAATGTCATAGTTCAGACAGGGGCGATCCTTAAAGAGGGGGCGGGGACGTTGCCGCAGCGGAAAAAGCCGCTTCACAAGGGCAAGGGTTTGGCGCAGGCGAAAGCTATCGACATAGGGGCCATAGTAGCGATCCTTGGGGGAATCACTGCGAGTATCGCCGACATTACCCAATTGGCGTTTGCGGGTAATGAAAATGCGGGGGTAGGGTTCTGACCACGTAATACAGACGTAGGGATATTTCTTGTCATCCTTGAGGAGAACGTTGAAGTGGGGCTGATGCTGCTTGATTAAATTGGCTTCGAGGGCAAGGGCCTCGGCTTCCGTATCGGTGACGATGAATTCAATGTCCGCCACCTGATAGACCATTAATTCAAGGCGCGGCCCCAGTTGGGCTGGCTCACGAAAATAGGAGCGCACCCGCGATCGCAGGCGTTTGGACTTGCCAATGTAGAGAATTTGATCCGTCTTGTCCTTGAAAAAATAAACGCCGGGAGTCAAGGGCAGTTGCCGCAAGATCTGTTCCAAGCGATCGCGATCCTGAATCAAGGGCTGAAGCATGCTGCCACCTCCCCTAGAGCTTTGCCGCTGTGGCTCCTAACCAAGCCTCCAAATGTGCCCGCTGACTCGGCGTGGCATCGGCACGGCACTGCACCTGATAGCGGGGCTGAGGGTCTCCCAACATCAATGTTCCTGAGTACAATTGCTGATCATGGAACCATGTCAAGTGAATCGTCTCTCCCACTGGGTATTCCCGCAATCGCTCTGACCAGTCCTCCGCCTTGACGCGCCACCCATTGAGGGCAATGATTTCATCCCCAGCCACCAAGCCTGCCTGTTCAGCCGGGGAGTTCCGCAGCACTGCCTTGATTTGCAGAGCGCCGTGTTCCTGCTTGAACTGAAGTCCCGTATAGGGAAGCGCGTCTTGGGGAACTAGTTCCAGCCCGACTTTGCCCAACCACTCCTGAAGGGGGAGTTCTACGGTTCCCTCAATGAACTGCTCGCGCCATGCCGCCAAGTTTTCATCGGCAACGGTTTCAATCGTTTCCCACAGCTCATCGGGGGTATAGCCCTGACCTGTCTCGCAATACTGCTGCCACAACCGCCGCAGGACATCGAGGAGCGATCGCTGGTGATTAAAATTAAGGCGAATCCGCAAATCCAGCAACAGTGCCACCAACTCCCCTTTGAGGTAGTAGGACATCTGCGAATTGATGCCATTTTCGTCGGGGCGATAGAGCTTAATCCAAGCATCAAAACTAGCAGCACTCAGGGATTGCACCCAACGACCGGGGGTATGTAGGTAGCGATTGAGGCTTTCGCTCAGTAGTTTAAGATAGGCCTCTGCATCAAAGCATTCTGCCCATAGGGGAATCAGTTGATCGAAATAACTGGTCACTCCCTCTGCAAACCAAAGGCTGGTGGTGTAATTCTCACTGTCGTAGTCAAAGACCTCGAAGGCTTGGGGTCGAATCCGCTTGACATTCCAGAGGTGGAAAAACTCATGGGCCACTAAACAGAGGAAGCGGCGATACTGCTCCGCTTGCTGAAAGCCAAAGCGATGGAAGATCAACGAGCAGCTATTGAGATGCTCCAGACCGCCGTAGCCCTTGTGGGTAAGGTGCAAAATAAAGACATAGCGATCGTAGGGCAGGCCGCCAAAGAGACTTGCCTCGGTGGCAATGATCCGCTGCATATCGGCGATCGCCCGCTGCGGCTCAAAATTGCCCTTGCCCCACACCGCCAATTCATGGGGTTTACCGTCCACCTCAAAGGCATAAACAGGGTGGGTACCCACCTCAAAGGGGCTATCCACCAGCAGATCGTAATTTGCTGCCCAAAAGGTGAAGCCATCCTCGCCAAAGGGTTCAAGCGGAGTCGTCACCCGCCAGTCCGGCGGTGCCACAATTGTTACTGTTAGGGGCTGATCGCGATATTCTGGCACATAGAGGCAGACCGCTGCCGGATTGAAGTAGGCATGGCTGCTATCAAAGTGGTTTGTGCGTACCGAGAGTTCATGGGCATAGATGGCATAGCGCACTTCCAGTTCTTGACCGGGGGTGCAAGCCACCTGCCACTGATTTTTAGAACACTTCCACCAATCAAGAGGAGTGCCGTCAGCGGCCGTTACCGTAAAGTCCTGAAGATGCCGCGCATATTCGCGCACGAGGTAAGAACCGGGCGTCCACACCGGTAAGTGCAGATCAAGAACATCGGTTTGCGGTGCCGTTAGCCGCAGCGTTACCCATAAAAGATGCGTATGCCCCTGCTGGCAGTTGATTCTGTAGGCCATGGCAGGGGGCTGAAGAGAAGACTCAGAGGGGGAAGGATGAATGATCGTATGCGTCATACCCCTCAGTGTAGTGAACTTTGGCGACGCTTACAATTTCACTTCAATATCTACGCCCGCCGGCAAGTCCAACTTCATCAGGGCATCAATCGTTTTCGGTGAAGGTTGGTAAATGTCGAGTATGCGACGGTGGGTACGGGTTTCAAAATGCTCCCGTGAGTCCTTGTCCACGTGGGGCGATCGCAGAACGCAGTAAATTCGACGGCGAGTGGGTAGGGGAATTGGGCCAACGGGGGAAGCGCCGGTTCTTTTTGCAGTATCGACAATGCGATCGCAGGAAGTATCGAGCAAGCGATGATCAAAGGCCTTAAGGCGAATACGAATTTTCTGTTGTAGAGCAGCCATAGGAATCTTCCTTACTTGTCAAGGTTCAGAGACAATCCGACAAAATTCAGACAAAAAAGGCCGCCAACACCACAGAAAGGCTAGCGGCCATAAGATCAACTACTTCAGGATTTTGGAGACAACACCCGCACCAATCGTCCGGCCACCTTCACGGATGGCAAAGCGCATCCCCTGCTCAATAGCAATGGGCTGGATCAGTTCCACGGTCATTTTGATGCGGTCACCAGGCATCACCATTTCAGCGGCGCTACCATCATCAGCGGTGAAGGAGGTAATCGTACCGGTCACATCGGTGGTACGCACATAGAACTGCGGACGGTAACCAGCAAAGAAGGGGGTTTTACGGCCACCCTCTTTTTCAGTAAGCACGTACACTTCACCCTCAAATTGGGTGTGGGGCGTAATGGAGCCGGGTTTGGCAATCACCATTCCCCGTTCCACATCCTCTTTTTTCAGACCGCGCAGGAGCAAACCAGCGTTGTCACCGGCAATCCCCTCTTCGAGGCTCTTCTTGAACATTTCAATACCGGTGACCGTCGTTGTGCGAGTTTCCCGCAGACCCACGAGTTCAACCGTTTCGTTGAGTTTAATGCGACCCCGCTCAATCCGACCCGTGGCCACGGTACCCCGGCCGGTGATAGAGAACACGTCTTCTACAGCCATCAAGAAGGGCTTATCCACATCCCGCTCAGGGGTAGGAATGTAGTTATCCACGGCATCCATTAGCTCGTAGATTTTATCGACCCACTCATTTTCACCGCGTTGGGTTTTCGGGTTGGCGGTCATGGCTTCAAGGGCTTTTAGACCCGAACCACGGATGATGGGCACTTCGTCACCGGGGAATTCATATTCGCTGAGGAGTTCCCGCAGTTCCAGTTCCACCAGCTCCAGCAGTTCTTCGTCGTCCACCATGTCCACTTTGTTCAGGAAGACAACAATGCTGGGCACCCCCACCTGACGAGCCAAGAGAATGTGCTCTTTGGTTTGGGGCATCGCACCATCAGTAGCGGCCACCACGAGAATAGCACCGTCCATTTGGGCGGCACCCGTGATCATGTTTTTCACATAGTCAGCGTGGCCGGGGCAATCCACGTGGGCATAGTGACGTTTTTCAGTCTCATACTCCACGTGAGCCGTGTTGATGGTAATCCCACGGGCTTTTTCCTCAGGGGCAGCATCAATTTCATCGTATTTGCGAGCCTGGGCTTTCCCTTGGGCAGCCAATGTCATGGTGATGGCTGCGGTCAGTGTGGTTTTACCGTGGTCAACGTGACCAATCGTACCGATGTTAACGTGGGGTTTGGTTCGTTCAAATTTAGCGCGTGCCATGTTGTTCCTCGTATAGACTATGCGTTCCCTTTATTTTTGGCAATGATCGCCTCAGCCACATTACGGGGGACTTCCTCGTAATGGCTAAATTCCATCGAGAAAATTCCCCGACCTTGGGTATTCGAGCGAATGTCAGTGGCATAACCAAACATCCGTTCGAGAGGGACTTTTGCCGTCACTTTGGCAATGCCATTTTCCACGGTTTGTCCCTCAATTTGACCGCGACGGGAAATGAGGTCTCCCATCACTGTCCCAAGGAATTCTTCTGGAACCTCGACCTCGACCTTCATCATTGGCTCCAGCAGCACCGGATTGGCTTTCATTACTGCCTCTTTAATGGCCATGGAGCCAGCAATTTTGAAGGCCATCTCTGAGGAGTCAACCTCGTGGTAGGAGCCATCCACTAATGTGACCTTGAGGTCAATCACTGGGTACCCTGCCAAAATCCCCGATTCACAGGCTTCCTTCATCCCCTGCTCAGCGGGTGGAATGTACTCTTTGGGGACGACACCACCAACAATTTTGGAGACAAATTCAAACCCAGTACCGGGTTCGGCAGGCTCTACTTCAATCACAACGTGACCATACTGGCCTTTACCGCCACTTTGACGGATAAACTTGCCTTCGGCACGGACAGGTTTGCGAATCGTTTCGCGGTAGGCCACTTGGGGTTGGCCAATATTGGCTTCCACTTTGAACTCCCGCTGCATCCGATCCACAAGGATCTCGAGGTGCAGTTCCCCCATGCCCGCAATCACGGTTTGGTTGGTTTCAGGATCAACGCTGACGCGGAAGGTGGGGTCTTCCTCAGAGAGGGCTTGCAGGGCTTTGGAGAGTTTTTCCATGTCCTGCTTGGTTTTGGGTTCCACAGCCACGGAAATCACTGGCTCTGGAATGTACAGCGATTCAAGAATCACGGGCGAGCTTTCATCGCAGAGGGTATCCCCCGTAAAGGTTTCCTTCAGACCCAAGGCAGCTCCTAAATCGCCGGCTCGCAGTTCATCTACTTCAATCCGCTCATCGGCTTTGAGCACAATCAAACGAGAAATGCGCTCTTTCTTGCCCTTAGTGGCATTGAGGACATAGCTGCCTTTTTTGAGAACACCGGAATAAACGCGCACGAAGGTGAGGCGGCCATAGGGATCCGACATGATTTTGAAGGCTAATGCCGCTAGAGGTTGATCATCGTCGGCAGCCCGCTCTACCTCTGTGCCATCGGGCAGATGACCTTTAATCGCTGGAATGTCAATGGGCGCTGGCAGATAGTCCACCACGGCATCAAGGAGCAATTGCACGCCTTTATTTTTGAAGGCGGAGCCACAGAGCATCGGCACAATGGTGCCAGCGATCGTCCCTTTGCGTAGGGCGGCGCGGATTTCCTCTTCTGTGAGTTCTTCCCCCTCAAAGTATTTTTCCATGAGGGCATCATCGGTTTCGGCAACTGCCTCGATGAGCTTGGTGCGATACTCTTCCGCCAGTTCAGTCATCTCGGCAGGAATTTCAGTGTCTTCGATTTCCTTGCCAAGGTCGTCTTTGTAGATTTTGGCGCGCATCCGCACCAGATCAACGATGCCTTTGAACTGATCTTCAGCACCAATGGGCAACTGAATCGGCACAGCATTTGCCCGCAGGCGATCGCGAATCTGGTCATAGACTTTGTAGAAGTTTGCCCCAGTGCGATCCATCTTGTTGACAAAGACGATGCGCGGGACGCTGTAGCGATCGGCTTGCCGCCACACGGTTTCTGACTGGGGTTGCACACCACCGACGGAGCAGAATACCGCAATCACCCCATCGAGAACCCGCATGGAGCGCTCCACCTCAATCGTGAAGTCCACGTGGCCGGGAGTGTCAATAATATTGATCTGGTGGTCTTTCCAAGAGGTGCTGATGGCGGCGGCTGTAATGGTGATGCCCCGCTCCCGCTCCTGTTCCATCCAGTCGGTAACCGTGGTACCCTCGTGCACTTCGCCAATTTTGTGCACCACACCGGAATAGAAAAGAATACGTTCAGTTGTGGTTGTTTTACCCGCATCAATGTGAGCGGCAATCCCGATGTTTCGCACTCGCTCTAGCGGGGTCGTCCGTGCCACAGCTACCTCCTTGTTTGTTGCATTACGTTAGAATTCTTAAATAATTGTATCCAACTCTTGAACCGTGTGACGGTTTAGTAGCGATAGTGGGCAAAGGCCTTGTTGGCTTCTGCCATTTTGTGGGTTTCTTCCCGTTTACGAATGGTGCTGCCGGTTTCGTTGGCGGCATCCATCAATTCATTGGCCAGCTTGGCGGACATCGAACGACCGGCTCGTTTGCGGGAAAATTGCACTAACCAGCGCAAAGCCAAGGCGACGCCGCGATCGGGACGAACTTCCATCGGCACTTGGTAGGTGGCACCCCCCACACGGCGGGCTTTCACTTCCACTAGGGGCGTTGCATTTTTTACTGCACGTTCAAAAATTTGCAGAGCATCCTCGCCGGTGCGCTCCTGTACGGTTTTCATCGCGTCATAGACAATGCGGCTGGCAAGGGATTTTTTGCCATTGAGCATAATCCGCTGGATTAACATATTCACCAGCACGTTGTTATAGACGGGATCAGGGGCAGTAGGCCGTTTTTGAGCGCGAGTGCGACGAGACATAGGTGTTTGCTGTTTGCTCTAGTGAAGTTTAAGATTTCAAGGGTGGACTCAAGGAGATAGGAGAACGGAAATTACTTCTTCTTGCCGGTAGCAGCAGCCTCACCGGGTTTGGGACGCTTGGCACCATACTTGGAGCGACCTTGTTTACGGTCTTTGACGCCAGCGGTATCCAACGTGCCACGGATAATGTGGTAGCGCACACCGGGCAAATCTTTAACCCGACCGCCGCGAATCATGACCACAGAGTGCTCCTGCAAGTTGTGGCCAATTCCCGGAATATAGGCGGTGACCTCAAAGCCAGAGGTGAGACGTACCCGTGCCACTTTGCGCAGGGCAGAATTGGGCTTTTTGGGGGTTGTGGTATAAACCCGTGTGCATACCCCACGCCGTTGGGGGCAGCTTTTGAGGGCAGGAGATTTTGTTTTCTTTTTCAACAGTTCCCGCTCTTGGCGGATCAGTTGCTGGATGGTGGGCATTGCTGCTTACGTTAATTTCACCGAACTTCTAGTGTATCGAGGTAGCCGTGGCGTTGTCAATGCTGTTGTGCCGTTGCGCAGTGCCTCTCAGTGTAATGGCTCACTAAGGTCAGGCTGGCGATCGCGGCGGTGACGGCTCTCAGGGTACGTCGCCCCAAGGAAAATGCTTGCCAACCAGCGGCCAAAACTTGCTCCACTTCTGAAGCTGTCCATCCCCCCTCGGGTCCGATCGCCAGATAAATAGGCTGGGAAAGATCCATCTGGGGCAAGCAGTCCCACAGGAGCTGTGAGGCATTCAAACTGGCAATGTAGCCCTTGGGGGTGAGGCTGACCATTTCGGCAACGGAGAGGGGATCACTGAGGGTAGGCACATAAAGACGCTCACTTTGCTCGGCGGCTTCTTGGAGAATGCGCTGCCAACGCTGGTATTTATTGGCACTGGGTTGCAGGAGCGATCGCGCTGTTTGAATCGGAATAATACGCTTGACCCCCAATTCCGTTGCCTGTTGCAGCACTTGCTCAAAGTTTGCCACCTTCAGTAGAGCTAGACAGAGAATAATTTCTACACTGAGCTCCGTCTCTTGCTTTTCAGCTTCCAATAATTCGACAGTCTGCCCATTCACACCAAGCGTGCCCCGCCATCGCTGTCCTTGGCCATCCAAAATCGAGATGACATCGTTATCTTTTAAGCGCAGGACATGGCGGAGATAGTGGACTTGCTCAGGAGTGAGCCACACCTGTCGGTCTTGGATTTGTGAGGGTGAGACGACTAACCGCTGGGGCGATCGCATGTAATGAGAGTCTCGTCAAACTCTTTAAGCACTGACAGGCTTAGTAGCTTCCATAAACAGAGAGTCGGGTTTGCGCACTTGGCCATCAACCACATCTAAGTTGTAACGGGAAAAGTCTGGAATGCAACTCTCAAAAGCAGAGACTACACGACAGTCGTGAAAACCACAAGCTTCAACCAAGAGTTTGAGAGAGTAGCCATCGTACATCCACAGATGCGCTTCACCACTTAAGCGAAACAGCCCCACACTAAGGGCATCCACTCCTCGTTTTCCAAGAATTGGCCAAACTAAAATTTTCGCGAGTAACTCACGGGGATGACGCAGTGGTCTCAGTATTTTTTTGAGAAAGCTCTTAGCTGTTTGCGGTTGTTGAACTACCTTGAAGAAATCTTCAGCTTCTTGGCCAATGCGAGATCGGACAAAGTCAGGATTGGGAATATTTGGATTTAGGAGATAGGCCGCCATTGCGCCACCCCTGTGATGGCGAACGAGTTGATCTAAAAGCTCTAATTTAAGCCATTCATAGTTGGCAGGTTCTGTTTGCCTGCCATCTCGTAACGCATCGAGTTCAGCTAAGTAGGCACGAGTGGTTTGCTCTAAGTCGGGAACTACTATCCGCAGAACACCATTCGGCTTCAATATTCTATAGGCATCGCGTAGAAAGTTTTCTGCTTCTTGGCAACTCAGGTGCTCGCGAACGTGGGAAGAGTAAACAGCATCGACTTCTTCTTCCTTAAAAGGTAAACCTCGGCGAATATCCCAGCGTTTTACGCCCGCCACCGCTGGTGCCACATCAAAGTTAAGCCACTCTGGATGGAAAGTTTGACCACAACCAACATTAACTAGTTTTAGGGACTGAGACTGCATAGCCACTCCACCAATGTGCGCACAGGGTAGCCTGTCCCACAGGGATTATTGTAGCCATCCTCTTTTTCTGTCCAGACAGGACCGGCAATGTCAAGGTGTGCCCAAGGGGTGTGATCGACAAATTGCTGAAGGAATAGGGCGGCGGTAATTGATCCGGCCGATCGCGGACCGGTGTTTTTCATATCGGCCACTTGGGACTTCATACCCTCAAAGTATTTATTTTCAAGGGGCATTTGCCAGAATTTTTCACCGGAGCGATCGCTGGCCTTTTGCAGAGCTTGCGCCAATTCTGAATTGTTGCTCCAAAGACCGGCAATATTATCCCCTAAGGCAACAATACAGGCACCGGTCAGCGTTGCCAAATCAACAATGGCATCTACGCCTAGTTTTTCGGCATAGACCAGGGCATCGGCAAGGGTGAGGCGGCCTTCAGCATCGGTGTTGTTGACCTCGATGGTCTTACCGTTGGAGGCGGTGAGAATATCCCCCGGATGCAGGGCACGGCCACTAATCATGTTTTCAGTGGCAGCAATAATAAAGTGAACTTCAATGCCAGCGGGTTTGAGTTGACCGATGACCTTGGCGGTTCCCAAAACGGCTGCGGCTCCCCCCATGTCCATTTTCATGGTTTCAATGCCCCCTTGGGTCTTGAGGTTGAGGCCACCGGAATCAAAGGTTAACCCCTTGCCAATGAGGGCAATTTTCTTCTGGACATTTCCGGCGGGAGTGTAGGTGAGGTGAATAAATTTCGGCGGTAGATCAGATGCCTGGGCCACTCCCAAAAAGGCACCCATACCCAAGGCGGCACACTCATCGCGCTCCAAAATTTTTGCCGTGAGGCCGTAGGTAGCCGCCAATTGCTGAGCCGTTTCCGCAAGGGTGACAGGCGTCACTTCGTTGGCCGGGGCATTCACGAGTTCGCGCGCCAAAATCACCCCATCACAAATCTGCTGGGCACGGGTCAAGGCCGCTGCTTGCTCCCCACCCAACAGGCTGACGGATTCTGGATAGGGCAGGAGTTTACGAGCTTCGGGATCCGACTTAAAACGCACATCACTGTGGAGGGCAAGGAGAACTCCTTCGGCAATGGCTTGGGCAGCATCCGCCGCCTCTAAAGTCTCATGGGGCAGTGCCATGCCTAATGTTTTTGCACGTTCACGGCGAGCCGTACGGGCAATGGTCGCAGCAGTGCGGCGCAGGGTCTCTAGGTTAAAGTCATCGCGATTCCCCAAGCCCACAAGGAGAAGCTTTTTAATGGGGAAGTTGGGCAATAGGCGCATCAGAAGGGAGGTACCGAACTTGCCTTGAAATTCCCCTTCGTTGATCAGTTCCTGCAATAGACCGTTGAGGCGTTGATCAAGGGTCGTGTAGGGGTCGGTGAGGGTGAGGGTGCCTTCCGTTTGAAAGACGGCGATCGCCAGTAAGTCCCCCGACCAGTCGGGAATGACTGTAGTAATTGTTTGCAGTTGCATGCCTATCTACGACCCAAAAATCTCTCAACCCCCTTATTTTATCGGGGTTTAGGCCTCAGCAGGAACCCAGACACTGCAAAAATTCAAGGGGCAAGCCATCGCAGTCACGCATAAAGGCGACGTGATAGAGGTGCGACCCAATCACTTGCTGAGTGGGCTTCAGCAGTAGCTCAAAGGGTAAATTCTGTGCCTTCAACGTTTGCGCCACCTGATTGAGCCATGTTTCAAGGGGGTCAGGATGGTCACTGAGATCAAAGGAAAGATGGTAGTAGCCAACATAGTGCTCATCGTGAAAAGGGTCAGCAGCAGGGTGGGGTTCAGGGACTTGCAGAAGTTCAAGGCGGGTGTGCCAGCCCTTGAGCCAACAGGCAAGGGTATAGCCCGTGGTAAAGCGGACATCCATCGTGAAGCCTAGGCATTCATAGAAGGCGATCGCCCGCTGAATATTGGCGGTGCGGATGGAAACGTGGTGCAAGCCCATAGACTACTCCTGTTTTGGCCGCAGCCGTTCCGGAAAATCAATAAAGACCCGCTCACCCGCCCTCAGGCCGCTGATAATTTGCGTTTGATCTTGCCAGCTACTGCCAATGGTGACGGGGCGGAATTTTGGCTGATTGTCTTCACCCACAACATAAACACCCGTTTGACCGCGCTCAACGGCAATGGCCACCGTCGGCACCAGCAGAGCGTTGTTAATTTTTTGTCCCAGAAAATCTAAGTCCACATTCATCCCAGAACGCAGCTTCTGCAACCCAGTAACAAGGGAGACCCGCACTTGAAAGAAGGTGACATTTTGCTCCACCACGGCTTCGGGTGCCACTAAGCGTACTCGTCCTTCAAAGGTTTCCCCCGGATAGGCATCGGCACGGATTTCAACAGGTTGCCCCACAAGCACTTGGCCAATGTCCACTTCTGGGACTTCGGCAAGAATTTCTAGGCCTTGGGCAATGGCCACAATTGAGGTGGAAGTGGCAGAGGTCGTGGCAGAGGCGGTGGTGGTGGGTGTCACAAAGGCTCCCGGATTGGCGTACTTCTGGGTAATAATCCCCGTAAAAGGAGCGCGAATCACTGTATCTTCGAGGGCAGCACGCGCGGCTTGGACTTGGGCTTGGGCAGCAGCCACGGCCGCTTCCGCTTGACGGATCTCTTCAGTGCGGGAACCCCGCTGTAACAGTTGCAGGCGCTTTTGAGCTTCATTCAGGTTGGCGATCGCGCTATCCCGGTTTGCCTTTAGTTCATCAAGGGTATCGCGGGGAATCGCACCCTCAGCCGCGAGCAATTCATTGCGTTTCAGGCGTTCTTCTGCCAATTGAGCACGGGTGGCGGCTGCTCGCACTTGGGCTTCGGCTTGGGCAATTTCCTCGGCACGGTTACCGGCAACCACGCGATCGCGACGGGCAATGGCATCGGCGAGGTTGGCTTGGGCTTGAGCCAGTTGCGCCTGTTCATCGCGGTTATCCATACGGGCAATGATTTGACCCGCCTTGACCCGATCGCCCTGCTCGACGTAGAGTTCGGCGAGAAGACCTGCCCGTTTTGGACTGATATTGACGGTTTGCACAGGCACCACTTTGCCCGTGGCAGCAATGCGAGCGACTAAATCGCGACTGTCTTGAACGGGTACGGTGTAGCGATCGAGATCAAGGGGCGTTTGGCGCGATCGCCACAGCAGTAGGCCACCACTGCCAATCAAACCAGCAGCAATCACCCCAATCACGAGCGATCGCCAAGGGGAAGAAGGTTTACCAACAAAGGGGATAAACGCTGCCATGAATGCCTTACAGTTCTTGGCCTATTCTAACGTTATGTTACAGTGACCCACCGAATAGCAGCATTGACCGTATCTATTGGTTCCATCTGTCCCTCAATAGAAGCGCAGATGCTATCCTAACCAATACTGTCTATGTCCTTTGCCTATGAATCCTGCACTCTCCCAGATTGGCCAGCAAATGTCCCAACTGACGGGAGTTCGGGCAATCATGAAGGATATTATTGAGACGTTGCGCCTGAATCGCGGTCAAGACCTGATTAACCTGAGTGCAGGTAATCCCCTCATTGTCCCTGAGGTGGAGCAACTATGGCGCGACTGTACCCACGAGCTAATGGCCAGCCCAGAATTTGGCCAAGTGGTCTGCCGCTACGGCACAAGCCAAGGGTATGAACCGCTAATTGCTGCCGTTGTCGATGATTTTAATCGCCGCTATGGTTTGAACCTGACGGAGCGCAATGTCCTTGTCACCCCCGGCAGTCAGGCCATCTACTTCTTTGCTGCCAATGCTTTTGGGGGCTTTAGCGCCAACGGTGAATTAAAGAAAGTCGTTCTCCCCTTGAGTCCAGAATATACGGGTTATGGTGGCGTCAGCTTTACCCCTGATACCGTTGTTGCCTATCGTCCGCGCCTTGAGATTTTTGAAGCGGATCACACCTTTAAGTATCGTCCCGACTTTCAACAACTCCACATTGATGAGACGACTGGATGCGTCATCTTCTCTCGTCCCTGCAATCCGACGGGAAATGTGCTCACGGATGTCGAGGTGCGGCAAATTGCTGATCTCGCTGTCCCCTATGGCGTTCCAGTGTTGATTGATGCTGCCTATGGCCCCCCCTATCCCAGCTTGAACTTTACGGAACTAGCACCCGTTTTTGGCGGCAATATTGTCCACTGCCTCAGCCTCTCAAAAGCAGGACTGCCGGGGGAGCGGGTGGGGATTGCCATTGGCGATCGCGAGATTTTGAGTGTTCTCGAAGCCTTTCAAACCAATGCCTGTATTCATGCCTCGCGCTACGGTCAGGCGATCGCGGCCTTAGCCATTGCCAATGGTGCCCTAGCCGAAGTATCCGTCAATGTCATTCGTCCCTTTTATCAGCGCAAGTTGACAGTTCTCGAAGAAACCCTACGAACTGCTTTGCCCAACGACCTTCCTTGGTTTTTGCATCGCGGTGAGGGGGCGATTTTCGCGTGGCTATGGCTACGGGATTTACCCATGACAGATTGGGAATTATATCAACACCTGAAGCGAGCAGGGGTGATTGTGGTTCCCGGCAGCTCCTTTTTCCCCGGCTTGACCGAGCCGTGGCGCCACAAACAGGAGTGCCTGCGTATTAGTCTCACTGCCAGTGATGAGGAAATTGCCCTTGGCATGCAACGACTAGCCGCCACCATTACACAGGTGTATCAAGAGTTCCCTAGCCGCTCCTACTCTGATGTCCTCGCTTAAGCCCTCCTTCATGGGTGAGTACTTCCTCATTTCTCAATGCGCCGTGACTCCCTCTTTTACCAACTGTTTGCCCAGCTGCCCCAGACACTGTTTGACCTTTTGGGAATCAATCCCCCCCAGGGCTACCGCTTTGACTCCGTGGAGCTGAAGCAAACGGCCTTTCGCATTGATGGCGTCTTTCTGCCTCCTGACCCCTCAGGAACCGTCTATTTCTGTGAAGTTCAGTTTCAGCGCGATAACACCCTCTACGAACGTCTCTTTGCTGAGATTTTTCTCTATCTGCGCCTGTACCGCCAAACTTTCTCTGATTGGCAAGCGGTGGTCATTTATCCCCATCGCCAAGCCGAACAAGTTTCCTTTGAACCCTATGACGTGTTGGTCAAGAGCGATCGCCTGCGGCGGGTGTATTTGAATGAACTGGGGTCACCAGCGGAATTGCCCTTGAGCCTTGCCCTGATGCAGTTGATGGTGGTACCAGAGGCAGAGATGCCCAGAGTCGCTCGATTACTTGCCCAGCGCAGCCAGACCGAAAGAGCGCCAAACTTGGAAGCCATAATAGAGTTAATCACTACCATTGTGCTGTACAAGTTCACCAAGCTGAGTCGGGAGGAGGTGCTGCGCATGCTGGGGTTTACGACGGAGGAGCTGAAGCGGACACGGTTTTACCAAGAGGTCTATGCCGAGGCACAAGAGGAAGGGTTACAACGGGGCTTACGGCAGGGATTGGAGCAAGGATTACAGCAAGGACTGCAACAGGGATTGCAACAGGGATTGCAACAGGGATTACAGCAGGGAGAAGCACTGGTTGTTTTGCGCTTCCTCAGGCGACGGTTTGGGGATTTACCGGCTGACCTTGAAGCAGCAATTCGCCAACTCCCATCCACCCAGATTGAGACTTTGGCAGAGGCACTCCTTGACTTTGCGACCCTGGAAGACCTGAGGGACTGGCTCAGGAATCTCGGTTAGGGAGAATCCTCCTTTAGTAAAGACTTGCAAACAAGCGTGAAGGAGGCTCAAGAATCCTGATACAACAATTGATGGAGTTGCAGCCGAACGTCAACCGATTCCTATGAATATTGCTGTCATTGGCTTGAGTCACAAAACCGCCCCTGTGGATGTGCGCGAAAAATTGAGTGTGCCAGAGGATGTGCGGGAGCGGGCACTGCAACATCTATGCGGCTACGCCCATATTCAGGAAGCGACCATCCTTAGCACCTGTAACCGCTTAGAAATTTACATTGTTACTAGTGACACTGAGGTGGGCGTGCGGGAAGTGCATCAGTTTCTCAGTGAGTGGAGTCATATTCCCCTGCCCCAACTGCGTCCCTACCTCTTTATCCTGCTGCATCAGGATGCGGTGATGCACCTCATGCGGGTGGCTTCGGGTCTGGATAGCTTGGTGATTGGCGAGGGGCAAATTCTCTCCCAAGTGAAGCGCTGTCATCAGTTAGGGCAGCAGTACAAGTCCATTGGGTCTATTCTCAATCGCCTCTTTACGGGGGCGATCGCGGCCGGTAAACGGGTACGCACAGAAACCAGCATTGGGACGGGGGCGGTCTCCATTAGCTCAGCGGCGGTGGAACTCGCCGACCTGCGGTTGCAAAATCTCCAGAACTGCCGCATTGCCATTGTCGGTGCGGGCAAAATGTCCCGCTTGGTGGTGCAACACCTGATTGCCCGAGGGGTGAAAGAAATGAGCATTATCAACCGCTCCTTGGAACGGGCACAGGAACTGGCGCAGCAGTTTCCCGAAGTACGCTTTGAACTCTTTACGATGACAGATCTACTGCCGATTGTGGCAGCAATGGATTTGGTCTTTACGGGTACAGCAGCGACACAACCCCTCTTGGATCGCGAGAATTTAGGGTCGGTGCTCACGGGCGATCGCCCCCTATCAATCATTGATATTTCCGTGCCCCGCAATGTCCATGCCAACGTGACGGAATTGGCCTCCGTACAACTGTTTAATGTGGATGATCTCGAAGCAGTCGTCGCCCAAAACCAAGAGGCGCGACGCCAATTGGCTCAAGAGGCCGAGGGTATCCTTGAGGAAGAATTAGAGACCTTTTTGGCTTGGTGGCACGCCCTAGAAACGATTCCCACCATCCGCAGTCTGCGCCAAAAAATGGAAGCGATCCGTACCCAAGAGCTGGAAAAAGCCCTCTCCCGCTTAGGCAGTGAGTTTGGTGAGAAACATCAAGGGGTCATTGAAGCAATGACGCGCACAATTATTAACAAGATTCTCCATGATCCAACGGTGCAACTGCAATCACAGCGGGATTTAGAAAGTCGTCAACGCGCTATGCAGACCCTCCAAGACTTGTTTAATCTCGAACCCATTGAAGCCTAGGGCCTATGCGCCACGTGGGCGATCGCGGGGAAGCGGTAGTTGTCGCGTGGCTACAAACCCAGCAGTGTCAAATTTTGGCTCAGAACTGGTCTTGCCCTTGGGGTGAGCTGGATATTGTTGCCTGTGATCCGCGGGGGGTGGTGCGCTTTGTCGAAGTGAAAACCCGCCGTTCCCGCAACTGGGATTGTGATGGCCTCGGTGCGATTTCCCCTAGCAAGCAACGCAAACTCATTTTGGCCGCCCAAGCCTTCCTAGAACGTCAGCCCCAGTGGCAGGATCATCCCTGTCGCTTCGATGTGGCCTTGGTGCGATACCAAGCAGGTACCTATCGGCTGCATCAATACTTGGAGCACGCATTTACGCTGGACGCCACCGATTGAGCACTTTACCAACTCAGCAGTTTTTGCAGGCGATCGCGAATCCAGTTAATCGGACGACTTTGATCCGCCTCTTGGCGACTCAGTTGCTGAAGCTCCTGTTGATGTTGCGCCAGCACATCCTGACGGCGGGCGATCGCTACCGCAATATCATCGGCAAGGGAAGGATGTTCTTTTAGCAACTGTTCAAATCCCTCCCGTGGTAGGACAAACAAGACCGTATCCGTCATTGCCATCATCGTTGTTGGGCAGGCCACCCCCAGCATCAGTGGTAGCTCGCCAAAGTGCTCCCCCGGGTTAAACGTCATCATCGGCTTGAGTTCACCATTCTCCTCATAGACCGCCGCCATCTGCCCCTGCAATACGATGTAGAAGTTACTGATTGCCTCCTGAGCACGGAACAAAATTTCCTTCGCTGCCAAGTGCTTGCGGTAGCCCGATTCGATGAGAAAGCGTAATTGCAAGTCATTCATGCACTGAAAATAGCTCACCTGCTGAAGCAGCGACTTTAAAGAGGGCGTTGCCGGTGCCAAGGGCATGCCTACCGTTTCGGCTGGCTCACTGAGGGGAGAGAGCGCTGGCGCATTGCGGATCCAGATGTCCCGTTGCGGGAAAGGAATCGAGATATTATGCTGCCGAAAGTAATAATCAATCTTGAAATTGAGACTGCTCTTGATGAACACTCGCCGCTCAATGGCATCCGTCCATACCCAGAGTTCAAACTTAAGGGCAGAATCGCCAAATTCACGGAAAATCACCCGAGGGGCTGGCTCCCTGAGGACATCTGGTTCAGAATGCGCAATATTGAGCAAGACTTCCGTCACCAAAACTGGATCTGTCCCATAGGCCACCCCAATGGGAATATCAATACGACCGCGATGGGTTTCGTAGTACCAATTCAGCACCGGACTATCGGCAAGGTAGGTATTGGGCACCACCACATTTGAACCGTTAAAGGTTTGAATCACCGTGGCTCGCATCGAGACTTCCTGAACGTAGCCGCTGATGTTTTCAATTTCCACAAAGTCACCGACACGCACTTTGCGCTCAATCAGGAGCGTCAGGCCACTGATGAGATTGCGGGTGACATCCTGCAAACCAAAACCAATCCCCACCCCCAAGCCACCAATAATCACCGCTAGGGAATCGAGATTAATCCCCACTGCTTGCAAAACAATAATGTAGCCCAGTGCTCCCCCGGCACCACTCATCACAGTGGAAATGGCCTCACGGTTGCCTAAATCCAAACCAAGGCGGGGTAGGAGTTGATTTTTCAGCACCCCCTTGAAAAAGCGCGCCAAAATGGCAACGAGGATGAGCAACAGCACCACTTGAAACAGCCAACGCAGGGAAATCGTTTCCCGCCCAAGGCGAAACAACGGTGCATCGGCAATACTAACGAACGATGACCACAGTTCAATGACTTGGGATGGCATTCTCCACAGTCTCCTCAGGGGTTCACAAACTTAGACAGTGCCTAAACTAACCCCCTCACTTTAGCAGGGGGCGATCGTCAACTGAAGGAACTTTCTCGCGCCATTAAGTGGCGATATTTTGGTCATCAAAGGCTTGGGTGCAGCATATCCCACAATAGCCAAAGGGCGATCGCCAAGAGACTACCACCCGTCAGCGTTTGTAATCGCTGTTCCGAGAGGTACTGTGATAGCCAGCGACCAATCAATACCCCAATCAAACTAGTGGTTACTAAGGCCAAAGCTGCTCCCAAAAACACCAACCAAGGGGAGGCAGCGCGGGCAGCCATGAAAAATACAGCAATTTGAGTTTTATCGGCAAATTCAGCCAAAAAAACGGTTAAAAACGCAACCCCGAACTCTCGCCATGGCAACGCGCGCTTAATCACCGACTGCCCTCTAGGCGTCCGTCATTTCCTCAACCGTCTCGGTGGTTTTCGTCTCTGGGCGATTCTCCGTATTTAGGCGGCGGCTGTAGCGACCCGAAGAACGCTTGCGAAACTTGCGAGCATAGGCTTGGTTACGAAGAGCTTTTTCTTTCTTGGGATTGCGGCGTTTGGCCATGCTTACCTCAATGGTGGGGTGGTCTCAGCACTCAACAAAAATTAAGGACAGAAACTTTATTCTATCGGAATTTTTCCCCTAGCACAAGAAGCCTGTGATCGAAAAAACTGTGACTATACCCCCTCACAAAAATGAGAAACCCCCTAAGCTTTCACCTAGGGGGAGGAGGAGTCTTGTTCTGGCAGAAAGTTGCGAATTTAAGGGACTACTTGGTTTCCGAAAACTCAGCGTCAATCACTTCGTCACCACCACCACTGCTACCGCTGCTGCTGGAGCCAGTTCCATCACTGGACTGCGCACTTTGATAAACACTGGAGCCGACGCTGTAGAGGGTTTGTTGCAGATCCTGCATCAGCGATTTCACCCGTTCAAAATTAATGGATTCAATGGGTTTCTTCTCGGCTTCAGTGCCGATTTCCGAGCGCAGGTTAGCAATGAGGGCGGTGAGGCGGTCTTTATCGCTGGTGGAGACTTTGTCAGCCAATTCGGATAGTTGTTTCTCCGCTTGGTAGCAGAGTTGTTCCGCTTGGTTTTTGGTCTCGATTTTCTCGCGTTTGGCTTTATCAGCAGCGGCATTCATTTCTGCTTCGCGCACCATGCGTTCCACTTCATCCTTAGGCAGCGTTGAGGCGCCGGTGATGCTAATGGACTGCTGTTTGCCGGTGCCTTTGTCGCGAGCGGTGACGTTGAGAATACCGTTGGCATCAATATCAAACGTGACTTCGATTTGGGGCACACCGCGGGGTGCCGGCGGAATGCCATCCAAACGGAAGGTACCGAGGCTCTTGTTATCGGCGGCCATTTCCCGCTCCCCTTGCAGGACGTGGATTTCCACATTGGTTTGACCATCAACCGCAGTAGAGAAGACCTCGGATTTTTTCGTCGGGATCGTGGTGTTGCGAGGAATAATTTTCGTCATCACGCCGCCAAGGGTTTCCACCCCCAAAGACAGCGGTGTGACATCCAGCAGCAGGATATCCTTGACCTCACCGGCGAGAACCCCCGCTTGAATGGCAGCACCCACGGCCACGACTTCATCGGGGTTCACACTCTGGTTGGGGTCTTTGCCCAATAGCCGTTTGACCAGCTCTTGGATGGCAGGAATGCGGGTAGAGCCACCCACCAGTACCACTTCGTCAATTTGATCTTTAGTGAGTTTGGCGTCCTTGAGGGCTTGCTCAACGGGTACGCGACAACGGTCAATGAGGTCAGAGCAGAGTTCCTCAAATTTGGCGCGGGTGAGCGTCATGTCGAGGTGCTTAGGCCCATCCTGCGTTGCAGTAATGAAGGGCAGGTTAATTTCCGTTTGCATGACGCTGGAAAGTTCAATCTTGGCTTTTTCTGCCGCTTCTGTCAGCCGTTGCAGCGCCTGTTTGTCTTTGCGCAGGTCAATGCCTTCTTGGGCACGGAAGGATTCAGCCAAGTAGTCCACAATTTTCTTGTCAAAGTCGTCACCACCAAGGTGGGTGTCCCCGGAGGTGGCGAGCACTTCAAAAACGCCATCACCGACTTCAAGGATGGACACGTCAAAGGTACCACCGCCAAGGTCAAAGACAAGGATGGTTTCATTGGCTTTTTTATCTAGGCCATAGGCCAAGGAAGCGGCGGTGGGTTCGTTGATGATCCGCAGCACTTCAAGACCGGCAATTTTGCCAGCGTCTTTGGTGGCTTGGCGCTGCGAGTCGTTGAAATAGGCGGGCACAGTAATCACCGCTTGGGTGACTTCCTCGCCAAGGTATTTGCTAGCATCCTCTTTTAGTTTGCGCAGGACTTGAGCAGAAATTTCTTCGGGGGCAAACTGTTTGCCAAGGGCGGGGCAATCCAGCTTGACGTTGCCATTGACGTTCAAAACTTTGTAGGAGACCTCGGTGGCTTCGTGGGTCACCTCATCAAAGCGACGGCCAATAAAGCGCTTCACAGAATAGAAAGTATTTTCGGGGTTCATCACTGCTTGCCGTTTGGCAATTTGACCCACGAGGCGATCGCCATTTTTGGTGTAGGCAACAACGGAGGGCGTTGTCCGAAACCCTTCAGCATTGGCAATAACCGTGGGCTTGCCCCCTTCCATGACGGCCACACAGGAGTTGGTGGTCCCCAGATCAATTCCGACAACTTTTGCCATAGCGACGAAAACTCCCTTTGCAGGCTAACTTCGATGCGGGGCACAGCACCCATATTGGGCTTAACCCTCTCTCCTTCCTATAGTGCGATCGCTCCCGCTCTCTGCAAAAGGGGGATTTACCGAACCTACACAGGGTGGTCAGCCGCGTAGGGCAAAGGATCCACAAGCCCTAATTCGGCAAAGGCCGCTAAACGCAATCGACAGGCATCGCAGCGACCACAGGCCTGTTGGCCATCGCTGTAACAGGACCATGTTTTTTCCCAAGGAACGCCGTACTCATTCCCCAGACGAATGATGTCTTTTTTATGAAGTTCAATGAGGGGGGTGACAATTTCAATGGGCTGACCTTCACGTCCCTGCTTGGTACCCAAGCGATAGACCTCCTGCATTGCAGCAATATAATCAGGCCGACAGTCGGGATAGCCAGAGTAATCGAGGGCATTGACGCCAATATGAACCGTTTGCGCCCCTAGGGCTTCGGCATAGGCAAGGGCAACACTCAAGAAAATCGTATTGCGGGCGGGGACATAGGTAATGGGAATCTCTTGGCTCATGGTAGCCAGATCGCGATCGCGAGGCAAGTCAATCGTTAAATCAGTCAAGGCAGAGCCGCCCCACAACTGCAAATTCAAGGAGACCATTTGATGCTGAATCACGCCGGCGGCGGTGGCAATGGCGATCGCGGCTTCTAATTCCCGCCGATGGCGCTGCCCATAGTCAAAGGAAAGGGCATAGCAAGCATAACCCAGTGCCTTGGCACGAAATAACACCGTGCTGGAGTCTAACCCCCCTGAGAGCAACACGACGGCCTTTGGTGTCGTCATCATAGCTGTCTATCAAAACCTTTACATTTGGCAATGCTGTGGTAGCATCTTTCTGAAAATGTTCATTCTGTGAGTTGCTACTTACGGCGGGCGATCGCCAACACCAAGCCTTTCCCCGGTTGCGTAGAGGAGTGAAATAACTAGACATGAGTTCTGCCGTCCGTCCCCAGCCCGAACCACTGCGCATTGGCGTTATCGGTGTTGGCAACATGGGTCAGCACCATACCCGTGTTTTGAGTTTACTCAAAGATGTCGAACTTGTGGGCATCTCTGACGTGAATCTGGAGCGGGGCATTGATACCGCTAGCAAATATCGGGTGAAATTTTTTGAAAACTATGTGGATTTACTGCCCCACGTTGAGGCGGTGTGTATTGCCGTGCCTACCCGTCTCCACCATGAAGTGGGCATTACCTGCTTGCGTCACGGGGTACATGTCTTGGTGGAAAAACCGATTGCCGCCAGTATTAGCGAAGCAGAATCGCTCGTCAACGCAGCAGCGGAGTGCCAGTGCATCCTCCAAGTCGGACATATTGAGCGATTTAACCCTGCATTTCAAGAACTGAGCAAAGTTCTGCGCACTGAGGAAATCCTTGCCCTTGAAGCCGATCGCATGAGTCCCTACTCCGATCGCGCTAATGATGTCTCAGTGGTTCTCGACTTAATGATCCACGATATTGACTTGCTATTGGAACTCACCAATTCCCCTGTGGTGCGCCTAACGGCCGCCGGCAGTCGCTCTGCCAACTCTGGGTATCTGGACTACGTGACCGCCACATTGGGCTTTGCCAACGGCATTATTGCCACTCTCACGGCCAGTAAAGTCACCCACCGCAAACAACGACGCATTGCTGCCCACTGCAAAAATTCCCTCACGGAGGCAGATTTCCTAAAAAACGAGATTCTTATTCACCGCAAAACCACGGCATCGTGCAGTGCCGATCATGGCCAAGTTCTCTACCGCCAAGACGGTCTCATTGAGAAGGTCTATACGAGCAATATTGAACCCCTCCATGCCGAGTTGGAGCACTTCGTCAACTGTGTTCGTGGTGGTCAACCTCCCTCGGTGGGTGGGGAGCAGGCACTCAAAGCGTTGCGCTTGGCCAGTCTCATTGAGCAGTTAGCCCTTGATGGCCACAGTTGGGGACAGTTGGATGCTTCCTTGGCGGCACTGATTCGTTAGCACGCATCGCCCTCGTTTCCTTGCGCTAGGGTAGTAAGTACAGCAGCGAGGGTTGTGTCAATGACGGATCTGGAAGGTTGTGCCTTTTTGGCAGCCCAAGCAAAGGTGAAGTCCTATCTCGCCTACTGGTTTCAGCTGGGCAAACGACTGTGTATTTGGGGCGGAGCGCATACGGTGCTGCCGCAACCTGTCCTTCAGGGCGATCGCTACAGTCAAGCCTTTGAGGCCTGCTGGGTCTATGTGATCTCTGGTCAGGCAGGAGACTGCTTTCTTGAGGACACGGCGGAGACGATTACGCAACTCTTGAGCGACTGTTGGGACATTACCCCCTGTGCCCGCTGCCAAATGCCTGTGCCTCTACCCTGTCATGGGTTACCCCCTGTACACTGTCCCTGTGCCAGTCTGCCCAATTGGCCGAATTTTGAGTTACCGCTGCCCCGTAGCCCCATTAATCCCCGCACTCACCTATTGTCACTAAAAAAACGCCTCAGTCTTTAATGTGTGGGATTTGCCCCTACCCCCGATTGTTGCCCCTCAATGGCAGGCGCCACACGACAATCTCACCTTGTATTCCCATGCGCTGCATCTTTGGTGGTTAACGCTTCCCCCTGATGTGCCCCGTGAGGTTACCCTGCGCGCCTATTTACGACGCTATCAGCCGAATCTTGGCGAGAAGCCTCTACCGCGTACCGCTGGGGGTAAGCCCTATTTGGATGCTTTGGAATTTAACTGGAGCCATAGTGGTAACTTAGCGGTGTTGGCCGTGAGTGGCCGGGCGGCTGTAGGGGTAGATGTAGAAATATTGCGCCCCTGTCCTCAGCGTTCAGCCATTAGTCGGCGGTTTTTTGGGGCGGCTCTGCAACAAAGGATATTAGAGGGGAGCGATCGCTCGTTTCTACAGGCTTGGACATACTATGAAGCGTGGCTCAAGGCTCAGGGGATCGGGGTATGGCAGCGGACGGCGGCTCAGCCTTTAGAACATTGGGCAGTCAGTTTCCCCGTGGGCGATCGCGCCATTGCCAGTGTTGTTGTGCTAACGCCAACGCCGCTCCAGTGTGTCTTTTTTTGGCCAGAAGTAGTGGGATAAATGAATGTTCACACTTGAAAACGGCGTAGATGCTCCAAGATATTCATCGACGCTTTAACCTGCTACTGCTGACCATGAATAGATGAGATGAGGTTGCCACTCACTGGGGGGCTGTTGGGTGTAGGCTTGGCGATCGAGATCCATCGGTAGGTTGAGCATTGGATCGCTGCCGGTGGCCACGAGAAACTCAAATCCCTTCAGGGTTGGCCATTGGCAAAATTGCCGCAGCAGGGTTTGCACCGCCAAGACATAGGGATGTTCTGGCTGCTGATACCACTGGCGATCGGCCACATGGGGTTGGTCAAAGCCAAAGTGAACAATCAGGTCAGGATGTCCAAAGATGGCCTGCGCAACGGGCCGAGCTTCTTCGCGCACTAGCAAATGGACGCCTGCGGCCAGATGACGTATTTTTTCCAACCGCTCATAGCGATCGCCCGCATCTAATTGCGACTCCTGCCAGCGAAAGGCCACTGTGATCAGGTAAGTTTGTAGCAGTAGATGCCCCAGTTTCTCCGCCTTAGTCGTCAAGTAGGGGGTGTTGTAGGGCGTCGCTTCAATCAGCAGGGGCACCCGATCCACCACTTCGAGGCCATAGCCCTTGAGGCCAGCAATTTTACGGGGGTTATTGGTAATCAGGCGAATCTGCTTCACTCCCAAGTCATTGAGCATTTGGGCGCCAACGCCATAGTTACGCAAATCCGCTGGGAAGCCGAGGTGCTCATTAGCTTCCACGGTGTCCATTCCCAAATCTTGCAGGGAATAGGCACGTAGCTTGTTGACTAGGCCAATGCCACGACCCTCTTGGCGCAGATAAACCACCACACCGCGTCCTGCCGCGTTAATCATTTTCAGAGCCGCTTGCAGTTGCATCCGACAATCGCAGCGCAGTGAACCGAGGGCATCGCCCGTCAAACATTCAGAATGAACGCGCACCAGCACGGGTTGCTCGCTAAACGTGGCAGGATCTCCTTTGACAATGGCGACGTGCTCCGATTGATCGAGGGAATTGCGATAGCCATAGATTTGAAATTCACCGAACTCCGTCGGTAGCTTGGCCACAGCTTCGCGGCGGACAAAACGCTCATGCTGGAGACGATAGCTAATTAAGTCGGCAATGCTAATAATCTTCAGTTGGTGGGTGCGAGCATATTCAATGAGTTGGGGCAGCCGCGACATGGTGCCGTCGGGATTTTGAATCTCACAGATGACCCCCGCTGGGTAGAGACCTGCCAACCGTGTCAGATCGACGGCGGCTTCGGTATGGCCGGCTCGCTTGAGAACCCCCCCAGGGCGCGATCGCAGGGGAAAGACATGGCCGGGGCGACGTAAATCTTGAGGCTGGGTCGTCGGGTCAATGAGGGCTTGAATGGTGCGGGCACGGTCTTCGGCGGAAATGCCTGTGGTCACGCCCCAACGGGCACCGGCATCAACACTCACCGTAAAGGCAGTTTGGTTGCTATCGGTATTTGTTGTTACCATTAAGGGCAAATCCAATTCATCGAGGCGATCGCCCTCCATGGCGAGGCAAATCAATCCTCGGGCATGAACCGCCATAAAGTTAATCATGGCTGGGGTCACACGCTCAGCGGCACCAATGAGATCCCCCTCATTCTCACGATTTTCATCATCCACCACGACGATAACTTCACCCCGCCGCAGGGCATCCAACGCAGATTCAATCGAGTCAAACACAGGCACATCCGCCAAGGCAGTTCCTTCCAGAATTTTTAAGGCTCCTTATTATTAAGTTACAGCCTTTTTCACGAGGATTGGGTGCCCGCAGCACTAGCAGGTAGGATTGCACCAACTTTTCAAGATAGTATTGAACAGCGTACGATCTCCCACGAAAACCCATCTGTGGCTCTTTCCCTTGTGGAAATGCTAAAAACCTCGTCATCATAGTGAAAGGTTTCACCAGCCAATCTGCTGCATGTCTCATCTATTGCTCATACTGGTTATCATTGTTGGCGCGTTAGTCCTCCTAGGGTTAGCGCTTTATCTCCTGTTTCCTCGCAAGTACGAGTCTGCCCGCTCTGTCGCCGAGTCCTATGACGACTGGACCAATGACGGCATTCTTGAATTTTACTGGGGTGAGCATATTCACCTTGGCCACTATGGTTCGCCCCCCCGTTGTAAGGACTTTCGCCAAGCAAAGGCAGATTTTGTCCATGAAATGGTGCGCTGGGCGGGTCTCGATCGCCTGCCGCCGGGGACAACGGTTTTGGATGTGGGCTGTGGCATTGGCGGGAGCAGTCGTATGCTAGCGCGTGACTATGGCTTTCACGTGACGGGAATTACAATCAGCCCTGAACAGGTACGGCGGGCGCGGGAACTCACTCCTGCGGATCTCAATGTGCAGTTTCAGGTGGATGACGCTCTAGCCTTGTCATTTCCAGATGCCAGCTTTGACGTGGTTTGGTCAATTGAGGCCGGCCCCCACATGCCCGATAAACAGCAGTTTGCTAAGGAATTACTCCGTGTCCTAAAGCCGGGGGGGATTCTTGTGGTTGCCGATTGGAACCAAAGGGACGATCGCCAGCACCCCTTGAACCTCTGGGAGCGGCTCATTATGCGGCAGCTATTGGATCAATGGGCACACCCCGCCTTTGCCAGTATTGAAGGCTTTGCCGAAGCCCTTGCCGCAACGGGTTTAGTGGCTGGAGAGGTGA
Source organism: Thermosynechococcus sp. GLH187 (assembly GCF_031583395.1). NCBI lineage: Bacteria > Bacillati > Cyanobacteriota > Cyanophyceae > Acaryochloridales > Thermosynechococcaceae > Thermosynechococcus > Thermosynechococcus sp. GLH187. The sequence continues at coordinate 2,289,760 of NZ_CP134175.1, read as the reverse complement.
TCACTGCTGACTGGACACAGGAAACGCTCCCCTCGTGGCTAGATTCAATTTGGCAGGGAATTGTGCGACCAGAGGGGCTGATTCGCTTTGGCCTACCGGGGCTAGTAAAATCTTTGCGGGAAGTACCCACCTTTCTGTTGATGCGGCTTGCCTTTGGCATGGGACTGTGCCGCTTTGGCATGTTTCGCGCCGTGCGAGCAGAAGTTCCTGCGGTCTCCCTTGACCCAGCCTCTCAAGTTAACTGCTGATAGATGATTGGATACATCATGCCCCAAATGGCCGGCTGTACATCCTTGAGAGCGTGATCACTGTCCAATTCCACCCGACTCACCCAAGGGCGGCCTTCACAGTAGCGACGACTGGCTTCGATGGGAATCACCTCATCCTGAAGACCATGGAAAATGAGGGTAGGCACAGGCCGCTGCAGCTGGCGATCGTCGTACTCTAGTAAATCCTTGGCAAAACCATAGCTAAGGGGGAGCAGGCGTTCTTTGGTGTAGTGATACACCTCCAGCACACCCGTTTCTTGCCAGCGGCGGTATTGATCGCCCAAGCGCGGCAGCCAATGGATCGCAAACTCAAAGGCAGGTGCCAGCAGAAACAGTTGCACCACTTGGGAATGCTTTTGCGCTAGCCAAGCAGCCGTCAGGCCACCAAAACTGGAGCCAATCAATGTGACGGGTTCCTCTGGGGCGAGCAGCGCTTCTACCTGGTCAATTTGACGACTTAAGGTCAAATGAAAAAAATCCCCCTGATTGAGATCAGGAATGAGTAGCGGTTGACCGAGTTCCGCAAAGCGATCGCGAAAATACTGAGCTTTACTTGAGCGCGGCGACGAGGCAAATCCATGGAGGTAGAGATATTGCATTGCTCAATAATCCCTTGTGAGGAGCGGACATATTTTTGTCGCACTTTGTCAATAATCTTAACAAATTAGCCCTTTAGCCATAGGTTGTTCAAGGGTGATCATTGAAAATAATTCAGAATGCTGATCAAACAGCTCAACAACAATTCCTTATTTTGAAGGAACTGTTACAGTTTCTCACAACTCGCATCAACACCGCGATTTCAATGCTACGATGCCGTTGAATCTGGCTACAGCCCTTTTCGCAAGGAGGGCAAACGCTCAAAACTGCGAAAGCCCCTATGGGAGAGGATTGCATCCCCTTTATGGTTCCCATATCCAAGAAAAGGGTTGTATCTGGCCGATCTTAAGAATGAAAACGTGAGAGATTGAGGATCGAACGCATGACAACACTCACTGGGCAACCCCCGCTCTATGGTGGCAGCACTGGCGGCCTCCTCAGCGCAGCGGACACCGAAGAGAAATACGCCATCACCTGGACAAGCCCCAAAGAGCAGGTTTTTGAAATGCCGACGGCTGGGGCTGCGGTTATGCGTGAAGGGGAAAATCTTGTTTACCTTGCCCGTAAGGAGCAGTGCCTTGCCCTAGCCGCTCAGCAACTGCGTCCCCGCAAAATCAATGACTACAAAATCTACCGCATTTTCCCCGATGGTGAAACGGTGTTGATCCATCCCAAGGATGGTGTTTTCCCTGAGAAGGTGAACCAAGGGCGTGAAGCCGTCAACTCAGTGCCCCGCTCCATTGGCCAAAATCCCAATCCTTCGCAACTGAAGTTCACCGGCAAGAAGCCCTACGATCCATAGGTCGGTGCTGAGCTATCTCCTGATGACCCCCTATGGATCAACCATGGGGGGTATTGATTTTAAAGTAACGTTGTGATTGAGCAGTGCTGCTGTAGAGGTTTTTAACTCATCGGGATTCAAGAGTGCTGCCGTAGAAGCCTTTAACTCCCCATGGGTTTGGCGCAGGGTTCTCAGGTTCTGCGCAAGGGTGAGGATCGGCTCAATGGCTGCCTTGGCATCGGCATACCCTTGTGCTTGCAGGGCGGCAATGCGATCGCTCCGGAAATCGAGCAAGCTTTCTAGACTCCCCAGTACAACCGTGTTTGAAGTATTCAGCACTGTCTGTGGTCGAATCTCAATGATTGTCAAATTAGGGAAGTCATAACGATTCCAGGGCACCCCATCCTCAAGGTGAATGACAATGGCATGGGTACAGCCCCGCTGCGCCAACGCTCCCAAGGGCACATTATCCTGAAGTGCCCCATCCACATAGGTTTGACCATTGACCTGTCGCTGCGGAAAGGCCAAAGGAACGGCCGCACTCGCCAGCAGCAAGTTCAATAACGTCTCTGGGTCATCCATATCCTGTGCCCGCAGCCACTCAGCTTTTGTGCCTGTCCAAACGCGACACATGTCAATCAATGTCATCAACAGGTTATAGCCCAGACCCGGAATTTGCAATGAGGGAAAAACCGTTACCCAAAGCTCCGTACCCCGTTTCAGTTGGTTGTAGTTTACATAGGAGTGCACAAGTTCTTCGATCGGGCGCGGGTCAAAGAAGGAATAGCATTTGGGGAGAATCCCCGTCACTGTCAAAAAAGTATTGATCCATCCCCCAAATTCAGGTAAGGCAGATTGGATGCCATAGCTGATGAGAATGCTGAGCCAGTTGGGGTTGGCGGAGATGATATTGGCGGCACCAATCTCACGCCAAATCTCCTCGAGCTTGCTCACACCCCGAGCCAATTGCTGGGGATAGCTGGCAATGATGGCGCCATTGAGGGCACCGATACTGGTACCTGCAATAATGTGCGGTTCAAATCCCTGTTCAGCGAGGTAGCGCAGTGCCCCCACTTGGTAAGCACCTTTGGCACCACCACCCGTGAGGACTAAACCAACTTTTGAACCAGTGTTTAGCATAATCACTCCTTGGATTTCAGAGACTGGAGGGAATGCAACGTTGCAGCGGCAGTTTCATGAACAATCCGCTGAATGACTTCTTTGGCATCTAGGGTATAAGGAGGGTGCTGAAGGACAAAGGAAGGCTGCTGTTGGCAGTATAGTGTTGACATATTGCGCAGCAAGGGATAGGAGTCTGAATAGCGGCAACTCGCCAGAATGTCGTAAACGATCTCTGTATCCTCTTGTGCTGTTGCTTGCCGAGTTACTTTTAGCAGCGTTGCGGTACTGAAGAAATGCTTGGGTAAGTAGTGCCGCTGGTGCGCCAAAATTTCATTCACCAGTAGGTCGCGATAATAAGTGACTTGTTGTTCAAGTTCTAGGTAGGCAATGGAACTGTTGTAGATTTCGCGGGCTAAAAATAGGATTTGGATAGCCCAAGGGAGATCGTGATAGCTTTGGCCACTTCGCCAGAGAGAGAAAATGCGATCGAAATCTTCCCGTGCCGTCACTCGCCGTTCAAGGGTAGCAATACGTTTCTCTTGCTCTTGAAACTTGCGATCGCAGGTCTCAATTAAACTATTCAATAAACTACTCAATGCCTGCGTGTTGTGATTAAGCCCCTCACGAGTTTCTCGAAGAGAGTGCTGAGTAGCTACAAGACATTCACGAGTTTCTCGGAGGGAGTGTTGGGTAGTGACAAGAGCATACTCAGTAAATTGCAGCTTTTCAATCAGTTCATTGGTAATGCTCAGTAATGCTTCCTGTCCTCGGGTCAAGTTTTGGGCAAGAAGGGTATCTTGCTGGTAAGTGCGACCTGTTAAACTATCCAGTAACCTACCCAAAAAACCTCGATTGGCGCGATACGCTATCAAAGACTGATTTGTGTGAATGCTGTTAGCTAAATCAATCAGTAGCTGATCATTGGCAAGAGGGATTCGCTCTTCAATGGCTAAGTAATTCATAAAATCTACAACGCAAAAAATTACTTTAATCGACTTAAATAAATCGGCATCATCAGCAGTCAGGGAGTACTGGGGGCTAGGTTAGCACAAAAGATAAAAAGTGTTGACACTGTACGGTAAGGAAAGTCGAATCTGCAATAAAATTTAATAATTTGTCGGCTCAGTATTCACCTTCAATACTGCTGATCAGAACTTGCTCTACTCGACGCGAATAAATTGGAATATCACACTTCGCTTTTTGAGCATCCTCCTCGAGCTGCTCTAGTTGCTTCATCACTTCTTCTTTTTCAACAGCAGACTTTCTCTGATATTCTTGGCTCTCAATCAGAGTTGTTCGATAATCCTTGAGATAGCTACTGAGATACTCGATGTATTGTTCTGCTTCTACTTTAAAACCTTTTTCTAAATAATTATTAACCTCTTGTTCTATTTGATTCGCTTGGGTGTCTATTTGTCGATTGATTTCCTCAACGACTTTATTGAGATAGACTACATATTCTTGAATAGTCTCTGTATAAATTTCATACACTTCCTTAGGAATTAGCCAAAACCAGTGCCACCAAAATCTCTTTTCCACTTTTCGAAATTTATTGACAGTCCTAGTTAAAGCTTCGGGTCGAAGTTCAGAATTGCCAAAACTAGCCTTTGAAACCTGAAAATCAGGAAGGCTTAATTGCACATTAAAAGTCATCTGGAGTCGTTCTCTTGCTTTTTCTAGGATAGGCTGAGTTTCTTCCTCTATTTCTTTCTTTAATCCAAGGATTTTTTCTCCTACAAATTTTTCAATCTTTTTCTGGGTATCACCAAAAAACTTTTCTGCTTCTTGTGAAACTAGGTTAAATATTTTTCCCTGAAAATCTTCAGCGTCATGCCTTGAGCTAAAAGGAATCCTTAAATGATCCTCACGAGACTTGTCGTTGGTTAATTTGTGTGCAAAGTCTGTGAGAAAAAGCATTACTTTTTTGAGAACATCAGCCTGCTCATACTCTTTTTGAGAAAAAAGATGACTAACGTCTGCTCTTGCCTTGTTCTTCAATTCAGAGACTTCACTGGCAATCTGATTCTTAATTTCTTTTTGATACTCCTCGATAATATTCAACAGATTAGCCGAATTTTCAATTTTCTTAATATCTTGATTTAGTTGCTTAATTTCATCCTCAAGTGTACCTAGGGTTGCTTGATAGCTTCTTTTTCGCAAATTAATGTCTTCAAGAAGCTTATGAATAAAGCCGTGAGTGATGTTTAGAGATTCCCTGATTACTTTCGGTGCAGCAATTTTAATGAGTTCACTAATCACTTTAGTGAAAAACTGATAAAATCCTGAGCGTTCATACCACTGCTTTCTAGCTTTCTTAGTAAACGCATCTTTGTCAATATCTTCTAAGTCTTCTTCCCAGTCATCCCCAAGAATTTCTCTTGCCAAATCTCTGGCTTCAGGTCGAGTCCGCCAGTCTTCTCCTAAGTCATGCTGCTTCAGGAAACGAGCAGCACAATAGGCTCGTTGGGCAGATAGCTCAAAAACATGAGAGCTAGGAATTCTAAATTCCTGCTGCACAAACTCCCGCACTTCTGCAGGAGTCATATCCCCTCTGCGTCGTTGATCAACTTTGTTTACGAGGGCATAGATATTTTCAGTTCCACCACGAATCTCAGCAATTGCCTGAACAGTTTCTTGAACACTTTTAGCCGCTTCAGTCTTGAGTTGGGTAAAGTCTAGGACAACCAAAATGAGACTACTACGCTCAAGTTGTTCAGCAAAAATATTCTTGATTTCTAAGTTCTCGCCTGCTTCGTTAGGACCTGGAGTGTCAATAATGACAAGGTTGCCCAAAGCGGTGTTGATAGCCTCGCCTTCAGAGGTAAAAGGTGCTACTCTGATCTGGGGTAGCTCCCGCATCCGCTTTACAGGGTTGTAGGCAGGAACTATTTGGCTGGCTAAACGTACCAAATCATTCATTAGTTGCAGGGCTTCACGCACACTTTCGACACCTGTTGTTTCTTCTTTGAACAAAGTGCCGTCATTCCTGATAATGTTTTCAAATGTGGTGTCAAGATGAGGATATTTCTGTAGCCTAGCTGCAACGTTGTCACGATTCCTATTGTATTCTTGGCGGATTTTCGCCGCTGTCTTTTTGAATAAAGCGAGGGTTTCTTCGGGGACAAAGAGAACAGGTTCAGGGTAGTTTGTATCTAAAACGATTTCCGTTGCAGTAGCGGTCATGGCAGTATTGCGAGCAGGCAAAAGCGGTTGACCGACAATTGCATTGATAATCGTGGATTTGCCAGCTTTCATGGGGGCGACCACGGACATGCGTAGAGCCATTTCCTCAACGTTGGTGAGGGCTTGCCGAATCGCTGCTGTACCTGAAAATTCTGTTTTTTCTTGAGATGAATCCCTCTCTGCTGTTTTATGGAGGCTGTTGTAGCGTTCAACAATGCCAACGGTCTGTTTCAGCAAATGAATGACATCTTGGCGCAAGTCTTCTAGTAGGGTCTCACTTGGCTGAACGTCTTGGGGAATGCCGGGGGGGATAGCCGTAGCCATACAATCAGCAATTAAGAGCAATTAAAAGAGAACTGATGCCTATGGTAGCACAAAGAATAAAAACTGTTGTAATCTACAGCTCTTTCCTAAAAGAAAAAGGACACGCTCCCTGTAACCATTGATTTTGGCTGCTTTGAGCGCATTCAGGACTTAGGGAAAAGACCGTTAGGGTTTTAGTTCTTAACAAAAATTAATGATTAGCCTTCTATGGGTGAGCCTGATCCTTGTCCACAGGTGTTTTCCCGATTACTATCCCATGATCGGTCTGTTTTAGCGATCGCCCCCCTTGACTGGTACAAATAGAGTGAATGAAAAAGCGGTGACCTAAATGAGTCGTACCCCCTTAATTGAACGTCTTGCGGCTGAAATTGGCCGCGATATCTATATGGATGTGGCCAAATGGCATCTGTATCTCGCTGATGCCAAGCTGGCAGCCCCCCTTGCCGAAGCCTTTTTGCCCCTCCTAGAGCAGGGGGAGGTTAATTCGGCGCAGGTCACGAGTGTCTTGCAGGAGGTTTCAGTTCCACTTGGCGGGGGTCAGCAGTCCCTTTCCCTCGATCGCCTGATTCCCAAGGCCAACCAAGAGCTGCTGGTAGAACTGCTCAACCGTTTTCGCCAAGAGGAGCTTTAGCCCTAGTGCACGGTGCCCCATTCCTGTTGGGCATTGACGGGGGGCAAGAGATACAGGCGTAACAGGTGGCCGGCGATCGCCAACTGGTGAGGAAGCTTCCGCAAGGCCTTCAGCCACTTGGGTTGCTTGCTGGCTTCAATGGCTTGGAGTTTTTTATGGATTTCGACACAGCGTTGCAGCCGCGGATAAAAGTCAGGGTGATCGACATTGAGCACCACCGAGAAGGTGCGAGCGGCCGTTTCATTGGTTTTGGCAATGACCTCGCGATCGAATTCCGTGGCATCAAGACCAAGGGCTTCATAGAATTTGGCACGCTCATGCACCGTCAGCGTATGGGTGGCAAACACCGTCAGCAGGAAGAAGCGCATCCATAGTTTGGCACCCCAGCCTTGAATCAATTGAGGTTGGGAGTGGATCAAGGCCTTGAAAATATCGCCGTGGCGGTTTTCGTCTTGGCACCAACTTTCAAAGTAGTTAAAGAGGGGATAGAAGGAATGTTCGGGGTGCTTTTCCAGGTGACGGTAGATGATGATGTAGCGCCAGTAGCCAATTTTCTCCGATAGATAGACGGTGTAGAGCACCCATGGCAGGGGGAAAAACGTGTAGGTACGCGCCTTAGAGAGATAGCCCAAGTCCATGCCATGGCCAAAATCCATCATTGCCTTGTTGAGAAACCCTGCGTGCCGCGCTTCATCCCGTGCCATGAGGTGAAAGATTTCCGCCAAGAGGGGGTGGCGATTCTTCAGCTTGCGCGAGAGTTCCTTAAAGAGCAAAAACCCTGAAAACTCAGAGACACAGGAGCGCTCAAGGTAATCAATAAAGGCTTTGTGGGTCTCTGCATCCAAGGTGTCCCATGTGCCTTTGAAGGCGTCGTCGCGGACAAAGTGATGGCGGTTGTAGTCTGCCCGCATTTCCGCCAACATTGCTTCGAGTTGTTCCTGCTGGCGACTAAGGTCAAGTTTTGCTGCCTGTTCAAAATCTGTTGTGTAAAAGCGGGGGGTTAAAAGGTTTTCGCGAATAGTTTTAACGCTCTGACTCGCATCGGGATTGGGGGCGATCGCCACCATAAGCCTTTCACTCCTATAGAACTAAACCTATGCAGGTCATACCGTTTTACTATACTATATCCCTCAGGACGGTCAATAACCGTCTTGACGATTTTGCAAAAGTAGGCAGTTTTGTAATGTTTTTTGAAGTTTCGCTTGACAGCCATATGGTCAAAAAGTAATACTCACCCTTAGTTTGCCCTTCTGCCCCCGTTCAGCCCACGGCCATTCGCCGTTGGCAGGATGAACTCATCTCAAAAAAGATTGTTAAAAACTGATTTCAGGAGTTACAGGTATGACCGTGCTCTCCCTTGCGCTGCGGGAAGGAACTGCTGAGGCTCACAGCTTGGCCGAACACACCGCCTTCATGAAATGTTTTGTCCGCGGGTTGATTACGCCGAGCCTCTTCCGCCAGTTCTTGGCCAATCTCTACTTTGTGTACACCGACCTCGAAGCTGCCTTAGCCAGTGCTACGAGCGATCGCCTGCGGGCGATGTATTTTCCCGAACTCAACCGCAGTGGCCAACTGGCCGAAGACTTGGCCTTCTACTACGGCGACAATTGGCGCGATCAGATTACCCCCCTCACAGCCACTCGCGTTTACCTCAGTCGTATTCATGACCTCGCCCAAAGTGATCCTCTGTTGCTCATTGCCCATTCCTACACCCGCTATATGGGGGATCTCTCTGGGGGACAAGCTCTGAGTAAAATTGTGCGTTCCCAGTTAGCGCTCCCCGCAGGCAAGGGCACCGCCTTTTACGAGTTTCCAGCCCTGCCGACCCCAGAAGACAAGAAAGCCTTTAAGCAGCGGTATCGGGAAACCTTGGATAGCCTCAGCCTCGATGAGGTCGCGATCGCCCGCATTGTCAAGGAAGCCAACTTTGCCTTTACCCTCAACTGCCACCTCATGCACGCCCTAGAGTCGGAGCTAAAAGCCACCGTTGGCGAGCAGGTCTGGCAGTCCGTTGTTGAGAACCAACCGAGTCGGCGGGAGCAACCCCGTCCTGAAGCTGTTGCCGTTTAAGGCCCACTGTTGATCTTGTTAGGAGCTTGCAAACATCCATGAGTGTGGTTCAGCCAATTCAATTTGATGGGGCATTGCTGCAAAAATACGATCGCCCCTTGCCCCGCTATACCAGCTATCCCACGGCTGCCGAGTTTACTGCTGACTTTGATAGCCATTGTTTCCAGCGGGAACTGCTGCGGAGTAACGCAGGGCATCTGCCTCTGTCCCTATACGTGCATATTCCCTTTTGCCAAACCGCCTGCTATTTTTGCGGCTGCAATGTCATCGTCACCCAAAGCCAAACGATTGCCAAAACCTACTTGGATGCCTTAGCAGAGGAAATTGCCCAAGTGGCGGCACGGCTGGATCGCACTCGTCCAGTGATTCAAATGCATTGGGGCGGCGGTACCCCCAACTATCTCACCATTGACCAAGTGGAATCCCTGTGGCGGACGCTCACCCACCACTTTGAATTTGCCAACGATGCCGAAATTTCCATTGAGGTCAATCCCCGCTATATCGACCGCGAGTATCTCTTTCGCTTGCGCGATCTGGGCTTCAACCGCATTAGCTTTGGTGTGCAAGACTTTGATCCTCAAGTTCAGCTGGCTGTCAATCGGGTGCAGCCGGAGGCGTGGCTCTTTCAAGTGATGGAGTGGATCCGCGCTGCTGAGTTTGAGAGTGTCAACATTGACCTGATCTACGGCCTGCCTTTTCAAACGGTGCAATCTTTTGAAACCACAATTGCCAAAACAGTGCGCCTTGACCCCGATCGCATTGCGGTCTTTAACTTTGCCTATCTTCCCAATTTGAAACCCATCCAAAAGCGAATTGACCCTGCTACCCTACCCGATGGCACGACCAAACTGGCCATTTTGCAGCGGGTCATTGAAACGCTAACTAGCCAAGGTTATCAGTACATTGGCATGGATCACTTTGCCAAGCCCACGGATGAGCTGGCGATCGCCCAAGCAGCAGGAACGCTCAAACGCAACTTTCAGGGCTATACGATCCTGCCCCCTGCAGATTTGATTGGCTTTGGTCTGACCTCAATTAGCATGTTGCAGGAGGCCTATGCCCAAAATCAGAAGCATCTAGCCACCTACTTTAGTGACATTGCGGCGGGGCAATTGGCTACAGAACGCGGGATTCAACTGCGCCCTGAGGATCTGCTGCGCCGCACCATCATCATGGCACTGATGTGCCAATTTACCTTGGACAAGGGGGCGATCGCTCGCCAGTTCCAGCTGGACTTTGATGCCTACTTTGCTCCAGAGTTGGCCGCACTCCAGGACTTGGCTGCCGATGGCCTGATTCATTTAGGGCGCGATCGCCTAGAGGTCACCCCCGTAGGCCGACTCCTCATCCGCAATGTGGCTGCCGTCTTTGATACCTACCTGCAACACAAATCTGGTAAGACATTTTCTAAGGCCATTTAGGCTCAGCCGAGGATTGCCCTGAGGATTGTCTTGGTGGCTCAGATTCTCTAGATTACAACTTGATTTCAACTTGCGTCTAAATCCGCACACGGTGTTGAGGAGTGCCCATGTCATCATCCCTAGAACTCCAACCTGAAACTGCCCGCCTCAATTGGGCCTTTGTGCTTTTTTTAACGACGGTTCATGTCTTGGCCGCGGTTGCTCTCTTCTTTTTTTCTTGGTCAGCCTTGGTGGTCACCATCTTTCTCCACTGGCTCTTTGGCAGCATCGGCATTTGCTTGGGATACCATCGCCTCCTGAGTCACCGCAGTTTTCAAGTGCCCCAGTGGTTGGAATACATCATTGCTGTTTTGGGTGCCTTGGCCATGCAGGGAGGTCCCATTTTTTGGGTGGCCGGTCACCGCTTGCACCATGCCCACACCGAAGATGAAGTCAAAGATCCTTACTCAGCGCGGCGGGGCTTTTGGTGGAGCCATATGCTCTGGCTGGTCTATCCCCATCACCAATTTTTTGAGGCTGAGGAGTATGCCCGCTTTGCCCCAGACTTGGTGCGGCATCCCTTTTACCGCTGGCTGGATCGCTACTTTTTGCTGCTGCAAGTGCCCCTTGCTTTGCTCCTCTATGGCCTTGGGGGTTGGTCATGGCTGCTGTGGGGAATGTTTATGCGGGCGGTCTTCCTCTGGCACAGCACGTGGTTGATTAACTCCGCCACCCACAAGTGGGGCTATCGTCGCTTTGAGACCGATGATAACTCTCGCAATCTTTGGTGGGCAGCCCTCCTCACCTACGGCGAAGGTTGGCACAATAACCACCATGCCTATCCCCACGTGGCCAAGGCCGGCTGGTACTGGTGGGAAGTGGATCCCACTTGGTGGGTGATTCGCACACTCCAAGGACTGGGGCTTGCCTCCAAGGTACAGTTGCCCCCCTCCACCGCCCTGTCTAAGTTACCGTAAATTGCGCCGGCTGCGGTGGGCGATCGCCAAATTGCTCAGGCGATCGAGGCCAACCTCCTCAGCGGTCATTAACTCTGTCCACAGGGCATTCACCTTGGGGTCAGTTGGCTGTTGCTGCCGCAGTTTGACCAATGTCTCGAGGGCATCGTACCACAGGCCATGGCTAGCCAGCAGGTTATAGCGTTCTACAGGACTGACCTGGGGCAGTTGCTTGTTCGGGATCCTTGGTAGTGTCACCCGCCGTACCCAGCCTTCCACAAAGCGAATCTGTGATGGATCAGGATCTCGGGGATTGCAAATGAGACTCACCGTCCAGCGGTAGTCCACCCCCTCCTGTAGGGGCGGTACGTCACCCGCCAACGTAATACTGTCTAGGCGCGGGCGATTGGCCATCGGAAACTGCTGCTTGTAAATTTGCACCTGCGTCCCGTCGGCAAGGTTCTGAAAGAGGGCAAACTCAAGAGCTTGGTAATTATTGGCGGGTAAATACCAGTAAAACGTGGGGCGATTAACTGCCGTTAAACCAATATTACTTGCTGGTACTAGGGCGATTAAATCCGGTTCGTTCGCCGCTGTTTGCACTCTACAGACGCCGCGGGTGGCTGCCCCCTCCCGATTCCCCGGCCGGGATAGGTTTTTGGGGGGCGTAAATCCCGCCCAACTCAGACCCGCATTGAGGATGAGTACGGCCAAGCTCCAAGGAACGAAATATCGCAGTGACGTGAAAATAGGGCGTTTCATAGGTCAAGATCCTTAATGAAAAGCGGTAGCGGGAAGTGTTAGGGGGGCTTATCGTTAATCTTTGGTCATTTCCCTACCTGCCACACTACTACCATAGGAGTTGGGTGTGGGCTGCGGGGTGATAGCGCCAACGAGATGGTGATGATGTCCATCACGTACTGGTATTGCGCTGGCTCACAACCTGAGTAGTTTTCAAGACGAGGACAGCACCCTAGCAGTTCCAAAGTGGCGCGGGCATGATGTCAGCAGCAGGCATATTAGCAAAGGGCTATCTCTATACTGGAAAGTACCTATAGAATTTTTGCGCTGAGCGCTGTTCCCACTACTTTTCTAAATTTCTTGATCTAGTGGTGTTGCGTGACTCCTCGCTGTGAACACTCTCTCCCTTAAGTGGTTTCTCTTGCCCCCCTTCAGTGTTGTGGCGGGTCTCAGCATCTTTTTGGTGGGATCAAGGGGGCTGTCGGCAACGGCAGCAGAACGGATTATTTTTCGCTATGGCCCCTTCGAGCGATCGCTCCCCATTGCTGATTTAGAACGCTTTGCTACCACTGGCCAAGCCTCCCCAGAACTCGCCAGCTATTTACGGTTATTGCCGCCTGTGCATCAGCAGCAATTGCGGTTGGCCTTACAAGAACGGCTGCGCCTCTCGCCGGTGGCTGTTGCCCAACTCCTGTATTCCCCCCTTGGTCAAGAATTGATGGTGCAAGCGGGCCGAATTCTCGAAACCCAAAGCCGCCAAGAAAACGCCCGTGCCCTGCGATCCGCCCTGATTCTCGCTGCCACTGATCCCAAGGGTCTGACCGCGTTGAGTGTGATGCGCCATTACCCCTCCCCCAGTATCCGCTTTGATCTCAAGGAAGGACTCGCGATTCTCAAAAACTTCCAGCATACAATCCGCGAAACAGAGACAATTCTGGATGTTGTTCGTCAACAGGCGATCGCAAATCAGCCAGAATCTATTCCTGCCAGTGTGCAATCACTGCCCCAACCGGGGCCTTGGCGGTGGCTCGAGATGCCTTGGACAGCAGTGGATGCATCGCCTCGGCGGTTGCAGTTGACGGGACATTCCCGCCCCATTGCAGCGGATCTCTATCTACCCATCGTTCCTGCGGGACAGCGGGTTTCAGTGGTCATCATTTCCCATGGATTGGGAGCCAATCGCTACAGTTATCGCTATTTGTGTCAACATCTGGCCTCCCATGGGTTTGCCGTCATTGCCCTAGAGCATGTGGGCAGCTCCACCCGTCAGTTGCTGTCCTTTGCCATAGGCCATGTCACTCCTAGGGTGGCGGCTCAAGAATTTCTGGATCGCCCCCTCGATGTCACGTTTGTCCTCAATCGTTTAGGGACATTTCCTGAGCAACTCTATCCTTGGGCAGGGCGGCTAGATTTGGAGCGGGTGGCAATGATTGGTCAGTCCTTTGGCGGCTACACGGCTCTCGCCCTCGCGGGGGCACCGTTGGATTTTCAACAACTGCGGCGACATTGCACAAGAAGTGTTCTCGACTCGTTTAATGTGTCACTGCTGCTCCAATGCCAAGCGCAAGCATTACCACCAAAGGTCTATTCCCTACAGGATCCCCGTGTGCAAGCGGTGATTGCTGTTAACCCGATTACCAGTGCGGTCTTTAGTCCTGAATCCTTGAGGCAGTTGAAAATTCCCGTTATGTTTGTGGCTGCCAGTGACGATCCGATCGCCCCAGCGGTCGAGGAGCAAATTTATCCCTTTACATGGCTGACGACGCCCGATCGCTACTTGGTGTTGATAGACGATGCCACCCATTTCTCAACCATTGGTGAGGCGGGTCAAAATGAACCGGTGCTGCCTGTGCCCCAGTCCCTTGTCGGTGCCATGCCCCCGCGATCGCGCACCTATCTGCGAGGATTAAGCTTAGCCTTTTTACGCTTGCACCTTCTAGGGGATGAACAGGCACGGCAATGGCTGACACCGGCCGCAGCAATGGCCTTGAGTTCGCCCACCCATGGCCTGAACCTGACTCAATCCCTAGCCCCGGAACTGTTGGAAAAGGTCCCACAGGCAGCGAAGTAATGATCAACTCGACCATGAATGCTAAATCCCTGATGGTGGTGGGCACCAGCTCCCATGCCGGTAAATCTCTCCTCACAGCGGTGATTTGTCGTTGGCTGGCGCAGCAGGGCTACCGTGTCACTCCCTTTAAGGGACAGAATATGGCCTTGAATGCTTACGTCACCCGTGAGGGAGGTGAAATTGGCTATGCCCAAGCAATGCAGGCCTGGGCGGCAGGGATAGAACCCGAAGTGGCGATGAACCCGATTCTCCTCAAGCCCCAAGGCAACATGACCTCCCAAGTGATTCTCAAGGGGCAGGTGGCGGGGGTCACCCAAGCAGCAGACTACTATCGGGACTATTTTGAGCGGGGTTGGCAGGCGATTACCGAGGCCTTGGCGGATCTGCGACAACGCTTTGACTGGATTGTGTGTGAAGGTGCAGGGTCACCCGCAGAAATTAATCTCAAGCACCGCGATCTCACCAATATGCGGGTGGCGACGTATCTTGGGGCACCGACGATCCTTGTGGCGGATATTGATCGGGGGGGCGTCTTTGCCCACATTGTCGGGACATTGATGCTTCTTGATCCTGCTGAGCGATCGCTCATTCAGGGGATTGTCATTAATAAATTTCGTGGCCAGCGATCGCTCCTTGACAGTGGTGTGCAATGGCTAGAGGAGACCACAGGAGTACCGGTTTTAGGGGTGATTCCCTGGCTCGAGCGCCACTACGCTGCCGAAGATTCCCTTGATCTATGGGATCCGCGTCCCCAACGCCAAGGGGCAGACTTGAAAATTACAGTCATTCGACTACCGCGTATTGCCAACTTCACCGATGTCGATCCCCTGCTGGCGGAACCCAGTGTCTCCCTTGAGTTTCTACCCCCCCATCGTCCCTTGGGGCAACCCGATGCCGTGATCTTGCCGGGGACGAAAACGACGATTGCTGATCTCCACGTCCTACGGCAAACGGGGATGGCAGCGCAACTACAAGCCTACGCTGCCCAAGGGGGAACCATTCTCGGTATTTGCGGTGGGTGGCAGATTTTGGGTACCACCATCAGCGATCCTCTGGGCTTAGAGGGCTGCCCCGGCACCTATAAAGGACTGGGACTCATGCCGCTGCACACGCAATTGGGGGTAAGCAAATGTACCCAGCAACAACAAACCCAATCCATTTATTTCCCCTGTCCTGAGCCGATCGTGGGCTATGAAATTCACCAAGGCCAAAGTGAATACACAGGCGATCTCAACGGTTGGCAGCCCCTTTTTTCTGCCTCAGAACTCGGCCTTGTTAACACGGCGGGCACGCTTTGGGGCACCTACCTGCATGGGCTATTGGAAAATGGTGCTTGGCGTCGCCATTGGCTAAATGGGTTGCGATCGCGCCGTCAACTGCCCCCCCTACCCACAGCCATTCCCCACTATGCCGAGCAACGGACTGTTGCCCTGGATCAACTTACAGCAGCCGTGATGGCTCACCTCAACCTAGAGAGCATTTGTAAATTATGTTGATGTAAAAATTTCAAATTGTTAGCAATTGTCATCCCTTGCAAATGACTCCCCTAGACTGAGGAACGATGTGCTGATGATAGGGAGTGCAAAAGGACAATGACAGTGGCTGCTTCTTGGTCAGTGGGAATCTTAATTGTTTCAGCGATCGCCGCCCTGAGTGGCTTAAGCTGGCTCTTGTACACAGCTTATCAAGAGGAAAAACAATGTCCCCTGCGGGAGTATTCCCCCCAAGAGGCCTATGGTGAAACCCTTTGGCGCATGATCTTTGTCTATTGGCTCGTCTATTGTGGTGCGCGGGGTCTGCAAATCGCTGTACCATTAGAAGGCACTGATTTAGGTCAAATGTGCAAAATCACCGCACTCTTGGCCTTTTTGCTCACCACCTCTTCGCTGCTTTGCTTACCGATGCACTATTGGCAGGCACGCCAGCGCCAGCAACAACTCAATTAACCCTCGATTCGTCTCCTCCAAGGTTCAATTAAGGTTCAATGTGGTCTGACCTGCTCCAACAACTCCTCGATCGCCAAGCCCTGACGCAAGAGCAGGCCACCCAGTTAATGCAAGGATGGCTGGCAGCAGAAATTCCCGATGCCCTCGCCGGTGCCATTCTCACGGCATTACAGTTCAAGGGGCTGACGGTTGAGGAACTCACGGGTATGGCCAAGGTATTGCTGGCGCAGTCCGCCGCTGCACCGCTAAATTTAGCCGAACCCCTCATTGATACCTGCGGCACCGGGGGCGATCGCGCGGGTACCTTTAATATCTCCACAGCGGTTGCCTTTGTTGTCGCAGCAGCCGGTGTCAAAGTGGCTAAGCACGGCAATCGTTCCGTCTCTAGCCGCGTCGGTTCAGCGGATGTCCTTGAGTACCTTGGGATCAATCTTGCTCACAGCGATCCCGCCTTTTTGCTCAAGGAAGTGGGGATTACGTTTCTCTTTGCCCCCGGTTGGCATCCCGCCATGAAAGCCGTGGCTCCCCTGCGCCGTACCCTGAAAATTCGCACCGTCTTTAATCTCCTCGGTCCTTTGGTGAATCCGCTCCACCCCACAGGGCAGGTGATTGGTGTCTTTAGCGATCGCTATCTTGAAGCCATGGCCGGCGCCCTCCAACGTCTCGGACGCCAACGCGGGATTGTCCTCTATGGTCGCGAAGGAGTGGATGAAGCCACCCTCGGCAATATGACCGATCTTGTCATGTTTAGTAGCCCTGAGGAATCGCTGCGCCAAGAAGTCCTTGATCCCCAAGCCTTGGGACTCGCCAGTGCCCCCCTGAGGGATCTGGCTGGAGGAGATGTCCAGACCAATGCCGAGATTCTTACCCAAGTTCTGCAGGGCAAAGGCACAACGGCTCAGCAGGATGTGGTGGCGCTCAATGCCGCCTTAGCTCTCTACGTGGCAGCAGTCGTTCAAGATTGGTGGGAAGGGGTGGATCGGGCAAAGGCGATTCTGGCCAGTGGCGCCGCATGGGACAAGTTACAGACATTGGTGACGCTCTCCAATGAGTCCTAGGGGGTCTGCCTATTTGCCGCCGTGGTGTGTCCTAGATCCCCTCTTGGATCAATGGTTACAGGAGGACATCGGGCGGGGCGATCGCACCACCCAAGCCCTGCATCTCCAAGATCGCCAAGGAAAAGCCCATATTCGTCTCAAAAGTCAGGGAGTGATTGCCGGTCTGCCCATTGTGGAGCGGGTGTTCCAACGCCTGACAGCAGCAGTAGTGTTTAACTACGAGCAGGCCGAGGGCACCCTTTGTGAGGCGCCGACAATTGTTGCTCGCATTGAAGCTCCCCTAGAAACCTTACTCCTAGGTGAACGGCTGGCTCTCAATTGCCTGATGCGCCTCAGTGGCATTGCCACCCTCACCCGTACCTACGCCCAGCAAATTGCTGACTTGCCAACGCAACTCGTCGATACCCGCAAAACAACGCCCGGACTGCGCCTGTTAGAAAAATATGCAGTGGCGGTGGGGGGCGGTGTCAACCATCGCTTTGGCCTTGACGATGCAATTATGATTAAGGATAACCACATTGTGGCAGCGGGGGGCATCACGGCTGCGGTTGAACAAGTCCGCCAATCCAGTCCCTTTCCCTTGGCCATTGAGGTGGAAACTGAGAGCCTAGAGCAGGTGCGCGAAGCCCTCTCCTTGGGGGTAGAGGTGATCATGCTTGACAATATGCCGATTCCAGAGATGACCCAAGCCGTGGCGATGATCCGCGCCGCAGCCCCCCACACTAAAATTGAGGCCTCTGGCAATATCACCCTAGAAACCTTGCGAGCAGTGGCCTTGACAGGGGTGGACTACATTTCTACGAGTGCGATAATCACGCGATCCCCTTGGCTAGACTTTAGTTTGACCATTCTTTGAGTCCTCTCTACCTCTTGCCCACAACGTCAGTACCTATTTTGGGAGGTTGCCCGATGTTGAAATCCATGAGAATGCCGCAGTTGGTGCAGCTCAAACCTTGGGAGTTAGTGGTGTCACTGATTGCAGTGGTCATTGCGATACCGATTTTGGTCATTCTCAGTCAACTCTTTGTGAATACGGGTGACACTTGGCACCATTTGGCCACAACCGTTTTACCCGACTATTTACTCAACTCCCTCTGGCTAATGTTGGGGGTGGGAGCAGGGGTGATTGTCATTGGTGTCAGTACTGCCTGGCTGGTCACCAACTGTCAGTTTTGGGGGGTGCGCTGGTGGCAATGGCTACTGTTAACCCCCTTGGCAGCACCCGCCTATGTTTTGGCCTATACCTATACGGAGTTTTTTGCCTTTGAAGGTCCGATTCAGGGGTGGCTACGGGAGCTGACGGGCTGGGGCTACGGTGACTACTGGTTTCCCAATATCCGCTCCCTTGGCGGGGCGATCGCCATGCTCACCCTCGTTCTCTATCCCTATGTCTTTCTCTTGGCGCGGGTAGCCTTTTTGGAGCAGGCCACCTGTAGCTTAGAGGCCAGTCGTTCCCTTGGCTGTGGGCCTTGGCGCAGTTTTTGGACGGTGGCGTTGCCCCTTGCTCGGCCAGCCATTGCTGCCGGCACCAGCCTAGCGCTCATGGAAACCCTGAATGATTTTGGTACTGTGCAGTACTTTGGCGTGGATACCTTTACCACAGGCATCTATCGCACATGGTTTGGCATGGGCAATCGCGTGGCCTCAGCTCAGTTGGCAGCTGTTTTGGTGGTGATTGTTTTTGCCCTGCTGCTCGTGGAGAAATGGTCTCGGGGCAAGGCACGCTATTACAATCGCGGGAGCGATCGCCCCATTCCCTACGTGCTCAAAGGCTGGCGAGCGGCTTTGGCTTGGCTGGCCTGTGCCCTACCGGTGTTCTTTGGTCTTCTACTCCCCGGCGGGTTGCTCCTCTACTTGGCCATCAGCTACCAACAACTGCACCTCAGCCGTGAATTTTTAGAACACGCCAGCCACAGCTTGATTTTGGCCACCCTCTCTGCGGTTTTGGCGGTGGGCATTGCCCTGCTCTTGGCCTATGGGCATCGCTTGCTGCCAACGGTTTGGGTGCGTTGGGGAACACAGATTGCGGCGATGGGCTATGCCATTCCCGGTACGGTGATTGCGGTGGGGATTCTCATGCCCTTGGGGTGGCTAGATAACGTCATTAATGATGTCACTGAGCACCTGTGGGGGGTGGAAGTGGGCTTGATTCTCAGTGGCACAATCACAGCCCTGATCTATGCCTACTTGGTACGCTTTTTGGCGGTTTCCTTGGGCAGTGTGGAGGCCAGCCTAGTGAAGATTCGTCCGTCCTTGGATGAGGTGGCGCGGACATTGGGGCGATCGCCCTGGAATATTCTGCGCACGGTTCACTTGCCGCTGATGGTGCCCGGCCTTTTTACCGCTGCCCTGATGGTCTTTGTCGATGTGATGAAGGAATTGCCTGCAACATTGGTGATTCGCCCCTTTAACTTTGATACCCTAGCCATACAGGTTTACCGCTTTGCCTCTGATGAGCGACTTCCCGAAGCCGCCTTAAGTGCTTTGGCCTTGGTGGTCGTCGGTCTCATTCCGGTCATTTGGCTGGGACGGCAAACCCGCTGGGCAGATTAGGGAGTTCGGTTTACCGTTTACCCCTTTCTTAATAATTCGTTACATTAGAAACAACGTTCGCTAGGTGTGCTATGTACTTAGAATTTAAGGCCAGCCAATCTGTGCGCCTCAGTATTGCAACGCCCACGGCCCTTCTGCAGCACTACCTGCGCCAACCCCAGCGGCTGGTGTATGCCCTGACTGACCCAACACGGGTGGAATTTTTGGGTAGCGATCGCTTTCGCCTCAAGATGCGTCCCCTTAACTTTCTCATGGTCAGCTTGCAGCCCACGGTGGATCTGGCTGTCCATGCTAATAGCGATGGCTCTTTACAATTGCGCTCCCTCGGCTGTGAAATTCGCGGCGTGGACTACATTAATCGCCGCTTTCACCTTGCGCTCCAAGGCTATTTGTCTCCCCAAGCAACGGCAAACGGCACGGATTTGATTGGTCTAGCTGACTTGCAGGTGGGCGTGGATATTCCGCCGCCTTTGGATCTCACACCGCGCCCGATTCTCGAAGCCACCGGCAATGGCTTACTCAAGAGCGTTCTGTTAACGATTAAACAACGCCTCAGTCAACACCTTGTCGCCGATTATCAACGCTGGCTCACGGAAGTGGAAACCAATGGCAGTGGCGATTGGCTCACGCCTGTCCCTGTCAGTTCCAGCTAAAATTTCCCTACAGATAGACCTGCTTGGTGCTGAGTAATTGCCCAAGGCCAAAGAGTCCCCGCTGGCAACCCCTTGCAGCAGCACCAATGGCCAAGGCATCCAAGCGCTCTAGTTGGGGGGGACGATTGACAAAAACCAGGGGAGTTTGCACCTGCTGATAAAAGGCACGGCAGTCTTCGTAGCTGCTGGCAATAATCCCACTGGCGGCGCTGCCATACTGGTGAATCCAATGCACTGCGGCGGTGAGATCCTCTTCGTAGTGCCACGCCAAGCGTCGATCCAGATAGGGGAGTGGCCACTCACTGGCGTCCACGAGGGGAATTTCAGGATAGTTGCGGTGTAAGTGCTCATCCACCCCCTGCTTGTAGCCCGCTTGGGTGAGTTCATTGATCACAAATGCCAGATGGGAGGGATTGACATTACCGAGCACAATGACCTTTTCAATGGCAAGGGCGCGATCGGGATTGGCTTGGTGGCTGTGCTGAATACAGTTGAGGACACTCTCTGGCGACACCGAACCATCCCAAACCAGATAGGTATTCCCAAGGGAAAGAGAGACCAAGGGACAGCGAGCAGCAGCGCGTTGCTCGGCCACAAAGCGGGAGCGGCCATAGACAAGGGCGAGATCAACAGCGACGGGATCCGCAAGCCAACTGGTTGGACTCAGGGAGAGGGTTTGAATGGTGGCTTTGGGCAGACTGGTTTTACTGAGGGCGGCCTCGATGAGACTGGCGATCGCCCCAGCAGTATAGCGGCTACTTTCACCACTCCAGAGCACAAGGGCATTTCCCGTTTTGAGGGCCATGCCCGCCAGCATCAAACTTAAAGTGGGTAGCCCTTCATAGACCAAGGCCACCACCCCCAAGGGCACGGCGTACTGAAACCGCTCGGGTCGCGTTGGCAACGGCTGCTGCCACGGATCTGGCGCGTGGTAAAGGTGCTCTAACCACTGCCGAATGCGGTGGAGGCGCTCATGGGTCAGCCGCAGCCAGCCAAGAACAATCTGGGACACTGCTAAATCGCGGCTAGATTCAAGATCGAGCGTATTTTGCTCCAACAGGAGGGGTTCTGCTGTTGCCAACTCCTCAATCAATCGCCGAAGAGCGTCCTGACGGAGGGCATAGCTGGCTTGGCTGAGGTGTGTACTGGCGACCCGCGCCCCCCTTAGCGGCTCAGGCAACATGGCCGCAGCGCATTCAACGACGGGAGAGGGCAATCCAGACTAGAAATGCCGGTGTCAGTGCAATCAGCAGGGAGGCAATAATCCATAGCAGCCCTTCAGGTTTTAAGGACAATTGTAGAAGTAAGGGCAGCCAGAGGAGAATAGGCATCAATAAAAAGAAGCTCAGGCCAATCGCAAAATACCAATAGCTTTCTGAGAAGCCCCGCTGCAACTGATTCCACTGCAATCCTGTCCAATACCATGCGCGTTTGTAGGGATAGGTGGTGGCCAACTGCTCAATCGAATAGCCATCGGGACGGACGACAAAAATTTGCTGACAGCGCCGACAGCCAAAAGCTTCCGTGAGGGCGATCGGCATCAACTCCCCTTGGCGACGACAGGGACAGGGGTAACTTGCATCGAGATCCAGTTTGTGAGGTTTAATCGGAGCCACGGTGGCTGTCCAAAACGCAAACGACAGAAAATGATTCGATGGCGGGCGATCGCTCGCCTACTGATACAGCATACAAAGAGAATTCTGTTTTGCCTGTGACTTATACAATTTGTTAAAGATAGCCGCGAAAGGGGGATATTTCGATTTTTCTGCAATGAGAGAATGTAGGCTAGGATACAGTTCTGCTGCAACCCCTCCTGATCATGATTCCCCAAGATTTTCTCGACCAAATTAACCCCGATCGCTACATTGTTCCCGTGGGGGGGAAATTTCACTGGCAGGACTATGATCCTGCGGATACCGCTGGCCTCAAAAGCAAAGTCGAAGCCCAAGAACTCCTTGCCGCTGGCATTAAGAAGCTAGCCGCTTACCAAGATGTTCTCTATGCCCAGAATATCTATGCGCTGCTGATTATTTTCCAAGCGATGGATGCAGCGGGCAAAGACAGCACGATCAAACACGTCATGAGTGGCATTAACCCCCAAGGCTGTCAGGTGTATAGCTTTAAGGCACCGAGTGCCGAGGAGTTGGATCATGACTTTTTGTGGCGCGCCAACCGCGCATTGCCAGAGCGAGGCTGTATTGGTATTTTTAATCGCTCCTATTACGAAGAAGTTCTTGTGGTGCGGGTGCACCCAGAGTTGCTGAACCGTCAACAACTTCCCCCCGAAACCAAGACCAAGCACATCTGGAAAGAGCGCTTTGAGGACATTAATCACTACGAACGTTACTTAACCCGCAATGGTATTCTCATCCTCAAGTTTTTCCTGAATATCTCCAAAGCAGAGCAGAAAAAACGCTTTTTGGAGCGCATTAGTCGCCCGGAAAAAAACTGGAAATTTTCCATTGATGACGTGCGCGATCGCGCCCACTGGGATGACTATCGAGACGCCTATGCCGATGTCTTTCGCCACACCAGTACCGAATGGGCACCGTGGCACATTATTCCCGCCAATCGCAAGTGGTTTGCCCGCCTCATGGTGGCTCACTTCATTTATCAAAAGTTGGCGAGTTTGAACCTGCACTACCCAATTGTTAGTGAAGCCCACAAAGAGCAGTTACTGGAAGCCAAGGCATTACTGGAAAACGAACCTGACGACGAGGAATAACGGCTGCCACTGCCTCCCGAAATCGAGGAGCTTGGGAACATCCTTAGGCAGCTCCATCCCCTTGGGGAACCTCTTGCCATAGGGAGGTTGTTTCCCGCAGACTTTGGTAATCGCCATTGCCGAGAATTAAGTGGTCAAGCACCGGAATGCCCATAATTTGTCCCGCTTGCAGAATTTGTTTTGTCAAATCCAGATCCGCTTGACTGGGGACTAAACTTCCTGAGGGATGGTTGTGGGCAATGATCAGGCGGCTCGCATTGCGACGCACTGCTTCACGGAAAACTTCGCGGGGATGGACAAGGGTTTCTGTGGCGGTTCCCACCGTAATCACATGAGACCCCAATAGGCGATGGCGCACATCCAACAAGAGAACGGCAAAGCGTTCCGTCGGTTGCCACATGAGATCAGTACTGAGGACAGCAGCGGCAAGGGCAGGATTGTCAATGATCGTTTGCTCCCCCGGTCGCGACTGAAAGACCCGCTTCCCCAACTCCACAGCTGCCAGAATGGTCGTGGCTTTGGCGGGGCCAACACCAGGGATGGCCATCAATTCCTCTGGGGTAATGTCGCGTAAAAGGCTCACAGCATCGGTACTGTTACCACTGCGCTCCCCCAACTGTTTGAGGATAAATTGTCCTAAGCCCACGGCTGAGAGTTTGCCCGCCCCTTGACCAGTCCCCAGTAAAATCGCCAACAGTTCTGCGGAACTGAGATAGCGGGCACCTTGGCTGAGTAGCTTTTCACGGGGGCGATCGCCGACGGGCAGATCAGCAACACGGAGGGAGTAGGACATGACAGCAGCGATCAAGGGAATTGCTAAAAAGCATATCAAGATTTGCTTGTGGCAGCGTTGGGACTGGTTTAGAGAGATTTGCAAGAAGTAGTTGACTTTTATTTGCAAATAGTTCAAGCTAAAGAAAGTAAAGAAACTGTTTTCCTCTGTTCAGCCTCAATGAACGTATTGCGAATCTACTCCTAACTTTTCCTAGGGGGCAGGTGAGAGTTGCCTGTTCAGAAGTGCTGGGGGCGATCGCCCGATTGCCCTTGAATATCCTATAAATCGAGGCTTGCAGATACTTTGATCATGATTGAGGAGTGAATAATGGCGAGATCGATCGCGGTCTGGCTGGGGCTAGCTTTGGCTCCTGCTTGGGGAATGTCAGCGGCATTAGCTGCGAATCAGTTGCAAGACACACCCCATACGAGTGATGTGAGTGCCTCTAGATTTCTTGATGATGACTTGCAACAAGTGACTCATTCAGTAAAATCACCCTTGCAAGTGGCACAAGTGCCAGCAGTGGCGGACTTAGAGGCTCAAGCTCCCCGACTCCCTGCCCCCGCGCCGTCTTTGGGAATGCAGCGGACAATGCCGCAAGTAACCTCAGTGAATCAACTCTCGGATGTGCGCCCCACGGACTGGGCCTATCAAGCCTTGGCCTCACTGGTGGAGAAATATGGCTGTATTGCCGGTTATCCCGATGGCACCTTTCGCGGCAACCGTGCCGCCACACGCTTTGAGATGGCTGCAGCCTTGAATGCCTGCCTCGATGTGATGAGCGATCGCTTTGCCAGCAAGGAAGATCTAGCTACACTTCAGCGGCTGGCGGAGGAGTTGAGTAGCGAATTAGCCGTGATCAAGGGACGGGTGACAAATCTAGAAGGTCGCGTTGCCAACCTTGAAGCAACCCAATTTTCCACCACCACTAAACTACGCGCTTCCGCAATTTTTAGTGTGTCCGATGTCCTCACGGGCACCCGAGCCGTTGCCGCTAACGCTGTTCCCAATCGCGGTCCCACCATCGAAGACAATCCCGTTGCTACCTACCGCGCTCGGCTGAACTTTGACACCAGCTTCTATGGCAAGGATGTCCTGCGGGTGCGCATTCAGGCGGCCAATATGCCTAACTACGGAACTGTTACCGGTACCAACATGGCACGGCTCAGCTACGACACCAACACTGGCGGCCAATTCACCATTGACGACCTCTACTACCGCACCCCTCTAACCAACCGCCTGTTCCTTGCCTTTGATGCATCAGCAGGCAATTTCGACAAGAATGTCTTTACCTTTAACCCCCTCTTGCAGTCCGATGAAACGGGAGCCATTAGCCGGTTTGGTCGCTTTAACCCCCTCTATCGCTTCGGTGGCGGGGCTGGCTTAACACTGCGCTATACCCTCCTTGAAAATAAAGAGCGGGGCACTGGCCTAACCCTAAATCTGAGCTATCAGGCACCGAACGCAGCTAATCCAAATCGAAATACACCAAATACTAATGGTCTCTTCGACGGTGCCTATGCCGCCTTGGCTCAACTCGACTGGCGACCTGCGAAGAACCTCGCCATGGGATTTACCTATGTGCGCTCCTTTGGTGTCAGTGTTGCTGGCGGAACAGGAAGCAGTGGGTTTCCCGTTTTTCCCGGCTCTGCTGCCAACCCCATCGGCAATAACGCCAATGCAGCCGCCGATAACTTTGGCTTTCAGTTTACCTATCGCCCTATTCAAAAATTCAACATTGCAGGCTGGGTCGGCTACTCCAATGTCTATCAGGTACAAGGATTCACAGGCCCACGGCGAGAAGCAGAAGTCTTAAACTGGGCCGCCACCTTTGCTGTACCGGACATCTGGCGCAAGGGCGATGTTCTGGGTTTGATTGTCGGCCAACCCCCACAAACCATTAGCGTTCGTAATGTGCCGGGTGCCCCCGGCGCAACCTTTAACTCCTACCACATCGAGGGGTTGTACCGTATTCCGATCTCGCGGAATATTTCAATTACACCTGGCCTCATTGCCGTGGTCAATTCCAACAGCAACAGTAACAACGCACCGCTGCTTCTGGGGGTTGTGCGAACGACATTTAGCTTCTAATGCCTTGCATCTTCCCTGCCCAATGGGGCGGGGTTTCACTTTAATCTTTAGGGGGTTAGGGCACTCTAAAAGGGCATCTGCTAAGGTAGGGGTACAGCCCTTTTCTGGGGCGCACAAAATAATTGCTAAGGTTGTTGAGTACTCACTTGGGAGCATTGCCCTATGTCCGAAGAACAAGTTTCGCCACCAGAGTCCCCGACTCCCGAACCTGAAACAGAAGCCGTCAGTCCAGAAGAGGTCACCGAAGCGGCAAAAGCTCTCCTTGCTGCTCTGCAACGGTTTGCCGCCGCTCAACTCAAAGCCCTACCAGCAGATGTACAAAAAGCCCTTGAAACGGCGATCGCAGAGCTGAAGTCGAATGCTGATACCGTCTCTAGCCATGTCAAGGATTTTGAGGAGCGACTCAAAGCGGCGTGGGAGGTGCTAACAGCAAAGAAAGAGTTGCCCAGTGGTGGTGATGGCGAGTCCTAGTCCGTTATTGCTTGAGCCATTCCCTTGGCAGGAGACCCTCCAGTGGCAACCCACACCCCAACAGCAGGAACAGTTCCAACGCTTCTATAGGGCAATCCTCGCAGCCAACCAAGGGATCAACTTGACGCGGATTACGGCAGTCCCTGATTTCTGGGAGAAGCACCTCTGGGATTCGTTGCGGGGGATTTTGCCATGGCTTCAGCCTACTGGGGGAACACCTTGGGGAACTAAGATTCAACAGGTCATTGATATTGGCAGTGGC
Organism: Thermosynechococcus sp. GLH187; assembly: GCF_031583395.1. Lineage (NCBI taxonomy): Bacteria > Bacillati > Cyanobacteriota > Cyanophyceae > Acaryochloridales > Thermosynechococcaceae > Thermosynechococcus > Thermosynechococcus sp. GLH187. The sequence continues at coordinate 2,263,081 of NZ_CP134175.1, read as the reverse complement.
GGTGGTTTTCCGGGGGTACCGGTGGCGATCGCCCGCCCCGATTGGTCAGTGATCCTCCTTGAAGCGACGCAAAAGAAAGTCAAGTTTTTGCAATCCCTACCGCAAACAGTTGATTTAGCGAACATTCACCCTGAATGGGGACGGGCGGAAACCCATGGCCGCCGCTATGATTTGGCGCTCATGCGAGCCGTGGGAAACCTTCGTCGTTGTTGTGCCTACGGTTTGCCCCTATTACGGTTGGGGGGCATTTTAGTCCTGTACCGGGGTCAGTGGAGCAAAGAGGATGCCCAAACCCTAGGAACCCTGCTGCCGCGATACCGTAGTCAACTCCTAGAGATTCAGGCCTTTACCACCCCCTTGAGCCATGCCCAGCGCCACTGCGTTTACCTTCAGCGTCAGGGTTGAATGAGTGATCTTGTCCTCGTGGGGACTCTTGATGTAAATAAATATGACAATTGATGGTTTGGAATTTTCGCCATACACATTTAGGGGGGGATCAGTTATACACAAATAGAGAGCAAACCAACAGATGTATTGAATTGATTGGTTGGGGCAATTTGGCAAGTTTCGGAGGAATACCGTCAATGTTTAGCGATAATAATACAGGTTTTACAAACTGGCTCGCCGATCTCGTCAATGGAATCGGTCTGGCATGGTGGGTCAAGATAGACACGAAAACACCCCCCTGCACCTACTACTTTGGCCCTTTTTTGACCCAAGCTGAAGCAGAAAGGGAGAAGCAGGGCTACATTGACGACCTGAGGGCTGAAGGAGCAGAGGGCTTGGAAGTGACGGTGATGCGCTGCCGCCCTGAAAAGGTGACCATTGAGGTCGAAAAAAAGACGCGGGTGCCCCTTAGTGTCGGCACGACATAGTCACCTGAAAACTGGTTCTAAAACTCTCCCTTTGAGGGCAGTGCACTCTCTCAGTTTTCTCCTAAACAGCGCCACTGGATGCCAACCCCAACAGGGCTATGTTCAGCAAGATGACTAAGGCGGATGCGATTCTCTGGGCGATCGCCTTTATTACGGGGTGTGTTTTCAGTTTCTTTCAGTGGGGCTGGCTGGGGGTCTTGGCTCTAGGCGGGATGCTTTACAGCGGGCGGCGCTGGGGCGGTAAGGTTTGGCTGCGCCTGCCTTCGAGTCAAAGTTTTGCGATCGCGACCCTCGTTGCCCTTTTGGCAATGGCCTATGTGTGGCTGCGCACCCCCCAGCCGGGGGTGAATGACATTAGCGGTTTAGTGCCGCGTCTTGAGGGGTTGAACCTACCGTCAACGGTGCTCGTCGAGGGGCGTGTTGAAACCACACCACTGCCTAATCGCGCTGGGCGACGACGCTTTTTCCTAGGGGTGGAGCGTTATCAAAATCTCAGTCCAGTACCGGCCCAAAGTGGGGTGCTGCAAGGGAGAGCCAGTGGCCGCCTCTATGTGACACTGCCAGCAGCGGCAGGGGCAAAGCTACATCCCAGCCAACGGATCCAGATTTCGGGGCGGCTCTATCTACCTCGTGGGGGGGGCAGTGAGTTTTTTCGTGCCTTTAACTTTCGGCGACAGCTTCAGTTACAGCACACCTTTGCCGGCTTAGCAGGCAACAAGGTCACGATTTTGGATCAGGGATCACCTTGGGGGTTGTGGGCACTGCGGCAGCGGATTATTCAAGTCCATGCCCAAGGGTTGGGCGATCGCTATGGTGCGGTGGTCTCGGCAATGGTGCTGGGAAACCGCGCGGTGGCCATTCCCTTTGAGGTGCGCGACAGCTTTCGGCGCGTGGGGCTATCCCATGCTCTGGCGGCCTCGGGGTTTCATACGGCGATTTTGTTGGCGGTTGTCTTGGCGTTGACCCGTCCCTTGCCACAGCAGTGGCGCTATGGTTTGGGGGCTGGGGTCTTGGTGCTCTTTGCCTGTTTGAGTGGGTTTGCCCCCTCAGCAATTCGCGCTGTGTTGATGGGCTTGGCGGGGTTAGTGGCTTTGGTGAATGGTCAAAAGGGGCAACCCCTCGTGATCCTGCTGGCGATCGCCACTGCCATGCTGATCTACAATCCCCTGTGGATTGAGGACATTGGCTTTCAGTTAAGTTTTCTGGCCACATTGGGTCTCATTGTCAGTGCTCAACCGATTAGCGATCGCCTCGATTGGTTGCCAACACCCCTACGCAACCTTGTCGCGGTACCCCTCGCGGCCACCCTTTGGGTACTGCCCCTCTCTTTGGCAATCTTCGGTATTTTCCCGGTGTATGGTCTGCTGGCCAATGTCCTTGCCCATCTGCCCCTGGTTCTCTTGACGGTTGGCGGCTTCATCAGTGCAATGGTCGGCCTTCTCGTTCCGCCTGTGGGATCGGCGCTTGCTTGGCTCCTCTACTATCCCACGGCCTTCCTCCTGTGGCTGATTCAAACCATCGGCCAGTGGCCGGGGGCAACGATCGCCCTTGGCAGCTTAGGTTGGCTGCAAGTTGTTGTTCTCTATGGCCTGATTGTCCTTGTGTGGCTGAGTCCTCGCTGGCGGCGCCGCTGGTTTTTGCTGTTTACCTTTGGTGTCACTCTGGTTCTCGTGCCCTTTATTCTGCGCCAAAACACGCTGTTTCAAGCTACGGTTCTCGCCAATACACAGGTGCCGACACTGGTGATTCAGCAACCAGCGGGGACAGTGGTGATCAATGGGGGGGATTCCCAAGGGCTAACGGCTTTCTTGGCTCAAGAGGGCATTAACCGCATTGATTGGGCGGTGGCCAGCGATCGCCAGTACCGTCAACAACAGGGCTGGCGCGAGATTCATGGGATCACCCCAATTCGCCAGTTTACGGATGTGCCAACGGCCAAGAGTGATCCTGCCTACCGGGAAATGTTGACCACCCTCAAGGTGCCCCATCAATCGCTTCCCCTGCGGCAACCCGTTCAACTGGGTCAGGTGAAAATTACTGTCCTGCGGGCGGATCCGGCTATCTTGACCTTGGAGATGGGCAACAGTCAGTGGCTCTTTGTCAGTGATCCCAGTCGCGATGCCGCGCAAGCCGATTGGCTGGCCGTGACGCCCGTGGAGTCACCGCAGGTTCTCTGGTGGTGGGGGCGAAAATTGACGCCACGCCTCTTTGAGATTGTCAAGCCACGCAGTGTCATTCTCAGTCGCAATGCCCTTGATCCGGCGATCGCCCGCTATCTAAAGGAGAAAGAAATTCCCTATTTTGTGGTCGGAGAAGCCGGGGAAGTGCGCTGGCAGGCAGATGGCTCCCTGAAGGCCAATGCCCCTCAAAACGATGGCTTGATTTAGGACTCGCTTTGGCGCAAGCGTAAATGTGCGGTTGCCAATGTTTCTTGGAGTACCTGCTGAATGCGCTGCGGATCGGGAGTTTTGCCCCCCATCACGTCGCCAAAATAGACACAGGCGGCTTCCCCCAAGGCCCAAGTATAGGCCGCCGCCCAAGAGGCAGAGAGCACCGATCCCAAACCTGGAATAAATTTAATCAACTGTTGCCCCACCAACCGCGCCACAAATCCGCCACCAATTGTGGTCAAGATGCCCGCGGCTTGGGAAGGCGAAAGGGTCTGACCGTACAATTGCCCCAGCAGCACCACCATCACCACCTGCACCCCCACAAGGACTGGCATCGTGGCAAAGGGCAAAGGCACTGCCGCCAAGGTTCCCGCCATCACTGCAAAGGGGGCAATGTAGCGCCGCCCCACCTGACGATAGAGGGGAGCTAGTTGATCACTGAGATGGGATTGGGCGATCAGCTCGCGGAGCAGTTGGGCTTCTGCTTTGGGCAGCACTGCCTCTAGGGTTGTAGCAAGGGCCTCAAAGCCATAAAAAACAGGGGTGTAGCCGTCTTCTTCCAACGTAAAGTCAAGGGGAATGACGCGATCGCTAATGTCAGCAAAGCGTTCCTTCAGGCCGGCGATCGCCAAGTTAACCTCAGGAGTGTCTGGCGGGTAGGGGGGATGGTTTTCTTGCTGGGGAGGATACAGCTCGTGCAGACAGGTAATGGCCAAAATAAAGGGAATCTCTGGATGAGCCTTCTTCAGTGCCTTTGCCACCTGGTGCAGGCGATCGCCCGCAAAATCCGTTACCTTGACCGTCAAAATAATCACTCGTGCCCGTTGACTTTGCTGCAACAGGTGATCCAATTCCGCCACCACCTCAGCCGTTTGCGCTGGCGTTTCCCCCAAGCCCACTGTATCCGTGAAGGTGAGCAGTGGCAGTTCAGCTGTGGGATAGTCATAGCGCTGTGTTTGCCGCGTATGGGGACGAAACCCCGCCCCGACAATACTGGCATCGGCACCCGTCATTGCCCGCACAATCGAACTTTTCCCCGATTGAGGTTTGCCAATCAGCAAGACCTCCGTCGCCGGTAACTCCTGCCGTGCCCTAGCCAAGACCTCCGCCAGCGCCGTTGCATCCACCTGAAACCAGCGACTCAGGAACTGCCCATAGGAGCCTAAGAATTTAGGCTTGGGTTTCTCCACGGGCGTCGTCACCGTAGCTGGGGGATTCGCGGTAGATCGCATCCAGTTGGGCACGGGCATCCTCCACACTGAGAGAGCGCATCACCAACAGGGGCTCATCAATCACATGGCCATCGCTATCTAACAGTTCGGGATGGGTCACCCGTGGCGGTGAAAATTGGCGTTGTGATTCAATGCCGAGGGTCAACAAACTGCGAATCAGATTAGCCATGGCCAGTAGTGCCAAGACCGTAAAGGCAACAATATAGATCAACTGCAACATGAAGAGAGCACCTCCAAGCCAAGCGCCGAGAATGGTTTAAGCGTCACAAGATTTGGATAAGCGATAGTGGTGGGCAACCTGCCAGCACTCCATCAAGAGCGTATGCCACTGCATCAGTACCTGTGTATCAACCCCCACTTGGCCGTCCGTTGCCCGAAAGAGGCTTTGGGTAGCAATCACATCGTTGAGAGCCGTCTCCACCCGTTCAAGGAGTGCCTGCTGTTCCGCCACGTTCAAGAAGGGAATCACTTCTGTCTGCAAGAGCGATCGCGATCGCGTGAACCAGTACTGAAAATCTTCGAGTAGCGGCTCCAGCAAGACCTTAAGCAGTTGAGGTTCAGGTAAATTTGAGTGCAGCATAGAGATTGATGAGGGCGACCTACTTCTATCTTAAATCTTAAACTCGTTTACATATTGTTACATTGTTAATCTTTGACTGCATCTTTCCTCGGCGCGATCGTTTGGAAGGAATCGAAGAGACGGTGTACCCTAAAAAAAGACTCAAAAATACTGATCTTGTCCCCATTACATAGTGTGCGCAGGTATGGACATCCGCGACTTTTTTGCCCAAAGTGCTGGCCGCTGGTTTTCCCAACGTACCAGTCATCACTTGGCCTTTAAGCAAACTGAGTCAGGCAAGTCTCAGTTAACCATTGAATTACTGTCTGTGGATGATCCTGCGGTCATTGCCCTGTGTCAGCAATATGACATGGATCCGGCTTGGGCAGTGTGCGGTGCACGGGTCAGTTGGGACGGCACGATGGAATGGGATACCGAAAAGCACGAAGGCTCGACGGTATTGGTGCCGATCATGGATCAGGGGTCACGGATGGAAGGCAAGCTCCTGCGGGAAATGGGCTATGCCGAAAAAGCTCCTGTGGCCGGTCGCTTTAGTATGGGCAGTGATGGTGCTCTGACACTGATTACCGAATACGAAACCATGTACTCTGAGGAGCGACTCTGGTTTGCCAGTCCCAATTTACGCCTGCGCACCAGTATTCTCAAGCGCTTCGGTGGCTTTAGCATGGCCTCCTTTTGCTCAGAAATCCGCCTAGGGGTGACGCAACCCGCCAATTCCTGATGGTCTTTCTCCACGTTGCTATTAACGTCACGGATTTGCAGCGAGCTGCGGCCTTCTATGAAGGGTTGCTAGGTCTTACCCCCGTCGATCGCCCCCTGAAATTCCCCGGCCGCTGGTATCAAATCGGTACGGTGCAAATTCATCTCATCCCAGCAGAGCAGGTGGTCGATCGCTGTCAAGATCAGCGGTGGGGACGTAACCCCCACTTTGCCCTTGGCATAACTGATTTAGCCAGTCTCGAACAACGCCTAGTGGCAGCCCAAATTCCCTTGCAGCGCAGTGCCTCAGGACGAGCCGCAATCTTTGTCGCAGATCCCGATGGCAATCTGATTGAACTCAGTCAAGTGTCCTAGAGTACCAGCTTGGCCGTTCCCAAAAACTGAATGCCCGTTGGCTCAATGGCAAAACGATAGGGCAAAATTTCCACCCCTTGGTTGTAGGCGGCGCGTAAGAGTTGTCCATAGGTGGGATCGGCACTGTCTCCCGGCGCAAAGCGATCGCAATCACCGCGATTAATAAAGTAGACCATACACACACGAGTGTCAGGTTGGGTTTGCCGTAGCCATTGCAGTTCCCGCAGATGCTTTTGACCTCGCATGGTCACCGTATCAGGAAACAGGGCTAACCCCCCTTGCGCCCAAGTGGTATTTTTCACCTCAACATAGGCAGGGGGCTGTTGGGGATGATCCGCCAAGTAAAAGTCAATGCGGCTGCGCTCTTGACCATAGGCCACCTCTCGCTGCTGAGTGCCATACCCAGCTAGTTCCGGTAGGATGCCTGCCGCCAATGCCGAAGCAATCACCCGATTGGGCAAACTCGTATTTACCCCCACCCACGTGCCATCAACGAAAATCATTTCCCACGTATAGGCCAGCTTGCGCTTGGGATCTGCATGGTAGGAGACTTGAACGGGGGCACCCACTTGGCAGATTCCTGTCATCGGCCCTGTATTCGGGCAGTGGGCTGTGATGCGATCGCCAGAGGTCAACTCAATCTCCGCAAAAAATCGCTGATAGCGCCGACAGAGAATTCCTGCTTGGAGCGGTGGATAATGCCAACACAATGTGGGAGTCACAGGCGACCCATAGAAAGCGCAAGCCTCTATTTTATCCCCAAAAGTAAAATGCCAGCCCCCCTTGGTGATATGGAAGCCAGCATTCTACGGAATATTAAAGGAGATTTAAGGTTAAGGTCTATATGGGCTGACCTCAATTGAATACCCTGATCATGGCATCACTTCTTGGCAGGGCTGGCTTTCCTAATCTTTTCTTTATATTTATGTTACCAAGGTCTGATCTTTCGTTACATGTCTTAGAGTTTCGCAGTATTGTCCTGAAAACTCCCCTGTCCTCATCACAAGAAACGCCCCTAAATCCCGTAGTATTAAGATGTATGTCGCAAATCTTAAAAATTTCTGAGGTATGACCGCCGAAACCCCTGATGTTGCGCCCTTAGATCGGTTTGAGTGCCGTGCCTGCGGCTACATCTATGAACCCTCAAAGGGAGACGAGAATCGCTCGATTCCGCCGGGGACAGCCTTTGCTGATCTCCCCGTGAACTGGCGGTGTCCAGTGTGCAGTGCTCCGAAAAAGCAATTTAGCAACATTGGACCTGTGGGATCCCCCTCAGGCTTCAAGGAAAATCTGAACTACGGCTTGGGTGTGAATCGCCTCACCCCCGGCCAAAAAAATATCCTCATTTTTGGTGGTCTTGCCCTTGCCGTTCTTTTTCTACTGAGTTTCTATAATGTTCGCTAAACAAATTGACAGTTATTGGCAAAAAATGAAAGGAATCAAGTTCCTGCATTGGCTACTGGTGACCGTTTGTATCTGGGTGAGCCTGAGTACCTCTGCCCTTGCCATCCCCGCCTTGGACTACAACCCTTGGGAAGCCATCCAACTACCAACCACTTCAACCATTCTCGATATGAGCTTTATTGACCGTAATCACGGTTGGTTGGTGGGTGCCAATGCCACACTAATGGAAACTCGCGACGGTGGCCAAACGTGGGAACCCCGTACGCTGGTGTTAGATAATCCCGACTATCGCTTCAACAGCGTTAGCTTCCAAGGGAACGAGGGTTGGATTGTCGGTGAGCCACCGATTATGCTGCACACGACCGATGGCGGCCAATCTTGGAACCAAATTCCCCTCGATCCTAAACTACCGGGTGCGCCTCGCTTCGTGAAAGCCCTTGGCAGCGGCGCTGCGGAAATGATGACCGATGTAGGCGCCATTTACCGTACCAAAGACAGCGGCAAAAACTGGCAAGCATTAGTCCAAGAAGCCATTGGGGTCATGCGCAACCTCAACCGTTCGCCCTCTGGTGAGTATGTGGCTGTCTCCTCGCGGGGGAGCTTTTATTCCACGTGGCAGCCGGGACAAACCGCTTGGCAACCCCACAACCGCACGACCTCGCGCCGTGTCCACAATATGGGCTTTACTCCGGATGGTCGGCTCTGGATGATTGTCAATGGCGGTAAAATTGCCTTCTCTGATCCAGACAATTCCGAAAACTGGGGAGAACTGCTGAGTCCCCTGCGTCGCAATAGTGTTGGCTTCCTTGATCTGGCCTATCGCACACCCAATGAAGTATGGCTAGCAGGGGGTGCCGGCGTGCTGCTCTGTAGCCAAGATGGTGGCCAAACGTGGCAGCAGGATGTGGATGTGAAAAAAGTCCCCTCCAACTTTTATAAAATTCTCTTCTTTAGTCCTGATCAAGGGTTCATTATTGGCCAGAAGGGGATCTTGCTGCGGTATGTGACTGACTTGACGGCTGCTTCGGCGTAACGTAGAAAATAACTGCCGAGCATCTGGTAAAGTCTGGTTATGAACTCCAGCAGCACTTCATTCTCCCTCCATGCGGGTAGTTTCTTGCGCAATATCTGGTACTATGGCCTGCCAGCTGCTGACCTCAAGCCGGGTCGCTGCCAAGCCAAGGTGCTTTTAGGGGAACCTATTCTCTTCTGCCGTACCACTTCAGGCAAGCCCTTTGCGCTGCGCAATCTCTGCCCTCACCGTGGCGTTCCCCTGCACTATGGTCACTTTGATGGGGAAGAGGTGGAGTGCCCCTACCACGGCTGGCGCTTCAATGCCCACGGCCACTGTACCCTGATTCCCTCCCTCACCAGTGATAGTGATGTGGATCTCAAGCACTTTGGTGTGTTGAGTTATCCCGTACGCGAGGTGCAGGGCAATCTTTGGATTTTTTTGCCGGCTAATGAGCGCAATGTTAGTGAACCCACTCTAGAGGTTCCCCTTGTGCCCGGATTTAGCGCCGAGACCCAACCCCAAGCGGTGCAAAAATTCATCTTTCCGGGACATCTGGATCAGGTGTTTATTAACTTTATGGATCCCTCCCATGCGCCCTTTGTCCATGGGGCGTGGTGGTGGCGTAAGCGGGGCAAGCTCTTTGAGAAGGCAAAAACCTTTGATCCGTCGCCCTATGGCTTTACCATGCGGCGGCATCCCCTCCTGCGCAAGTCGTGGGCACACCATATTCTGGGCGGCCACCCGGAGGTGGAAATTATCTATCGGCTGCCGGGGATTCGCATCGAAACCAACTATAGCGATCGCCACACCTTTTGCTTTCTGATTACCCTTACCCCCATTAACGATCAGGAGACTGAACTCACCGCCACCTACTACTGGACCTTTCCATGGCTCGCCCCCCTGAAACCCTTACTGGCTCCCTTAGCGCGGGAATTTCTCAACCAAGATTTGCGCATTGTGGCCAAGCAAAGCGAAGGCCTAAAGTACAAGCCACCGTTGACGCTTATCAAGGAGGCCGATTACCAAGCTAAATGGTATTACCAGCTTAAGCGGGAGTACGAGAAAGCCACCCAAGAGGGACGGGAATTTGTCAACCCCTTGAAAACCCAAGTCCTACGCTGGCGCTAAAGGCAGCAGCCCCTCTGGTACGATCAGAGGGTTAGATCCTTCACACTGGCTGTACCTATGCTCCTAGACCTATCGGGAAAACGCGCCCTTGTGACCGGCATTGCCAATAATCGCTCCATTGCTTGGGGGATTGCCCAACAGCTCCATGCAGCAGGTGCTGAACTGGCAGTGACGTATCTTCCCGACGAGCGGGGAAAGCTGAAGCAAAAGGTCGAGGAACTGACAGCCCCCCTTGCCCCCAAGTTGCTCCTGCCGCTAGATGTGCAGCAACCTCAACAAATTGACGAGACCTTTGCGGCGATTCAATCCACATGGGGTGGCTTAGATATTTTGATTCATTGCTTGGCCTTTGCCCAAAAAGAAGATCTCAGTGGTGACTTTTCCGCCGTCTCCCTTGAAGGCTTTAATCTCGCTCTCGACATCAGTGCCTACTCCCTGATCTCTCTCAGCCGTGCCGCTAAACCATTGATGACCAACGGCGGGTCAATCATTACCCTGACTTATTTGGGGGGTGTACGGGTTGTGCCGAACTACAATGTCATGGGGATTGCCAAGGCAGCCCTAGAAATGAATGTGCGCTACCTCGCGGCAGAATTGGGGCCTCAGAAGATCCGTGTCAATGGTATCTCCGCTGGTCCAATTCGCACCTTGGCTTCCTCAGCAGTGGGGGGCATTCTCGACATGATTCACCATGTGGAAGCCACAGCTCCGTTGCGGCGCACGGTGACCCAAACAGAGGTGGGCAACACAGCAGCCTTTCTTGCCAGCGATCTAGCCAGTGGCATCACTGGTCAAATTCTTTATGTGGACGCCGGTTACTGCATCATGGGCATGTAAATAAAAGCCATGCGCTAGAGTAGAGTCAGCGAGTTATTGACGAGGCAAAGCATGGGTTTACTTGATCGTGTCGGCATGGTGATTCGCTCTAATCTCAATGCCATTGTCAGTGCTGCTGAAGATCCAGAAAAAATCCTTGAGCAAACAATTATTGACATGAACGAGGACTTGGTGAAGTTGCGCCAAGCCGTTGCTCAAGCCATTGCTGCTCAGAAACGACTAGAGCAGCAGTACGCCCAAAATCTTAAGGATTCCCAACAGTGGGAAGAGCGGGCACGTCTTGCCCTCAGTAGAGGAGATGAAGCCCTCGCGTTGGAAGCCTTGAACCGTAAGAAAACTGCTGCAGATACCGCTGCCGCCCTTAAAGCCCAAGTGGATCAAATGGCAGTCCAAGTAAAAACCCTTAAGGACAACTTGACCGCCCTTGAAAGCAAAATTTCTGAGGCGAAAACGAAGAAGGAAATGCTCAAAGCGCGTGTCCGGGCAGCCAAAGCCTCTGAGCAGATTCATCAAGCGGTCAGCAAGGTGGGTACCTCCAATGCGATGGCGGCATTTGAGCGTATGGAAGATAAAGTCCTGCAAATGGAAGCCCGCTCCCAAGCGATCGCTGAACTGAGTGGCGATACTCTCGAAAGTAAATTCCAAGCGCTCCAAAGCAGCGCCAACAAACAAGATGTGGAATTTGAACTGCTAGAAATGAAGCGGCAAATGGGCTTATTGCCCGATGCCCCCTCTGCGGGGACACTCCCCCAGACCTCCAGTGGCAGCAGTCAGTTAAATATTAATATCAACGTCTCTACCCCCGAAGTGCAGGACGCGCCACGCCCCAGTGCATCCTCTCAAAGTAAATCTATTGATGACGATATGGCAGAACTCCGCCGCCTACTGGATAGTTAACTCAAATGGGTCGCCTGGGATTCGAACCCAAGACCAATCGGTTAAAAGCCGAGTGCTCTACCGCTGAGCTAGCGACCCACGCTGTTTCGCAGCTTTTCCAGTATAGAGAAAACCACCTTGAAAGACAAGGGGTTAGGGGCAAAGCCAGTGGGGAAATTCACAAAATTGTTCTTGGCTGAGGAGATGGATGCGCGGATGTGCCTCGGCTTGGGCGCGATCGCCAGCAGTGGTATAGCCCCATGTCGCCAAGAAGAGTTCTGTTTCCCCTAGCGCCGGTGTAGCCGCAACCTGTAACAGTGCCCCGAGGCGATCCTCAACAAACCACAGGGGAGCGCCATAGGTTGACTGCAGCGCCTCAAGAATCACAGGCTTTGGCTGCCGTTGCTCTTTGCCATAGATCGCCTCTGGGGGAAAGGAAATGCCCGCTTGCTCCAGCAAATAGGTAACAAAGCGCTGCTCCTTGGTGGTGACAATGGCGAGGGGTTGACCTTGGGCTTGCCAGCGTTGTAAAGCGGCTATGACACCGTCATAAAAGTCATGGAGTGCTAGCCAGCTTTGCCAGTCCGTTGCAATCCAGCGATCGCGCAGGCCGTCCACTCGTTCTCCCAAATCGGTGGCAGTGAGATGGTAGGTAGCAAGTAGGCGATCGCGCACCTTTGGCCAGTTTTGGAGAATCTCTTGAGTAGAGGTGCCTTCAACAATTGCTCGCAACAGGAGTGGCATTTCCCAACCCACCGTAATCACAGGGCGCAATTGACCAAATTGCCTTTCTAGTTCCTCTAGGGAAAGCGCAAGGGGCTGCTCAGGCCACACCTGCTGATACACCTGCCAACTGGTTTGAAAATATTCCCGCAGGCCATTGCAGAGGACGCCATCAAAATCTAAGGCCAGTAATGAGGGTAATATTTGTGACATTGCTGTCTAAAACCTAACTGGGGCGGGAGGATTCGAACCCCCGAATGGCGGGACCAAAACCCGCTGCCTTACCGCTTGGCGACACCCCATTGCGTTGCTTTGTTAGCATAGCAAGTTTGGCTTGGTTTGTTCAAGGGATGGACTGATTTTTTTTCGTGCCTAAATGCTGTAATACAGGGGAAAGGACTTTGCCTCCCGTGGCTTAATAAAGACCTGCTGTTGGGGTTCAAGGCGCAGCTCGTCAAATCGCTCTCGCGATAGGTGTGCCATCAATTCCTGCCCATCGTCTAGGCGCAGTTCCACCTGAATTTCCCAACCCAAGTGAATGATGCGGTGAATGCGAGCTGGGACGGTGTTACCATTGGGACTTGTCTCAATAATGATGTCGCGCGGGCGCAGAAAAATATCGCAGTGGGGGGCTGTGTCTTCGGTGGGCTGAAAAACACGGGAGCGCACGACGTTCACAGGGCCAATAAAGCTCATCACAAAGGGGCTAGCGGGATGGTCGTAAATTTCCGCGGGGGTACCCACCTGCTCCACTTGACCTTTGTTCATGACCACGATTTGATCGGCCACTTCCATGGCTTCCTCTTGGTCATGGGTCACGAAGACCGTTGTCACATGGACATCATCGTGGAGGTGGCGTAGCCATGCTCGCAGTTCCTTACGTACCTTGGCATCGAGGGCACCAAAGGGTTCATCCAGCAATAGCACCTTGGGTTCTACGGCAAGGGCACGGGCAAGAGCCACCCGCTGGCGTTGTCCGCCAGAGAGCTGAGAGGGGTAGCGATCGCCCAAGCCAGCCAACTGCACCAACTCGAGCAACTCCTCAACCCGAGCTTTGATCTTGGCACGGGGCACCTTGCGCAGCTCTAGGCCAAAGGCGATATTTTGGCGCACAGTCATGTGCTTAAAAAGGGCATAGTGCTGAAAGACGAAGCCAATATTACGCTCTTGGACACTTTGATAGGTGGCGTCCTTGCCCGTGAGCAGAATCCGGCCAGTGTCGGGCATCTCTAAACCCGCAATCAGCCGCAGTAAGGTTGATTTGCCAGAACCCGAAGGCCCCAACAGCGCCACCAAAGAGCCACTGGCAATATCCAAATCCACCTGCTTGACCGCTTGAAAGGAGCCAAAGGACTTAGAAACGTTTTCAATAGTGATGCCCATAGCACTGCCAGCAATACTCTAGTTTCTCTATAAGATTACCGTAGTTTTGAAGCCCTGTGTCTTTGCCCACAGGGCAAACGCATACTCAGACAATGGCATGGCAACGCACCGCCTGTGCCAACCGCTCTACCCCACCGTCAAGACTGAGTAGAATACAGGTGCCGTGGATTGCCCTTGAGGCTCAAAACATATAGCTATTCCAATAAAGAATGAGACATTATCCAGCACAATACTTGCGAATCACCTCATCAATCGAACTGTTTGACCCTGCATACATCCGCGCTCGCTTCTGCGCACTGAAGTCGTGCTCAATCACATTCAAATCAGGAGAGTATTTCGGTAAAAATAACACCTCGTGACCCGCCGCTTTCACCACTGCCTGAATCGCCCCTTTTGGATGAATCGGTGCATTATCCATCATCAACAACGACGGTCTCTTTAACGCCGGCAAACAGTACTGACTCAGCCAGCTCACAAACCCTACCGCATTCAAATATCCTGAAAACAGGATTGGGGCGATGAAGTCTTTCTGGTGTCTATACCGTCCTGCGACTCAACTCTCTCTTTTCTGACGCTTCCCCGCTCGCTCTCCATCAATTCGTTGGCCTTGCGCTGACCACCCATACTCACACTCCACCCCAGAGTCAAACCCCGTCTCATCGATATAGACTACCGTTTCCTCCCCATGGCTCTCTACCCATGTGTCGAGCTGCTGTTGATACGCTTGCCGCTCTTCTTCACACCGTTCTTGGTAACGCATCTGTTTTTTTGCGGGTGATGCCCATCTGGTTGAGGGCATAACTAATGGTGGAAACTTGGACGCCAAATCGCTGGGCACGGTCGATTAAACGGTCATCGGGATGGGCAGCAACATCGGCTGCTAAGGCCGCCCAATCCAGCTTCCAAGGACGACGGGGGACAACTGTGGGGGCTAAGTCGTCTCGCTTCAGCCAGCGATGGATGGTGGCGCGGCTCACCTGAAAGATTTGAGTTGCTTCACTGATTTTGCCACCTTGCTGGATGTAGGAGACAACCCGCTCTCGTCAGTCTAAGCTATAGCTCATGTTCTTGAGTAACATTCATGACGCTTTGAGTATAGCCTATCCCTCTTGAAAATATCTCACTCCCTTTCGAAATTAATAGGAGCTGATGCAGGTGGTGTGTTCACCTGTTGCTTGAGGCCATCTATTTTTCGCTGAATACTGGAAACAGCAAAAAAGGGGAGTAACGGGATTGACCCCAAAAAGCCGATAACTAGGCAGCTAAAGACCACATCTTGCCACTGGTGTAGAATACCGTTCGCCACCAAAAATAGGGGAATAGCAGTTACACCAAGATACAGAAGAATAAATAGCCCCTGCAAAATCCTTGGCCAGACCCAGTTCCCTAGAGAAATGCCAACCACGATGACAATAATGCCCAGAACCGCCATTTCCCACTCGGTTAAGGTGTCAATATTACGCAAACTCTGAAGCAAAGCATCAAAACTTGGCAAGTCTGGCAACACAGCAATCACTCCAAATCAAAGGGCTACAAAATTTTCCTAGGCACTAGCATACACTCAAATAAAATGGGGTCAATCAACATTACAAAAATATTTTTGAGACTGCCTTCGATGGCGATCGCATCCCATCAACGATGATCCTGACGCTTGGGGGTGCCAATCTTTAGATTAACTTTTGTTGCGTAGTTAAAATTCTCTGTTCATAAGTCCTGTAAGTGGTGTAAGATTGACAGTGCCCCTCTAACGGCTGCAATTGTGAATTCGCCGCACACCTTCACATTAGGCTTGCGTAAGCTTGGCCTACGAGTCATGACTGAGTGCTCTCCAAATTCATAATTAGCAATTTGTAGGCTTCACTCTAGCAATTAAAATACTGATGAACTGTTGGGAGAAGAGTCTAAGGAAAGATAAAACCTCCGTGAAATTACGGTAGGCAAGGGGGGGGGGATACTGTAGTATTGTTACTGCTAGTATGTGTTGCAAGCTCACCGCGAGTTATCCCTAAAGGTTTGCTACATTCAGTATTAGAGTAACATCAAAAATTGGAGTCTAAACTTTTTGCTGTTCTCATAAGGGGGTTTGACGATGACTTTCTCATTCCTGCTCAAACGGATTCTTCTCGGTCTATTTCTTACTGCGGCGGGGGGCGTACTGCCTCTGTTAATGGCACAGGCTGCCAAAGCCCAAACTTCGCCCCAAACCACAAATATCCAAATTCAAGCAAAAGTCAACCCAGCCTGCAAAATTACGGGTACTCAAAATATCAACTTTGGTACCTATCATCCATTGGGTGCCCACGCAACAACGCCCTTGGATGCCCAAGGCAAAGTCAGCGTTCAGTGTTTACCCAAGACCCAAGCAACTATCAAACTAAGCCAAGGAAATAATTCTGCATCAGGGTCTTCCTGCGCCAGTCCCAAGCGACAGATGGCCAGTGGTACCGCCCGTCTTCCCTATGGACTATACAAGAATTCTACAGCAACGGGTATTTGGGGATGCGATGCCACTAATGATGTCGAGTACACTGCATCTAATGCCTTGCCCAAAGACTTCACTATCTACGGCCGGATTCCAGCAGGAAACAGCCTACCTGCAGGCATCTTGAATCAACTGACACCAGGAACGTACGGTGACACAGTTCAGGTCATTGTCTCGTTCTAAGGTCTGTTTTCCATTCGGGTGGCGGTTTGCGCTGCTAGCTACTCTCTTTGCTCTTGGTCTGAGTTCAAGAGTAGCTGCACAATCCTCAGAGTTTTATTTGAATGCGGTGCAGGTGTTTCTCTCACCGCGTCAGCGAACGGCATTGTTGACCCTGACCAATACGGGGCAGGTGCCGATTAACTTTGAGATTAGTGTCCGCCGCTGGCAGCAAACCGCCGATGGCCAAGAGGAGCTAACGGAAAGCGATGGCAATGTCGTGGCTTTCCCTGTCTTGCTGTCGGTACCGCCAGGAGAACAGCGGACTTTACGGGTTGGGGTACGGCAACCGGCAACCACTGAAGAGCAAACCTATCGCCTCCTAGTGACAGAATTGCCCCCAGCCAATGTGCCAGAAACCCAAGGGGCTGCCATTCGCATTATCAAGACCTTTAGCCTGCCCGTTTTTGTCCAACCTGCCAATATCCAGCGCCAAGGCGAAATTTTGAATGGTCGGGTTGAAGGGGGCAAATTAAGTTTTGTACTCCGCAATCGTGGTAATGTTCACATTCAAACCCTTGGCATAACCGTACAGGGGCTGAATGAGCGGGGGACGGTTGTTTTCGAGCGGACGCTAGATTCTGTGTATGTTTTGGCCGATCGCGATCGCCCCTTTAGGAATATTCCTCTACCACAAACCAACTGTGCCCAAGTGCGCCAAGTCAAATTACAGTCTGTGGGCACCAACCCCTCCCTTACAACTGAAATTTCTACTCCCAACGGCGTTTGCGTTTAGTAGCCTCCTGATGGCTGCTCCAGTCTCTGCCCAAGCAGAAGTCTCTGCCATTTATACCCTTGAGGTGAATCGCGTTACCAAGGGGGATGTGATTGTTTTGGTGCGTGGCGATGATGTGCTCATCCCTTTGCAGGATCTAGTGAATGCCGGTCTGAGGGAGATTGGCGGTCGCCGCGAAATCATCCAAGGCATTGAGCACGTCTCCTTGCAGTCGTTGGCACCGCAGATGACATTCCAGCGGGATGATGCCAACTTAGTGCTACGGTTACAGGTGGGAGCAGCCCAACTGCCACAAACGGTCATTGACTTTAAACCGAGTAATGAACCGCCGGGGATTCGCTATAGCCAACCCTTAAGTGCCTACCTGAACTATGGTGTTTTTTGGAATGACTTTGAACAACTGACGGCTGCCAGTGAAGTGGCGATTAGCTTTGGTGGCAATGCCCTCACCTCAACGCTGGGGTTGACTGCCGATGGCAACCTGCAACGGGGACTCACCGCTTTTAGATTGGATCATCGGCGCCATCTCACAACTTTGACCCTAGGGGATGCGTTTATCAGCAGTGACCTGTTGGGCGGGGGTGGCCTTTGGGGGGGCATTGTTTGGGAACGCAACTTTGGCCTTAGCCCTTACCTGATTCGCCAACCCGCCTTTGACTTTCGGGGTGAGGTAACCACCCCCAGCAGCGCAGAAATTTACCTGAATAACTTGCTGATTCGGCAGGTGACGTTACCGCCGGGGCCGTTTATTCTCAAAAATTTGCCCGCCTTTGGGGGCTTTAATCGCTTGCGAATTGTGATAAAGGATGCTGAGGGCAATCAACAGGTCTTTAGCCGTAATTTTGTCCAGTCGTTTACGTTATTGCGCCCTGGACTATCGGAGTTTATTGTGGCTGCCGGTGCCGAGCGGGAAAATTTTGGCACGGAGAATTTCAGCTACGGAGATCAGGTGCAATTTTTGGCGGCCTATCGGCAGGGCATTTTGAATAACTTGACCCTAGGGGCACGTCTGGAAGGCAATGGCGATCTTTTGAATGCGGGCTTGAACCTGAGTACGGCGATTCCCATTGGCACGCTGGATGTGGCGGCGGCGGTGAGTACCACTGAGGGAAAATTGGGGAGTGGGGTTGCTGTTGGCTACAACTATCCGGGGCGGCGGCTGGCCTTTGGTGGTGGGGTGCGCCTCCTCAGTGGCAACTATGTCAATACTGGCTTGGGTTTGGGGGACGATCGCCCGCAGTTAGAGGGCTTTGCCAATGCCACTCTGAATCTGGGGTCGCGGGTAACAATCAGTGGTCAGTACTTTTTTACCAATCCCCGCGATCAAGTGGTGCGGCAACAGGCAACGATTCTCGCTCAAGTGCAACTCCGCCGCAATCTCAGTCTATACCTGCAAGGTTCGCGCTTCCTTTCTGGCAGTGATCAGCCAGTGAACCAAATCAGTGTTACGTTTAACTACTTTCTGAACAATGCAGTGACACTTAACACTGGCTGGCTGCAACAGGGAAATCAGGGGGTTCCTTTCCTCAACGTCTCGCGATCGCTCCCGGTGGGCGTCGGCTATGGCTATCAGGGACAGGTGCTTCAGGCCAATGAGCGGGTCTTTGTCAGTGGCACATTTTCTTACAATGCCCCTTGGAGCCGCTACCAAATTGGCTACGCGCAGGCAGGGGATACAGGACAGGCGCAAGTGGTGGTGGAAGGGGGATTCGTCACAATTGGCGGTGAAGTTTTTGCCACGCGACCGGTGCAGGGAAGTTTTGTTTTGGTAGATGTGCCCAATGTGGGGGGTGTGCGCACCTACTTAAGCAATCAGGAAATTGGTCGCACGAATCGTCGCGGTAAAATTTTGATTCCAGACTTGCTGCCCTACTACGGCAATGCCTTGCGGATCGAGGATCAGGATATTCCCATTGATTTTGCCATTGGCCGCACCGAGCTACTGATTGCACCGCCTTTTCGTGGGGGAGCGATCGCCCGCTTTGATGTCCGCCCCAGTCGCAACTATGTCGGACGAGTGGTGATTTTGCGGGGCAGTGAGCGAATCATTCCCAATTTGGGACAACTCACCCTAGAACGCAACAAGGAAACAATCCTATCGCCCCTCTCGCCAAGGGGAGAATTTTACTTTGATACCCTAGAAGCAGGAACCTACACTGCTGAAGTGACCTACGAGCAACTGCGCTGTACGTTCCAACTGACACTGCCACCCAGTGACGATCTCTTTACTGATGTAGGGGAAGTCTCATGTTCGTTGCCCGACTCGCCACGATAGGATGCATCACTGGCTTCAGTTGCCTTGGGTATTGGGCAGCCGCACAGGCTCAGGGGACGGGTTGTCAGTTTCAAAGTGTGACCGGGTTAAACTTTGGGAGCTATGATCCTTTTTCGCCCATTCCTCTGGATACCACTGGTCAAGTCCAATTTGTCTGTGTGGGGGGTGGGGCTGGTAGCTTTAATAACCGCCCCGTAACGGTTCAACTAAGCCAAGGGGGCAGCAATAGTTTTACACCGCGACAAATGAGCAGTGGGAGCGATCGCCTGAACTATAACCTCTATCTTGATGCTAATCGCAGTATCATTTGGGGCGATGGCACAGGGGGCACACAGCAACGGGGGCCTTTTATTCCCGGCAACAATGTCCTCAATACACTGACGATCTACGGTCGCATTCCTGCCCAGCAGTGGGTTGCCCCCGGCCTCTACACCGACTCACTGCGGGTGACGATTATTTTTTGATGTTTTAGAGGCGTCTAGGGGGGTGGGTTGAGTCGCGCCACCAACGTTTCAGGATGCAGCGCCGAGAGAACGACAATCTCCCCATCCAAGACCAGTACGGCACGAGTCCGCCGTCCGTGGGTGGCATCAATGAGGTGATGATGCTGCCGTGCTTCGAGAATTAGGCGCTTGATGGGAGCAGAGTCGGGGCTGACGATCGCCAGCAGTCGCTGCGGCGAGACATAGTTGCCAAAACCAATGTTTAGCATTCCGCCCGATGGTAGTCCTGAAGTGCCCGTACCCCGAGGGTTGAGGTTTGCAGGGTTTTAATGGCGGCAGCCGTTGCCTTTGCACCGGCGATCGTCGTCACAATTGGAATCTTGTAGGCAAGGGCGGTGCGACGAATCAATTGGGCATCGGTACGGGCTTCCTGACCCGAGGGCGTATTCAGAATCAGGTGAATCTGCTCATTTTTAATCGCATCGAGGACATGGGGACGCCCTTCATGGAGCTTGAGGATGAGTTCAATATTACTCAGACCCGCCTCAAGCAGAGCATTGCGGGTTCCTTCGGTGGCAATAATCCGAAAGCCGAGGGACTGCAACTCCTGCACCACGGGCACAATCGCTGCCTTGTCGCGATCGCTCATCGATACAAAAACGGTTCCTTTCAAAGGTAACCTTTGATTGACCGCCAGTTGAGACTTGGCATAGGCAGCACCAAAGGTCATGTCAATCCCCATCGCCTCACCGGTGGAGCGCATCTCAGGTCCTAGCACCGTATCGGTACCGGCAAATTTTTCAAAGGGCAGAACCGCTTCCTTAACAGCGACATGGTTGGGAATCTTCTCATCGAGGAAATTGAGTTCTGCAAGCGTTTTGCCTGACATCAGGCGGGCAGCCATTTTAGCAAGGGGAATGCCGATCGCCTTGGAGACAAAGGGCACCGTACGGGATGCCCGCGGGTTGGCCTCCAAAATATAGACCTGCTCCCCTTGTACTGCCAGTTGTAGGTTCATCAGCCCCACCACTTTGAGGGCCTTGGCGAGGGCAATACTCCACCTGCGAATGGTCGCCAACACGGTAGGAGAAAGGGATTGGGTGGGCAAGCTACAGGCAGAATCCCCAGAGTGAATTCCCGCTTGCTCGATGTGTTCCATAATCCCGCCAATCACCACGGTACCGCTGGCATCAGCAATGGCATCCACATCCACTTCAATGGCGTTTTCCAGATACTTATCAATGAGAATTGGTCGCTCTGGCTCCACCTGCACGGCTTCGTTCATATAGCGTTCCAGTTCGGCATCGGAATAGACGATTTCCATGGCGCGACCGCCGAGCACATAACTGGGGCGCACCACTACGGGGTAGCTAATGCGCTGGGCAATACTCAGGGCTTCGGCGTAACTGCGAGCGGTGCCATTGGGGGGTTGGGGGATATTCAGCTCCCGCAAGATTTTCTCGAAGCGTTCGCGGTCTTCGGCAATATCAATGCAGTCGGGCGAGGTGCCCCAGATTTGCGTTCCGAGGCGATCGCCATGGGTTTCGAGGTACTGCTGGAGGGGTAAGGCGAGTTTCAGCGGCGTTTGACCGCCAAACTGAATAATAATGCCGACGGGGCGCTCCACCTCAATAATGTTGAGGACATCTTCCTTCGTCAGGGGTTCAAAGTAGAGGCGATCGCTGGTGTCGTAATCCGTGGAAACCGTTTCAGGATTGGAGTTGACCATGATTGTTTCATAGTCATCCGCCCGCAGCGCGTAGGAAGCATGGCAGCAGCAGTAATCAAATTCAATCCCTTGACCAATGCGGTTTGGCCCTGAGCCAAGAATCATTACCCGCGGCTTGCGGGGGGGCAGCACTTCCGATTGCGGGGGCAGTAATTCAACATCGCCGGTATCGGGGTTAATTTGCTCCACCGGCCGCTCATAGGCGGAGTAGTAGTAGGGGGTGTAGGCCTCAAACTCGGCGGCACAGGTGTCCACGGTTTTATAGACGGGAACAACACCGAGGGATTGGCGATAGGCCCGCACCTGATCATCGGTGGTTTTGGTGGCGTAGGCAATTTGGGCATCACTAAAGCCCTGCTGCTTGACCCGCCAGAGATCATCAGCGGTGAGTTGCTCTAGTTTGCTGCGCTTGAGGAATTTTTCCGTTTCTAGCAGTCCCTGCATCTGCCGCAGGAACCACGGATCAATGGCGGTTAGTTCATAAACCTCTTCAACGGTCATCCCCAAGAGGAAGGCGTGGCGAATGGCAAAGATGCGATCGGGATTGGGTGTGCGCAGTTTCCCCCGCAGTTGTTCAAGGCTGGGGAGTTTTTCGGGGCGATCGCACCCCCAGCCGGCGCGTCCGGTTTCCAGCGATCGCAGGGCTTTTTGCAGGGACTCTTGGAATGTGCGGCCAATGGCCATGGCTTCACCAACGGACTTCATTTGGGTGGTCAGCACCGGCTGCGAGCCGGGAAACTTCTCAAAGGCAAAGCGGGGAATTTTGGTGACCACGTAGTCAATCGTGGGTTCAAAACTAGCGGGGGTTTTCTTGGTAATGTCGTTGGGGATTTCCGGCAGCGTGTAGCCCACAGCCAATTTCGCCGCCATTTTGGCAATGGGAAAGCCAGTTGCCTTAGAAGCGAGTGCTGAGGAGCGCGAGACACGGGGATTCATTTCAATCACGATCACTTCCCCTGTTTCGGGGTTAACGGCAAACTGAATGTTTGATCCGCCCGTTTCTACGCCAATTTCCCGAATGATTTTGATGGCAGCATCCCGCAGCCGCTGATACTCTTTATCCGTCAGGGTTTGCGCTGGTGCGACAGTGATGGAGTCCCCGGTATGGATACCCATGGGATCCACGTTCTCAATGGAGCAGATAATGACCACGTTATCGGCCATATCCCGCATGACTTCTAGCTCATATTCTTTCCAGCCAATCAGGGACTGCTCAATGAGAATCTGCGAGACCGGGCTAGCCTCCAGACCAGCAGCAGCAAGCTCTTCAAATTCCTCTTGGTTATAGGCAATGCCACCACCGCTGCCCCCCAAGGTAAAGGCCGGTCGAATAATCAGGGGATAAACCCCAATCTCTTGGGCGATCGCCCGCGCCTCTTCGAGGGTATTGGCCAAGCCCGACGGACACACCCCCACCCCAATGCGCTGCATTGCCTCCTTAAAGAGCTTGCGATCCTCGGCCATTTCAATGGCGGGTAATTTGGCACCAATCAACTCCACGCCATAGCGATCCAGCACCCCCGATTTTGACAGAGCCACCGCCAAGTTCAGCGCCGTTTGTCCGCCCATGGTCGGCAGTAGGGCATCGGGGCGCTCAGCGGCAATGACTTTTTCCACCATTTCCGGGGTGAGGGGTTCAATGTACGTGCGATCGGCGGTCTCGGGATCCGTCATGATGGTGGCGGGGTTGGAGTTAATCAGGATCACCTCGTACCCTTCCTCGCGCAACGCCTTACAGGCTTGGGTTCCCGAATAGTCAAATTCACAGGCTTGACCAATGACAATCGGACCCGAACCAATAATGAGAATTTTTGAAATATCGGTACGACGAGGCATAGGGACAACGCAGCCAAAGGATTTCAATCACGCCTTCCCTATCCTACACTCCCCCTTGAGATCGCGCCTGTTCTGTTAAGTTGAAAATCACTAGGTCACCAGCTCTGAGGGCGATTGGTGTTAGGATTTACTCACATTCCTATGAGGGTGGGACACATTCCAGCGACTGCGACCCCACAGCAATGTCAAGATCAACGACGGTACGCCAACATCGTAAAGCCAAATCCCCCAGCCAGCATTGTAGGGGGCAAAATTTCCCAGCAACATCTGTTGGTAGTGGCCATAGGCACATCCCAACACATAGACCGAGAAACCAATCCCTGTTGCTGACCAGAACAATCCTCGTTGCCAAATGCAGAGCAGGCCAAGAATCCCAAAGGCCAGATTCGCCATTGCGACCTCAAATTGGAAAGGACTCCCCGGTAACCAGCCAATTTTGCGAGCCGTCGCTGCAGCATCAAACGTATGCACCAACGCACTCATCACCCCCCCAATTCCCACAAAAATAACCAGTAGGTACAGCAAGCTGACATGGATGATCCCTGCCCGTGTACGCTGGTGAGGCTGTCGCCACAAATGCAGACCAATGCCAAGAATAGTCATCAGACTATAAAAAAGCCAAATCATGGTTGCATCCCTATAACAGCAGCAATAGAAAAACGATGACCCTTTTGTCAAACAGGGGGTACGTAAAGTAAAGGGGAGGTCATCCCGTTCCCTAGGAACTTTCACCGTTTTGAGCCTATTCTATCCGAGTGAAGAGGAGAAGCTATCAGTGTTCCCAAAAGTACCTCTCAAGGAATGCTGCTGCCGCTAGGGAGTGGGGGTCGCAGATCCGGATCGCACGGCGGCAAGGGTTTCTGCTTGGTAAACCGTACCCGTTGACTCCACCAAACCAGCAATGCAGAGCTTGACATTGCGATTGTGCTGAACGAAGACGCGAAACCCTCCTTTGTTGGTGCCACTGTCAACAGCGCCCGGCAAGTTATTGGTGCAGTTGGGACTCGTGTTGGCAATGCCATCAATCAACGCATTGGGGGTAGAGTCACCAATTTTTTGGCGATAGAGAATCATCGGGCCTCGCCACACCACATTGCTCGTCTTGGGACGGGTGTAATAGGCCACACGGGTCGTACTGGCGAGGGTGCCGTCGTTCTGTTCCTCTAGGTTATCCGCTGGTTTTTCTATAAACATCACCAACTGGTAGCCACCACTGGGAATGACCCAATCTGGGGGTGCCGTGGTTGAGATGCGAATGGCTGAGCGAATATCATCGGAGATAAAGTCGAGGGCGCGGCTGAGGTTCATGCGGGTAATTGCCTGCTCTTCAACACGACGATTGTTTTGCAGGATAGCCACCATTGCCCAACCACTCATGGCCACAACAATACTGCCAACGGCAGCCGCCACCAGTAACTCCGTCAATGTAAAGCCGCGATCGCTTCTGCGCCAACCCTGCATATCTGTGCCCCTCTAGTTGCGTGCTTGACAGTTGTTGGCAGTCATACCCGTGGTATCCGTTGCAAGGTAACTGCCCGTGCGCATAATCCCCAATCCCAAGGACACCACCAAACAGCGCTGAAGGGTGGGATTATTGGTAGAAGCAATGACAATAGTGCCTGTACTACTGGTGCGCCCCTGAAAGCCAAATCGCACGGAGGCCGTCCCTGTTCCTCGACGGAGGGTTACATTTTCCAGTTGGCGGGAGCCATTGGGCAGACATTGGGGTGGATCTCCCGCGATAGTGGGATTGGTGCCTGTGTTAATCGTCACTCGACAGGCTTGGTTGCGTCGCATTGCCTCCCGCTGCGCTTCCCGTAGTGCCCCCTCTAAGCTTTCAAGAGCTTGGTTGACCCGCTGCGTTTCTAGCCAATAGAGAAAGCTCGGCGTGACAGCCACCGCTAAAATCGCTGCCACCGTCAGGACAATCAGGATTTCAATCAGGGTCATGCCCTGCTCACGGACAGCGGAAAAACGCATTGGGCACCACCTCGGTTGATAGTTGAGCAACGACGCGGTTGTTACTATTGCGCACAGAATAGGCCAGTTCTAGGGTTTGGAAAGGTGCCTCAGCACGGGTGGTGGGTGTGCGCGTCATCGTAAACGTGTCATTGACAATGGGGCGACTATTATTGCTGCTGTTCATCGGCGGAATCAAGGTTTGCAGGTAGGCACCAAAGCCACCATCAATGCCATTGGTTTCATCGGCTTGAATCCGACAGCGGGCATAGACACGAGTACCCGCCCCCCGATAGCCCCCTACTGGCGAGTCCAAGGTAATCGTGTTGGCTGACATAGAGACAATACGGCGTGTGCCCGAGTCCGAACCAATGAGAACGCGATCGCCCACTCGAAACCCATCCGTGGGTGAAGTTACTGGACAGGCACCCCCGGTGCGATACTCTGGGGGCATGGCTTGATCGTAGTCACTTTCACCCGATTGAATGAGTGCCAGTGTTAAGGTGGTGTCATTGCCTTGGGCGGGTGCTGCCAGCTTGCGTTGGGCAAACTTGGTTTGGCAGAGATCGTAGGCAACAATTTTGATATTTTCTAGATCATCTTGAATCCAGTGACTGGCCTCGGCAAATTTACGGGCATCCGCTTGGAAAAAGGCAGCGACAACAATGGCCTGCATCGCCGCTAGGGTAAAGAGGCTAATCACCAGAATGGAAGCCAAGACCTCCGCAAGGGTAAAGCCTTGGGAACGTTGCTGCACCAGCCAGTGGAAATAGAACTTACTACGAGTCATCAACATTACCTCCGAATTTAGTACTGGGCTAGGCGGTTCCAGTTGCTCGCTTCGGTGGTGCGTGCCACAACAATTGAAGCATTGGCATAGTTGCCTCCCAAGGCTTCCGGTAGGCGATCGGGCACCCTGATTTCAGCATTGTTGGAGCTAGAACCATTCCACGTTTTTGCCCAAACTGCACCGAAGATATCTGGCTCGCGACTGCCGCCATTGATGCCTACCTTCGCATCAGGCGCATAAACAAAGACACTTCCTACTGTGGAGCCACCGCTAAGGGTGAATTCTTGGTCAGGTATCGCATTGGTTGGGTCTGGGGGATTGCCATAGATGCGTAGGCGATCGGGCGTGCCGACACCACTGGGAAGTCCCATATTAGCGTCGGTACCGCAGGTGGAACTATTGGGGCTACAGGTGTTGTCAATCCCTGCATTACCACTGAGGGAGATGTTGCCACTGACGTAGAGGCGAATGGCATAGTTCGTCGTATTAAATGTCACCCTCTCGTTACCACTGAGGTTAATGTCGCGAATGCGATAGGCGTAATAGACTTTCTCTGGGTTGACAATTCGCTCCCCGGGGCGTAGGGGATCAGGGATAAAGAAGGGAATGTTGGGGTCAGGGTCAACGTAGGGGCGATCGCCCGAACGGGGAAAGTTTTGGTCAGTTGTTCTACCTGTAATGTCCTGTGAGTCTTGGGGAGGATTTCGGCCTTGTCCTGGAATCGGAAAGTTGGCGTAGGCACCTTGACTGTAGCCGCCTGCCGCTTGCAGGGCTTGCTGAAAGTCGGTAATTTGACTGGATGGCAACCAACTGGGTAGCGTAGTCAGGGGAACACTCCCTAGCACGGAACCACCCACCGCATCGGGTGCTTCAGGAAAAGGCGGTAGGTTAATCTTGTTGATGGCGATCGTCCCCTCAATAATCGCGTTATTGAGCGCTCCGATGGCACTGCGCAGTCCCTGTTGGGTCGGCTGGCCATTTTGGCACTGGGCTTGGGGAACCACACAGTTGGCAGGATTGGTGCAGATCACGTTGCCGTTGACGGTGCCAAAGACATCATTGTTGCCGAGGTTAATGCTTTGTGCCAGCAGGCCAGGGAAGTTGGAGGGCACGCTGCGATCCGTAATCACCATCTTTTGCAAGATGAAGGCATTCGCCGGCGAGTTATTGGGCAAGCGACCTTCGATCAACAGGTGTCCTGTTTGCGTTGGCGCATCGTAGAGATAGGAGAGAATACGGTAATTGCCCTGCACAGGGGTGCCAATTGTGCCGTTGAGGACAATCGTATTTAGGTTATCGAGGGTAAAGCAGGGGGGCGCATCAGAATCAAGGCTCGCCGCTGTCCATTCATTTACAGCAGGAACATTCAAACCCGTGGTATTGGGCTGACCCACTTTTGTTGCATCCGCTGCGCGACTGATCAGGTAGGGGCGGGCAGGATTAAAGTTCGTATTGTTAGCGGGGTTATAGGTGCGGCGCAGCAGAATCTGGTAGTTGCCATTGAGTAAGCCAAGGGTACGAGCCATACCGCCCTCAGCCACCGCAAAGGCCTGCTGGGTTTGTTTTTGCAAGCTAGCAGTGCTCACATCCAGTTGCGATCGCGAGAGCAGGGTTAGGGCAACCACGATCATGATCAGTCCCATGCCCAAGACCAAAGGCAGAGTAAACCCCCGCTGCCGCCGCCGATACCCCGGACGGGGATAGCGACGTTTCAGTGAGCGCACCAGTTTTTTCATCATTGGCCTGTCCTCTATTGCCCCAACCTTTGCTCTATCAATATATCTTGACTACGAGAACTTCGTTGCTGCTGATGCTGAGTTGAATACGCCCTCAATTTTTGGCTTTTATACACAGTTGATATAATTTAACCGCAAACTTGAGAGAGGTGATGTAATCTCGCTCACATCCATGTCCTGCTCCCTATTATACCTTTTCCCAAAAGGCTCCATTTCAAGAGTACTCCAGTATATGCAGTGGCGAATCTCTCTGTTAGGGACAAGTCCAAGCCTTATCAAATTCACTCATACTGGGCTTCAGCGTAAATAAAAGCGTAAATAAACTTGAATAACTCTCGCACAAAGGAGCAACCTCTTGAGGAGACATGGGTACTCACGCTTTAGGGATTGGTGTAATTTGCAGCAAGCACACACCTCACTCCCTACCGAGGCACTGGCGGCACTGACAACATTTCTAACGATGGCCTACATCTTGCCCGTCAATGCACAAATTCTTTCCAATGCCATTTTTCGCGAGCAACCACAAGATTTGCAGGCGGAGTTGGTGATTGCAACCGCCGTGTCTGCGGCAGTGGGTAGCATGCTGATGGGGACTTGGGCAAATTACCCGATTGCGTTGGCCCCCGGCATGGGCATCAATGCCTTTTTTGCTTTTGCGGTGGTGGGGCAAATGGGGCTGCCTTGGCCATTGGCGTTGAGTGCTGTCCTCCTAGAGGGCATTGTTTTTGTGCTGCTCACCTTGACGGGGGTGCGATCGCTGATTGTAAATATGATTCCCATGTCCTTGAAGGTGGCGATCGCTGCCGGGGTGGGGCTATTTATCGCCTACATTGGCCTTAGCAATGCGGGAATTATCATCGCTGATGCCGCCACGAAAACAAAACTCACCACCTTTCAGACATGGCCACCCATCCTCGCTGCCCTTGGGATTCTTTTGACAGCCTTTCTTTGTGCTAAGGGGGTGCGGGGGGCGATTTTTTGGGGGGTGATGATCACCGCCTTAGCTGCATGGCTAGTGGGGGCTGCCCCTTGGCCGACAGGTTTGATCCAATGGCCGCAATGGCCGTCCCATCTCTTTGGTCAAGCCTTGGCGGGTTTTGGACAATTGCAACCGCGGCAGTTGGGGTCTTTTTTCTTGGTCACCTTGGTACTGCTTTTTACCGATATGTTTGACACCGTAGGCACGCTCTCTGCGGTGGGGGTACAGGCGGGGTTTCTCAATCAGCAGGGACATTTCCCCCGCGCTTTGGGAGCCTTTATGGCAGATGCGGTGGGGACAATTGTTGGCGCCCTCTTTGGCACTTCCACCGTGACCACCTATATTGAATCGGCAGCCGGAATTGCCGTGGGCGGCCGGACAGGACTGACGGCTTTAATGGTTGGCGGATTGTTTTTGCTCTCACTGTTTTTTTTGCCGATCACAACCGCGATTCCCAGTTTTGCCACGGCACCAGCGCTAGTGCTTGTCGGTGTCTTTATGGCGCGATCGCTCCCAGACATTCCCTGGTCTGATCTCACGGAAGCAATTCCTGCTTTTTTAGTGGTGTTGGTGATGCCCTTGAGCTACTCCATCAGTGAGGGGCTAGCAGTGGGATTTATTAGCTATCCAATCGTGAAATGGGCGGCAGGCAAAGGGAGGGAAGTGCATCCTGCCCTCTGGGGATTGGCGCTTATCTTTATTGCCCACTACTTTTGGCGTTAGACAAGATCTAAGATAGGATGCTTCTGAACTGATTGGAAACACACTACCTATGGATCTCAAATCCCTGATTCGTGATGTCCCAGACTTCCCTAAGCCGGGCATTTTGTTTCGGGATTTAACAACACTGCTGCAAAATCAGGCGGGGCTGCGCTACGTCATTGACCAATTGGTGGAAAAACACGCCAACGAGGGCATTGACTATGTGGCTGGTATCGAGTCGCGGGGCTTTATTTTTGGTGCCCCCTTGGCCTATCGACTGGGAGCAGGCTTCATTCCTTTACGCAAACCGGGTAAACTTTGTGCTCCCGTCTATGCGGTGGAGTATGAACTAGAGTATGGGCGCGATCGCCTCGAGATGCACCAAGATGCTGTAGAGCCAGGTCGGCGGGTACTCATTGTTGATGACTTGATTGCCACTGGAGGCACAGCGGCAGCAGCGGCGGGTCTGATCCAAAAAGCGCAAGCTGAACTCCATGGCTTTGCCTTTATCGTCGAGCTGACGGACTTGGGGGGACGACAAAAGTTGCCCGATGTGCCGATTACCACCCTTGTAACTTATTAGGTTTATTAAGTGTGACTGACTAGGGCGTTACCACGTCACGCGATCGCGCAAGCGTTCGAGGAGCTTCGGCCCGACACCGGGGACAGCATCTAGATCGGCCAAGGATTGAAAGGGCTTTTGCTCGCGAGCACGGATAATTTCAGCCGCCAGTTTGGGGCCGACGCCCGGTAGGGTTTGCAGTTCCTCTGCGGTGGCCGTGTTCAAGTTCACCCGTGTAGTCGGCGTGCTGGCACGATTTCCTGAAGAGGGGGCAGGTCGGGTGGCAATCTTACCACCACAGGCGGTCAACTGCTGCTGAATGCGATCGCGAATATGCTGCGGCAGACCCAAACGACTATTGCTATAGAGGCGCTCAAACTCCCGTTCGTAGTGAGCTGCAACCGTAGGATGCTCGATGACCAGCAAGAATTCATCATTGCCGCGGTTGGCCGCCTCGGACCAGTTGTGGGAACCCACAATCACCGTGCGATCGTCAACCACGCCATACTTGTGGTGCAGCTTATCGCCCTCTGGTAGGAGGGGGGTGCCCACCGTTTGAATGGGCTTTTGCCATGGGCGGTTGCCGGCTTCGTAGTAACAGTTGCCTTGACGGGCTTGGGCAGTATTGGCCATCGCTACCCCCATCATATCGAGGGCTTCGCTAAAGTCACGGTAGATAAATCCTGAGTCAATGAGGGCGCGAATCTTCACCCCTTGGTTGTGGCGTTCCTCAAGCACGTAGGACAACTCCTGATCGGAGAAAACAAAGAGCGCCATATCAATTTTTTGGCGACTGCGATTCAGAGTTTGACCAATGAGGCCGTTGGTAGAGGCCGCCCAGGGTTGCGATCGCGGGGTTGGCGAAAAGCGCACCGTGACCATGGCATCGCCCACAGCCACCCGTTGAGGGGGACGCACTGGCTTTTTGACCCCAAAGCGACTGTTGGGCTGACCACCGGGACCATCCCCCCACATAATGTTGAATTCCTCAGTAAATAGGCGTGCCACGGCGGGGCTATCAATCACCAAGAGGGAGTTGGCATTGCCACGGGTATCGGGTCGTCCCAAGTCGCCATGGACATCACTGAGGGTAAAGTTGGCAGTAGTGGCAATGACTTGGCGATTATCAATAACGATAAACTTGTGGTGCATGAGCATACTGCCTTTAGAGCCATCGGCAGTGTCATCAATCCAAGGAATCTTGGCCTCGTTGAGAATCGTCTGCACATCGCGATCGCTGAGTTCCGCTGCACTGAGTTGGCCATCGCCATTGGTATCCACGAGGGCTTTCCAGGCGTTGTAGCGCTCCCGCATTCTCGGATCCATGGCGCTCACTTGCGCAGGGCTGTAGGTTGCCCAAGGCGCAGTGTAGGTATTTTCCATCACCACTCGTACCCGCACTCCCGCCTGCTGCCGTGCTACTAGGGCCTTGGCCAGATTGGGTAGGCGAAACTCCTGCACCGCCACATCAATCGTCTTTTGTGCCTTGGCAATCTGCTCAATCATGATTGCCTCAAGGTCTTCCCCTTCACGGGTATAGGGGCGATAGGGTTCTTGATAACTGTGGGCTTGGGAGTGATTCATGTGTACCGCGATTTGCGGATGTTGAGGCAGCGGGTCTAGGGCAGGGCGGAGAATTGGGTGCGATCGCAATTGAGTGAGCACCACAGCCGCAATCAACAGCCCCAATAGAAACAACAGCAGATACACACCGTGTCGCCGCCATTTAAGCTTTTGCCAAAACACGCTGACTTCCCCAATGCTTGTCCCAATTCTAGGGCTCTCTTTTTCGCCTCAAGGTGTTCTGCGCTGCATCGGTTGCCACGGGCGCTTGGCTAGGATAGAGGCGATGCTTTTGCAGGCCTGCCATGATCACGGTGCTGGTGTTAAATGCTGGCTCTAGTAGCCTCAAAGCCTGTTTGTATCGGTTAGCACCTGAAATGGCGGCAATGGCTGCCACACCCCCCGCTCCCCTTTGGCAAGGCCTGCTCGATTGGGGACAAGACCCAACGGTGGCGCGGCTCAAGATCACAACTGCCGACCAGCGCTACGAAGCCAGCCTAACCCATCCAGAGGGGGGAATTGCAGGCCTACAGGACTGGCTCAAAACGCTCCTAGACACCCTCACCAATGGCTCGACAACGCTCCTAGAAAGCCTTGCAGAGATTACGATCATTGGTCATCGCGTGGTTCATGGGGGTAGCCATTACCAAGCAGCGGTGCGCGTGGATGCGCAGGTGAAAGCAACAATTACCGAATTTAGTGAATATGCGCCGCTCCATAATCCAGCCAACTTGCTGGGAATGGAATTAATGGCCGACATTTGTCCCCAAACACCCCAAGTTGCTGTGTTTGACACCGCTTTCCATGGGCAATTGCCGGCAGTGGCGCGCACCTACCCTATTCCCTATGAATTGACCACCGCGGGAATTCAACGCTATGGCTTCCATGGCATTAGCCATCAATACGTCAGTGAACGGGCGGCCACCCTATTGCAGCGTCCCTTAGCAGCGTTGCGCCTAATTACCTGTCACCTCGGCAATGGCTGTTCCCTGACGGCGGTCAAGGGCGGCGTTTCCGTTGAGACCACAATGGGCTTTACCCCCACGGCGGGAGTGATGATGGGGACGCGCTGTGGCGACATTGATCCGGGGATTTTGCTCTATCTGCTGCGGCGGGGCAAGACAGTTGAAGAACTCGATCGCTTGGTAAATCAGCAATCGGGACTGTTGGGGATCTCTGGGGTGAGTAACGATTTACGCCAGATCTTGGCAGCGATTGATCAGGGAAATACCCAAGCGCAGTTGGCCTATGACTGTTTTATCTACTCCCTGCAACGGGGCACTGCGAGCCTTCTGCCGGCTCTTGGTGGTCTCGATGCGTTGGTATTCACAGCAGGAATTGGTGAAAATGCCGCCGGTGTGCGCCGCGATGTCTGCCGAGGGCTAGGTTGGTTGGGAATTGAGTTAGATAGCGCAGCTAACGAAGAGGGTAAAGGCGATCGCGACATTGCGCTGCTGACTGCTCCCGTACGGGTTCTCGTGGTTCAGACCCAAGAGGATTGGGCGATCGCTCGCGCCTGCATACAGCTTCTGTAAGCTGAATTTGCTGAAGAAAACATAAGAAAACATCAAGATTTATGCTCTAGCCTTGACGCCCCAAGGTTGGCGTACGTAGAATGCGGGTAATTATTCACTCCTCAGTATTCAGTTTTCAGTATTCAATCTTTAAATCGTCCAAAGACAAAAAAAACATCAGGAGTTGAACTGTGTTGAATCTGCGTCGTACCGCTCTTGTTGCCTTGGCCGCAATGGCAACCTGTACCACTGTTTTACTTTCTCCCGCCGAAGCCAAGCAGGTGAAGGCTGTGCGGGGCGTTGTCACCAACATTGATGGGGATAATGTCACCCTGCGGCAACCTTGGGGTGAAGAGATTGTGGTGGTGTTTGATCGCAAGCACCGTCAGCGCCCCTTCCGCAAGGAAATTGTTGAAGGTCTGGATGTGGCAGTGATTTTGGATCCAAAGGCCAGTGTGCCCACCGCCAAAATCATCTGTGCCGCCATCGTGCCTGCCCCTGAGTATGTCGCGGTAACCCCCATTCGAGTGCCTCAAGTGGGTGGCTCAGCACCGGCTCCGCGTCCGGCTGCCATTCCCCCCGCAGCACCAGCGCCGGCACCGCCAACACAAATTCTGTTCTAAACATCCTGAGAGAGATCGGAGTTGTTCTCATGTTGGGCTGGGTCAGAGGAAAAACCTTGGGTTTAGCACTGGGGGCGATCGCTATCCTGCCTATGGCTGCTGTGGGTGCTGAAGAATTGAAGGTGAGCCGTGCTTCTGAGTCAGAGCCGTACTTGCCGACCACCTTAGCGCCCTTGGCACTTCCCCCCGTTGGTGAGGCAACTCCGTTTCTACCCGCTTTGGAACGCAAAATTGTCTTGCGCTTGCGGGAGCGCCGCGTCTTTCTCTATGAAGGTGATCAAGTATTAGCCAGCTATCCCGTGGCCGTGGGCAAGCCGGGCTGGGAAACGCCCCAAGGTAATTTCAGAGTGCTGCACAAAGTCGTCAATCCCCAATGGCGTAATCCCTTTACGGGGGTTTTGGTTCCGCCGGGGGGTCGCAACCCTTTGGGCGATCGCCTGATTGTCTTTGCCCCCATGGGAAATAACAACTATGCTGGCTTCCACGGCACAACGAATGAATCTTTGATTGGCCAAGCCGTTTCCCATGGCTGTGTGCGGATGCGCAACGATGATATTCGCGCCCTCTTTGAAAAAATTGAGGTGGGCACACGAGTGATCGTTCGGCCTTAATTGATTTTAATCAAGAAAAACTAATATCATCATTTATCATTATTTGGCGATCGCTGGTGACTTTCCCCAAGAGCGATCGCTCAAGTTTTGCATAAAGCCACTTTGCAAACCATACCAATGCATTGGAAAGAGCCGATGCACATTGGTTATGATCGCCTTAGCAACACAGGTGTTTCCATAACCCTGTCAGATTAGGGTGTGGCCTCGTTCTGAAATTCACTCTTCACACCATCTCGCTAATGCAAACTTGACCGTTCACTGGTGGGTGATATTGTGCTGGGAAATCTATTTGCAAAACCAAAGCAGGGCTTGGGGATTGAACTCACCCCAGAGCGGGTCAATATCGTACAGCTTCAGCGGCAAAAGCAGGGTCTGAAAATGACCGCTATGGCCTCAGTGCCCTTGAGTGAAGGCGCCATTGAAGAAGGCCGCATCATTGACACCACCGCCGTCGCCGATGCCATCCGTCAAGGGATTGAGGATAAGCGCATCAAACAAAAAGAGGTGATCAGTGCCATTCCCATGAATGAAGCCGTGATTCGCCTGATTCGCCTGCCTGCGGAATTACCCGACTACGAATTGCGGGAAGTGGTTCTCATGCAGGAAGCCCCACTGTACCTGCCCTTTCCCCGTGAAGAGGCCGATGTTGACTATCAAAAGCTGGGAACCTCCCTTGATGAAGATGGCATTGAGCGGGTAGAAATTTTGCTCGTGGGCACGCCCCGCGAAGTGACCGATGCCTATATCAATGCCTTTACCCAAGCCGGTTTACAACTCACCGCCCTTGAAGTGACCAATTTTGCCCTCATGCGTACCCTGCGGGATTCACTACAGCAGTTTGTGGGCGAAGCAGCAGCGATTATTGATATAGGCGACGAGGGCACAGAAATTAGCATCGTCAAAGATGGCATTCCCCAGTTCAACCGCAAAGTGCCCATTGGCAAAGAACGGATGCAAGAAGCCATTAGCCGCGCCATGAACTTGCCGCCTTCGATGGGCGTTGACCTGATTGAGAATCTGACCGTTCCCCTAGAGCCGATGGATGTGACCGGAGCACTCAACCCCAGTGGTGCCGCTATTTTGCGAGTGCTCTCCGATCTGGCAGACGAAATCCGCCGCTCCATTGACTTTTACCTCAACCAAGGGGAAAGTCTAGAGGTCTCGCAGTTGCTGCTTGCCGGTCCCGGTGCCAGTATTGGTCAAGTGGATGAGTTTTTTAGTCAGCGGCTCAACTATGCCACCACTTTGGTTGACCCCATTAGTTTGCTGGGACTGCAAACCCCGGAAGAGATTCCCCTCGAAAAACGCCCTGCCCTCGGCACGGTGATTGGTCTTGGTCTGCGTGGCGCTTAGGAGCATCCCCGATGTACTCAATTGAGATTAACCTCCTTAAAGAACGTCCCGAAGTGGGGGGCATGGCTGCTACCACAACCGCAGCGGCAGGAATGAGTAATGTGCCGATTATTATCGGTGGTGTCGCTGCCCTCTTCTTTGTGGGGCTAGCTCTCCTCGGCTCGGTGGGTGCCAACCTCTGGCTGCAACAACTGACGAGTAAACAAAAAAGCATTCAGGATCGCCTCGCAGCCATTTCTCCAGACCTGCAACGCATGGATGAAATTAAAAAAGAGCAGGAACAGATTGCCGCAGAAACCAAAGCCCTAGCCACGGTGTTTAATCAGGTCAAACCTTGGTCGGCGGTGATACGCAATATGGCAACTCAAACGCCAGGGGAAGTACAAATTCGACGGATTACCCAAGGCGGACAAACAGGCCAAGAGCTAACGATTGAAGGCACAGCCGTCTCCTTTGATGCAGTCAGTGACTTTCTTTTGCTCTTGCAAAATCGCTCTCCCTTCTTTGATGGCAAGGCCACTCAGTTGGTGAAGGCGGAACGGGCAAATCAACAGGGTGAGGAAGAGACAACCGCAAGGGTTTCCTTCAATATCAAGACGGCGATCGCCAGCGTGCCAGCATCGGAACTCCTTGAAGAACTCGCGGCCAATGGCGTTGAAGGACTGGTGGCGCGCATTCAATTTCTCAAAGAAAAAGGAGTGGTACAGGAATGACCCTAACTGGCGATTTTGGCGGCCCGCCGATTGAGGAACCCGCACCCAATTATCCGACGGTCTTTGGCATTACCCTGACACCCGTCGTCAGTGGTGTCCTTATTGCCTTGGTAGGTTTGGGAGCAGCGGTTTACTTGGGGAGTCTTCTCATTGCCCCCAAACTGGAGGAAGCGGCTAAGTTACAGGAGGAAATTGCCCAGCAGGAAAATGACCTCTCCCAGCGGGAAGTGATCCTGAAGCAACTCAATGATGTGGTAGCGGGGCTAGAGCGCGCCAAGCGGCAAAATCGTGACGTGCGATCGCTCTTTGCGACACAGGAAGCCCTAGACACCCTCCTCCTTGACATTAACCGCCTGATCTTGACCAGCGGCGCCCAACTGACCACATTTGAACCCGATAGTGCAGCTTCAGGAATTGTCCAAGATGGCTCCCTTGGCCCCGAATTAAATGCCAAACTAAAACAACAGGTAACCAACGTTACGATTCAAGGGTCATTTCCCAGCATTTTGCAGATCATGCAAAAAATTGACCAGCAGCAGAACTTCCTCGTGATTAACAACCTGACGATGGAACTCGTTGCTGATAAGCCCGGCGAAGTGATTACCACATTTAAGCTCATGGCCTATGTACCCCTAACCCCTGAGGAAATTGCCGCTTTGGCCCCCCCACCCCAAGGAGGTGAGCAGCAAGGACAACCGCAACAACAACAGCAGCAATAGCGCATGGCAAGCCAAAAAGCAGCGTAGAGTGTCTTGGGAGCGAGTTGCATTCTCTTTTCATACATTTGGTGGCATTCGTGAGGAGTCAAGCATCGTGAGTCAGCTTTTACATCGTCTCGGCTTAGGGGTGGCCACAACCGCCCTTGTTGCTGCCAGTCAAACCCCCACTTGGGCCACAGCAACGGAAATCACGGGAGTTCGTCTGGTAACAGCGCCCAACGGCATTCAACTCCTCTTCAACGTGCAGGGGAATCTACGGCCAGCGGTTTTCACAGTCAATCGCGGCAATGCCTCCATTGCTGATATTCCCAATAGCCAACTGCGCCTGCCCCAAGGGGGTGCCTTCCGCCAAGACAACCCCGCCCCCGGTATCTCCTCCGTCGAGGTGGTGCAACTGGACGCCAAAACCATCCGCGTCACCGTGAATGGCATTAGTGCTGCTCCCATTGGTGAAGTCATCCGCGAAGGACGCGATGGCCTGCAAATTAACTTCATCACCGCTCAAGGCTCTGCTGGCCCCCAAGTTGCCCCCACGGGTCAACCCATGGCCATGCCCCCCGGCCCTAGTGCGGTGCCGCCTTTTCTGCCGCGCCCAGTGCCACCCCCTGTTGGCGATATGCTGATTAGCCCCCTCAATGCGGATGCGGATGTCATCCAACTGGGCACCAATGAACGGATTCCCCGCCTACTGCTGCGGGAGGCTCCAGTGCGGGAGGTTCTTTCCCTACTGGCTCGTGCCGCCAATATGAACGTTGTCTTTCCGGAAGGCAATGGGGAAGGGGGCGGCGTCACCATCTCCCTCGATATCGAGAATGAATCCGTTCAAGACGTATTCAACTATGTGCTGCGGGTCACTAACCTCAAAGCCAATCGCCAAGGCCGCACTATCTTTGTGGGTCAAGCCTTACCCCCCGATGCCCAAAACCGCATTGTCCGCACCATTCGCCTTAATCAGATGCGCGTCTTTGGGGCGGGTTCAACGACACGGGAAATCAGCTCTCTGGCTCAAACGGGGGGCACCATCGGGAGCGGAGCTGGGGGTGCCCAGGCTGCAACAACCGCCCAAACTGCTCTCAACCGCGAAACCCGTACCCGTGAGGGTGACCTGCAACTAGGGGCAGTGCAGCTGTTGGAAATGTATGGTGCAAACTTGCCAGATACAGGTCCATCCCAAGCGCCAACCGGCTGTGAGCAGCTGCAAGTACCAGCAGCAGCGAGCGGGGTCGTCGGTCAAATTTGCCGTAGCTCCCTGCTAAAGGGGCTAGAGGTGGTGGGTGACCCCCGCACCAACACAGTCACCCTCATCGGCTCCCCCCGCAAGGTAGAAATTGCCACCCAACTG
Organism: Thermosynechococcus sp. GLH187; assembly: GCF_031583395.1. NCBI lineage: Bacteria > Bacillati > Cyanobacteriota > Cyanophyceae > Acaryochloridales > Thermosynechococcaceae > Thermosynechococcus > Thermosynechococcus sp. GLH187. Next base: position 2,224,678 of record NZ_CP134175.1, on the reverse strand, counting down.
ATTCAGCAATTTGACATCCGTAAGCGGCAGGTAATGGTCAATGTCAAGTTTATTGATGTGAACCTGTTGCGAGGACGCACAGCCAATGCAGACTTAATTACTAATTTTGGCAGCAGCCTGTGGGGAGCCATTTTAGATCCAAATGGTTTAACGGTGATTCGCGGCACCACGCCACCTGTACCTGGGGTGCCTGCCCCTGCCCCCCTCACTGGCGCACTTGGCAGTACACCCGTGGGGAATCTACTGAGCGACTTTTTTGCGCAGCTTCGACTTTCTATTGAAACTGGCAATGCCACAATTCTAACCAACCCCACCCTTGTCATTCAGGAAGGCAGCGCTGCGCAAGTCAACTTGACCCAAGAAATTTTCTCTGGCATTGAATCCACTGCTGCTCAACAAGCCACTGGTGGCGGCGGGGCGATCGCGACTCAACAGATTCGCCCAATCCTGCGACCTGTGGGGGTGATTTTTAATGTCACCGTAGAGCAAATTGACGATAATGGTTTTATAACGCTGCAATTGTCTCCAGAGGTAAGTGCTCCCAGCGGTACCTATGATGTGATTTTCCCAGGGACGGGTGGTTCCACGGGGACACTGATCTCGCAACGGCGGATGGAGTCGGGGCGGATTCGCTTGCGGGATGGCCAAACCTTGATGCTGGCGGGCATCATCCAAGATCAAGATCGCTCGTTGGTGACTAAGATTCCAATCCTAGGAGACATTCCCCTGTTGGGGCGGTTGTTCCGCCGCGAGAGCAACCAGCGTCAACGCAATGAACTGGTGGTGATGGTGACGCCGAAGATTGTTGATGATACCCAGAATGCGGGGTTCGGCTATCAGTACTCGCCAACACCGGGGAGTATGCCGCCTAACCTGCAAAACCAGATTCTCCAACCCCCACGGCGACGCTAAGGCCTCTAAGTAGGGATTGCCCCCTCCGAGTCTGTTCAGAGGGGGTTCATTCTTTAGTGGGTCACCATTTTTTGCCAACCTAACCCTGCAAGGGCTTGATTGCGCCGCAGCGGACGGGTAACGAGTTCTAGAATGTCACGGGCATTGCCAAAGCCGTGAATTTGGGCAAAGGTGAATTCCACAGACCACTTGGTGCTGATGCCACGGGCTTCGAGGGGATTGGCATGAGCCATACCCGTAATCACAAGGTCGGGCTGGAGCGCCTTAATCCGCTGAAGTTGATTGTAGTTATCGGGTTTTTCAACAATGGTGGGGAGGGGATGCCCCATTTCGGCACAAGTCTTCGTCAAGAGTTCTAGCTCGGCTGCTTGGTAACGTTTATCCATGTAGGGGATGCCAATTTCTAGTACCCGCATACCACAGCGAATCAAAAACCGCGCTAGGGAGATCTCTAGGAGATTATCCCCCATGAAAAAGACCGATTTGCCTCGCACCAATTCAAGGTAGTCGCTCAGTTTTTCCCAAGTTTCGGCTTCCCGCTCTGCTAGGCCTTGGGGCTGAATCCCAAAAGTGGTACAAATCTGCTCAATCCAAGCGCGGGTGCCATCCGAACCAATGGGAAATGGGGCGGTGATCAGTTTGCATTTACGGCGGCGGATCAGGGTCGTAGCCGTCCGACTGAGGAAGGGATTCACACCAGCAACGTAGTAGCCCTCATCAATCACTGGCAATTCGGTATAGCGTTTGGCAGGCAGCCATCCTGACACCTTGATGCCCTGTTTTTTTAATTCCAAGGTGAGTTGGGTCACCACGGGATCGGGCAGAGAGCCAAAGAGAATAAGGGGTGGGTGGTCGTGGTACTGGTGGGATTCAGCTTGGAGATCCTCTTTTTTCTTGCCAAAGTTGAGAAGGCGCTGGATGGGGTTGCGTTCCTCTGGATCGCTCACCGCTGTGGGCGTGGGACAACGGGCGGCCATGGCTGCTAGCACCGTATCTTCCCCTTGGGTAAAGGCGTAGTCGAGACCATTGGCGCGAGCCACAACAATGGGAATGCCAATTTCGGCTTCGAGCTTGGGCGCCAGTCCCTCCAAGTCCATTTTGATAATTTCCGTGGTGCAGGTGCCAATCCAGACAATGACACTGGGGTTGCGATCGCGCTTGATTTGGAGGCAGAGGCGCTTTAGCTCTTCATAATCATTGAGTTGCGCCGAAATATCCCCCTCTTCTAGCTCCGCCATGGCATAGCGGGGTTCCGCAAAAATCATCACCCCCATCGCATTCTGCAAAAAGTAGCCACAGGTCTTGGTGCCAATGACCAAAAAGAAACTGTCTTCAATTTTTTGGTACAGCCAAGCCACACAGCTGATGGGACAAAAGGTGTGGTAATTGCCCGTTTCACACTCAAAGTTGAGGGCATTGGGAGCAGTCGCAGTCATAGGGAGAGCCTCCAAATTTAGAAACGATTGGAACTAGGTTTGATGACTTTGAGCAGCCTCCTCACCGTGTTCTTCAGCCCGATTACTGACAAAGGGCTTAGGGGGTAGTAAGCGAGGTTCGGGGAGCAGTTGAGCAGGGTTATCGCCGTTGGTCAGTTCTTCGTCGGGGTTGAAGTTCAAGCCCAAGGCAGAAATAATGCGATCGGGATCGTTGCTGAGTTCGACAATGACGGGTAGAGCATCCAGTAAGCGCGGTTCCAAAGCCGTCAGCACCCCCAAAATAAAACTTGAGGAGGGGCGCCGTTGACCGCGATAGGTACTCCAAATCGCCAAGCGGACAATCCAATGGCGGTTTTCTTGGTAGTAGGCCAGCCACTTACTGCGTGCGCTTTGCCGTAATTGCTCAGGGTTCATACTCACTCCAGCGAAGGGGATCCGTGGAGTATTCTAGGGGAGTTTTAGACCGCTGCGAGTGACCGTTCTGACCCTTGGGGATTCAAGTAGAAGTCGGAGAGCAGGGCAAAAAGGTCGCGATCGGGGGCATCCTTGGGCACCACCCCCTCAGGCCGCGCCAAAATTTGATCGGCAATGTTCAAGTAGTAGTCACAGACATAGTTGAGACTGGGATCGCTTTCGGCCATCTCAAAGAGGGTTTTGCCCTTGACCCGTGACACGCGAATATCCTCAATCAACGGCAGCACCTCAAGGATGGGCATGGGCACGGCTTCCACATATTTTTCAATGAGATCCCGCTTACTGGTGCGATTACCAATGAGACCCGCGAGGCGCAGGGGGTGCGTGCGCGCTTTTTCACGGACGGAGGCGGCAATGCGATTCGCCGCAAAGAGGGCATCAAAACCATTATCGGTGACAATCAGGCAATAATCGGCATAGTTAAGGGGGGCCGCAAAGCCACCACAGACCACATCCCCCAGAACGTCAAAGAGGATGACATCGTATTCATCGAAGGCATTGAGTTCCTTGAGGAGCTTGACCGTTTCACCGACGACATAGCCACCACAGCCTGCCCCAGCCGGGGGGCCACCCGCTTCGACGCAATCCACACCGCCATAGCCTTTGTAGATCACATCCTCTGGCCAGACATCCTCGTAGTGGTAGTCCTTGGCTTGGAGCGTGTCAATGATGGTGGGAATCAGAAAGCCTGTCAGGGTAAATGTGCTGTCGTGTTTGGGGTCACAGCCAATTTGCAGGACTTTCTTACCCCGCCGCGCCAGCGCCACTGAGATGTTGCAACTGGTGGTGGATTTGCCAATTCCGCCTTTACCGTACACTGCGAGTTTCACGTTGACCTTGCCTCCTAAGTAATGGAGCGACACGATGACCTAACTGCTATTCTCGGCCAGCGATCGCTAGAAGCGGCAGTGGTTAGAAAAATAATCTTTTTGTAATAAAATTTCAGCTGATTTGAGGATGAGCAAACGCTTTTTCAAGTTTTGGAAGTCTCTCAGGAAACTGGCGGTTCTTTGAGAAGTTATCTTTAATTTTTTTGCTGTTAGTTTTTTAGTTAAATTAAACAAAAATACAAAAACTCCCCCCGCCAAGTCATTCCCTGACCGATTGCACCCAAGGCTAAAATTGACCTGCCCAGCGATCGCGCCAAAAAACATTTGAAAAAAGAAACGTTTCTCCTAGGGGGCGATCGCCCGCATCGTTGTAAAGAATTATTAAAAATCTCGAAAGTAAATGATTTGTTACAATTTAGGCGGTTGTATCCCTTTGAGCGCTACTTTCTCTCGTTTTCCCTAGGAAGTGGTTAGAATTTGAGGGAAGGCGATTGTGCTACAGCGTTTTTCTCTGCCATCTCTCTGGACGAGCAAAATTAGCTCCTTGGAAAGGTGCGGCATCGTTAAGCTGTAGGGTAGCCTTCAGTCCGCTGTTGATACCGCCCGTAAGAATGGCCAATGAACAAAGATCAATTTGCCATGAGTGACAACCCCTACGAAAAGCTGCAAGTGCCGGAAGACGCTTCTTTCGAGCAAATCAAGGAAGCACGGGATGCGCTATTAGCGGCTCATCCGGGGGATGAACGGCAGCGTACCGAAATTGAAGCAGCCTACGATGCCATTTTGATGGATCGGCTGCGGCAACGCCAAGAGGGCAAAATCAAAGTGCCTGAGCGCATTCGCTATGCTGAGCAACTCAATGAACCGGCGCCAGCTAAGCCCAATCGCATTGCGAATCATCCCGCCCTTCAGTGGTGGCAGCAACAGTTAGACACCCCCAACCTGCGGGGCATTGCCATTACCTCAACGGTCTATGCCGTTCTGATGGCGATCGGGCTGTCTCAGGCCAATCCCGATACCTTGGCATTGGTGCTGTCACTGGGGGTTGGCTTTAACCTCGTGTGGCTGCAACGCAAGGAACAACGCCTTGGCCGTGCCTTTTTGATCACCCTCCTTGCCTTGATATTGGGCGCAGTGATCGCCATGGGCATTTACCAGCTTGGTCTGCCGGGGGTCTTCCTCAATGTGGATCAACTGGTGGGCATTGGCGTTTTCGTCACCTTTTGGCTCACCAGCAATTTCCTGCGCTAACTGCGAATTTGAATCGGCATCACCAAGTATTTCATCTGGGCTTCCCCAAGGGGGAGGAGGATCGCAGGCTGGGTTTCGCCGTTGAGTTGCAGTTGCACCTCTGAACTATTCATCACCTTCAGTCCTTCGAGAAGATATTTGACATTGAAGGCCACCTCCATCGACTCCCCAGAAATCTGAGCCGGTACATTCTCTTCGCCACTGCCCAATTGCGGCGCCTCAGCCGAGAGTTTGAGTTCTTGAGCCTCGGCATCAATGTTGATTTTGACGACGTTATTCTTTTGAGCCGCAAGAATTGCCACCCGTTCTAGGGCATCTGCTAGGGTCGATCGCTCCACCGTGACTTGGCGCGCAAAGGTTTTGGGAATGAGTTGGCGGTAATTGGGATACTGCCCCTCCAACAGACGGCTGGTAATGCGAGCATCGTTGCCAATATCAAACACCACTTGAGTCGGGTCACAGCGCAGCGCTACATCCCCGTCTTGTTTTGCCATCAGCCGCTCTAGATCCTTGAGGGATTTTGCCGGAATTGTAATCGGCGAGAGGGCTTCCGGCACAGGCTGTTCAGTCAGCGTAACGGCGAGGCGGTGACCATCGGTTGCTGCAAACTCAAGGCGATCGATCTCAAACGTCACATGCAACCCGGTGAGAATTTGCTTGGTTTCATCGGTGCTCGCCGCAAACAAACTCCCCTGAAGTCCCCGCCGCAATGCCTCTGCGGTCAAGGTTACAGGTGTCACATCCTCTAACGTGGGCAGAGCAGGAAATTCCTCGGCACTCATCCCCTGAATCTCAAAGAAACCGCTGCCATAGTCGAGGATCACCCGCGTATCTTCCGCCGTAATCTCAATATCGCGATTGGGCATCCGCGACACCATCTCAGTAAAGAGCTTGGCAGAAACAGTAATTGCCCCCGGCACCTTCACCTCTGCATCCAGCCAGATTTGCATCCCCAAACTGAGATCAAAGACGGAGAGTCCGAGGCGGCCACCTTCAGCTTGCAGGAGAATATTCGCCAAAATCGGGTGCGACGGATTGCTCGGCGCAACGCGACTCAGGGGGGCAAGCTTACTACTGAGAACTGATTGTGAACAAACAACTTTCATGGTGTACTCCACGGCAGAGGCAGATGGGATGAGAGGCAACGGAGAGAAGAAAAAACGCGGCTCGTTATTGGCCAATCTACTAGCATACTATGCAATCTATGACTGGTATCGCTTGGGCAAAAACCGCCGTACTTTGCTCAGGAAAAACTCTAGCTCCGGTAGATTTAGGGGCGAGATAGCCGCTGCAAAAACAATTAGGCTGACACTGCCGGCGATCGCCAACTGCAACAGTTGCACCCCCAAGCCTTCCCGCCCCCAGAGCAATTCCAGTCCTTTGAGGGCACCCCAACCTGCCCCACCACTGAGCACACTGGCTAGGGCAATTCCCACCAAGGGCACAATTAGCTCCCCCCAAGGTAGCCCCCCCAAACGACGGTGCAAAATCCAAGTCAGGGCAATAAACGATACGGTATTCACCCCAACCGTGGCCATTGCCAACCCAACAGCGCCAAAGGCTTGGGTAAAGAAAAAGCAAAACAGGGCATTAAATCCCAATCCCCAGAGGGTGATGTAGAGGGGTGTGCGGCCATCCTCTAGGGCATAAAAGACCCGCACAATAACATCGCGGGCAAGGTAGAAAAACATACCAATGGCATAAACCAATAGTAGCGCCGCCACCAGTTGGGAGGCCTGAAAATCAAAGGCACGCCGCTCATAGACCACCCGCACTGCCGGCAATGCCAAAGCTGCCATCATGCCACCGAGGGGCATCATACTCAAGGCAGTGAGTACCAAACTCTGGCGAATGCGTTCCTTGAGATCCGGCCAATGTTCTGGTTGTGCCAACTTTGAAAAAATGGGCATATAGGGCACAAGGATCACATTGGAGAGAATCCCTAAGGGCGTTAGAAAGAGCAGTTGGGAGTAACTCAAGGCCGACGCAGCCCCCACAGGCAACTGGGAGGCAAAGAAGAGACTGATATAGACGCTGATCAAGAGCATTCCCGAGGATAGGGTAGCAGGCCCCATGAGTTGAATTAACTCCCGCACCTCAGGACGATTGAGATCAAAACGTAATCGCAATGTACCCATGCCGGCTTGCCATTGGGCAGGAATTTGTACAAGCCATTGCAGCACCCCTCCCGCTAGGGTTCCCCAAGCGAGCACTGCTGGGCCAAATTGATCGGCAAAGAACCAAATGCCAATAATCACTGCCAAACTAGACAGCAAGGGACTCATCGAGGGCAACCAGTACTGATCGGCAGCATTGAGGGTACCAAAGCCAATGCCAATCAAACCCGAGAGCACGGCCAAGGGTGCCATAATCCGAAACTGCTCTGCGGCTAAGGCTTGAATCTCTGGACTGGCACCGGGGGCAATGAGTTGAATTAAGGGGTCAGCCAGCACTATCAAAATGGCGGTCAGCACCAGTAATAGGGCACCCACAACGGTGGTAATGGTTTCCACGAGGGGCGCGGCTTTTTCGGGCGGTTGCTTGAGAACCACACTGATGATCGAACTGTGGAACGGGCCATTGATCCCCCCCAAGAGCACAAAGAGAAACCCCGGAATCACATAGGCATAACTGTAGGCATCCACTGCGGCGCCAACACCAAATTCGGCGGCGATCGCCTGCTGGCGAACCAGTCCCGCGACTTTACTCAACAGCGTTGCAACGGCAACAATGGTGGCAACATGGGCAAGCGAACGCGATTTCTTTTCCACAGTGGTGGCAATCCTAATAAAACTGGCGGATTTGGGGATAACTCTGGCGATGATCGTACCAGTGATCTAGATCTCTTTTATTTCCGCTGGCAGCAGAATCGTAAAGCAGGTGCCTTGACCGACTTCGCTAGTCACCTGAATCTGACCGCGGTGGGCTTTGACAATGGATTGGGCGATCGCCAGCCCTAAACCCGTCCCTTCAGACTTTGTGCCCTGAAGGCGATAAAAGCGATCAAACAGGCGGGGCAGTTCACTGGCGGGAATCCCCGGTCCATTATCGGCAATCACCAGGCGGTAGAATTTGCCCTGCTGATCCAACCTCACTTGAATCTGACCACCGGCAGGGGTATATTGCACGGCATTACTGAGGATATTCGTTAACAAACGACTCAGGTGATCGGGGTTGCCCCACAGACGATAGGCCTCTGTCTCTGAGGTCTGGGGATCCGCAAGCTCCAACGCCAGTTGAAGGTGTTTTTGCTCAATCAAGGGCGTTTGCTCCTCAATCACCCCCAAAAGCAGGGCATCAAGGTGACAGGGCTGGGCTTGCAGGGGAATCATGCCGCTATCTTGACGAGTTAGAAAGAGCAAATCATCCACTAAGCGACTGAGGCGACGACTAAGGCGTTCAATGACTAGGAGTTGTTGGCGCTGGGTTTCCGGATCCGCAGTGGCTAAGGCAACCTGGACATTGGTTTGAATGAGGGCCACGGGGTTGCGCAATTCATGGGAAGCATCAGCGGTAAATTGCTTCAAATAAGCATAGGACTGCTGCAGGGGGGCGATCGCCAGCCGTGACAAAAACCAGCCACTAATACTCACCAGTGTCAGCGTGATGGTCATACCAACCAAGAGATCCCAGAGTAGGGCTTGACTCGGTTGGGTCACCTCGAACCAAGGATGGCTGACCCGCAAATAGCCCAGTAGGCGATCGCCCACCACTAAGGCCACCGTCATCTGCCGTAGCCAGCGATCCTCCCCCACCTGCACCGTTTCTGCTGTCCGATTCAGATGCAAGGGCAGATCAAGGGGTTCTGAAAACGTGCTCCAAGCCAACTGCTGATCCGGAGTAAACCCCTCTAGGTCAATGTGATCCTCCTCCAGTGCCGCAAGGGGACTACTGCCTAAACTGGTTTGCCAATCAATGGCTTCCGCCGTGGCCGTGTCAATAATCAGGGAACGACTCACCACCTCAACAACGTGGCTGAGGGTGTCATCAATGCGCTCGATCAGGGTTCCCCGCACATAGAAAAAGAACCCCGTGGCAAAGATGAGGAGCAGGAGTGCCGTTACCCCCACATACCACAGTGCAAGACGGTATTGAATGGCACGAACCATCGTCATCGGGGCAATGCTAAGGGAGACCAATCACCACTGGAAACAAACGCCGCCCAATAGTAGGGGGATTCATCCTTGAGTCGCTGAAGCTGGACTTGCCGCAGGGCTTCTGTGCGCCCCATGCCTCGGCGCAGATTTTGGTAAAAGGCCACCATCATATCGCGGGTTACTTGATCATCCACTTTCCATAGGGTACTCACCTGCGATCGCGCCCCGGCTATGGTAAAGGCGCGGCGCAGACCATAGACCCCTTCACCGTTGACCACCTCCCCCCGTCCCGTATCACAGGCCGATAACACCACTAATTCTGTGCCGCTGAGGTTCATGCCGGTCACTTCCAAAGCAGTAAGGACACCATCATCCACGTCTGAACCACTCTGGCGTTGGTTAAATCCCGCTAAGGCCAACCCGGATCGCAAGAGGGGGTTTTCCAGAATATCCCTGTTTCCTGATGGGGCTAGAAAGAAGCCATGGGTAGCCAAGTGGAGAATTTTTGGGGACTTCGCCGCCTTAACCGCTGCTTCGGTGGCCGCCCCTTGAACCAATAGCCGTGCTTGGGGTAGGAGTGCCCTGAGGGCTTGGGCTTCTTGGGCTGTCCCCGGCAAAGGAGCAAAGGCCAACCCCCGCAAGTCAAGGGAGCGCAGCGGCGGGGAAGCGACGGCATTGCCAAAGGAATGATCAAAACTGGGGTCAGCCACAATCAAAGGCACAGCGGTAGACTCTGATTCGGATTGCAAACGCAACAGTTCTCGTCCTGAGGTGAGCAAGGTAATGAGATAGGATTCCACCAAGTAGCGCCCTTGGGCATCCACAAGCGCCTGAAAGGGAATGGTGTTGAGCTCACTATCGGGGGCAATGAGCAAATGGCTGGCCGCCCCAATCCATGGCAGAATGGGTGTGATTAACTGCGCTGCCAAAGTCTGAGCTGCCCGTTGAACTTCGGATTTGGGCAAACGGGGGTCAGCCAACCGCAAACGGATCTGGCGTATTTGGGCATCAATTTCGGCTGCAGAACCAATGTCTTTGCCTTTGGGTGAGCCGCTAGCCGGCAACACATAGACCCCATAGCGCGGCTCACTAAACTGCCGCTTGCTAAAGTCATAGGGGCGATAGCGCACAAACTCAATTAGCACCCCATTGGCAGGAATGGCCCGTTGCACAGCAGCAATTGTCACTGGTTCAGTGAGTTCGCGAAAGGCAGGACTGCGCAGACTCAACTCCGACTCTAGGGCATCGGCCTGCGCCTGCAGTTGCTGCAGTTGGGAAGCAGCAACGGGTTCTGCTGCCGCAAAGGCCATCCTTGCAAGGGTGGTTCGCAGGGTTATCAATTGCTGCAGCTTTGATTGGTCTGCAGCAGACAGTTCCTGTTGGAGCCGCGCCTGATTTTGGCTGAGAAAATCCAGTAGTCGCCCTTTGCGGCGCAAAAGTGTTGTCAGAGCCAAGGCAGTGGCCTCAGGATCTTGGGGCAGGCTCTGCAGGTGCAGCGTGAGAATGGCATTCGTCGTGTCTTCAAAGGTAGCCAGATACCTACGCTTGTAATCCTCGGCGCCAACGACCAGATTTTGAGTGAGGTTCTTTTCTTCGATTTCTTGAACATTGTTCAGTAGGGCAAGGGCCTGCCTCAAATCTCCCTGTTGCCAATAGACCGCAGCAAGGTTTCCTAGCGCAGCAGCGGTATGGGGATGGCTTTCCCCAAGGCGGGATTGGGCGATCGCCAGCGCCCGTTGATAGAGAGGCAGTGCCGCTGCGTAGTTGCGCTGATCAAAATAGAGCGTGGCTAAATTATTCAGGCTGGCAGCAATATCGGGGTGACCTGCGGGCAACGTTTGTTCGCGAATCTGAAGGGCACGTTGGTACAAGGGCAAGGCGTCAGCATAATTCTTTTGTTCCCGATACAGGGCTGCGAGGTTGTTCAGCGTTGTTGCCACGTAGGGACTCTTCTCCCCAAGGGTTTGCTCAAAGATTCTGAGGGCGCGTTGATACAAGGGCAGGGCGGCTGCCCTCTTTTTTTGCTCAGTGTAGAGGAGACCGATGTTATTGAGAATGACCGCCACTTCGGGATGATTTGACCCTAGGTTTTTGGTGGCGATCGCCAATGCCCGCTGAAACACTGGCAACGCAGTATCATAGTTCCCTTGCGCACGGTAAAGATTGGCCAAGTTATTGAGTGTTGCAGACACCTCTGGTTGATCTGACCCGCCAGCACGCTCGTAGATAGTCAATGCCCGCTGATAGAGGGGGAGGGCTGCTGCATAATTTCCCTGCTCAACATGGAGCTTTGCCAATTCGTTGAGACTGGCTGCCAAAAGGGGATGGTTGCTGTCCAGTGTATTTTCCACTAAGGTCACAAAGCGCTCTGCTAGGGGAATAGCAGCCTGCATATTACCTTGTTCCCGCAGTTGATCAATTTGATTGGCGAGTTCCTGAAATTGCTGGGGGGATGGCTGGGCTAGAGTTGGCGAACACAGACCAAGAATCAGACTACTTCCAAGGGCGATCGCGCCCCGGACAAGGCATCTTCTGGTGTTCATTTTTTCCTCGGTGGTTCCTCAACAGCACCCGTCACAATCAAGAATACTGATGGGAAACGCTCACCCCCAGTTCCTGCCAAATGGCATCTAAGAGAGGCTCTAACCCCTGACGCGCCACCGCAGAGATGGCAAAAACCCGTTGACCGGCATAGGCAGTAAGGGTGTCTTGAACTGCAGCAATTTGGGAAGGTTCTAGGGCATCAATTTTGTTGAGGGCAATAATTTGCGGGCGATCGGCCAAGCCGTGACCATAAGCCACTAGCTCATCGCGAATGGTTTGGTAAGCAGCCACCACATCCTCAGCCGTGGCATCAATCAAGTGCAGCAGCAGACGGGTACGCTCAATATGGCGGAGAAACTCATGCCCCAACCCCAACCCCGCATGGGCACCGGCAATGAGACCGGGAATATCAGCAAACACGGTTCCATCACCATTGGGTTGGCGCACCACACCTAAATTGGGCACCAAGGTTGTAAAGGGATAATCGGCAATTTTCGGTCGCGCTGCCGACAACACCGAAATTAGGGTGGATTTACCGGCATTGGGCAGGCCAATAATGCCCACTTCCGCCAGTAGTTTGAGTTCTAGTCGGAGATGCCGTTCTTCCCCCTCTAGCCCCGGTAGGGCATAGTCTGGTGCCCGTTGATGATTACTCAGGAAGTGCTTATTCCCTAAACCCCCTTTGCCCCCCTTAGCCACCAGCAGCGTTTGACCGGGGGTGGTGAGGTCTCCCAGCAATTCCTCGGTTTCGGCATCCCAAACCATGGTGCCACAGGGCACTTCAATCACTAAATCTGCACCACAGGCACCCGTACGGTTATTCGGCCCGCCCCGTTGGCCATTGTCCGCTTTGAAGACATGGGCATAGCGAAAGTCCAGCAGCGTTTGTAAATGGGGTACCGCTTTGAGAATGACTGACCCACCATTGCCACCATTCCCCCCTGAGGGGCCTCCCGCAGGCACGTATTTTTCACGGCGAAAGGCAATAATGCCGTCGCCCCCCTTTCCAGCTTTGACATGAATTTCGGCAAGGTCAATAAATTGCATTTTGGCCGCAATCGGTTGCGTATAGGTTGGGTATCTGAGTATTGTATCCTGCCACCTTGTTGACAGTTCTTTTTACAGGGATGACACCGGCTCCAAAGGGTGAAACTCCGTATCGAAGACGCTTCATGTACGTCATAGGAGAAAAGGGCTATATGGTAGGCTTAAGGGAATTTTAGTGTGCCGAGGCAATAGTGTTTATTCGATGGCAACACCGACGACGACCCGCTCCGCCTGAAGAAGGGGGTTTATTTTGGCGACTGGTGTTGTGGCTAGGGGTTGCCTTAATCTCCGGCAGCTTGGGGGCACTCTGGGGGCTATTGAGTCAGAGTACACCGCTTATGCAGCGATCGCTCAGCAGTCGGGAGTGGCAGGTGTTTCAACGGGGCGATCGCTGGACAGGGGCAAGGCTCCATCAACCCTTGAATTTACTGCTCATTGGCTCCAAGGTTTTAACCTCCGACTTAGATGAACCGCCTGACCCCAACCTTACCTACCATGCCCTAGTGAATTCCGTTGAAGGGCTATCGGACTCACTGCTACTCGTGCGTTTTGACCCAGTGCAGCAACGGTTAGTGGTGTTGTCAATTCCCCGCGATACGCTGACCTTTATCCCCGGCCGAGGCGACGCCAAAATTAACGAAGCCAATGCCCTCGGTGGACCCGCACTGGCGGCGGAAACCGTGAGTGATTTGCTGGGGGATGTGCCCATCGATCGCTATTTGCGCATTAACGTTCAAGGCATTGAGAAACTCATTGATGCCCTTGGGGGGGTGACAGTGGATGTACCCACAGCCATGCGCTATCGGGATGACAGTCAGCGCCTCTACATTGATTTGCAGCCCGGACGACAACACCTGAATGGCAACCAAGCCCTACAATTTCTGCGCTTTCGCTACGATGCCCTTGGCGATATTGGCCGCGTGCAGCGACAACAGATGTTTTTGCGGACACTAATGGAGCAAACGGCTCGCCCCGAAACCCTTGCCCGTACCCCCCAGCTTCTCAGTATTATTCGCGAAAACTTGGATACCAATTTAACGGTTGAGGAACTGATGAGCTTGGGGCAATTCCTCACTAGCTTGCCGCGATCGCGGGTGGAGTTTCTGATGCTGCCGGGGAACTTTAATGGCAGCACCGATGAAGTGGAAGTGAGCTATTGGTTGCCCGATTACCAACGGATTGCTTGGCTGACGGATCACTATTTCCGCGATACTCCCACGGCTGATCCGCGCGAGACGGGTTTGACCCCCCCTGCCCAGGTGCGCATTGCGATTCAAAATACCACCCTGCCAGAATCATTGGTCATGCGTCTGAGTCAGCAACTGCAAACCGCCGGTTACCCTGATCCTTTGCTGGCAGAGCCATTGCCCCAACCGCTCCCGATGACACGGATCATTGCTCAGCAGGGGGATTTGGCGGCAGCGCGGCGGGTGCAGCTATTGCTGGGATTTGGTGAAGTGCGGGTGGAGAGTACAGGTGTGTTAGCATCGGATGTGACGATTCAACTGGGCGACGATGCCCGCGATCGCCTGCAATTGAGACCCACAAAATCTCTGTGAGTGAACCCTACGTGATTGGTGTTGATCTTGGTGGCACTGCCATCAAAATGGGGCGCTTTAGTCCCAAGGGAGATTGCCTCAATGCCCTGACGTTGCCGACCCCTCAGCCCCCCTTTCCAGAACGGGTGATTAAAGCCATTGTGCAGGGGATTAAAGAACTGGATGGGGAGGATCGGGCGCTGGCGATCGGGATGGGGATACCGGGGCCTGTGGATGCCACTGGTCGTATTGCCCGCCGTGCGATTAACCTTGACTGGTACGAAGTGCCCATTAGCGACAGCCTCGAACAGTTGACGGGCAAGCCCACCGTGATTGGTAACGATGCCAACTGTGCCGGCCTCGGAGAAGCATGGCTAGGGGCAGGGAGTCAGTTTAAGGATCTAATTTTGCTGACCTTGGGGACGGGGGTCGGCGGTGCGATCATCCTCAATGGCGATCTCTTTGTCGGTCGGGATGGCGCCGCCGGCGAGTTGGGGCTGATTACCCTCGACTACACAGGGCCTCCCTGCAACAGTGGCAATCGCGGTTCCCTTGAGCAACATGTTTCTGCCCAAGCCCTGCGGCGGCGCTGGGGCTGTGAACCCCATGAGATGGCAGAGCGAGCCAACAATGGTGACCCTGAGGCGATCGCCCTCTGGCAAAGCTATGGCCGTGAATTAGCCGCTGGCATTGCGAGCCTTGTGTATGTCCTCACCCCCGAAGCAGTGATTATTGGTGGGGGGATTAGTGCCGCCAGTGACCTCTTTTTTCCCTCGATGATTGCTGAATTGGAAGAGCGGGTGCTGCCCACCTCCCGCAATAACCTCCACTGTTTGCGAGCCACCCTTGGCAATCACGCGGGCATCGTCGGTGCAGCCAAACTAGCGTGGAAATACGTCAAAGACCATCTCTAAGTCGCCTTCGCTAGGATCAAGTTATTCGGCTTGAACCAACTGTTATGACTTCTACGACAGCCGTGGACAGCTCGCCGCTGCTGCTCAATGTCCGCAATGCAACGGTGCAGGTGACCCCAGAGCAGTTTGATCAGCTCTGCCGCGATAATCCTGATCTGCGCCTAGAATTGACCAAGGCTGGAGAATTGATTGTCATGCCGCCAACGGGGGGGCAAACGGGTGCCCAAAATTTTGAGCTGATTGTGGAAGTGGGGCTTTGGAACCGGCAAACGCAACTGGGGCGTGCCTTTGATTCCTCAACGGGCTATGACTTTACAGCTTTGGGGGGCGGCAAACTCTCCCCAGATGTCTCCTGGATTGCTAGCCCCCGCCTAGAGGGCGTTGATCTGACGGGCTTTATCCCCATCGTGCCGGATTTCGTTGCTGAGTTGCGATCGCCCTCGGATGCGATTGACCGCTTACGCGCCAAAATGCAGGAGTATCGGCGACTGGGGGTGCGCTTGGGGCTGCTGATCAATTCCCAAGACCGTCAAGTGGAACTCTATCGTCCCCAAGCGGAAGTGGTGGTTTTGGACTCCCCTGAGGTGGTTGATTGCAGTGAGGTGATGCCGGGGTTTCTCCTACCGATGGCGCAGTTGTGGATTTAGAGCCGCTCGACAAATTTTGCCAGTCGCGTCAGGCCTTTTTCAATGGTGGCCAAATCTGTGGCGTAGGAGAGGCGAATGTGATCATCCATGCCAAAGGCTTTACCGGGAATCGTGGCCACTCTTTCTTCCTCCAGCAGACGATCGCAAAACTCTACGGAACTTAAACCCGTTTCGCTAATATCCACAAAGAGATAAAAGGCGCCTTGGGGTTTGAGACAGCGCAGGCGAGGAATCTCAGAAATGCGTTCATAGATACAGGCACGGCGATCGCGGAAGGCGGCCACCATTTCGGCCACACAGGCTTGACTTCCCTCTAGAGCCGCAAGGGCACCGTATTGGGCAAAGGTACAGACATTTGAGGTGCTGTGGCTCTGAATTTTCGTGGCGACTTTAATGACATCGGTTGCCCCTGCCAGATAGCCCACACGCCAACCTGTCATCGCATAGGCCTTGGCAAAGCCACTACAGACAATGGTTCGCTCAAAGGCCGCCTCACTGACAGCACCGATGCTCAGGTGTTCAGCCCCATCGTAGAGAATCTTCTCGTAAATCTCATCGGAGATCACCCACAGTTGATGCCGCACAATGACTGCCGCTAGTTCGCGAATTTCCTCGGGGGTATAGACCATGCCCGTGGGGTTGCTGGGGGAGTTGAGGACAAAGAGCCGTGTTTTGGGGGTAATGGCATCCTCTAGCTGGGCAGGGGTAATCCGATAGCCGGTTTCCGCAGTGGTTGTCACAATCACCGGCGTGCCACTGGCCAAGTGCACCATTTCTGGATAGCTCACCCAGTAGGGGGCAGGAATAATCACCTCATCGCCGGGATTGATTAGGGCTAGCATCAGGTTAAAGAGGGCTTGCTTGCCGCCATTGGTCACTAGGATATTTTCGGCGCGATAGGGCAGGTGGTTGTCGTTGTTGAGCTTGGTGGCGATCGCCTGCCGCAAGGCCGGTTCCCCTGCCGCCGGACCATAGCGGGTTTTGCCTTGATCGAGCGCTGCTTTTGCCGCCTCACGAATGTGGGCAGGGGTGTCAAAGTCGGGTTCGCCCGCACTAAAGCTACAGATATCCTCTCCCGCTGCGCGCATTGCCTTGGCTTTGGCATCAATCGCCAGCGTTACCGACGGCGTGACCCGCATCACCCGCGTTGCCCAGTCCATCCTTTGTCTCCTGCACTACTTTCCGTATTGTGGCACTTTGGCAGGGGAGCGGCGAATCAAATATCGACCGTTCACGTTGAGGTTGCCAATGGAGGATACCCCCAGGGGAATTCGAATCCCCGTCGCCTCCGTGAAAGGGAGGTGTCCTAGGCCTCTAGACGATGGGGGCAAGACTCAGCATTAGTTAATGTAGCGAATGCCCTGAGCGTTTGTCAACCCCTCGGGAAATTTTTGCATCGCAGCCGCTCCTAGGGAGAAAATGAGGGCGAGTGACTGAGGGACTTGCTGTGGAACTTGCTGGCCTACGTTCCTTCTCGATTGTGATGCCCGCCTACAATGTGGTGACCCAACGGGGAGAAACGGTCTTTCGGGAAACCCTTGAGAGCATTGCCGCCAGTTGCCGCTACCTCCAACAGCACTTCCCCTACGCCACTGCGGGGGAATTCATCCTGATTAGCGATGGTTCAACGGATCACACCTGTGATGTGGCGACGGCAGGATGGCCGAATGCCGTGCCCCTACAATTGGTGGGCTTGCCGACGAATATTGGGATTGCGGCAGCGCGGAACATGGGGGTGCGCTTGGCCAAAGGGGAGGTGATTTTTTTCTGTGATGCCGATGATCTCTACCGCCCTGAGCATCTGTTTTTAGCCCTATCGGTGTTGAATCAGCCTTTACCCGCACCCTATGCCCCAGCGTATTTTGGGGCGGTACGCACGGGGGTCTATTGTCGCGATCGCCTGCATCCCTACTGGCACAAAAGCCTCGAGCAAACGCTGGTGCTCAATCTCGCCGTGCGCCGCGAAGTCCATGAGTTTATTGGCGGCTTTCCCGAAGAGGAGGTGTTTCGCCAATTTCGCTATGGGGCTGAGGATGTGGCCTATGCCCATTGGCTGCACCAGTTTTGCCACACTGCCCACCTCCAGCAGCAGACCGTTGAGTACCGCCGCTTTCCCAATAGTTTCTTTGACCGTCAACTCAAGAAATTCCAAGCGGCTCCCGGCACCGTGGCTGATGATCTGGATGCGAGCGATCGCCAGCAGGAGGCGCAGATTCAGCAGATTATGGCCACACGACTTCAGGAATTGCAGGCCAAGGCGGCTCAACTGGTAGCCTAGGCTTTTTTGTGGCGCTGGACAATCGTCGCGGCCAGTTTCTCCGGTACTTCTTGAAGATGGTCAAATTGCCAATGGAAGCCACCTGTGCCCATTGTCAGCGATCGCAACTCCACCACAAAGTCATGCATTTCTGCTTGGGGTAAATAAGCCTCAATCTGTTCCCAGCCGGGCCAACCCTCCTTATTGCTGTAGCCCAAAACCTGACCGCGCCGCCCCGTCAACGCCTGCATCACCTTAGCCGTAAAAGCTTGGGGCATCCACACTTGGACTGCCATGATGGGTTCTAGGAGTTGCGGTTCACACTGGGGAATTCCCGCTTGCATGGCGAGGCGAGCCGCTTGGCGAAAGGCCTGCTCAGAGCTATCCACGGAGTGATAGGAGCCATTGGTGAGGGTCACCGCCACATCCACGATCGGAAATCCCAACGGTCCTTGGTTGAGAAATTCCCGCACCCCTTGCTCGACACCGGGGATATATTGCTTGGGCACAACGCCGCCGACAATGGTTTCACTAAATTGAAAGCCGCTGCCGCGTTCTAGGGGAGCAATATCGAGGTAGACATCGCCAAACTGGCCGTGGCCACCGGTTTGATGTTTATAGCGGCCATGACTGTTTTTCGTGCTGCGGCGAATGGTTTCCTTGTAGGGGACTTGGGGGAGATGGGTTTGCATCGGTAGGTTATATTTGCGGCGCAGGCGATCAAGGGCAATCTGCAAGTGAATGTCACCCTGTCCCCAGAGAATAATTTCATGGGTATCGCCATGCTGTTCCCAGCGCAGCGCCGGATCTTCCTCAAGGAGTTTTTGCAGCGCGCTGGTGAGCTTCACCTCATCACTGCGTTTACTGGGGGTAATGGCCAAGGCATAGACGGGTTCTAGTTGGGGGGCACAGGGCAAAGGCACCGCCTGACCATTGATACTGAGGGTCTCACCCGTACGAATGCCCTCTAGCCGCGCCAAGAGAACGATGTCCCCCGCTGTGGCTTGTCCCAAGGATTCCAGTTGTGTACCTTGGGCACGGTAGATACCCCCCACGCGCACCCCATTCAAGCTCATACCATCGGTCAAGGTACCCTGCCAGACCCGAACGAGGGAGAGCTTGCCGCCTCCTTGGGGTAGATAGAAGGTCTTCAGCACTTGGGCGAGGGGTTCTTCACCATTGATCTGGCGATGGGCAGCAGTTTCTGTGGCATCGGGTGCTTCGCGATCAAGGGCTGCCAATAGGGGGCGCACACCGTAGTCCGTTTGCGCACTGCCAAAAAAGACGGGCACAATTAAATCGGCTCCCAACTCCCAGCGCAGATCCGCCATGATTTCACTTTCTGGCGGCGCAATATCCTCAAGGAGTTCTTCCAAAAGGTGGTCATCATAGTTGGCTAGAGCCTCCAGTAGCTCCGCCCGCGCCGCCTGTTCAACGGCTTGTAATTCCGAAGGAAAGGGAACTAAATCCGCCGCTGCCCCCGCATGATAGTGATAGGCCTGCTCCGTCACCAAGTCAATGTAGCCCAAGAGATCATCCCCCTGCCAAATGGGGTACTGGTGGGGTACCAAGGGGCGACTGGAAACTTGGCGATAGGCCGCGAGGATCTCCATGTAGGGGTCATGGGCGCGCTCCATCTTGTTGACAAAAAGAATATGGGGAATCTGCCAGTCATCGAGGAATTTGAACAGGGGGGTTAGGGTAAAGGCGCGATCGCTCAGGGGTTCACAGACAACGATCGCCATATCCACCCCCACGAGGGCATTGAGGGTTTCTTGCAGCAATTCCACCGAGCCGGGACAGTCGAGAAGCGTCAGCTCCAAGTCTCCATACTGGGTATGAACGACATTCAGTTCTACCCCCATTTGGCGATCGCGAGCCTCAGGGCTGGTATCTAGAAGACTACTGGCCTTACTGCTCGTGGCGTGGGTAAGGCGCAAAATGCTTTCTGCAAGGGTTGTTTTGCCACTGTTGTAGCTGCCCACAAGGGCAATGTTGCATCGTCTCGCCATCGCACACCTACCTTTTGATTTGCCATTCGGGTCAAAATTGTCCAGAATAGAGCCTTAGTTTGCCTTAACTAGATCTCTTAACCCTTGGCGATCGCCCTTGGCGGAATTTGCAGTATCTCTTAAGAGAGCTGTAAACAACCGTTAAGTTGGGGTTAATGTTTGCGAGGAGGACTCACTCACGATGCGCTTCAATTCCCTTTTGTGGGCTAGTATTGCCAGTCTTGGCCTTTGGATGGCATCGCCAGTACACGCCAATAGCCAAGTCAGCACGCTGATGCAAGAAGGGCGACGGCTAGTGGAAGCAGGAAACTATGCCCAAGCCTTGGCCATTTATCAGCAACTGCTCCAGAGCGAGAGCCGTAATCCCCGCGTGCATTCTGCCATTGGCTACATCTATGCCCAGCAGGGACAATTTGCCGAAGCCGCCCGTGCCTACCAACGCGCTATTGAGCTGGATCAACAAAACGCTGATTTTTACTATGCCCTCGGCTACAGTCTGGGGATGATGGGGGAAAACCACGGGGCTGCTGCCGCCTACCGCCAAGCCATTCGCCTGAATAACCGTAATGCCCAATCCTACGAAGGACTGGCGGTGATTCTCGCCCGCATGGGGGATCCCCAAGGCGCTATACAGGCCTACCGCTCCGCCCTCAGTCTTGACCCCCGCAATTGGACGGCTCAAAAGGGATTAGGCGTTTTGCTGCTCCAACAACGCAATATTCCTGAAGCCCTCAGTAGTCTGCAACAGGCGGCAAGCCTTGCCCCCGGCAATGCCTCGATTCAACTCAACTTGGGGATGGCACTTCTGGCCGCCGGCGATCCTAGCAATGGCTGGCAAGCGATTGATCGCGCCGCTAACTTGGGTCAGCGGGATGCGGATCTGCTACAACAGGTGGCTGAACTGGCCGTTGCGGCGAATCAACCCGAGCGAGCCATTCAAACCTATCGCCGCCTAATCACTTTGCAACCGGAACGGCTAGCCACCTACTTTAGCTTTGGCGAGTTGTTAATGCAGCAGAACAACCCCCTTGAAGCGGCGGCAATTTATCGTCAAGCTACGCAGATCAACCCTAGAGATCCCGAGGGATTTTATCGCTTGGGCAAAGCCTTGGCAGCGCAAGGGCGGCGGCAGGAGGCTCGCAGTGCCTATCAAATGGCTTTGAAACTGTACCGTGAGCAAAATAACCGCGCAGGCGAAACCAAAGTCCGAGACGCGATGCGGCAGCGCAATTAGCGACTAAGCCCCCTGCCCTAGATTCATGACGACCTGCTGCAATTCAGAAATGAGAGCACTGGGACGGCCATTGAGGATATTTTGGTTTAGTCCCTCTAGGCCTTGGCGCAGGTGATTGAGGCGATCTTGAACGGGCTGTAAAATCTCCCGCAGCAGATTCGCTTGGCCGCGCTTGGCAGCGAGTAACCGTTGCTCTTCAATCAGTGCCTGTTCTTCTTGACTGAGTTGATCTTTTTGCTGCTGTTGCAGTTTGCGGCGCTCTTCAAGGTCGTGGCGCAGACTTTCGAGATCAGTATAGGCCTGCTGCAATTCTTCCGCGAGTTGATTGACAGCCACACTGTACTCTTGAAACTGGCGCTCCAGTTCACTGAGGATGGGAATGAGGCTAATGCCCTGTTGGGAGGCGGGATCTTTGCGCGCCTCTAGCACTTGTTTGTGGATTTTGTAGATCGCTTCTTTTTCACGGATATTTTGCCGCTGTCCTTCAAGCGCCTGATTGAGCAGATTACAGCGCTGGCGTTCGTCCTCCAGTTCTCCTGCCAGTTGCAGGCGATCGAAATCACTGGCGTCTTTGACTTTTTGCTCCAGTTCTGCTAAGGACTCCAGAGCCATTTTTAGCTCTTCTTCTTGATCGTTGACAAAGGCAGAGGCACGTTTGAGGTCATTACCGCGGTTGGCGACTTCTTTTTCGAGTTCCTCCATGGGCATTTTCATCAGGGCATTCACATCCACGGCCTCTGTGAGATCACTGACCATGGCTTGGCGCATTTGCTGAATCATTTCTTCCTGTTGGGCAAGGAGGTGACGTTCTTTTTCAAGCACGGACTGTTTGTAGCGGCAGAGTTCCTCCTGCAGGGCGATCGCCCGACTGTCTTGCCAAAATTGTTCTTGGGCGGTGCGCCACGTCTCCTCCTTTGCATGGAAGGCTTGCAGTTGTTCCTCTAGGGCAGCTTGCCGTTGACTCAGCTCCTGCTCCAGTTGCTCCAGTTGCTGCCAGTATTGACTCAGCAAGGCCTGCTGCTGGTCTAAAATTTGAAAACATTCCGCGATTTGAGGACGCCCACCACTGTTGAGGGTCTCTGCCAACTGCTGCAAAATCGAGTCCACTTGGCGAATTTGCTCTGGGGATAGGCCAACGCTGTGGCTTGATTTAAGTTGTTCCCAGCGCTGCTGCTCTTGGTGCACTTGGTGGCGTAAATTTTCAAGGGCTTGGCGCTCTGCTTGAATCCGCTGTTCCTCGGCGGTCAATTCTTCTCGCAATTTGTTGAGTTGTGCTAGTTGCTCTTCAGCGCCGGCCAGTTGCGCCTCTAGTTCTTGGAGTTCTTCTCTGCGCTGCTCAAATTCCTGTTCCCGCTGATTGAGAGCTTCCGCCTGATAGGAGAGGGATTGCTTCCAGCCCTCAATTTCTTCCTCTTGACTTTGGAACCGCTCACGCATCCGTGTGAAGCCGTGCAAGATACCGGTGAGACGGCGCGTTGCTTCATCCACGTTTTGAATCTGGCGGTTGGCGGCCATTTCGACAAAGACCAACACACCATTGCCGTAGTCACGACTGTTGTCAAAGGGAATCGTTTCTTCGTTTTGGGGGACAGGGTGCCAGTAGCCCGACTGCTCACGCATCAACAACTTCAACTCGGATTTCGTCCCCATGAAACCCGTTTTTTTAATCACCTCGGCGAGATACTGCACAGCCCTTGACCTCTACCCTAACGCTGAGACTGACACACAACTAGAACATACAACAACCGTAATAATACGCATGACGAAATTAAGTGAGTGAAGGATGCAACTTTTCGTCTGTCCGCGATCGCTGGAATCCAGAACCCTATATTTTTATTAAACACCCATCGGCAAGTGTTCAGCAGTGGCCTGAATCACTCGGTCGGGGACTGGAGAATTGCCAAGGCCAAGGTAGTTGAACTATTGGTCATTATAGCGAAAGGAGGGTTGCTACCCGCCAAAAGTCATTAATCATCACTGGCAGCGGGCATCCAAGGTTGCTGTGGCAGAAAGGCGCGATCGCGCGGCAGGGGGGCAACGGGTTCTGTGAGGGTAAAACGACCACTGTGGATCCAGTCTTTGAGGACTTCGGCAATGCGCTGACTAAAGTAAAGACTCGTTAGGGGAGCGGTGCGCACAGTTTTGCCTTCAATCTTGATTTTGCCTGACTTGAGTTGAGCATAGTTGACCATGCCAAAGGTGGGACGCACGCGGCGGGGAATTGAAAAGTCAATAATCGGCGCCACCACTTCCTCATCGCGAATGGCACAGCGGGCAATGACCTCTTGATCCAGCACCGGCAGCGGAACCCCCACCCCCAGCATCAGGGACGCTCCATAGTGCTTGAAATAGCAACCGCGCACCCAAAAGGGATCCATCTGTTTGGCATCACCAATCAGGGCAAGGGTGGCCGCTGGACCAATGGGGGTGTCGTTAGCCAACCGTTTTTGCAAGGGGAAGTGTTGAGTGCCTTCCCACGCCACATAACCAATGCCGCCGCCGAGAAAAATGCGCGTGCCAATCCCCACCAGTCGCAAGTAGGGATCATTCAATAGAGGTGAAAGGGCACCGCCACAGGCATAGACAGCATTCCCCAGTTGCGGTTGCAGCGGACCAAGGTAGGTATAGAGCGGGCGATCGCCCCCATTGACACCGACAATAAAATTTTGATAAAGATTGCGGGGGTTATAGAGATAGAACTGATTGATCGTCTCTTTGCTAATCACCGTTTCTAAACTGGCGCGGGGATAACAATCCGTGACATAGCCCACTGCCCGTAGGGGAATGGCTTTACCCGCAATCAAATCGGCAATGACATGGCCCCCCCCGCGCTCCCGCAGACTGTCGGCTTCGCCCGCTTCGGAATTGGGATCCAGCGATTGGGCTGCCCCCAA
Organism: Thermosynechococcus sp. GLH187; assembly: GCF_031583395.1. Taxonomy (NCBI): domain Bacteria; kingdom Bacillati; phylum Cyanobacteriota; class Cyanophyceae; order Acaryochloridales; family Thermosynechococcaceae; genus Thermosynechococcus; species Thermosynechococcus sp. GLH187. Next base: position 2,200,591 of record NZ_CP134175.1, on the reverse strand, counting down.
GTACAGATCGACGGCGCCAAAACCACTGTAGGCAGGAATGCCATCGAGCCAACACTGCCGCAGTTTAATCGGTGGATCCGTCGGCCCCAAGTTAATCATCGCCCCAGACGATTCCATGGGTTCAAACGTGCCCGTCGTGATCACATCCACTTGGCGCGTTGCTTCCGCAATGCTCAAGCTTTCAAGGCGGGCTTTGAGTTCTGCCAATGTCCAAACGGTGGCTTTGCCTGCTGTAATCTTTTCATTGATTTCGGCAATCGTGCGTTCCACAGGCGTTACCGCAGATCTTCAGGATGGCGGATTTGCCAAGTGCCGTCAGGCAGCCGTGAGACCTTACCTCCTAGACGTTCAATATTCTCGATGGCCGTTTGTCGCGAGCGATCGCTGACCGCATTCACCAGTGCCCAAATCCAGGCATTGATCTGTGCCATCCGACTATCGGGATCCCGCCGTAGGGTTTGTGCCAACGAGCGATAATACTCTGCTGCGGCGCGGACTTGTGGATCTGGATTCATTTCTGCCCAAGCCGCCGCGCGATCGTAGGACTCTGCTGCCGCTTGCCCCTTGCCCAAAAAGAGCAATTCATCCATCGCCCGAAATACCCATGCCAAGTAAGCTGTCGGTTGATAGGCAGGATCCATCGCTGCCAGACCCCGATCCATCAAGGCCACAGAGGTTTGCGGCTGTCCTGCATACACCGTAATTGCCGTTGAAAGATAGGGATAGGTTGGGGCAAAGCGGGGGTCTTTAGCGATAATCACCTCAAAGAAAGCAGGTGCATCGTCGTAACCCGTGACTTGGCGGGCAGCGGAATCACCAAAAAACTGCAAAAATTGCAAAAACGCCCAATCGGCAACTAAATTGTCAAAACCAAAGGAAGGGAGATTTGCCAAAAGCCGCATCTGTGTAATGGTCTGGGCATTCTGGCGCTCATATTCAGCATCAGTGAATTGTTCTCCCGTTTGAGCCTGTAACTGACGCAGGGCATCCTGCTGCATAAAGGCAATAATGCTCAAGGCCACAACCGTCAGACCTAGACCCACAGCTTCTGACCAGCGCCAGCGTTTTTGAAGCATGGCCCACCCTCAAGCCAGTTAAGAATTTTTGTTGCTTGCTTCTCCCGGTTCAGTAATCCGCTGAAAGAGATAGCCTGTTCCCCGTGCTGTCAAAATTAATTCTGGATTACTGGGGTCTTCCTCTAGCTTAGCCCGCAAGCGGGAAATGTGGACATCCACCACCCGCGTATCCACATGGCGTTCTGGCGTGTAGCCCCACACCTGCTCGAGAATTTCTCCCCGTGAGAAGGGTTCCCCCGAGCGTCCCACCAGCAATTCCAAGAGCATAAATTCCATACCCGTGAGGCGAATGCGCTCATCCCCCTTATAGACTTGGCGCTTGTTGGTATCAATGCGAATATTGCCCACCTGAATCACCCCAGAGCTAGGGATACCAGAGGTGCTGGTTTTTTCAATGCGTCGCAGCACCGAGCGAATGCGGGCTTCCAACTCCTTGGGGGAAAAGGGCTTGACCACATAATCATCGGCGCCCAGTTCCAGCCCTGTAATGCGATCGGCGACATCGCCAAGGGCAGTGAGCATAATGATGGGGACATCGGATTCTTTGCGCAGTTCTTGACAGACGCCATAGCCATCGAGTTTGGGCATCATCACGTCAAGCACTACTAAATCTGGCTGCTCCTGCCGAAATGTGGTCAGGGCTTCCTCGCCATCGGCAGCAGTGACGACGGTATAGCCAATCATTGACAGCCGAGTTTCTAAAATGCGGCGAATACTCGCTTCATCATCAACAACGAGTATCTTTTCTTTGTGGCTCTCCAAAGTAACGGACACTCCTACTCAATGAGAACAGTAATGGATAAGAAATTAAAATGTGAATTTTTTGTACTCTATCATTTTTTTACTGGCTATAGAAAGACTCCCAGCCCTCACTAGGACAGGATTTTGCCGATTTTTCAGAATTGAGAATCTTTAAGATATTTTAATGTGGTCTTGTCGAGAAAAAAAGCGGACACCCCTGCAAGAGCATCCGCTAGTGTATTGATTCACCAGTGGTTAGTGGCAGCGTTCCCTAGTCGCGGTGGCTTGGCTGAATCCCCACCAACGAGGGCGAGAGGCTTGACCAAGACTGCTTCACCAAGTCGGCATCGGCCTTGACACTGCCAATGTAGTTGCCCGCTGGCAGGGTGGGGAAGCGTTTGTAGGGCACGACATCTTCGCCAAAGTAGCGGCTGTACTCAGGGCTATTCACCATCGTTTCGACAGCAGCCTTGAGGCCTTGATCCGCCAAGATTTTGTTGTATTGGCGAATTTCCGCTTGGGTGGCCGGGGCGCGACCGAGGAGGTGACGGAAGAGGAATTCAATCACCTTGGTGTTGGGATAGGGGGTGTAGAAGCGGTTGCGATAGATCTCCGAGCTGGCCAAGGTACGCACAAACTCGCGGACGGTAATTTCACCGTTGCGCAGGCGGCTCTCGAGATCAGGGCGCCGGAACTGGCTGGGCACTTGGCCACTGAAGACATCCATCACTTGGCAGTAGATGGCATTGATCAGCAGTTCCACTTCAGCACTAGGGGCACCCACGGTCATGCGGAAAATGCGAGCAGGACGGCGACGGCTGGTACCGACCCCCACTTCCACCGATTGACCATCGCCATTGCGGAAGGAGCGTCCCAATTCGATAAAGCGGGGTTTGCTGGGATCCGCTTGACGCGCTTTGGCCTCTTGCTCGGCGATCGCCCGACTGAGGAGCGGCAGCTTCGTGTTATCGAGGCGAGGTTTCACGGGTGCGAAGCTGGGCACGACAATCGCATCACTTTGCTTCGTGAGTTGATTGTGCAATTTCTCAGTGTTGGGGAAGTTGGCCGCCGGCAGGGTGGGGAAGCGACGATAGGGCACCGTATCCTCACCAAAGGCTTCAGCGTATTCAGCACTACTGACGAGGGCTTGGACAAAGGCCTTTAAGCCTTGGGTGGCCAGAATTTGGTTGTAGCGGCGAATTTCCGCTTGATCAAGGGGCGCCCGACCCAAGAAGTGCTTGGTGCCCAGTTCGATCACCTTGGTGTTGGGGTAGGGGGTGTAGAACTCCTTCTGATAGAGTTCCGAGCAACCCAAGCCCTCGATAAACTCCTTGAGGGTGATCTCGCCGTTGCTGAGCTTCGATTCAAGGGCAGTAAATTCATCGCGGACAATGTAGGGCGCCACATCCCGCTCAAAGACCTGACGATAGGCCGCCTGAATCACTAGTTGCAGATTTTGCTTGTCATTGAGATCTGTGAGCTTAAAGACCTTGGTTTGGTCGCGGCGCTTGCTCACCCCTTGATTGGCACGGAACTGAATTGCTGGCTCGGTTCGCAGTTCGGTCACCGCCCCCAGTTCGACAAAGCGAGGTGTTTCTTCTTTTTCAGGGGGTACGCCAGTTTCACCAATCGTGCCAGCGCGGAGCGATCGCAGAGCCAAGCCTTGGGGCGTAATGTAGCGCTCGTAGGGCACCGTATCTTCACCAAAGGCTTCGCTGTACTCTTGGCTGTCAATGATCGCATCCACCAAGCCATAGAGACCTTTCTTCGAGGCAATGTCGAAGTAGGCATTCATCTCTTGGCGACCATAGGTGGGACGACCCAAGAGGCGACGGTGAATATATTCAATCGCCTTCGTAACGTATAGCGGTGTCCAGTAGAGGCTGCGGAAGAGGTTTGACTTGGCCAAAATCCGCACAAATTCACGCACAGAGATTTCACCGTTTTCCAGTTTGATCTCGGCCACTTTTTGGCGCTGCCCTTCATAGACATCGCGGCCAAAGACTTGCAGATAAGCGGCACGAATCACCCGCTGGGTCGAACTTTCAGCAAATTTGACACTGTCGCCGCCCGTGGCGATCGAGCGTTTGCCAATGCGGGCATTGATGCTGGGAAGCTGATCCAGTTTGAAGACTTTTGGCCCTAGGCTGCCGGGGGCGACCCCACGCGCTGCGGGATTGCTCACCTGATTGTTGATCCCCGGCCCGCGCGTAATGAGAATGCGGCGGGTGTCTTTGTTGAAGGGTTGGGGGCGAGCATTGGGATTTTTCTTCTCTTTCGGGAAGATGGCGCCAAACTGAATTTCCAAGGGATCGTTGCCCGCACCGTAGGGGTGTTGATCCGGCAGCGGCTGATCCTGAGCGGCAAAGGTGGTGATGAATTGCGGGACTTTACGGAAGGGAGCACTGTACTTGAAGAGATCCTGTTGGGCACCCCAGTTGCGGCACTCTTGAGCCTCTTGACCCAGACCCCGCAGATAGGGCACCGTCTCTTCACCAAAGTAGTCGCTGTATTCCTTGGAATCCACAAGGGCATCCACTAAGGCTGGAAGACCCCCTTTGGAAATAATGGCAAAGTAGGTTTGCACTTCCTCACGGCTCGAAGGCCCACGACCCAAAATATGGCGGAAGGCCAGTTCGAGGGCACGGCTGTTGATATAGGGTTCGTAGAAGTTTTTGCGATAGAGGGGCGATTTGGCCAGTTGGCGGATGAACTCCTTCATCGAGATGGAGCCATTTTTCACCTTGGATTCTAGGTCAGAGATGCCCAAGCCGTAGGCACGGGAGATGTCGCGTTCAAAGATTTGCCGATAGGCGGCTTTGACCACTTCGTTTTTCTCGGCAGCGGATAGCCCCGGCTTCATCACAAATTTGGGACGGCGTTCGGCGGCATTGAAGTAAATCTGGGGTAGTTGCAGACCTTGAAGATCCGTGGAGTTGCGCTGCCGCACTTTATCGGAGGGGGCAGGGGCAATAAATTCGTTGATCAGAACTTCAAAGTAGGTTTCCACAATGCCCTTGGCTTCGGCGTCTTTTTCAAAGTAGCTAAGAGCCGCCCGCCGCATTTCCTGTAGGGCAGCAATGGTGGCATCAGTGGAGCAAGCAGCCTCAATAATTTCCCGCAAGCCGCGCGTATTCACCGCCAGAATGTTGGGATCGCCAGCCACAATGGCATAGGTGGTATAGCGCAGGAACCAATCCAAGTCGCGCAGGGATTTTTCCATGCGGGCAGGGCCATAGCGGGCAATGTTGATCGGCTTGAAGCCCACGGGTGCACCACCACCAGAGGCACTAAAGACGGAGCGCAAGCCCTCTAGGAATCCACCACGGGTGTCCACATAGGTTGCGGTTCCCAACTTCATGGCTTCTTTCATGTCAATGGCTTCGCCCCTTGCCCCAGTGGTGAATTGGGGGGCTTCTGCAGTTTGGGGACGGGAGAGGAAGGCCATGGGGGAACCACCGACAAAGATGCGGTTGGCAGCACGGGAAACAATGATGTCGGCGTTGCGGGTGAGGGTGGTGGCAATTTCAAGGCGTTTTGCCCCAGAGCGCAGATAAACAGCGAGTTCATCCAGCTCACCCCGATTCAGGAAGCGATCCTGCTGTTCGGCTTGAATAATCGTTGAAACGGGGACTGTTTGATAAAGTTGCGGGCGGGCAACCGAGCTTCCACCACTTGCTTTGACAACCATGGTTACTAAGAGGCTCCCTTTACTTTTAGTTAACGCGCTAACTTAGATTAGAACGATTCGGGGGTAGCTCGGTATTTTTTTAAGAAATGTATAAATTTATGGGGATTTATCGGCGATCGCCCCTAAGCTTTATGAATTTTTGTAATATTCCTTGACGGCGGTGCCCGACCTCAACACCCATGCCTGCTTCAGGCAACTAATTCGCCCACTCAACCGATCGCCTAAAAGTGCTGAAAAAGTTGATCGGGCTGCAGGGGCAATAATTCACCATTGAGCTTGAGTTGCACTCTCTTTTCAGGAATCATTTCCCCAACAATGGCGGCTTGCTCACCCGCTGCCCTACAAAGTTCTTGAGCCAAGTCTGGGGCAAGGCACAACACCAGTTCAAAATCTTCACCGCCATAGAGTGCCCAGTTCAAGGCCTGCGGGCGATCGCTATAGCCCACCATCGGAATTTGCTCTGCCCAAAGAATCGCACCCACCCCACTGGCTTGACAGAGTTGCAAGACAGCTGCCGCGAGGCCATCACTGCTATCCATGCCAGCAAGACGCGGCGGGGGCACCTGTTGGCGCAGCCATTGCACAATATCCAATCGAGGTTGAGGGCGTTGATGGGCTTGGATCCACGCTTGCCGTAGTTCTGCGGACACAGTACTGGCCCACTGCGGATACAAAAGGCACTCGAGACCAGCGCGGGAGGCACCATGAACCCCCGTCACGACAATGACATCCCCCACCCGGGCGCGATCGCGATAAATAATCCGTTCTGGCGGCGCACTGCCCAAGACGGTGATGCTGAGACTGAGAACGCTAGAGCGACAGGTATCACCACCGATAATGCTGGTGCCATAGGCCTGACAACAGGCGGCCATGCCTTGATAAATCTCCTCAATTGTTGCCACAGGACAGTTGCGCGGTGCCGCGAGACCCACCGTTAACCCCAAGGGCAATGCCCCCATGGCTGCAAGGTCGGATAAATTGGCGGCCAGCGATCGCCAGCCCACATCCACTGGCGTCATGGTCACAGGGGTATCGCCCATGCCTAAACTAAAGTGCACCCCCTCCACTAGGACATCGGTACTGACAATCAGTTGCTCCCCAAGGGGTAGCGACAGAACCGCGGCATCATCGCCAATCAATTCCCTGTGGCAATAGGGGCGCAGGCGCTCAATCAATTCCAGTTCGCCACAGTCGGTGAGGGTGAGCATCACTAGTCAAACATCCGAAAATAGGGGGGGCGAATGGGGGCGCCGGGTTCTTTTTCGAGATCAAAGTTAATCACATCCCAGCGCTCCTCTTGGCTAGCGGGGGGGCTAAACTCAACGGGCAAACCAAAGAGGCGCAGCATTTGGGGATCGGTGGCACCACGCCAAGGTGTGTTCCGCTCTAGGTAAGCACAAAAGAGGTCGCGATAGCGTTCGGCAATAATGACTTTGGTGGCACGGTAGCCTTGGGTGTAGAGGCGATCGAGGGCATCGTGAATTTCAAAGCGAATCCCGTCGGGGTGGGTGTGCTGGCGATACCATTCGCCGTTCCAGAGGCGCCAAATGCGGCCGGATTGTAGGTGCATTAATTCCCCCGTTTTGGCATCAGCTTCAAAAGGACCGTGGCGCGGGCACAGGTACGTATCGGTGAGGGTCAGGGCGGGAATGACTTGCCGACAGTGGGGACAACGAATTTCAGGACCAAAGATCGGGTAGTGAGAGCCGGATGAGATCATGGACAGTTACCACACAGCGGCAGCAAATCCACCGCGATCGCCCTTATTATAACGAGTTGACTTCAGGAGCGGAAAACAAGGCGCCGTTCCCCCTCAAGTGGGTGGTTTGGGCTACCCTTAAGGGGTGGCAGATGCCAAGATAAAGAAATGTGTAAATTGGGATTGAAGCGTCAAGAATGATCCTTGGGGATGAACAGCGGGACATTTTGATTATTGGTGGCGGCACCATGGGGCTGGCGATCGCCATCGAATTGGCATTGCGGGGGGCACGACCCACCGTTCTCAGCCGCCAGTTTCGGGAAGCAGCGCTCCATGCCGCAGCGGGAATGTTAGCCCCCCAAGCAGAAGGCTTGCCCGCAGGCGCCATGTGGAATTTGTGTACGGCGAGCCGCAATCTCTATCCCAGCTGGATTGATAAGCTTGAGCAACTGACGGGCATGGATGCGGGCTACTGGCTCTGTGGTATTTTGGCACCCGTGACCGATGAGCGGCAGCGCGATCGCGCCCACCCTATGGAACCCGACAGCCGCTGGCTCGATGCATCTGAACTTGGGAACTATCAACCGGGCTTTGCGGAGAGTGTGCTAGGGGCTTGGTGGTTTCCCCAAGATGGGCAGGTGAATACGCGCAACTTGGCTAAGGTCTTGGTGAGTGCCGCTCGCATTCTAGGAATCGAAGTGATTGAGGGCATTAGTGTCCAGCGGTTTCAGCAAACCCCCCAAGGGGAAATTACAGCCTTGGAGAGCGATCGCGGGCGTTGGTCTGCGGGGATTTACATTCTGGCCACAGGCGCATGGGCACAAAGCCTACTTCCCCTACCCGTCACCCCCCGCAAGGGGCAAATGTTAGCCCTAAAACCGCCGGGGCAACCCCTACTGAACCATGTGATCTTTGGCGATCAACTCTATCTCGTGCCGCGTCGCTCTGGCAAAGTGGTGGTGGGTGCCACCAGTGAGGATGTGGGTTTCCAAGAGGGAACTACGGTTGCTGGCCTGCAAGCACTGCTGAATCGTGCCACCGCCGTTATTCCAGAGTTGGCCAGTTACGAGGTGATTGATACGTGGTGGGGCTATCGTCCAGCCACCCCCGATGATTTACCGATTTTGGGGGAAGGGCCAGCGGCGAATCTTTACTTGGCCACGGGGCATTACCGTAATGGCATTTTACTTGCCCCGATTACAGCGAAGCTGATGGCCAACTTGATTTTGCATCGGACGGGCGATCGCCACCTGAAAGCCTTTTCGTGGCAGCGATTTCAAACTCCGTCGGCAGCCAGTGCCTAGGCCGTCACCAACTCAGGACTAGGACGTTTGCTATGGCGGATGCCCGCGATCGCTGCTGCGTAATCCGGTGCCTTGAAGACCGCTGAACCGGCCACAATGGCATTGGCACCGGCTTCGAGAACTTGCCACGTATTGTCCGCCTTGAGACCGCCATCCACTTCGATCCATGGGTCTAAACCGCGCTCTTCGCACAGCTGCCGTAGCCGCCGAATTTTTGGCAAAACCGCTGGAATAAATTTCTGGCCGCCAAAGCCAGGGTTGACACTCATAATCAGCACGAGATCACAGACATCAAGGACGTACTCAATGAGTTCAAGAGGGCTAGAGGGGTTGAGCACTACCCCCGCCTGTTTACCCAGTTCCCGAATTTGACAGAGGGTGCGATGCAGGTGAGGCGAGGCGTTGTGTTCCGCATGGACAGAGATAATATCCGCCCCCGCTTTGGCAAAATCCGCCACGTATTTTTCTGGCTCAACGATCATTAAGTGCACATCGAGGGGCTTTTGGGTCAAGGGGCGAATTGCCTCAACAACCAATGGCCCAATCGTGATATTGGGAACAAAACGACCATCCATGACGTCGACATGGATCCAGTCGGCTCCCGCCCGATCCACCGCTTGGATTTCTTCACCCAAACGACTGAAGTCCGCAGAGAGAATGGAGGGAGCAATCACGACGGGCTTAGCACTCATGACCGATTCATTCCGTAAATAACGTTACAATTGTTTTTCAGTGTACCGAGCGATCGCCCCCACAGCAACTCTCCACCACCCAGACCACTTTGGCAAGTGCCTATGCATAGCCACTGCAGACCAACGGTACATTTTATAGTAGGCAACAATAGAGTTCGTCTGCACCACCAATATCATCAGCCAAAGGTGAGACACCAAATGTTGAAACAGCGCGCCACGATCATCACCATTGCCATTGGGTTGCTGGCCTCAGGCATGAGCGGCTGTGGCTTTATCGTCACTGAAGTCGAAATAGACCCTACCAATCAACCCAATCAAGCGGTGGCGCCACCGGCAGCAGCTGCCCCAGACCTTGAACCCGAACCTCCCAGTGTCACCGCATCTGCGGTTGCAGCATTAATTCCTCCTACCAACCCTAAAACCTACCTTGAGGAACTGGCAGATGTCGGTCGTGCCAATCCCTTCGCCCCGCTGCTTCCCCCCAACAGGAACGAAGCTCCCAAGGGTGAAACGCCAAACGGTGCGCCCGCCGCTACGGGTAATGCGGGTAACGGTTCTCCTCAAACAGCTGCTAATGGAACAGGTACTCCCGCTGCCGCCATTCCACCCACCCCATCACCCCTGCCGCCTCCAGTGGATGCCCAAGCGGTGAAGGTTTTTGGTGTGGCTGCCGTAAATGGTCGCCTACAGGCAATTATTCGCTCGCCCAAAGAGAATGTCACCCGTACGGTGCAGGTGGGGGATACGATCGCTGGCAATGTGCTTGTGCGCGCCATTGATGCCTATGACACCACACCCGCAGTTATTTTGGAGCAATTTGGTCAAACGGTGCGCCTTACGGTCGGTCAGCCCACCACTGCGCAAGAGGCAACGCCACCCACTATCTAAGGCTAACTGTGCATACGAGGCAAGGGGTAGGGCGTGCTGAGAATCTCACTCTCAAGGACAGCCAACTGCTGCAATCGCTCTGCCACCACCTCTTGACCAAAGGACTCATAGGCCAAGTACCAATAGGTGCCATAGTGGCGTGCCTCAGAGGTCACAAGGCTGGCAAAAAATTCTGCTAACTCCCGATCTGGGCAATGCTGAGCCAACAGTTGCAACCGCTCATGGCTGCGAGCTTCAATCAACGCGCAAACCAATAGGGTATCGAGAAAGCGATCGGGTTCCTGCGGGCGGACAGCGGCATTCAAGCGAGAGGCGTAGGGGGGTGCACTGAGGGGGGCAAGGGCAATGTGGCGGCGTTCCAGTTGCTGATTGACTTGACGGAAGTGATCGAGTTCCTCTTGGGCAATATCGGTGAGGGCATCTACCAATCGCTTGTGGGAAGGATAGCGAAACATGAGATTGATAGCTACGCCAGCCGCTTTGCGCTCACAGTGGGAGTGATCGAGCAAAATCGTATCCAAGTGAGCGATCGCCTGCACCACCCAATCGGCACGGGTGGGTTGCACAAGAAACTTAATGCGAACGGGCGTCTCAATCACGGCGGCGCTGAACGGTGAGCACAGAACAGGGGGCATTGTGGAGCACATAGTTGCTGACACTGCCAAGGAAGAACTCGCTCAAGCCCTTGAGACCCCGCCGCCCCAGCACAATCAAATCACTTTCCCAATCTTTGGCCAGATCACAAATGGCTCGACCCGCATCCCCTAAGGCTTGGGTAAATTCTGTGGGCACCCCTTTTTCAGTGGCAATTTGGGTGAGATTGCGCAGCATATCCAAACCTTTTTGCTCAAAGTTTTCCCACTGCTCGGCATAGGTACGCATCACTTCCTCATGGAGTCCCACATAGACCCCGGAAGCGAAGGGGGTGGTAAAGATGGGGTCAGGATAGGATTCATTGGTGGGTGAAAGGACATGAATGAGCATCATGCGGGCTTGGTAGTGCTGTGCCAAATCCAGCGCCGTTTGAAAGACCTGTTCTCCCAGTTCACTGTCGTCAACGGCAACGAGAATTTTTTTGTACATAACGCCCTGCCCTCCAATTTGCCTACCGCCTTTTTCACAGTCATGGAGTCCTGCTCAAGACTGCCCAAACCCATTCCTATTCCTAAAAGCGAATCTCACTCCTGACTCCTCAACTGTTCATCAAAAAATAGAAAAAGGCTCTATCTCTAGCTTAGAGGATTCCCACGGGGCTAAAACCTACATTTTGTAACATAGATTACTTTTGCGCAACAGTAATCGCCATTAGCCCGCCCAAGAGGGGATAGTGTTTCACGTGCTGAAAACCCACGTTTTGAATTAGAGCACAGAGGGTGGCTGGGCTGGGGAAAGCCTGAATACTCGGCCACAAATAGTCATACTCTGCGGCCAAGCCATACTGACGGGCGGTGGGCACCACCCACTGTTGCAAGTACCATTGCTGAAATTGCTGGAGTGCGGGGGTTTGGGGATGGCTAAAGTCAAGAATGGCGACTCGCCCAGCGGGAATCAGCAGCCGAAACATTTCCCTGAGAGCTTGGCGAATATCCACGACATTGCGCAGCCCATAGCCCATGGTGATTCCTTGAAAGGTTTGATCTGCAAAGGGCACAGCCAAAGCATCCCCCTGAAGCCATTCAATTTGCGGGTAATGGCAACTGCGTTGACGGGCGATCGCCAAGGGTGCCGCCGCAAAATCCAACCCCACCACCCGCCCCTGCCGCCCCACCCGCCGCGCCAGCACACGACTCAAATCCCCCGTGCCACAGCAGAGATCCAAAGCCGTTGCCCCTGCAGGCAGTTCGAGCCAGTCCACGGCCATTTGCTTCCAGACATGGTGAAGGCCAAAGCTCAGTTGATCATTGAGGCGATCGTAGAGGGGGGCAATGCGCTCAAACAGGGCTTGGATATCGGTCATGGTTTAGCCTTAGCGCTGGCGACGCTGACGCAAATAGTTCGCCTCACGGCGTAATTGCTGAAAGTACTCCGTTTCGGTAATTTCTGCCACCTGCTGCCGCCGTTTTTCGTGATCAATTTCCACCCTTAGCTCTTCGATTTGCTGCTGCATCGCTTGCTCACGCTGTTTGCGCTCAGTAATGTCCTGCACCAATCCTTCATAGTAGAGAATCTTGCCCTCGGCATCCCAGACCGCCCGCATATCCAATTCGACCCAGATGATCTGGCGATCGCGCCGATAGGCCTTGAATTCAAAATGTCCCGTTGTTCCTCCAGTCGCAAAATGATTCAGAATCTCATCACGGGTGCTGGCTTCCACATAGATTTGGTCGGGAATACTGGTGACGCTCTGCACCATTTCTTCAGGAGAGTCAAAGCCAAAAATTCTGGCCATGGCGGCATTGACCCGAATAAACCGATTTTCTGTTGACGCCTGAAAAATCCCCTCAAGGGCATTCTCAAAAATACTGCGGTAGTTTTCCTCAGCAATGCGCAGTGCTTCCTCGGCGCGAATGCGATCGCTAATATCAATACCGACGGCAACCGTATGGGTACCCTGCATGTATTTTTGCAAAGCCACGAGGTAAAATGCGGTTTGACCATTGCGCTTAACGGAGATCACGCGTGAGGCAAATTGATCGGGAGAATCCACAAACTCCTGCATAAAGGCTGCCAACTCTCTATCCTCACGCAAAAAGCCCAAGGGACGACCAATAAACGCCTCTGGTGGCAAATTCAAGGTTTCTGCCAACTTGCGATTCACCCCCTTATAGATGCCCTCGGCATTAATCCACGAGATCGTACCCGGTACAGCATTGAGTACCGCCTCAAACTGTTCATTGGCCTCAAGCAGTTCATCACGAATCTGCTCAAGGGAGTGGTTTTTCTGGGCTAACTCCTCAAAAGAGATCCGCAACTGGCGCATCATGGCATTAAAGGCATTGGCCAGTTCCCCCACCTCATCAAGGGAGTGCACCTGCACCAGTGTCGTCAAATCGCCTGCCTGCACGCGGCGGGTCGAAGTCGCCAAGGATTGAATGGGTTTGACAATGGCATTGGCCGTGAGATAGGCCCAAACACTGGCCAACAACAGGGCACCAAGGGTAATGGCAAAGGCCACCAACCGTTTCTGGGTGGTCATGGTATGAATCCACGCTTGGGACTTCCCCACAAAGGCGATACCAATGGGCGGTGGATGCGGCAAATCGAGCTGCTGGCGAAAGTCCTGCAATGGACTGTAGATCGTTACATAGGGAGAACCCAAAATGTCAGTTGTGCCGAAAAACGTTTTGCCCTGATTGAGCACTTGAGTGGCCACTTCGCGAGCAACGCGGGTACCAAGGGCGCGAGTCTGACCATCGGTGTAAGGTACATTGGTGGCAATCCGCAAATCTTGGGCAAAAATTGTTGCCACCGTATCTACCGTGGACCATTCTGTGGTGGCATCCACAAGATCCGGCATATTGTTGAGTAAAATGCCCGTCAGAATTAGCCCCTGAAATTGGTTGTTTTCATAGAGAGGCTTTGCGGCAAAGGCCAGTAAGCCAATATTGCCGTCCGCAATGGGGTAGGTACCCACAGGGGCTGGCTGTTGCTTGGCGGGTAGAGTTGCAATGGGTTGAGGACGCAATGTGATCTTGGCCTGCTGGGCTAAGCCCAGTTCTTGTAACTGCTCACGACTGAGGAGCACCAGACCGCTAATCATCTGCTGGCGATCGCGAGCCACTTGAAACATCGGTAAGTGAGCAATACTGCTGGCTTGATGTGAGCTGAGACGATAGTAGGAATGGGTTTCGGGGGTCAAGTCGAGGAGTGCCTCTCCCGTTTTAGCCAAGACCATTGTTTGCTGGGCGAGTACCTGACCACTAGCATCGCTCACCAGCATCAGATTCATGGGACGCTCAGTGGGATCCACCTCCTCAAGCAGATCGCGGATAGTGGAGGGATTCATCATACGGGTGAGGGGTTGACCCACGTGCTGCACATACATCCCATTGGCAATCAAGAGGGCTTGAATGCGAGACTCATAGGCCAAGTTATCAATTTCCCACTGCAAATCCTGCAAGCTAGAGCGCAGTTGCTGCTCAAGTTGACGATCGAAGTTATGATTACTGACCTGAATCAGGGCTTCGGTAATAATCACGGCTGGAAAGAGCGCCACAAGAGCCAAGGCCAAGGTAAATTTCCAACGCAGACTTAACCGCTGCCATGCGGTCGAGAATCGTTGAGATAAGGCTCTAGCGGAATTTTTCATCAAGATTGATACCGAGGCTACTGCAACTGCCGCAATTGCTACTTTCCAAGCTTGAGCGTTGCTGGCAGTACATTGATCTTAGACGACCTTAAAAACGGTAACGGAATTCAATAAAGCCTGTGCCCTGACCACTGGTGCTCACCTGTCCGCCAAGGCGAATCTGCTCTGTCACCTGAAACCCAAGGTTAAAGCGCGTCGGATCACTGGGAGCGGTGAGCAACTGCAAGAGGGAAACCGAGGTAAAACTGTTCACTTGAAAACCCAGTTCAGCCCCTAGGGCAAGGGTTGGGGCTTGGCTTTGGGCCTGGCGATCGGGGGGCACGACGGCTGGAAACATCCGAAAGGAAGTGCGGTTACCCGTGGCCTGATCAATCAATGCCTGTAGGTTGTTGAAAAGAGCTGATCCGGCAAGACTGGCCACCGCCGCTTCTCCCCCCACTTGGTTGAGATCCGCAATTGAACCACCGCCCATCAAGGCAAGGAGTTCGGTCGTGCTGCGCGAAGGGGTACTGGATAGCTCAAGCACCGCAGGCAAATTGGTTTGCAATTGACTGGCACGACCATTGATGCGGGCAGTGATCCGAATGGTGTTCAATGTTCCCAGACTGGTGGCTGTGAGGGAACCCGCATCGGAGAGTCGCGTCACGGTGCCGGGGGTATAAACTTCAGTGGCAGTGGCAGCAAGGGTGAGGTTGAGTTCGGGATCTAAGCCATTGGCGGGGGTAAAGAGCACATAGTTATCCGCTCGCCGCTGGAGCAAAAAGAGGGTGGTGAACAGATTCAGTTGCCCGCCTGTGAGGCGAATTTTGCCGTCAGGCTGGAGACTATCGAGACCCCCATTGAGGGTTAAACTGCCAGTGGCCGTTAGGTTGAGAACGGGCGATCGCGTCACCCGCAAGGCATCTGAGATATTAATTACCAAGTTATCAAAAGCTAGGGGTTCAAAGGGACTGTCAGCAGGAGTGGCTAACCCATTGCCATTGACCAAACCATTGATGGCACCTAAATCCAAGCGGCCTTGGCTGAGTTGGACACTGCCCCCCAAATCAGGACTCAGGAGCGTATCCGTAATCACGAGGGTGCCATCTACGGTGCCGCGATAGATATTGCCGGCATTCACTTGCAAGCGTCGCAAGGACGCGGTGAGGGGGGTCGCAGCATCAGGATCATCGGGGACCAAGGGCGTCTGAATCGGTAACACCCCTGCCATAGTAATTTGCCCTTGGCTAAAGAGACCTTGAATGCCATCCACCCGCAGGCGATCGCGATCGAAGCGCACCCGTGCACTGAGATTAGTCACCGGTTCCTCAAAGGCAGGAGTTTTAATCACCGCATCATCCACACTCAGGACGCCATTCACCATCGGCTCCGCCCACGTTCCCCGCAGTTGGGCTTGGAAAACTCCCCTTCCTTGTTGCCATTGCACCTGATCGGTAAAGAGGTTGATCAACGACAATCCCTCATCCTTGACACTCACATCTAGGGCTAACTGTGGATCCACCACGGGTCGCGGGTCAAGGGGATAGATCAAGGGAATCGAACCTGTCACCATGAGCGGTTCTGGCGTATCCAAGCGGGCGATCGCCTGAAGGGCAAGACGATTTTGGGCGTAGCGGAATGTGGCATTCGCTGCCTCCAAGGGACGTTGATTCAACCGACCCTCCGCAAGGGTCGCCTCACCGGCGAGAATGGGCTGCTGCCATGAGCCAGTCAACACCGCTTGGGCATTCACCTTACCTTCCACATCCACCCCCGGCGGTAAAAGACTTGCCACAAGACTCACAGGGAATTGCTCTAGCCGCAGTTGGGCATTTTGCTGGTTACCGCCAAGAATGCCATTGACGTTTAATTGCCCACCATTCACAAGCAGATTGAGGGTTGTCAGCACCAGTTGATTTTGGGCAAAGCGACCGCGACTCAGAAACTGATCAACTGCGTAATTTCCCCACTGCCAATTGGCGCCCTTAAGATCAAAGCTGGCCACCAGACCCGACTGCGGGGTTTGACTCAGATTGATTTGGCCATTAAAAGTCCCCTGAAGTTGCTCCAAGGGGGGCAGCAGCTCCGGCCGCCGCACCAAAGCCGCTTGGGCTTGTAGCATCTCAATTTCGGCAAGGCGGCGAATTTGTGTGAGCAGTGAGACTTGCAGACCTTCCCCTGCGGTGGGTGTGCCCAAATCTGCGGCAGTCCCCCGAGCGGTGGGTTGGCCAATCCCGAGGACGATGGCGAGTCCCGTTAAATCCGCTAAATTGCCTTGGGCAATCGTCAACTGCGCCCCCAATTGTTGAGGCTGGAGATCGGCAGTGAATTGATAGCGACTTTCCCCTTTTGTAAAAAGGCCGGATTGAATCGTCAGGCGATCGCGACTCAGACGGAATTGCGCTTGCAGGCGATCGCCCCGCCATGCCCCTAACCCCGGTCGCTCTACGGTAAAACTACCCTGCCCCCTCGTCCAATTTTGCAACTGGAGATTGCCTGAGGCCACTCCTGCGAGAATGGCTTTTTCGGGGAGTTCCGGGAGCCGTAACCGCAGGGATTCCACAGGAAACTGCTGCAGACGCAGATCAAAGCTCTCCCCTTGGCGCTGGCCGATCAGTTGCGCCTGTTGCCGTTGAACCAGCAGTGAGCGGGGTAAGCCATCGGCATCCAAACGAAATGCCAAGCGATCGCCCCCCCCCTGTACATTGAGGGCTGCCCCCTGTTGTTGGCTCAAGGTAACCGTGCCCGTGAGTTGAGGGGCAAAGCGCAAATCATTCACCGCCAATCCTTGGGTGAGCAGTGCCCCCTGAAACTGGAGCCTATCGAGGCGGCCTGTGAGTTGGCCTTGAAAGGACGTGGTACCTGCAAGGGTGAGGGGAACGGGGAGATTCGGTTCCGAGAAAGTGCTTAAGGTACTCAGGGGGAGATTTCTGGCTTGGATGCCCAATTGAATGTCAGTGGGTTGTAAGGCCGCTAAATCAACACCAATAGTGCCTTGGGCGCGGATCGCACCGAGGGTGGCTTCTTGCACTTGCAATTGCTGACCATCCCAGTTCACAACTGCAATCAGCGGATCACCCGTGGGGGTTTGATCCACTTGCAGATTGGCACTAGCTCGAATCGCTGGTAGCGTTAGTTGATCCACCCGTCCTTGGGCGATCGCCTGCCCACTGAGACGACCTTGTAACTCTTGATTCAACTGCCGTAGGGGAATATTCTCAGCCTGAGCCTGCAACTGCCACTGACCGGCGGCGGCTTGCACTTGACCCCGCAGACGCCCCCCTAAAAACTGCATTTGAAACTCCGGAACGAGCAGTTGAGTTTGCGTCAGACGGGCGGTGCCCCGCAGTGGATACTGAGCCGTCGGTAGTTGAAAGGCGGCATTGGCCTGCCAAGCCTCTGGGGTACGCAGATTACCACCAAAGTCCAGTTGTGCAAACCCCTCCCCTAGGGACACGGGCGGAGCCACATCGTAGCGGCGGGCGATCGCCTGCAGATTCACCTGCTGCACTTGTGCTTGGCCACGAAACTCGCCCGTGGGTTCTACCCCAACCGTTGCCTGTACCTCACCGCCATCCACCAACTGGGCGCGAACCTCCATCAGCCTAACCCCTTGCTCAAGGGACGCCATAAACGGCAGCCGTACCTGTTGCAGTTGCAGTTGATCCACTTGGAGCGGCGTTTGGCTGCGCAGTTCACCCATGACTTGGGGATTCTCCAGATCCCCCTGCACGCGAAGGGTGGGAACTTCCACTTGACCCCGCAGGGGAACCGGTGGCGTAATCTGCAAGGCCGTTAAGGTAGGGGCGAGATCAAACCTCGGCACTTGCGCTTCAATGTTCCAGCCGCTTCGGAGACCGACGGTGCCTTGAGCCTGCCAGCGGACATTGGCGATCGCCCCGCGCAAATAGTGCAGCTTTGCCTGATTGCCCTGCAATTGCACATGGGCTTGTAATCCCTTGATGTCTTGGGGCACAAAGGCCGTGCGTAAAGTACCATCCCGCAACCAAATTTGACCCGTGACTTCGGGGGTTTCTGGTAAAGGCAGACGAACCCGTAATTGCCCCTCCAATTGGCCGCCTTGGACACGAATGGTCTCTGGCAGAATCTCATTCCCGAGCCCAAGGGGAATCTTACTGAAGCGCAAATCCAGTTGTCCTGATTCTTGGGGTTGGTTCCAGTCCCCCTGCAATCGCCATTGGCCACCCCCGGCCAGTTGTCCCTCCGCTTGACCTTCGAGGGCAAAATTCTGGCGATCGGGCGTCAGGGTCAATCCGCCATGAATTTGGTACAGCAGGTAGGCAGGACGCCGAAAGGGTTGAACCAGCACAGAGCCATCCCGCACCTTCACCTTGATTTGATTCAGTTGAAAAAAGCTCGGCTCCTCCTCTGGCAGCTGAACTTCTGTGCGCCACCACCGCCCTTGGGCATCCTGAACCACCGTGAGTTGGGGTTGGTGGAGAGTCACATCGAGATCTAGTTTTTGACCTGTCAGAAGCTGCCATGGATTAAAGGCGACTTCAATGCCATTGATTAGCGCGTTGTCCAACTCGGGAGTGCCATCTTCTGACGTGTAGCTGGGAACCGCTGAGGAGCCAAAACGAACAACATTCAGCCCGACGTGCTCAACGTCGCCAATTTCCACTGGCCGATTGAGACGCTGTTGTAGTTGTTGGGCAATTTCAGGAGCCAATTCATAGTGCACAAACCACCACGCCCGCGTTCCACCGAGCACCACCAAGGCAATCATTCTCCATCCCCACTGACGAGACCAAAGGGTAAAGGGGGGTTGTGGTTGCTGCGTCATTCATCCCAACTCCGTCACACCTAGGCAAGACGCTTAACAGCTCAATCCTAATACGCAGAACAAAGGCTCGTCTTTCTAAATTTGATTGCCCAAGCGATGGGTAGGTTCTGGGCAATTCAAGAAACGCTAGGATAAAAGGATGAACGTAAAGAAATGTAACAAAATGAGTGTCTTAGCAGATCGTGTGGTGTTAGTGGTGGGTGCCACAGGTGGCATTGGTCAAGCCGTTGTTGAGCAACTCCAAGAAACGGGTGCCAAGTTGGTCTTAGCGGCTCGCTCGAGCGATCGCCTGCAAGCTTTGGTAGAGCAGCTTCCCTCCTCAGTCACCGTACAAATTCAGCCCTGTGACATCACCCAGCCGGCGCAAGTGAGCGAATTAATGCAAGCCATCCGCAGTGAGCAGGGACGACTCGATGTATTGATCAACGCGGCGGGGGCTGGCCTCCTCAAGCCCTATCAAAAAATTACTGCGGCTGAACTGGATCAGATGTTGGATCTCAACCTTAAGGGTTGCTTTTACACCAGCCAACAGGCTGCCGAACTCATGAAAGAGCAACAACAGGGACACATCTGCACCGTTGTCGGTATCCTCGGTAAACATTCAATGGCGATGGGGTCAGCCTACTGTGCTGCGAAATTTGGAGTCGTGGGCTTCAGCAAGTGTATGGCCGAAGAACTCAAGCGCTATGGTATTCGCTTTAGTCTATTCTACTTTGGCGGTGTGGATACGCCCTTTTGGGATGCCGTCAGCCTCAAAATCGATCGCCAGAAACTGCTGCGACCGGCCACCGTTGCCCGTCTGATTCGCGCTACCCTAGAAACGGATCCCCATGCGGTTCCCCTTGAGTTGAGCTTGATGCCCGATAGCCACGTCTTCTTCTAAGCAGAAAGCGTAGGCAGCGAAGAAGGATGCAGGAGTAGTTCAGCCGTGGAGCGTTTTTCCACCATTTCGGGCGTGATGGTACATTCGCGCAGGTCTTTGCGGGAAGGCAGTTCGTACATCACGTCCAGCATAATCTCTTCAACAATGGCGCGCAGGGCACGGGCACCGGTTTTACGACGGTAGGCCTCTTGGGCGATCGCCTCTACCGCCGCCGGTTCAAAGCGCAACTCCACACTGTCCATGCGCATGAGTTTTTGGTACTGCTTCAGGAGCGCGTTTTGAGGTTGGGTAAGAATTTCTGCCAAGGCGGCCACATCCAACGGCTCTAGCACGGCCACCACGGGAATACGGCCAATGAACTCTGGAATCATGCCGTACTTCACCAGATCGTGGGGTTCCAGTTGCTTGAGAATATCCGCAGAGCGTTTTTCCTTGGGGAGGGGTTCGCCATCGCGGACAAAGCCCATTGCCTTCTTGCCCACCCGCTGCTCAATGGTTTTCTCTAAACCAACAAAGGCGCCCCCACAGATAAAGAGGATATTCGTCGTGTCAATTTGAATGCAGTCTTGGTAGGGATGCTTGCGCCCCCCCTGCGGCGGCACATTGGCGATCGTCCCCTCTAGCATCTTCAGCAGCGCCTGCTGTACCCCTTCCCCGGACACATCACGGGTAATTGAGGGATTTTCACTTTTGCGGGCAATCTTATCAATCTCGTCAATATAGATAATCCCCCGTTGTGCTTCCTCCACATCCATATTGGCGGTTTGCAGCAAGCGCAGCAGGATATTTTCCACATCTTCCCCCACATAGCCGGCTTCCGTGAGGGTAGTGGCATCGGCAACGGCAAAGGGAACATCGAGGAGCTTCGCCAATGTCTGAGCTAAGAGGGTCTTGCCAGAACCCGTCGGGCCAATCAGGAGAATATTGGACTTTTGCAGTTCGACGTTGTCATCGCCCCGCTGATCACCATCCAAAAGACTCAGGCGCTTGTAGTGGTTATAGACCGCAACTGAGAGGATTTTCTTAGCTTCATGCTGGCCAACCACGTGCTTATCAAGAAATTCCTTGATTTGCCGAGGCTTGGGCACTTGGCTGAGGGGCCGACTGCGGGGTGTGCTGCGGGGCGATCGCGACGGTGTGGAGTCTCGACGGGGAGCCGCCGCATTGGGAACGGTGGCCAATTCCTCATCGAGGATTTCATTACACAGTTCTACGCATTCATCACAGATATAGACCCCAGGGCCGGCGATGAGTTTACGCACCTGTTCCTGTGACTTACCACAAAAGGAGCACTTGAGGTGGGTATCATATTTGGCCATAGGGAACCTCTAGGGTTGCACGTAGGGTGTACTTAGTGGCTAGGGAGGGTCTGCCGCGTCACCACCTGATCAATCAGACCGTAGGCCTTGGCCTCTTCAGCGGACATAAAGAAATCCCGCTCCGTATCAGCTTCAATGCGCTCGATGGGTTGCCCCGTGTGCTGTGACAAGAGTTCATTGAGCTTGCGCTTGTGGTAAAGAATTTCCCGCGCTTGGATTTCAATATCCACTGCCTGACCCTGGGCACCTCCGAGGGGCTGGTGAATCATGATCCGTGCATGGGGCAGCGCCATCCGTTTGCCGGGGGTACCGCCAGACAGTAAGAAGGCACCCATACTCGCCGCCAAGCCAAAGCAGAGGGTACACACATCGGGGCGAATGTGCTTCATGGTGTCGTAGATGGCCATGCCGGCTGTAACCGAGCCACCCGGTGAGTTGATGTAC
This sequence comes from Thermosynechococcus sp. GLH187, assembly GCF_031583395.1. Taxonomy (NCBI): domain Bacteria; kingdom Bacillati; phylum Cyanobacteriota; class Cyanophyceae; order Acaryochloridales; family Thermosynechococcaceae; genus Thermosynechococcus; species Thermosynechococcus sp. GLH187. Next base: position 2,178,819 of record NZ_CP134175.1, on the reverse strand, counting down.
AGGTAAATGTCTTTTTCCGGATCCTCGGCATCAAGGAATAGAAGCTGTGCCACGATGGAGTCAGCAACCGCATCATCAATGCCGCGGCGATCGCCCGCACCTCCCCCTAGGAAGATGATCCGCTCCCGCAGGAGTCGCGAGTAGATATCAAAGGCTCGTTCACCCCGCCCCGACTGCTCAACCACCATCGGCACAATATTGGCATGGGTAGGCGGCAGGTTGAGCGCTGGAGAGCGCAGAATGGCACTGAGGGGATGGTCGTAACGCGATTGCAGCATAGTTGCCTAGAATGACGGTTCGTTTGTAATTAATTGTAACTAGCGGTTTGTCCCCGTAGGGATCATCACTTTCATTATGCCGAACTATTCTTGGGCTGGGGCAGAACTTGCTTTTTTCCCAGAGCGTTTTTGCGGCTTAGATGGCTTTTCAGCAACGGCCTCCGTCTGGGTATCTTTGGGCGCTTCAGCAGTCGCTGTGGGCTGCTCAGTGGCTGTGTCGGACTGCACTGGCTGAAATGTATTTTGCTCTAGGAGCCAGTTGAGGGCTTCCTCCTGCTGCACTTCATCGTGGGCAAATTCGCGGAGTCGTTCTAGATCCTTGGCTGTTTGGTTGCCCAACACCTCTTTGTAGCGGTTCAGCCGTTCCTCCACTGCGTCGGGACTAGGTTCAATGCCCTCTTGACGAGCGATCGCCCTCAACAATAAACGGGAGTGCACCTCCTTCGCTGCCCCCGGCTCTGCCTCTTGACGCATTTTTTCGTAGAGTTCCTCGGTCATGATCTTGTTGAGATCAACGCCTTGGGACTGAATTTGCATCAGCGTCGTCCGCACCTTCACATCTGCCTCTTTGCGGATCAGGGTTTTTGGCAATTCAACTGGATTTTGGGCAATGAGGGTATCAATGAGGGCAGCTTCTTTCGCTTTCTTGTCTTGATTTTCAGCTCGCTCCTGATGGTTTTGCTCTAGATAGGCCCGCAATTCTGCCATCGTACTGAATTCACTGTGCTCAGCGGCAAAGGCATCGTCTAGGGGGGGCAGTTCCGGTGCTTTAATCCCTAAAAGTTCAATCTCAGCAGTCAATTGTTTGGGGATGTCTGCTTTCCCTTCCTTGACTTCCTCGGCAACAGACACCGTCACCGTTTTGGCTTCACCGACACTCATGCCGACAACAGCAGCAGGAATTTCTTTAATCAAAAAGGGTTGCTCTTCATCGAGGGACAGGGGCAGTTCATCTGCTGAGAGTTCCTTCACCACCTCCCCATTTTCATCTTTGGTCACCAGTTTTAGGGTGACATCATCGCCCCACTGAGCGGGTCGGTCTTCGACGGGAATGAGGGTGGCGTGCTCCCGTTGGTGCCGCTGCAAGAGCTTCTCGACAGTTTCGGGATTGTAGGTGACGGGAGTGTACTCAATGGTTAGCCCTTTATAGGCTGTGACTGTCACTTCTGGTTCGACATCAAACGTGACGCTGAAAGAAAAGTTGTCCCCCGGCTGAAATTGGTTCAGTAGCTCTGTAATATCCCCTTGGAGTTCGAGGTTGCCTAGATAGGGGATGTTGTTCTTTTCGACGGCGGCTTTGACGGTATCCTCAATCAGTTTTTCTATGGCCACATAGCGCAGCCGCTCTTTGCCAATTTGCTGCAAGACAAGCTGCCGGGGGGCTTTGCCCTTGCGAAATCCGGGTACCTGTGTATGGCGAAGGAGATCATTGACCACTTGGTTATAGACCTGTTGAGAGTGTGCCCCCGAAACCTCAATCGTGGCGAGGAGTTGGCTATTGGCACGGGGTTCAGTCGTCATGGAAATGAGGTCAGTCACGTCAGTCAAGGTCATTCCCCTTCGCAAATGGTGTCAGTGTAGTGTCAGTTGGCTGTGCGCGATCGCACAAATTATAATTTTAGCGCAGATTTCCCCTGCTCTTTGCAAATGGAGTTGCGCTTAAAGACACAGGGCAATGGGTGTAATGTCAAGGTTTGATGACAAAACCAATCGTCAGGATCCCCACTGCCTATAGAATAAAAGTTTGTCATGGGTGCCGTGTAGCCCACACCTAACTATTTTCACAAATTGCAACGATTTCTAAACAACCCCTATGAGTTCAACCCTGCGATTCCTCATGTGCCCTCCCACCCATTATGAGGTGGACTATGTGATCAATCCTTGGATGGAGGGAAATATCCACAAGTCCTCCCGCGATCGGGCACAGGAGCAGTGGCAAAAACTCTACGAAATTATCCATGCTCGGGCCACGGTTGACCTGATTGAGCCGCAGCCGGGCTGGCCGGATATGGTGTTTACGGCGAATGCGGGCTTGGTGCTCGGCGATCGCGTGGTGCTCAGTCGCTTTTATCATCCAGAACGTCAAGGGGAAGAACCCTATTTCAAAGCGTGGTTTGAATCTCAGGGGTATCAAGTTTTTGAGCTACCGAAGCAACTGCCCTTTGAGGGAGCCGGAGATGCCCTCTTGGATCGTGAGGGTCGCTGGCTGTGGGCAGGGTATGGCTTCCGTTCAGAATTGGATTCCCATGCCTATTTGGCGAAGTGGCTGGATATTGAAGTCCTCTCCCTGCGGCTCATGGATGAGCGTTTCTACCACCTTGACACATGTTTTTGTCCGCTCACGGATGGCTACTTACTTTACTATCCTCCCGCCTTTGATGCCTACTCCAACCGCCTGATTGAACTGCGGGTACCAGCGGATAAACGAATTGCCGTTAAAGAGGCTGATGCGGTCAACTTTGCTTGCAATGCCGTCAATATCGATCGCACGGTGATTCTCAACTGTGCCAGCCAAGAATTGAAGTCCGCCCTTGCCCAAGTGGGCTTTGAGGTGGTGGAAACGCCCCTGACAGAATTTCTCAAAGCGGGGGGTGCAGCTAAATGCTTGACCTTGCGGGTGACCGAACCCGTGCGCGAAGAACTCCATGCCACGGCGACAATTCCCAGTCGGGTCATTCATCTGGAGGGACACCTCCTCGACTCTGGCCTTGTGAACCGTGTCCTAGACACAATTGTGGAAAGTGGCGGCAGTTTCCAAGTCCTGCAATTTAATCTTGGCGAACAACGGCAAAGTCCCTCCCAAGCGGATATTCGGGTCATGGCGCCCGATGCCGAGGTCATGGATGCGATCATGGCGCAGTTGATCACCCTCGGTGCGATTTTACCGCCCTCAGAGGTGTGTGATGCGACCCTCGAAACCGTCACCCAAGCGGGGGTTGCCCCGGATGACTTCTATGTAACCACGATTTATCCCACAGAGGTACGAGTTGCCGGCGAGTGGGTTCGGGTTCAAAACCAACGCATGGATGGGGCGATTGTGGTGCGCTCAACCCCGGAAGGCACGGTGGCGGAGTGTCGCATTCTGCGGGATTTAGAGGTGGGCGATCGCGTGGTCGTGGGCGTCGAAGGCATCCGCACGATTCGGAAAACGGAAAGCCAGCGCAGCACCCAAGAGTTCACCTTCATGGGATCAGGGGTCTCCAGTGAACGCCGCGTCGAACTGGTGGTGGAACAAATTGCTTGGGAACTGCGGCGCATCCGCGATCAGGGGGGCAAAGTGATTGTGGTGGCCGGCCCAGTGGTTATCCACACCGGCGGTGGTGAGCATTTAGCCAAGCTGATCCGTGAAGGCTATGTCCAAGGACTCCTCGGCGGTAACGCGATCGCGGTGCACGATATGGAGCAAGCCATCATGGGCACCTCCTTGGGGGTGGATATGCAGCGAGGCGTTCCTGTGCGGGGCGGTCACCGTCACCACCTGAAAGTGATCAATACCATTCGTCGCTGTGGCAGCATTGCCAACGCCGTGGCTCAGGGCATCCTCACCAGTGGCGTGATGTATGAGTGTGTGAAGAATAATGTGCCCTTTGTCCTAGCGGGGTCAATCCGTGATGATGGCCCACTGCCCGATACCCTCATGGATTTAATTGAGGCGCAGCGGGAGTATGCCCGCCTGATTCAGGGCGCAAACATGATTTTGATGCTCTCGTCGATGCTGCACTCCATTGGTGTCGGCAATATGACCCCCGCTGGGGTGAAGCTCGTCTGTGTGGATATTAACCCAGCGGTCGTCACTAAACTAGCGGATCGGGGTTCTGTGGAATCCGTGGGCGTGGTCACCGATGTGGGACTGTTCCTCAGCCTGATGGTGCAGCAGTTGGAGCGGCTGAATCGTCCCTATACCCTTGCCTAGAAGCTTTTCAGCCAATGGGGTAGGATTGAAAGGGCGATTTTTGTATTCGAGGTCAGCAGTGACAGTTCGTGTTCGTTTAGCACCGAGTCCGACAGGAAATCTGCACATTGGGACTGCCCGTACCGCTGTGTTCAACTGGCTTTACGCCCGCCATCGGGGAGGGAAATTCATTCTGCGGATTGAGGATACCGATCGCGAGCGGTCTCGACCCGAATATACCGAGAATATCCTTGAGGGCTTGCAATGGCTGGGGCTGACGTGGGATGAAGGCCCCTATTTCCAGAGCGATCGCCTTGATCTGTACCGCCAAGCGATTCAAACCCTCTTGGACAAGGGACTTGCCTACTACTGCTACTGCACCCCCGAAGAACTCGATGCCCTGCGAGCCGCACAAAAAGCCAAGGGACAAGCCCCGCGCTACGACAACCGTCACCGCCATTTGACCCCAGAGGAGCAAGCCGCCTTTGATGCCGCAGGACGCACCCCCGTCATTCGCTTCAAAATTGAGGACGATCGCCAGATTGAATGGCAGGATCTGGTGCGCGGTCGAGTGAGTTGGCAGGGGGCTGATCTGGGGGGCGATATGGTGATTGCGCGAGCTGCCCCCCGCGGCGAAATTGGCTACCCCCTCTACAACTTGGTGGTGGTCGTCGATGACATTGCCATGGGCATTACCGATGTCATTCGCGGTGAAGACCACATTGGCAACACACCCAAACAAATTTTGCTCTATGAAGCCCTTGGCGCCACTCCCCCCAACTTTGCCCATACTCCCTTGATTCTCAACTCAGCGGGGCAAAAACTCTCGAAACGAGATGGGGTGACCTCCATTTCTGACTTCCGAGCCATGGGGTATTTAGCCCCCGCCTTGGCCAACTACATGACACTCTTGGGTTGGTCGCCCCCTGAAGGGATAGGGGAACTCTTTACCCTTGATCTGGCGGCGAAGCACTTTAGTTTTGAACGAATTAACAAGGCAGGTGCCCGCTTTGATTGGGATAAGCTCAATTGGCTCAATCGTCAGTACATTCAGCAACTAGAGCCAGCAGAACTTTTGGCAGAACTGATTCCCTTATGGCAGGGGGCAGGCTATGCCTTTGATGAGGGAGGCGATCGCCCTTGGTTGCTTGACCTTGCCCAACTCCTTCAACCGGGTCTCAACACCCTCAAGGAGGCCATTGATCAAGGGGCAGTTTTCTTTGTACCCACCATCACCCTTGATGCTGAAGCAATGGCTCAACTGAGTCAACCCCAGAGTGCGACGATTTTGGCGTACCTACTAGCACACTTGCCGACAGAGCCAAAGCTGACGGTGGAGATGGGACAACACCTGATTCAACAGGCCAGCAAAGCCGCAGGGGTGAAAAAGGGAGCAACGATGCGATCGCTGCGCGCTGCCCTCACGGGTGCTGTCCACGGTCCCGATTTAATGGCCACGTGGCAAATTCTCCACCAACGGGGCTGGGATCAACCGCGACTTGCGGCAGCATTGAAACAGGCACAGGTTACTTCCTAGGGGCTGGGGGGCGATCGAAGATCGTTTGGCTTAAATTAGCCCCACTCAAATTTGCGCGATCGAGATCTGCCCCCTTCAGGTTTGCAGCCGTCAAATTCACATCAATCATGTTTGCCCCCTTCATGACCGCATTCTCCAAATTGGCACCGCTAAGGTTGGCATTGACAAGGTTGCTAAGGGTGAGGCGTGTTCCCACCAGTTGTGCCCCTGCCAAATTGGCATTGACCAAAATCGCTAGATAGAGACTGGCACGGTTCAAGTTTGCCCTTTCCAAATTGGCGCCAAAGAGATTCGCACCCGCCAGATAAGCGCCCTCCAAATTGGCACCTGCTAAATTCGCCTTAAACAAATTGGCATCCATTAGGTTCGCGCCCCGCAGATCACAGTTTGGACGCCAAATCGCTGGGCACGGTCGATTAAACGGTCATCGGGATGGGCAGCAACATCGGCTGCTAAGGCCGCCCAATCCAGCTTCCAAGGACGACGGGGGACAACTGTGGGGGCTAAGTCCTCTCGCTTCAGCCAGCGATGGATAGTGGCGCGGCTCACCTGAAAAATTTGAGTGGCTTCACTGATTTTGCCACCTTGCTTGATGTAGGAGACAACCCGCTCTCGTAAATCCAAGCTATAGCTCATATTCTTGAGTGATATTCATGATGCTTTGAGTATAGCCTATCCCTCTTGAAAATATCTCATCTCCTTTCGAAATGGCTATAAGTGATTGGGCACGCTTTTCAGGAGGTTCCTTAAACATTCGGTCAAGCTGACCGCTTCCACCTTCTATACAAGATAAATATTCATACTTTTCACTTGGGTCGCTCATGGCATGAGCATCGGCATCACGCTTAGAATCAATTAGTTCGTGACCTAGCAGGTCAGCAATAATCATTTCCTTAACTAACCCCGGCTGCAGTAGGTTGCGAATACCAATTGTTTGAGCAAGTTGAGACGCTTGACGGATCAGATCAACAATTTGACGATAAACTTGCTGTTTCACCAATCAAAAAGCCTCCCCGCGATTTCATACTCTGCCTCACGTAATCTCTCGTTTGCTGCTTGGACAAACTTTTGATCTTGCTCAATAGCAATGAAATGCCTTCCCAAGCGTTTACAAACTACAGGGGCTGTACCGACACCGGCAAATGGATCAAGCACTAAGTCACCCTTATTAGAGCTTGCCTTGACCAAGCGTTCAATCAGCTGCTCTGGCTTTTGAATGGTATTGAGTGCTTCGCGAGCTACTAGTTCTTTTGATTTATACGTGAGCTGTTTAATATCTCCCCAGACATCTCCTGGGTTTTTACCTTCTTCATTGAATTTAGTTTTGCCATACTTACCATTAATCACTGATGGTACCCGCTCACAACGACGACGGTGCTCTAGCTCTACTAGCTGTGGTACCCGAATAGCATCTAAGTTAAAGGTTTTGGGACGCTGGCCCTTAATAAAGTAACAAATAAGATCATAGTTATTTGTGTAGTTGATCCGTCCTTGAGCTAGGCGACTGGGCTGATACCAGACAATTTTTGCCTGTAAGTTAAGAAATGGACGGTAGTCAATAAAGTCAATACAATCAGGTTTACCAAAAAGGTAGAGTGCTCCTCCCTCTCTCAATTTTTTAGCAAAGATGGTGATGAGTTTGAGGTTAAACTCTTGGATGTTAGAGATGCGATCCCATGGATTGGTGGTTACACCGTAGGGGCCGTCGCAAATAATGAGATCAATGCTCGCACTTTCAATCTGGGGCAAGAGGGTAAAAGCATCAGCTTGGTAGATACGATCAATCTCTAGCATGCTTTCGCTCAATCATCTAAAACATCCCTTCTAGGGCGGCTTGACAGCGATCGCACAACTGGGGATGCAAGGCCGATTGTCCCACACTTTCAGAATAATTCCAGCAGCGGACGCATTTCTCACCCTTGGCATGACCAACACCAATCCATAGTCCTTCGGCTTCAAGGACATAGGGTACGTCCACCCCTGCCTGTTGCGGCATCAGCTCCACTTGGGACACCAAAAAGAGATAGCGCAATTCATCCACCCCATTGCCACTGAGGGCATCGCTGGGATTCATGTCCTGAAGGCGATCGCGCCACTGTGGATCGGCAACATAGAGCCACACTTTGGCTTCCAAAGAGGAGCCAATGAGCTTTTCGGCACGGGCCTGTTCGAGCACCTTATTCACCTCTAGGCGTAGTTGCCGCAGGCGTTGCCACTCACTGGCTAGCTCCTGATCCTGCCACTGGGCAGGAAGCTGTACCCAGCCGCTTTGAAAAACCGAAAGATAGGGGGTTTTGAAGGGCAAATGCTGCCAAATATCTTCGGCTAAATGGGGAAGCACTGGGGCAATAGCACGGGCGAGGTTTTGAACGGCAACGGCCAGAACCGTTTGACAACTGCGCCGGCGATCGCTCGCGGCAGCACTGATGTACAACCGATCCTTGGCAATATCGAGATAAAAGTTCGACAGATCAACAACACAAAGATTTTGAATGTTCTGGAAAAAGCGATAGAACTGAAAGCTATCAAAGGCCGCCGTTACTTCGCTGAAGACTTCATGCAGCCGATGTAGCATATAGCGATCCAAGGCGGGCAGTTGGGCATAGGGAATGGCATCTTGATCGGGGTCAAAGTCGTGAAGATTCCCCAAGAGAAAGCGAGCCGTATTGCGAATCTTGCGATAGACATCCGCCAACTGCTTGAGGATATTTTTACCAATGGGGACATCATTGGCATAGTCCACGGAGGACACCCACAGACGCAATACATCGGCACCATAGGCAGGGTCTTGCTTTTGGTTTTTGCCCCCCTCAATCACTTCGCGGGGATCCGTGACATTGCCGAGGGACTTGCTCATTTTCCGTCCCTGCTCATCGAGGACAAAGCCGTGGGTGAGGACTGCTTTGTAGGGGGCTTGGCCTTTAACGGCAACCCGTGTTAACAATGAGGATTGAAACCAGCCGCGGTGTTGGTCAGAGCCTTCGAGGTAGAGATCCGCCTGTTGATCGCCGAGAACCGCCGCCCAGGAAGAGCCAGAATCAAACCAGACATCCATCGTATCGGTGCCCTTTTCGTAGCGATCGGCTTGATCTCGTAGGGATTCAGGCAGCAATTCCGCAACGGAGAGTTGCCACCAAGCATCAGACCCGCGATCGCGAATAATGGCTTGCACATGGGCAATGGTTTCTGCCGTCAGCAGGGGTTCCCCCGTGGCTTTGTCATAAAAGACGGGAATGGGCACGCCCCAACTGCGCTGCCGCGAAATACACCAATCGGAACGCTCCGCCACCATTGCCGTAATGCGGTTTTCCCCTTGGGCAGGAATCCACTTCACCTCGGCGATCGCCCTGAGGGCGGCATCGCGAAAGCCTTCAACGGAAGCAAACCACTGCTCCGTGGCGCGGAAGATGGTTGGTTTTTTCGTGCGCCAGTCGTAGGGGTATTTGTGGACATAGGGTTCTTCCTTGAGGAGGGCGCCACACGCTTGCAGTGCCGCAATCACCGCCTCATTCCCTTCCTTGAGGACATTGAGACCGGCAAATTGTCCCGCTTCCGCAGTAAAGCAACCATTTTCATCCACGGGCGACAGGATTGGCAAGCCATAGCGCTGACCCACCGCATAGTCCTCTAAGCCATGGCCAGGGGCCGTGTGAACCAGACCCGTCCCGGAGTCGGTCGTGACATAATCACCGCCAATGACAATTTTGCTCTCGCGCTCAAAGAGGGGGTGGCGATAGCGCGCATTTTCCAAGTCAGCCCCTTTGGCGGTGGCCACCACCTTGAGCGTACAACCGAGGGTTTGGCTGAGGCGCTCCACCAGATCCTTGGCCACAATCAAATATTTGTAGCGGGCACTGGGTTTGACTTCAACAAGGGCATAGGGGAGATCCGGATTGACACTCACCGCCAAGTTGGCCGGAATGGTCCAAGGGGTCGTTGTCCAGATGGCAACCCCCAATTTGCCGAGGGCTTTGTACCACGATTTGGCTAGCCCTTGCGGCAGTTCGATGACTTCAAAGGCGGCATAGAGACTACGGGAGGTGTGGCCTTCGGGATATTCCAGCTCGGCTTCGGCGAGGGCGGTTTTGGAGCTAGGACTCCAGTGGACGGGCTTGAGACCGCGATAGATATAGCCCCGCAGCACCATTTCACCAAAAACGCCGATTTGGGCGGCCTCGTAGTCAGGGGTGAGGGTCAAATAGGGGTGCTCCCAGTCGCCCCAAACCCCATAGCGTTGGAAACTCTGCTTTTGCTCGGCAACGGTTTTGAGGGCAAATTCCTTGGCCTGTTGGCGGAGGGTCAGGGGGGTTAGCTGCGCACGCTGTTCGGGTTTCAGGTTTTGCAGTACCTTGAGTTCAATGGGCAGGCCGTGGCAGTCCCAACCGGGGCGGTAGTGAACCTTGCGTCCCCGCAGCAGTTGATACTTATTGATGATGTCCTTGAGGATTTTATTCAGGGCATGGCCAATGTGGAGAGCGCCATTGGCGTAGGGGGGGCCATCGTGGAGAATAAAGACCTCACCCGGATTGGTTTGCTGCAGGGTTTCATAAATTTTGTGCTCTGCCCAAAAGGCTTGCAACTGGGGTTCCCGTGTGGCTGCATTTGCCCGCATTTCAAAGGTGGTTTGGGGCAGGTTGACGGTGTCTTTGTAGTCGGGGGTCGCGTCAGTCATGGGTGGGTACAGCGGGGTATGATCGTTGGAGGGCAAGAAAAAATCGGGAATGGATTCAATTGTAGGAGAACTGTTCTTATTCACTCAAGGATGATTTCCGTTCTAGGTTTGGATCTGGGGCGCAAGCGCATTGGTGTGGCAGGGTGCGATCGCTTGGGGCAGTTGGCCACAGGCATTACAACCATCCAGCGGCGCAATTTTGCCAGTGATGTGGCGCAGCTTCGCCAGATTTGCCAAGAGCGAGGGGTAGAGAAGTTAATTGTGGGCTTGCCCTACACCCTCGATGGTCAACTGGGTTCCCAAGCCCGGCAAGTGCAACATCTAGCGGAAAAAATTGGCGCGGCCTTGAACTTGCCCGTGGAATATATGGATGAGCGGCTAACCTCCTTTCAAGCGGAGGAAATCCTCAAACAGCGGCGGCGATCGCCCCGTCACCACAAGGACTTAGTGGATCAAATTGCTGCTGCCCTCATTTTGCAACAATGGCTCGATGCCCGTTCTCAAGCCGCAAAAGCAACACTGGCACCCGCTGATCCGCAGCTATAACGGAGGCTCAAAAGTTGTCTGCTCAAATTCTTGGGCACGGGCTACCATGTGCGGGGCTGAAACTGCGCATCATTGAGAATCGCCACCCCATCTCCCGACTGCGCCAACACAAATAACCCTTGCCGATAGGCATAGCGAGCCACCTCAGGGGGCACGATCATCCCTGCCACCGCTCCCAAGAGCTGGGTGTCTCGATACTGGTGTGCCAAACGACGAAATTTCGCGATCCGCTCTAAATGCTCATCCACATCCCCTTGGCTCAGTTTGGTTTTCACCTCGACGAGAACCGCTTGATTGGTATTGACGACTAGCAGATCAATTTCTAAACTCTCATTGCCATCTTGGAGAATGACATCGCTGTAAAGCTGAGAGACGGCAATGCCGCGACTCTGAAATAGGCGCAGCACGGCGGGGCGCACCTGCCATTCCACAAATTCCCCAAGGCGATTGCCCAGTTTCCCCAGTTGCTGATTGAGTTGGCGCGCTTCTTCCCGCAACAAGCGTTCCGTTTCTTGAAATCGCCGATCTGTCTCCTGAAATCGCCGATCCGTCTCCTGAAATCGCCGATCTGTCTCTTGAAATCGCCGATCCGTTTCTTGGAAGCGGCGCTCTGTTTCTTGAAAGCGGCGCTCTGTTTCTTGAAAGCGGCGCTCTGTTTCTTGGAAGCGGCGCTCTGTTTCTTGGAAATGGCGTTCGGTTTCCTTTTGAGCTTCTAACAGCTCCCCTAGTAATCGCCAAACATCGTCAGGAGTGTATGCCTTTGTCATGACTTAATTGACAGGATTAATTTACCGAGCCGTGCTTGCAAGTGCCGCCCCTTGAGTGGGGGAATGAAAAGGGGACTTGCTACAGATCTTTATCTTAAATCCTTTGCGGTAGCATCTATCTATCGCTCTGCAATCACTATCGATGAACCTAGAGACACTGCGCACCTACCACGACACCTACCCCGCCCTACTGAATAAGATCTACCTCAACTATGGGGGACAAGGGCCGCTGCACCAAGACACATGGCAGGCCATCATCCAGAGCGATCGCCACATTCAAGAGGAAGGCCCCTTTGCCAATCGCGTCTTTCCGTGGCTGAGCCAACAACTGCAAACCCTGCGGCAAGAACTGGCACAGCTTTTGGGGACGAGCGCCGAGACCATTGCCCTCACAGATTCTGTAACCACTGGCTGCAATATCGTTCTCTGGGGGATCAACTGGCAAGCGGGCGATCGCCTGCTGATTTCTAACTGTGAGCATCCGGGGGTAGTGGCGATTACCGAACAATTGGCGCGGCGGTTGGGGGTGGTGGTGGATCGGGTGGCCTTTTGGCCTTGGTGTGACGATGAGGTGGCCGCCATTGAAACCCAACTCCATCCCCGCACACGCTTGGTCGTCCTCAGTCATTTGCTGTGGAATACCGGGAAACTTTTGCCGTTGGAGAAAATTGTTGACCTTTGCCACCGTCGCGGCATCCAAGTCTTGGCGGATGGTGCCCAAAGTGTGGGTATGGTGCCCCTCAATTTACCCGCCTTGGGGGTGGACTACTATGCCTTTACAGGACACAAGTGGTGCTGTGGCCCTGCGGGTCTTGGCGGGCTGTACATTCGGCGCGATCGCTTGGCCACATTGGAACCCACCTTTATTGGCTGGCGCGGCATTCACCAAACCCGTGATGCCCAACCCGCCGGCTGGAAGGAGGATGCCAGTCGCTTTGAAGTGGCCACAACCGCCTTTTCCTTGGTACCGGGGTTAACCACTGCCCTGCGGGTGCATGATCAATGGGGGACTGCCCAAGCGCGATATGAGCGCATTTGTGAGCTGAGTCATTATCTTTGGCAACAGTTACAGGGCATGGTGGGTTTGACCTGCTTGAGTCTCGTGCCGCCGCCGTCGGGCTTGGTGGCCTTTCAGTTAGCTAATGGTCAGCATCGCCAATTGGTGCAAGACCTTGAGGCAGAGAATATCTTGGTGCGGGAATTGCTCTATCCTGCCTCGGTGCGAGCCTGTGTGCATTACTTTACGCTGCCGCAGGAGTGCGATCGCTTTGTTGCTACCCTCAAACACTGGCTCCAGAATCATCCTTAGGACGCTTGAGAATTGAATTAGAGCGATTAGAGTCACCTACCATGTACGGGGCTGAAACTGCACATCGTTGAGAATCGCCACCCCATCTCCTGATTGCGCCAACACAAACAAACCTTGCCGATAGGCATAGCGAGCTACTTCAGGGGGTACGATCATTCCTGCTACGGCGCCCAAGAGCTGGGTGTCCCGATACTGGTGTGCCAAACGACGAAATTTCGCGATCCGCTCTAAGTGCTCATCCACATCCCCTTGGCTCAGTTTCGTTTTCACCTCGACGAGGACGGCTTCATCAGTATTGACGACTAGCAGATCAATTTCTAAACTCTCGTTGCCATCTTGGAGAATGACATCGCTGTAAAGTTGAGAGACGGCAATTCCCCAACTCTGAAATAAGCGCAGCACGGCGGGGCGCACCTGCCATTCCACAAATTCCCCAAGGCGATTGCCCAGTTTCCCCAGTTGCTGGTTGAGTTGGCGCGCTTCTTCGCGCAGCAAGCGTTCCGTTTCTTGGAACCGTCGGTCAGTCTCTTGAAATCGCCGATCCGTTTCTTGGAAGCGGCGCTCTGTTTCTTGAAAGCGGCGTTCGGTTTCCTTCTGAGCCTCTAATAGTTCCCCCAATAACCGCCAAACATCTTCAGGGGTGTATGCCTGCGTCATGACTGGATTAACAATTGCTCACGGATACATCCCCAATCCTAATCCGAATCAATGCTCCCCACTGAGAAAAGGATGCTGACGCAATTCCCAAGCCAATCAGAAAAGCGGGTGGACCCTCGCCCTGAGAGATCCTTACTATTGGCTAAGGATCAGCAGGAAGCTTGTGATTGCCGCGCGGCAATGTCGGCGATCGCCTGCTTGAGAATGCGGTGTTCTTGGACTTGAATGCGGGCGTGGAGGGTGGCAGGCGTATCATCGGGGAGAACGGGCACTGCTGCTTGGACTAAAATTGGGCCACTATCCACTTCCTCTTCCACCAGATGGACGGTACACCCAGTAATTTTCACACCTGCTGCCAAGGCCTGCTCAACGGCATGCAATCCCCGAAAACTGGGGAGCAAACTGGGATGCAGGTTAATTACCCGCTGGGGGTAGGCATTGAGGAGGACAGGCGTCACAATCCGCATCCAGCCCGCCATCACTACCCACTCGACCCCATAGGCTTTGAGGGTTTCGACAATGGCCGCATCCAGACTTTCACGGCTGGGGTAGTGGCGATGGTTGAGCAGCACACTGGGAATCTGCCACTGTTTGGCGCGCTCTGCCACGAAGGCATCGGGATTGTTGTAGATCAGAACTTGAATTTGGGCAGCCAATTCCCCTTGGGCGATCGCCTCCGCGAGAGCAGCAAAGTTGGAGCCATTGCCAGAAGCTAAAACGCCTAACCGCAGGGGATGGGGCGCGGGCGCGATCGCTGGAGCAGAAGGGACAACAAGAGCCTCACTGGACATGACGGGCGTTACTGATTTTAGTGCTCAATAATTCTAAGGCCTTGGCCACCATTGGATCCGTGGGTCGTGCCACCAAGTTGGGATTGAGCCGCAATTCCAGATCACTACTGGGATCGACCGTCACCAGTACATCGGGGGTGATCCCCCCTGCGGCAATATCGCGCCCCTTTGGCGTCAGATAACGAGCTACTGTTACCACGAGGGCAGAGCCATCCCCCAGTTCATGAACTGCTTGAACCCGCACCTTGCCAAAAGTTGGTGTCCCCACCACGGTTGCGCGCCCCTGATCCTGCAAAGCAGCGGCTAAAATTTCACTGGCACTGGCGGAGGCCTGATTTACCAAGACCACGAGGGGCAACTGACTCAAGGCGCGTTGGCGGGCACGAATCGTCTCTTCTCGCTGGTTTTGCTGAATGCGCACAATCACCCCAGAATCGAGCCATTGGCGGCTAATTTCAATGCCGGCTTCTAGGAGTCCCCCCGGATTGTGGCGCAAATCCAGAATGAAGCCTTGAACTTTCTCCCGTTGCAGGATTTGGATCGCCGCTTGCATCTCTTGTTGGGAGCGGCTATTAAAACCACTGAGGCGAATGTAACCCACCCGAGGATGATTCAGAACCTGAAAATTCACTGTACGCGGAATTTCACCGGCGCGGGTGAGTTCGACACTAAAGGGTTGGGGTTTACCCTCACGGCGCACCAGTAGGCGCAACTGACTCCCCGCTGGCCCTCGCAACGCCAGATTGGCTCGCTCCAAGGTCAGGCGATCGCTCCCCCGACCGTTAATGGCCAGAATTTCATCTCCCACTTTCAAATTCGCCTTGGCAGCCACTGACCCCGCTTGGATTGCCTGAATGCGAAAGAGTTCCCCCGACTCCACGAGGGTGAGACCCACATCCACCTGCTGGCCTTGGGTTTGCAGGAGCAGTTGACGGTACGCTTGGGGCGGCAGAAAGCGGGTATAGGGATCATTGAGGCGGACAAGGGCTTGCTGAATCACCCGATAGGCGGCCTCGCGATCGCCATAGGGTTGGGAGAGCAACTCCTGACGAATGGCCTGCCAATCCAGACGATTGAAACTGCGATCCAGATAGCTTCTGTAGATAATTTGCCACGCCTCATCGACCAAGGCCTTGGGAGCATCCTTGAGCGTACTGGTGCCCCCCAGTGCTGACGGCATTCCCAATAGTGCAACACCGACGCCGAGAATTGCCCAGTATTTCACCCCACAAATCCATTGACAACGCCTCGCCCCTATTCTATCGTTCCCACATAAAAAAATCCCCCTCACAGGGAGGGGGAAACAGGTCAGTGCGGATTTAGAAGCTAAAGGTTGTCCGCACAGCGCCAACAACAATGGGGTCGTTGTTTGAGTTGCTGTTGGGGTTGAAGATGGCAATCACCCCAGGGGTAATCGAGATATTGCGACTCACGGCAAAGCGGTAGAAGCCCTCTAAGTGATAGGAGTTGAAGCGCGTGTAACTTCCATCGCCAGGAGTAGGAGGGACGTTTGTGATGCTAATGAGCTGAGGGGGCTGGCCAAAAACAAGACCCAGCAGATCTCCCTTCCGCCAGAGGTCAGGGGAAGCAAAGGTAATGGCCCAGTTGACAATTTCAGCCTCACGGCGACCACCTGCTAGAGCAGCACCTCGAACACCATAAACATTGGCATACCCTGCCCAGCCCGCAACATTCAACTGCTTGATCGGGCGATAGGTAAACTGGAAGCCCACCGCATCCGCTGCTTGGTTAGGCACGTTGCTACCTGCATTCGCCAAAGGGTTTGCCGCTGAGCGGATATCAGAGCTACCTGTTCCCCCAAAGGGATCAAGGCCATAGGAGTGGGTGTAGGTCACCCCCAAGGCGAGGTTTTTAATGGGGCGCACATCCACCTGAGCCAAAGCAGCATAGGCACCATCAAAGAAGCCATTGAGGCCATTGTTCGCGACTCGATCAGGGTCGTTGGCAAAGGGTGCAAGGTAGCCCACATTGAGGGTGACGCCGGTGCCCCGTTCTTTATTTTGAATGAGGTCGTACTTAAAGGTCACACCCGCAGCATTGGCAGCACTTCCTGCACGGTAGATGGGATGGTAACGCCCAAAGCGAGAGAGGGCACCCGTATCACTGGATTGGAGGAAGGGGTTGAAATTGTTGACATTGTCGTTGAACTCACCCCCCACAAAATCTAGGATCATTTGACCGCGACGGGTCACTGGAAAGCTGTAGAAGGCTTTTTGCAGTTCAAATTGGTTATTATTATTGCCATCATAGCCAAGGCGCCCCATATTGGTGCCCATCAATCCGGCATAACTAGTAATATTAGCTGCTTGCAAGCGCAACCGTAGGCGATCCTTGCCATAGAAGCTGGTATCGAGGTTGAGACGAACGCGGTTGTTAACAACAGTGTTGTCATCAATTGGGGGTTGCACACCACCTAGACCAGGACGTAGTGCCCGCTCGTTCGTCAATATATCGGAGACGTTGAAGATAACCGTAGCGTTGAGCTTAGTGAGGGTGGCAAATTGAGTGGCTTCGAGGTTGGCAACGCGGCCTTCAAGGTTGGTGACGCGGCCTTTGATGACGGCGAGTTCATTGGCAAATTCCTGCATCAGGCGGCGCAGGGTTTCAAGGTCTTCCTTGGTGGCAAAGCGATCGCTAATTACATCGAGGCAGGCATTCAAAGCGGCTGCCATTTCATAACGAGTAGCGGCACGATTGCCACGGAAGGTGCCATCGGGATAACCGGCAATACAGCCGTATTTCTCGACAAGGGAGGCTAAGGCTTGATAGGCCCAGTCTGTAGGGCGCACATCCGAGAGTTGGCTAACGGAGGTCACTTGACCCATGCTCGATGTCGTAGGGACACGCCCCGCTTCTAGTTCGGCCACTGAGGGCACAGAGAGGTTGCTGCGGCGATTTTGGGCAACAAGTGTCGTGCTGGTGGGCAGTGTGGTTAGGGATTCAGTACCAGCAGTAGGGGTTTGAAACTGAGTGCTACTGAAGTTGGTCAAAGAGGTATCAGCGGCTGTCGCTGCACCTGCCAGCACACCCAACAATAAAACAGGCGAGGTCAAAACCAACCCCGGAAAAATGCGGGACATAACGTCTTACTCCTTCACTCCTCAATGAACTTGTCCTAAAGAACGAGTCCCTAAGACAGAATTCTCCTTCAATTATTGATCCTACTGAGATGCTCGCTAAAGTTATTCATCTGCCAGCAAGCTGAGCTATCAGGCTTTCTTACAGAGGCTTTAGCACATCTCATAGAAACTATCCCCCAAGGGGCAGAGATAGTTACTTACCAGCCAGATTCTAACACCGTGTTCGTTGGCTTAAGGTTATCTCAAGGTTAGGAGCCGTTTAAGAATTAGGCCGGCTCAAGGTTTGGATGAGGTTTTTTGGGCTTCAGAACGACTCCAGCCACTGCTAACGGATTGACCAATTCCCTGCAAAATGCCGCGGCCAATCAGCCCCAAACCGCGACCAATCACCTGCGTCAGCAGATACACCACTCCCTTGCCGACCCAAGCCACCACTGCCCGTACTGGGGGGGCTAAAGCATCACGCGCCTCCAGCGCCAAGGTTAGAGCGTAGGGAATCCCCTCGAGTTGCATCAGTTCCTGTTGACGGGGGACGGTCAGCGCTAGTTCCTGAATTCCTCGCTCCGTGAGCCGCAGTAAGACCAAACGACTTTCAAAGATATCTTGGGGTTCCTTGACCCAGCGCCGCCAGCGGTAATGCCAAGAGAGGGCATTGCGAAAGCGTTCCATTTCCCGCGTTGAGGTGTATTGCGGCTGAAAAAATGTCTGTTGAATCACTGCACTATAGCAACACCGATTCAGCAGCGGATAAACAATGCCATTGGCGACAGTGAGCAACCAGTGATCGAGGAGGGCATCGAGGATCTCCAAGGCGGCAGCGGTGCCGTAGCGATAGGTCTGCTGATGGAGGGTGAGGGACTGTTGCACCAGTAAATGAGCCAGCATCTCCGCCACAAAGGGGATTGGCTTCAGATAGACGCTGGCCACAGTTTCTCTTTCTGTGAGCAATTGCTCAATCAGGTCGGCGTCACTGCCGAGGGCAAAACGATAGGGACGAAAAAACTCCCGCAGGCTCTGTTCCCACAGGTCTTGCAGTAGGGAGCTACCCCGCTGGTGCAGAAATGCAATACTGGGTGGTGTTGCTTGTAAAGTGCGCACGAGGAGATCCCACTGCCGCAGGATGGTATAGAGCAGTTCCCGCCGCTGTTGTAGGGTGAGCACCTCTAACTCCAAAGGCCGCGACGTTAGGTTCAAGAGATCCGACTGCATCCGTTGTAAGCAGCGATCCACCAATTGGGAAATGATCTCAATCTGCGGACGCACGGGGGACACCACTGGCGCAGGAGGGGCTTGAGTTGGCTGTGGCAAGAAACGGGAGACTAACCAGCGGGCAGCACGAATTTCCCGATGGCGACCTTCACACACCAGCCGTTCGAGGGCAGAGAGGCGCGATCGCCCCAAGTACTGATCCAAACGCTGTAACCACGCATCCATTTCCCCCAATCCCTGCTGCAAAACCTGATACCGCCAACGATCCCACGGATTGGGAAAGAGCACACTCAAGGGGGGTTTTGGGGGCGTGACGGTGTGAACGATTTCCCCTTGGGCAATGGCCAGAATTGCCGCCAAGAGATCACTCAGCGCCGTATTGCGATGGTAAATGCCTTCGACACCCGCTTGTTGGGCAAGGGAAACTAACTCAAGGGCAGCGGGTCGGACAGTGAGAATTATCCGCAGGGCAGGATAGTGCTGCTTCAACCACTGCCACAGCCAAGGGGTAGTGGCATCATTCACTGTGAGTTGGGCATCACAGAGAACAATCCAAGGCGTGCGTTCTTGATCGAGGGGTGTGTTTTCCAGATAGGTGATCAGACCATGGCCATCGTGAAAGACCAGCGGCTCAATCCCCAACTGCTGCTGAATTCCTGTCCAAAGGCCAAGACGCACCACATCCTCTCCCTCGACAATGATGAGACCAAAGTTGGGGGAGGCATCAGCAGTGATAGGGGACATCGACATTTGCGCAAAACTTAGTTGGGGTTGGGACTATTCAGATATTGACTGACAAGCCGCGCCATGATAACTTGCCATGACAATTAAGGAATTCTTTTTAGGACTCACCTAACTCAACGTCTGCATAGAGATCACTGAGTTTTAAGGAAGTCTGTAACGAGGGCAGTAGTAGTTCCTGCGTAATATCTTGCCAAATCGTGAGCAGCCATTGATATTCAGCCTGCCGCAAATATTGTTCAACACAGGGGCGATCTTGGCTAATCAGGAGATATTCTTGCAGGGTTGGAATCTGACGATAGTCGAAAAATTTTGTCCCGCGATCGCGATCCGCTGTCGAAGGCGATAAAACCTCAGCAATGAAAATCGGCTGCATCACCACATCGTTGCGTCCCGCCACTAGGGGCACCGGCTTCGGCGTCACCATGACATCAGGATAGTAGTACGACTGCGTTTCCGGAATCCAGAGGCGTTGATCTGTGACAAAGACGCGGTAGGGCTGTCCCTTGAGTGCCAAACTCAACAGAACAGTTAAGGAACGAACCAACTCATTATGATTAACGCTGCCTCCGGGCATAGTGTAAAGTTCTCCTTGGCGATACTCATGGCGCTCCGTTGCCACCACTTCTTGAGCTAAGTAAGCTTCCGGAGTGAGGTACGTGACCGCTGGCTCCAATACTGTGGTCATCAGAGTTCCCGTCAACGCGATAGTTCAATCCTAAGCAATTCAACGCCCCTTTCTAACATATGGGGTACACGGTGAAATGTTCTTCTACTAGGGTTTTGAGCGTGGTCAATTCTTGGGACAGAGTCTGTCAGTGAAACGTCGCCAAATCAACCGCTTACTCCTCTGGGGAAATGCAGGCTTGGTAGCCAGTTTGACCCTCCGCTAATGGCGTGAAGCCCAAACGCGGGTTCCCGATGACAGCGAATTTCACCTGTTGTTTGGGACGGCAAGGTCTATATTGCCTATATTGCCGCACGGGATGGTTATCTCTATTGTTTGGGATAGGCTATACTGCTGAAGCTGTGGTTTTCGCTGACCAATGGAGCCAACGCCTGACTTTGTTTTGCCCATTCCGGCTGCGGATACTCCCCTCTCTGAGGAGGAATTTCTTCAACAGGTGCGCCAAGCGTGGCAGGTGTGTGAGCGCTTTGATCTACAAACAGAGATCTGGCAGGGGCAAATTCTACGGGCGGTGCGCGATCGCTATCGCCATCAAGGGGATGAGCGGGGTATTGGCTTTCAGCAGTGGCTCCAGGAACACGAAATCAGTAAACGCCGTGCCGATGATTTGATTCAGTTGGCCGATCGCGCCGATGAATTGCTCAAGGAACGTCCCCTGCCCCCCGAAGCCATTTCTCGCTTTAGTAAACGCGCCTTTTTGGAGACCGCCGCAGCGGATCCTGAGGTGCAAGCCCTGATTACCCAAGCCGCAGCAGCGGGCGATCGCATTACCCACCGTGAAGTGCGCCAACTCCAAGCGGAATGGACGGCTCTGCACTCTGATCTCTTACCGCCAGTGGTGCGCCAAAAGGCCAGCGATCGCACCCTTGCCCCCCGCTACGTTGCCCCCTTAGTCAAAGAATTAGAAAAGCTCCCCCCCCAACAGCAGCAGGAACTCTCCCAAGAACTGGCCAGCGATCCCAGTGTGGAAACGGTTAAGGAAATCACGGCGACGGCTCGCCAACTCAGCCGCTATCTTGAGGCCGCTCCCCAAATTCAAGCCCTCAAGACCCACCCTGTGGATCTGGAACAAGTCCTGATCGAAGCCCAGCGCCTTGAGCAACTGCAAACCGTTGCCGATCTCCTGCAGCAGGCCGCCCAACTGGAAAGTACCATTGCTCGGCTTTATACCACGTGGCAGCGCCTCAGCCATTTGAGCGATCGCCTCTACCAAGAATCGGGTGCCAGCACACCGCAATTACAAGCCCTATTAGAAGCCTTGGATTTTCTTTCTGGCGATATTGTGCAAATTGACTTAGCGGGACAAACCATTAAATTACATATCTTTTCTGAGAGTCAAACTCGCGCCCCCGAATTCTAACCCAATGGATCACCGATGTCCCCATTACTGGTAACGTGGTATGGAAGCCATTCAATGGCTGGCGGAGTAGTTATCGATTTCAGCACGGTTAGCATGAGAGTCCTCGTAATTGGCGGTGATGGTTATTGCGGCTGGGCGACAGCCCTCTACCTTTCAAATCGTGGCCATGATGTTGCGATTTTAGATAGCCTAATTCGGCGCCACTGGGATGCCGAACTCTGTGTCGAGACCCTCACACCGATCGCCCCCATTCAGCACCGTCTGCAACGCTGGCAGGATCTCACTGGCAAGAAAATTGGCCTCTACATTGGCGATATTTGTAACTATCACTTCCTTGAGCGTGCCATGCTGGAGTTTCAGCCCGAGGCGATCGTCCACTTTGGCGAACAACGCTCCGCCCCCTACTCCATGATTGACCGGGAGCACGCCGTCTTTACCCAAGTCAATAATGTTGTCGGCACCCTCAACCTGCTGTACGCCATCCATACCCACAACCCTGACTGCCACCTTGTCAAACTAGGCACGATGGGTGAATACGGCACCCCCAACATTGATATTGAAGAGGGCTACATCACCATTGAGCACAATGGTCGCAAGGATACATTGCCCTATCCCAAGCAGCCCGGTAGCTTCTATCACCTCAGTAAAGTTCACGATAGCCACAACATTCACTTTGCCTGCCGCATTTGGGGCTTGCGCGCCACCGATTTGAACCAAGGGGTAGTCTATGGCGTGCTCACCGAAGAAACGGGCATGGATGAATTGCTGATCAACCGCCTTGACTACGACGGTATCTTTGGCACCGCCCTCAATCGCTTCTGTATTCAAGCTGCCATTGGTCATCCCCTGACGGTCTATGGCAAGGGCGGGCAAACTCGCGGTTTCTTGGATATTCGCGATACCGTGCGTTGTATCGAATTGGCCGTTAACAACCCCGCCGCACCGGGTGAATTCCGCGTCCTCAACCAATTCACAGAACAATTTAGTGTCGGTGACCTTGCCCACAAAGTCCAAGAAGCGGGTAAAGCCCTCGGCCTCAAGGTGGAAATCCAGCACCTCGAAAACCCCCGTGTTGAAAAAGAAGAGCACTACTTCAACGCCAAAAACACCAAACTGCTGGATTTGGGACTGCAACCCCACTACCTGTCGGATTCGCTCCTCGACTCCCTGCTGAACTTTGCCATCAAGTACAAAGACCGGGTGGATGTTAATCACATTCTGCCCAAAGTGAAATGGCGCGCCTAAACCCACGGCCGCTATGATCCCCTATGCCGTAACGGCGTCTTGGTTGGCTGAGCATTTGGCCGATCCCACAGTGGTGATTGTGGATTGCCGCTTTGACCTCATGGACATCACCCGCGGGCAACGGGAGTATGCTCAGGGGCACATTCCAAGAGCCTACTATCTCGACCTAGAGCAGGATCTCTCCAGTCCACGGCAGCAACACGGGGGGCGTCATCCTCTACCCGATCCAGAGAAGTTGGCAGCACGGCTCAATCAAATGGGGATTACCCCAGACACCTTGGTGGTGGCCTACGATGATTCGCGGTTTGCCTATGCCGCTCGCTGCTGGTGGCTCTTACGTTGGCTGGGACACGATCGCGCAGCGGTGCTTGATGGTGGCTATCGCGCCTATGTCGAAGCCGGGTATCCGACAACCCCTGAGGTTCCCTCGCCTCGACCGGGCAATTTCCAGCCCCATCCTCATTCGCAGTGGGTGGTGGATCGGACTGGCGTGATGGCTGCTCAAGCTGACCCCCAGACAGTGATTGTGGATGCCCGCGAACCCCGTCGCTATCGCGGTGAAATTGAACCCATTGATCCGATCGCGGGTCATATTCCCGGAGCAGTGAATTATCCGTGGCAGGCCATCTCCGATGCACAGGGGCGCCTGAAATCTGTGGCGGAACTGCAAGCCCACTGGCAGCCTTTGGCTGAGGCTGAGCAAATTATTGTCTATTGCGGATCGGGGGTAACGGCCTGTGTGGATATTTTGGGGCTGGCGATCGCTGGCCTGCATCAAACCAAGCTCTATGCGGGCAGTTGGAGCGATTGGTGTTCCTACTTGGCGGCACCTCATGACCGTTCGCTATGATCAAGCCTAAGCCCTCTTCCTCACCCGACCATGGAACGTCTTCCCAGTAATGCCCCCCCACCATCCCATCGCAGTACGACCCAACCTCTCCACCGTCTTGGCCGTGAACTGCAACGCTTTGGCTGGATTGGCTTTTGGACACAGGTCGTCCTTGGCTTTGTCTCGCTGTTGATTATTATCATTGTTATCTTTAGTCGCCAATTTAACATCAATCGTCCGCAAAATGGCATGAATAGTCCCACACTGGGCTTAGTGCTGGCGATTATTGGTCTAGTGTTTTTGGGCGTGAGTATTTACTGCTGCTATCGCTATCCGCAACTGGGACAACGCTTGGATCGCCCAGAAAAACGCCCGACCAAGGAGCACGTGATCCGCAGCTTGAATATTGGTCTCTGGGTAAATATTGCGGGCATGATTTTTACGGTGGCTGCCGCAGAGTGGAATGTGGGCATGTTGTTGCTCAAGGTGCTGTCAATTCCCCAAGGGGCGGCGGTCTATGCCACTAATGTCTTGATTGAGCCGTTGGAGATTTTTGTGATTCAGGCGAAGGTGAATACGATTGCCGCTCAGTTGACGGGTATTATTGTGGCGCTGTGGTTGTTGCGCTGTGTGCGCCGTCCCCTGTGAATCGTCTGAGGAGATCCAAGAGACTTGTTTAATTCTCAAGAGGCTGTTGCCAGCAAAATTATTGTGGCCTTGGATGTGCCCAATTTGGAGGTCGCGATCGCCACTATTCATACGCTGCCCCAAGTGCAATTTTGGAAGGTGGGGCTAGAACTCTTTTGTGCCAGCGGGCCGATTATTCTCGATGTCCTCAAGGATCAGGGGAAGCGTATCTTTCTCGATTTGAAGCTCCACGATATTCCCAATACGGTGGCCGCCGCAGCCCGGGCGATCGCCCCCTATGGCGTGGACTTTGTGACTATCCATGCGGCAACGGGATTAGCGGGTCTGAAAAGCGCGCAGGCGGCTCTAGGGGGAAGCGCCACCCAACTCATTGGGGTGACCTTGCTCACCAGCATTGACGCAAACACCCTGCAGCAAGAACTCCAGATTCCCCTTGATCCGGCCACCTATGTTGAACGCATGGCTGATCTAGCCCATCAAGCGGGACTGGCGGGCATTGTCTGCTCTCCTCAGGAGGCGGCACGGGTAAAACAACGCTGCGGAGAGGAGTTCTTGAGAATTTGTCCGGGGATTCGCCCCCTTGGTACTGCCACAGGGGATCAAGCGCGATCGCTGACGCCCAATGCCGCCTTTGCTGCTGGTGCCTCTTACCTTGTAATTGGCCGTCCGATTTTACAAGCAGCGGATCCCGCCGCAACCTTTGATGAAATTTGCCGCAGCGTTGTTTAAGGCAATTTACAAAAACCTGCAATCCAAGATATGATTAAGAATTGTCTGAACTAGGGCGATTAGCACAGTGGTAGCGCACTTCCTTCACACGGAAGGGGTCACTGGTTCGAATCCAGTATCGCCCATTGCTTAGTTCAAGTTATAAGATGAACATAATCAGACGAGTTTAGGACTCTGCCATGAGTACCCCGATTCCGCCGATTCAGCTTCCCCCTTGTGGTGACTGCACTGCGGATGCGGCATGGTTGGAGGCAGCTCTTCTCGATTGGCTCAACACCGAGTATTTGCCAGAAGCTGTGAATCTGGCGATCGCCCAGCGAGCCGCCCAAGTGTACCGCCGTCAGCGGCTGGAAGGGGAGCATGATCTTGGCGGCATTCTCTTGGCTCTGGTCACGGAGTTGCAAGAGTTTGATTTTTCCCAAAGCTTCTATAGCGAGTTTGCGGTTGCTAATGCGGTGAGTGATCTGCTCCTGCGGCGGCTGGGCATTGAACCCTGCTGTGGGGCGGGCTAGGCTTTGGGGTGCCAGTTGGGCTTGACCACTTGACGACAGCGGGCAATGACAAGGGCATTAGCCGGTACATCTTCTGTCACCGTTGAACCCGCCGCCACCGTAACATTTTCGCCGAGGGTTACCGGAGCCACTAAAACACTGTTAGCCCCGGTCTTGGTGCCGCTACCGATATGGGTGGGGTGCTTGCGCACGCCGTCGTAGTTGGCGGTAATGGTTCCTGCCCCGATATTGACGCGATCGCCCAAGGTGGCATCGCCTAGGTAGGACAGATGAGAGGCCTTGGTGTCACTGCCCAACTGCGCTTTTTTTAGCTCGACAAAGTTACCAATGCGGCAGTGATCGGCAACCAGGCTTTGCTGGCGGATGTGGGCAAAAGGCCCCACTTGGGTATCATGGCCAATCTCACTGTCGCTAATCACGGCATAGCGAGCCGTCACCCGTTCGCCAATCACACTGTTTTCAATCAAAGTGCCGGGGCCAATGATGCTACCACTGCCAATACGGGTTTGGCCGCGCAGGTGAGTTTGGGGTTCAATCACCACATCGGGAGCCAGCTCCACGGTGTCCTCAATGGTAATGCTGGCCGGATCAATCAGGGTCACCCCCGCCTGCATCCAAGCAGTTTTGATGCGATTTTGCAGCACTTGATAGGCTGCCGCCAACTGCACGCGATCGTTAACGCCCAAAATTTCCTCATAGTCTTCCACGTCTACCGCCATCACAGGACTGAGGGCATTGACGGCATCGGTGAGGTAGTATTCCTGCTGATCATTGTTGGATTGGAGATGGGGCAACACAGCAGCCAGTTGGGGCCAGTGGAAACAATACACCCCAGCATTGATGCGGCGGTTTTGCTTTTGGGCTGTGGTGCAGTCACGGTCTTCAATAATTTGCTTCAAGATATTCTGACTGTCACAAATCACACGGCCATAGCCCTGGGGGTTGGGAATTTGTGCCGTTAAAATCGTGGC
This sequence comes from Thermosynechococcus sp. GLH187, assembly GCF_031583395.1. Classification (NCBI taxonomy): domain Bacteria; kingdom Bacillati; phylum Cyanobacteriota; class Cyanophyceae; order Acaryochloridales; family Thermosynechococcaceae; genus Thermosynechococcus; species Thermosynechococcus sp. GLH187. Next base: position 2,152,337 of record NZ_CP134175.1, on the reverse strand, counting down.
CGCATTGTTGTGTTTCTGGTGGACTGCGAGCAACTTCGCCAGCGTCTCCCCACGCAAGAGGGGCACATCGCCATTGAGTACCAAAAGATGGCCTTCATAGTCCTTGAGGTGGGGCAAAAGCTGCTGTACCGCATGACCCGTTCCCAGTTGTTCGCGCTGCTCGACAAACTCCACGTGGGGTTGATCCGCTAAGGCAGCCCGCACTGTGTCGCCTCCATAACCAATGATCACAAACTGCCGTTGCGGTTGCAGAGATTGAACTTGGTGCAAAACCCAGCCCACCAGCGATCGCCCACCTAGGGGATGGAGAACTTTTGGCAGCGAGGATTTCATCCGTGTGCCTCGTCCTGCCGCTAAGACTGCCACAATGACCATGGATTTGTTGTGCCTCAATGCGCAAAGGGATGGCAAACGAGCAATACTGGGGAGAAGCAGCCCAGCCGCATCAGCGCCATGCACAATTGGAGTATACCAAGGTTGCGGTAGCCAAAGATAGCAGCACCACAGGCGAGTCAATGCGTCCAAGATGCATCAACGACCCCAAAATCCAGTAAGGTTGATGCAGTAGTTGACGAGTCACTCACAGTCCATGACTGCTTCAAAATCAACCAAGCGACCTGTCCCCTTGGCGGCTCAGTTCCTAAAATTGGTGGGAATCATCCTGCTCCTCACCTTTTTGGTCGAGTGGAGCATTCTCTTTATTACTCCCCAGTTCAATAATAGCCAGTGGCAACTCACGGTCGTTAACCAATTCATTGAGCGCGGTGCCACCCCCTTGATTGGGTTTGTCTTTATCTACACTGGCTTTTGGATTCAAGCGGTTTCTGGCAGTACGACGCAGCCGGAGCCGGGGGAACCTGCCCTCAAGGATTGGCGATTTTGGGTCTTTGTCCTCTCGAGTTTGCTAGGATTGCTCTGCCTGCTGGGGATTCCCCTCTACCTATCGATTACGGGGCAAATTACGGAACAGGCGGTCAACCAAATCAATCAAGAGGCGGCACAGGCAGAAATTCGGGTTGAGCAGGAACAGCAGCAAATTAAACAATTGGCCAGTAGCGGTCAACTGGAGCAACTCCTGAAAAGCAATCAACTGCCCCCCGATCAACAGGCGATTCTCGAGCAGTTACAAAAAGACCCCCAAGCCCTTGATAAACAAGCGGGTCAGGCACGGGAGCGCATCCGCAACCAACAACAGGAAGCGGTGAATCGGGCGCAACAGGAAGCCTTTCTGAATCGTCTCAGGGTAGGACTTCGTAGTTTTCTATTGGCAGTGGGCTTTATTACCATTGGTTGGAGTGGTCTGCGCGAACACCGCTAGGCATCGTCACCATTGCCGCCTACCTGAGGAGTAGAATATGCTTTACCTCATTGTACGTTGGCGTCTTCTGTCGCAGTCGCTGGGTCTCGGCTGCTTGATCAGCCTGCTGCTCCAACTGACGGCCGCAGCAGTGGAATTGCGGGTCGCGGTTTTAGATCGGGTACGCCAAGTAACAATCAGTAGCTCCACCCCAGCACAATTACGGGATGAGGCGGGTCGGGTGCTGACAGTGGCACCGCAGCAGAATATTACGGCTGTGCTCACGGGGGCGGGGGTACAAGCAGGGGGTGTGCAGGGGCGGCAAGTTTTCCTCGAACCTCGAGACCATGGCCTCGTGCGGGTGGGCGATCGCTGGTATCGCGGGCGGTTGCAATTGGTGAGTACCAGTGAGGGGATTATCGCCATCAACCTTGTGGATTTAGAGGAGTATCTGCCCAGTGTCGTGGGCAAGGAAATGTATCCCTCTTGGCCGCTGGAAGCCCTCAAAGCTCAAGCGGTGGCCTCCCGTTCCTTTGTCCTCTTTCGGCGCGATCGCGAACGCCGTCGTCCCGGTAGTCTTTTTGATGTCGGTGCCACCGTCACCCATCAGGTGTATCCGGGGGTCAGTTCAGAAACCGCCAGTACCCTAGCTGCCGTTGCCGCCACACGCGGTCAAGTGCTCACCTACAATGGCCAAATCATTGAAGCCGTCTTCCATGCCTCCTCAGGGGGTCACACCGAAAATTCAGAGCACATTTGGCAAAATGCCGTTCCCTACCTGCGCGGTACCCCTGACTTTGACCAAATCTCCCCCAACTTTCAGTGGACGGTGCGTTTCACGGCGGCACAACTGCAACAACGCCTCCCCGGTATTGGTACCATCGTTGGCTTTCGCCCCTTGCAATTGACTCCCCAAGGGCGAGTCATGGCAGTGCAAGTGGTGGGCACAGCAGGTAGCCGCACCATTTCAGGTAGTGAACTACGGCGGGTGTTGGGATTGCGCAGTACCCTACTGACGATTACGCCAGAGTATGGCAACGTGGCCAGTCAAAGGGGGCAAAGTGTGCCAGTGGCCTTTACAATTACTGGCCGGGGTCACGGTCATGGCTTGGGCATGAGTCAATGGGGGGCTTACGGTATGGCATTACAGGGCTACACCTACGACCAAATTTTGGGGCATTATTACCAAGGCGTTACATTGAGTGTATTGGACACGACTCAGCGTTGACGAGCTTTGTGCCCCTCGACTATGCTGCCCCTAGCGGTATGGGGTGAAGGTTGTGGTCTTAACACTCTATTTCTTGCGCCACGGGCAAACTAGCTTTAGTCGCGCCAATGCCTACTGTGGAGAACTGGATCCACCCTTAACGGATGCCGGTCTAGCGATGGCTGAGGCCTTTGCCGAACACTATGCTCAGTTGCCTTGGCAAGCCGTCTTTGTCAGTCCAACGTTGCGCACTCGAACCACGGCACAGTTTTTGTGCGATCGCGTGGGTCTTCAAATGCAGGTTCGCGATGGTCTGCGGGAAATTTACTATGGTCAGTGGGAAGGCCTCTCCCCGGAAGAGGTGAATGCCAAGTTCCACGATGATTATGTGCGCTGGCTGGCGGATCCGGGCTGGAATGCGCCCACAGGGGGTGAGCGGGGGATTGACATCTACTACCGCAGTAATGCCGTTCTCTTAGAAATTGAGCGGGAGTATCCCGACGGCAATGTTCTGCTGGTTTCCCACAAGGCCACCATTCGGATTATGCTCTGTGGTCTTCTGGGTATTGATGTGGGACGATTTCGCGATCGCATTGCTGCCCCAGTAGCCAGTGTCAGTATTGTCGAATATACCTCCCGTGGGCCATTGCTCCTTGCCCTTGCGGAGCGATCGCACCTGAGTCCCGAACTGCGGCACTTGCCGGGCACCTAGCCTATACGGTCATAATGTCCTTTTCTTTCTCGGCGAGCAGGGCATCAATTTTACCGATGTATTTATCGGTGAGCTTTTGCACTTTCTCTTGCAAGTCTTTCACTTCATCTTCAGTGAGTTCGCCGGCTTTGCCCTCTTTTTTGATGTGATCAATGGCATCACGACGGATGTTGCGAATGGCAACTTTGCCCCCTTCGGCAATTTTGGCGGCAGTTTTCACCAGTTCTTTGCGTCGCTCTGTGGTCAAGGGCGGAATATTGAGGCGGACGCTGGAGCCATCGTTGTTGGGCGTCAATCCTAAGTCAGAGAGTTGAATGGCTTTTTCAATGCTGGCCAATGTGGAGCGATCGTAGGGCTGAATCAAAATCGTGGTTGCATCGGGGGTAGAGATGTTGGCCAAGGAGCGCAAGGGGGTTTCCGTGCCGTAGTAATCCACCATCACCCGGTCTAATAACGCCGCGTTGGCGCGACCCGTGCGGATACTATTAAAGTCATGCTGGGTTGCTTCAACCGATTTTTGCATCCGCTCTTCGACATCAGCTAATTTCACAGGAGCCTCCAACCATCGTACCAATGGGTTCCCCAGTCAAGGCACGGTAGATATTACCGGCCGTTTCTAAACTAAACACAATAATGGGGATATCATTATCTTTACACAGGGCGATCGCTGTACTGTCCATCACCGCCAAGTTATGGGTGAGGGCATGGGTGTAGGTGAGACTGCGGTAGCGACGCGCATTCGGATTTTTGTGGGGATCGGCATCATAGACGCCATCGACTTTAGTGGCTTTGAAGATCACTTCGGCATCAATTTCGGCAGCTCGCAGGGCGGCTGTTGTGTCAGTGGTAAAAAAGGGATTTCCTGACCCGGCTCCAAAGATGACCACCCGGCCCTTTTCCAGATGGCGAATGGCACGGCGACGAATGTAGGGTTCGGCCACCTCCTGCATAGCAATGGCAGTTTGTACCCGCGTAGGGACATTCATTTGTTCGAGGGCGTCCTGCAGGGTCATGGCATTCATAACAGTGGCAATCATACCAATGTAGTCTGCGGTCGCCCGATCCATGCCAGCAGCCGCTCCTTTCACACCGCGAAAGATATTGCCACCCCCCACCACAATGGCAGTTTGAACTCCCGCTTGCACCACCTGAGCAATTTCGCTGGCAAATGCCTGCACCACTTTTGGATCAATGCCGTAGTTCAGGTTGCCCATGAGGGCTTCACCGCTCAATTTGAGCAATACGCGGCGATATTTAGGACTCATTGCGAGGATTCTTACACTCCAATACGCTCCCCATCAACGATAGCAGGTTAGACGCGCCCGGTTGGACTCGAACCAACGACCAATCGCTTAGAAGGCGAGTGCTCTATTCCGCTGAGCTACGGGCGCACTTTTGAACATTTTCCCACAAGGCATAAGCTGAAAGTAAGATCTTCATAGTAGGGATGATTGAGATGGAGCTAAATTCTCCCCCTTCACGTTTACTTTTGGTCTGCGCTGACAACCCCTTGTCACAGCGCATGGGGCAAGACCTCCAAGCCGCAGGCTATGACCCCGTGATTGCAACAACGGAAAAGGAATGTCACTTGGCCTGCGCAGAATGGCAGCCTGCCCTGATCATCATGGATCGCTATTTGGGGCGGCTCAACAGTATGGAGTTGTGCCAGCGGTTGCGCCAGCAGGGGATTAGTTTGCCAATTCTACTGATGCTGGAGAGCGATCGCCTAGAGGATCGGGTGGCGGTGCTGGAGTCGGGTGCCGATGATTACCTACTGCTGCCCTATAGTCCCAAGCCCTTTTTGCAAATGATTCAGCTTTATCTGAAGCCGCCAGTCACCCAAAGTGAGGTGTTGCGATTTGATAATTTGACTCTTGATCTCTTGACGCGGCGGGCGGAGCGCAATGGACGCACGATCGATCTAACGATGAAGGAGTATGAACTACTGAAGTTTCTCATGGAGCATCCCCGCGAAGTCCTTACCCGTGAGCAAATTTTAGAAAATGTCTGGGGCTATGACTTTTTGGGAGAATCCAACGTCATTGAAGTGTATATTCGCTATCTGCGGTTGAAGATTGAACCCGATGGCGAAAAACGATTGATTCACACAGTGCGAGGAGTGGGCTATGTTCTCCGTGAAGCCTAAGTTACGCTGGCTGGTTCTGGGATTGGTCACGTTGGGGTTACTGCTGGGCTGTCAAAGTCTGAGCCAAGGGGATCCGGCCGCACCCCCGCAAGTGGTTCGCGGCATTCCGCAATATCTACCCATTACGGCCAAGGCGCGCATTCACGATACATGGATTCAGTTGGAAGTGGCACGCACGCCGGCACAGCAGCAGTTGGGCTTGATGTTTCGTTCGGAGTTACCCCCCGATCGCGGGATGCTGTTTCCCATCTCTCCGCCTCAAGTGGCTAGCTTCTGGATGAAAAACTGTCTCATTTCCTTGGACTTGATTTTTCTTAGGGACGGTAAAGTGGTAGCGATCGCCCCCGCAGCGCCCCCCTGCGAAACCCTGCCCTGCCCCACCTACGAATCTGGGGTTCCAGTCGATGCCGTTTTAGAACTGGCAGGTGGCCGCGCCGCTGAATTGGGACTTAAGGTCAATGATTCTGTAAAGATACAGTACTTGGCGCCTTGACTGATGGACAGGGTTCCTTAACTCTTAAAGATTGTTGTTATTCCAAAGCAATTTGATTAAACTCCGTGCTGTAGCTTTGGTAATAAACTCTCTTCGTTTCCTAGCCTCGTCTACAGCCGTTGTATCTCCTTTACTTTCACTGCTTTTTTCTTCAATTAGAGTAACAATTAGACCCACGATGCCAATAGCGGTCATGGTTTTTAGGTAGGTTGGTGATTTAGAGAGCTTGTCGAGCATAGTCTAAATTTTTGCAAGAAGTTTTATGACTAATATAATTTAGCCAAAATCCTAAGTTAAGTACTAAGACTCTGTCAAGGTTTGTTTCACATTTTTTTACTTTATCTACAATTGACCTCATTCCCTCTTGTTTATTATTTAACTATATGGCAATATAAGAAAACATAATTAGCTACAGCCATTGCGAGGAACCCATGCTAGAGTCCGAGATCGAAGAGTCATCGTCCCCCCTGCCTCTGAATCTCTGGGAAATGACCGCTGTATTTCTGAAACTGGGCAGTATTGGCTTTGGCGGTGGAATTGCCATGATCGCCCTCATGGAAAATGAGTTTGTCAAGCGACGGCGGCTCTTGGCCATTGATGAATTTCTGCATGGGGTTGCCCTCAGCCAAATCCTAGGATCGTTCCCAGTCAATACGGCGCTCTTTATTGGTTATCGCCTCCATGGCTTTTGGGGCGGTCTGTTGGGTAGTCTGACCTTTCTGCTGCCGTCCGTTGTGGCGGTGATTTTACTATCTTGGCTCTATTTTGGGTTTCATACGATTCCCTCATTGCAAGGTGCCCTAGCGGGGCTAACGCCAGTGGTCATTGGCATCATCTTGGCAGCAGTCTGGTCAATGGGGCAAAAGTCTGTGCGCTCGACGGTCACGATCGCGATCGCCATTGCGGCCTGTCTCGGCAGTTTGACCCACATTAATCCCTTGCTCATCCTTGGCAGTGGTGGCATTATTGGTCTCATTCTCCAACTCAGCCCACCGACAAAAACCACAAAACTCCAAACTTCCCAAAAATCCGCCCTCGTTGGCTTACCCCTAGCGATCCAGACCCTACCCCACCAAGCTGCCCAAATGGCCACTGCCTCTTCTCAACCCGTTCAGTGGCTGACCCTAGTGCTTACCTTCCTCAAAGTGGGCATTGTTTTCTTTGGTGGTGGCTTTGTCCTGATCCCCGTGTTGAAACAACTGTTGATCGATCAGTTGCATTGGCTGACGCAGCAGGAATTTATTGATGGTGTGGCTATTAGTCAATTGACCCCAGGGCCGATCGCTGTCATTGCCACTTTTGCGGGATTCCGTGTTGCTGGTATTGGTGGTGCTTTTTTGGCAACCGTGGCCTTATTTTTGCCATCCCTATTATTGATGTTTGCTCTTGCCCACTACTATCAAGTGGTGAAGCATCTCCAACGGGTGAAGCAATTTTTGGCAGGGGTCAATCCTGCGGTGGTGGGTATGGTGTTGTCAGCAGCCATTAACCTTGCGCCTGCCATTGTCCACCTCGATCAGCCCGTCAGTCTCATTCTCAATAGCGTGCTCTTGGTCTTTTCCCTTGTGGCGATTACGCGCCTCAAATGGCACCCAGCGATCGCCCTTGCTGTGGGAGCAACAGTTGGATTATGCGGTGGCCAATGGTTAACTGGCACGGCCTAGTGAAGAAAACTCAAACTTGCTGGTACGGGGCACTTTTCGAGTTTTGTAAGGGTCTGGGGTCTCAGGTTCAAAATTTCTTTAAGGTGAATGAGAGACTGAAAGGGAGATTGAGTACGAAACTCAATAATCTCTTTGATATATTTTCGACGGCTTGTTTCACCTACTCCTGCATTTATAAGCCACTGTTGGATTTCGGCTCTGGAGCCTTGATTAAGCAAGCGTATTTTTAACTGAGGTTGGTTGCGATCTACCGAGGAGCCTGATAGTGTTGTTGTTGGTGTGGGGGGTGACACCTGTGGCAGTGGTAAGTTATCTAGTTTGGCATTGATGTTTACTAGGGCTGCCTCCATTTCTTTTAGGGACTGAAAAATAGCTTGATTTTGCTCTAGAAGCTGCTGAAGGAGTGTCTTGGTAAGATTTCCGTTGGAGTTGCTCGCTGGTGAGTCAAAAGCTAAAGGCTCTGTAGTTTGTTCTTGGTTTTGTGCTTCTGTTACTTCAGAAATTGTGGAGTTAGACTGAATTTGACTGAGAATTGCAGTTTCTATTTCTGGCGTATCATTTTCTTCAATAATCAGGGCATTGATTTCTTTAAGATTGGCTTTTTGGGCAGCATAATACTGCTGATGACCTGACAAGAGTTTGAAGCGATGACAGGCTAAGCGATCGCCCAAACGCCGCACCACTAGCGGTGGAAAACAGATACCTGCTTTGAGAATTGAACTAGCCAGTTCCTCTATCCTTCCCTGATCTGCGGGCACAAGGTCAGGGCTCAGTTCAATCGCTGTCAATTGAATACGTTTGCTATTGACCATTGCATTTTAGGGTTGACTAGGACTGAGTGATCCAATTGAGTTCATCTACCAAATCATTGAATTCACGGGCAGAATTTGAATTGGGCTTAAAGCGAAAAATAGATTGGGGGGCTGGTATTTCACTATCGCCACTGGCAGTCACGCGATTGAGGCTATTGGATAAGTCAACAGATTCGGTGATAATTGTCTCTAGAATTTTCAGAGGATACTTATTCGTAATTGCTTTTTGAACAGCAATAAACTTACTTGAATTCTTAGTTCGGCCATGAATTTTTGAGGGCAAAATTCCCACAATATCTAAGGGTTTTTTACCCAACTTGACCCGCAAGTCTGCAAATCGTCGATTAATATCTTTCACAAACGACATGACGTACTTTAGGCCTTGATTGGCAAAGGGCTTAAAATCTGAGGGAATAATGAGATAATCTGAGGCAATCAGGGCAATTTCGGCGTAGAGATCCCAAGCTGGCGGTGCATCTATGATGACAATATCGTAGGCATCCTTGAGTGCTTCTAACTTCATAAGCAGTTGTAGATGAATGGCATCAATCTCCTTCAGGAGATCACGGGTTTCAATGCTCACTAAATCAATATGGGCAGGGACAACATCAATCTCTGGGTGATTAAAAGACTGGGATTTCCTAACCACTTTTTCAATGGGATACTCATCGGCATATCTGAGCACATGGAAGATATGAGCATCCCGCAGTGTATCCTCCTCTTCAAACAGAAAACTCATTAAGCCAGTGGCAAAGGTCGTATTGGCTTGAGAGTCCATGTCAATAACCAAAACCCGCTTTTCCCGACAACGAAAGGCAGCTGCTAAGTTGACAGCAACAGTAGTTTTCCCTACACCACCCTTGTTGTGATAAATGGTAATAACTTTCACACTTCTTTCCCGTCGAGTGGATTACTGAAGGCTGAGGAGGCGGTGACGGTGTCGCGATCGCCTGCACCTGCGAGGTTGGCAGGGCTAAAGGTCAACTCACCGTTGACCAAATCTACCAAAATCGTATCGCCGGGTGCAAAGACCTCTTCAAGGATCTTCACGGCGAGGGGGTTCTCCAATTCCCGTTGAATGGCGCGTTTCAGAGGACGTGCCCCATAGACTGGATCAAAGCCCACCGCCACCAAATGATCTAGCGCTGCCGGGGTGAGGCGCAGGCGAATTTTTTGATCCGCAAGGAGTTTCTCCACCCGTCGCAGTTGAATTTGAGCAATCTGTGCCAGTTCAGCCCGCCCTAGGCCATGGAAGAGGATCAAGTCATCAATGCGGTTGAGAAATTCGGGGCGAAAATACTTTTGCGCACTTTGGAGTACCCGTTGGCGCATTTCCTCATAGCGACTGTCATCCCCGGCCAAATCTAAAATATGCTCGCTGCCCAAGTTGCTGGTCATAATGATCACGGTATTGCGGAAGTCCACCGTTCGCCCTTGGGAATCAGTGACGCGGCCATCATCGAGCACCTGCAAGAGCACATTAAAGACTTCTGGATGGGCTTTTTCCACCTCGTCAAACAGAACCACGGCATAGGGACGACGGCGAATCGCTTCCGTCAGTTGACCGCCACTGTCAAAGCCGACATACCCCGGTGGTGCGCCAATCATGCGGGAGACAGCGTGTTTTTCCATGTACTCCGACATATCAATGCGCACAAGGGCATTTTCATCATCAAAGAGGGCTTCGGCAAGAGCACGGGCCAGTTCTGTTTTGCCCACCCCCGTGGGACCCATAAAGAGAAAGGAACCAATGGGACGGGCAGGGTCTTTCATGCCGGCTCGCGCTCGGCGAATCGCTGCGGCCACGGCGGCCACGGCATCGGTTTGACCAATCACCCGCTGATGGAGGACTTGTTCCAGTTGCAGGAGTTTTTGCCGTTCTGAGGCCATTAATTTTTGCAGCGGAATTCCCGTCCACTTGGCAACAATTTCAGCAATGTCGGCTTCGGTGACTTGATCGCGCAAAAAGGTGCCACCTTCGGCCTGAAGTTCCAAAAGTTGTGCTTCGGTGCTTTCCAATTCCCGTTGCAGCGTCTCGAGGCGACCATATTTAAGTTGAGCAGCTTTGTTGAGGTTGTAGTCCCGCTCCGCTTGCTCGATTTGCAGCTTTACCTGATCTTCCTCTTCTTTGAGGCTGTTGATGCGCTCTAGGAGGTCTTTTTCGGCTTGCCAGCGGGCTTGCATGGCCTGTTGTCGCGGTTGCAGTTGGGCAATTTCCTCTTCAATGCGCTGCAGGCGATCGCGGGTGGCTTGCAGTGGCACTTGGCTCAGGGGCAGACTTTCTTCCTGCTTGAGGGAGAGTTTTTCCATCTCCAGTTGCCGCAGGCGCCGCTCAAGGGCTTCCAGTTCAGCGGGCTTGGTGGTGATTTCCATTTTCAGTTTGGCCGCCGCTTCATCCACGAGATCAATGGCCTTGTCGGGCAAAAAGCGATCGCTAATATACCGATCCGAAAGCATCGCCGCTGCCACCAATGCCGAGTCAGTAATTTTGACGTTGTGGTGAATTTCGTAGCGATCCTTGAGACCCCGCAAAATTGAGATTGTATCCTCAACGCTGGGTTGGCCAATATACACCTGCTGGAAGCGACGCTCGAGGGCAGCATCCTTCTCAATATGCTTGCGGTACTCGTCTAGGGTGGTGGCACCAATACAGCGCAGTTCGCCCCGCGCCAACATCGGCTTCAGGAGGTTGCTGGCATCCATCGAGGCGTTTTGATTGGCACCGGCACCAACCACGGTGTGCAATTCATCAATAAAGAGAACAATTTGACCGTCGGAATGGGTCACTTCGTGGAGAACCGCCTTGAGGCGATCTTCAAAGTCACCGCGAAACTTGGCACCCGCCACCAGACTCCCCAGATCAAGGGAAATCAACCGCCGATTTTTCAGGGATTCGGGTACATCGCCATTGATAATCCGCTGGGCAAGACCTTCGGCAATCGCCGTTTTCCCAACTCCAGGTTCGCCGATGAGCACGGGATTATTCTTAGTGCGGCGCGAGAGCACTTGAATGACGCGGCGGATTTCCTCATCGCGGCCAATGACCGGATCTAGTTTACCTTGGCGGGCTGCTTCGGTGAGATCGCGACCGTACTTTTCAAGGGCAGCGTATTTATTTTCGGGGTTTTGGTCTAAGACTTTTTGGGCGCCGCGAATGGCTTTGACGGTGGCCGCCAACTGCTCGCGATCGCAATTCAAAGCGCGGAACAGACGTTGACCAATACGGCGATCGCCCACAAATGCGAGGACAAGATGCTCAATCGAAATAAACTGATCCTCTTGCTCTTGGCGCAGACGATTGGCTTCATCAAGGAGAGCATCCAAGCTGCGGCCACAGTAGAGTTCGCTTCCCGTTGGCACGCGGGGTTGCTGTTTGGCAAAGTCCATCAGCCGCTTGAGAACCCATTCAGTGTCAATATCAGCCCGTTCAAAGATCAGTTGCCCCAGTCCTTCTTCGCGCAGGAGGGCAATCATCAAGTGCTCTGTTTCCAGATATTGGCTGCGATATTCCCGTGCCACATCTTGGGACTTAACAATGGCTTCCCATGCTTTATCAGTAAACTTTGTTGGATCCGTTGGTTGCATAGTGATAATTGAGGGCAAAACCCCACCGACCGTGAATGCATTATGCCATCATCTTCAGTGTAATCAACAGGCCAGCGCCACACCCGCAGGACGATTTATAGAGGTGGCAGATAGAGAAACCGCCGCAGGAGATTAGCGAGTTTTTTCTTGCTGTCATAGCCGCTACTGTAGTACTGCCGCAGGGGAACTGTCTCGCCAGAAGTGAGGTGCACCACGACGCGATAGAAGCGATCGCCATCAGAATCCACGGAGCTTTCAATCGCAATGTCCCTGATCGCGCGCAAGTGCAATTCCTTCTGAGTGCGGCGGAAAAAATTTGCATGGAGAATCGTCAAGGTGCCACTGCCCCGATCCAAATCCAGTGTTAAGACGGATGCGAAAGAAATGAAACTCATCCCTACCAGAAAGAACACCCCCGCAATGATCCCAATGAGCCAGCGATCGTCCACACGCGCTGAAAGTTCGGTTTGATTGGGATTGGCTAAGAACTGATTAATTTGCTGCACCATGGCGGCGCGATCGCCCGGCTCCGAGGAGGCAACGCCTAATATGGTTGAGTTGCCCGCTATTTCAAGAACAACGCGGTACATGCGATCGCCTTCGCTGTCAATGTAGTCCTCCAACTTTGCCTGTCGCAGTAGAGGAAGCGGAATTTTCACCCGCTCTTGGCTCACGAAGGAGGTTGTGGTGGCAATACATTCATAGGGTAGGGTTTGGCGTTGGCAGTGAATTTCTGCAACAGGAAAGAAGCTGAGCATCAACGTAGGTACAAGAGCAAACACCCCACCCATAAACCAACTCAGCAAAGGGCGCTCCCGCAAGCGCAAGCGATAGTCCGTTTGCTCCAAGATTTTCATCGCTGATCGTTATCCTTGAGCACGCAAAAATGCTGCGACACTGGCTGCCAACTGCTGAAAATTGGGTTCGATGCGTTGGCCGAGATACTCCTCCACAGCGCGAGCAATCATGCCAGCTAGGAAGGAGGGTACCCCCGGAATGCGTTTTGGATCAATGCGTAGATGACCTCGGCTAGTGATAATTGTTGAGTCACCCACAGCAATGAATTGATTTTCCCCTTGGCAGTCAATGGCCTCGGTAAAGGCATGGGGTGCAATGCGCCAGCGGGTGAGATAGTGGCGATCGTCCCAATGGGTGTAGTCCGTCCACGAGAGCATTGCCTCACTCAGCAGTGCCCGAGCCGCTGCCGGAATTTCGCCACCCCCATGCCAGACCAGAACCATCTCTAAGATCTCAGGCTGTTCCCTGCGCTCTTGCACCTCAATTTTACGCACATTGGGCATCCAGTTGACTAACTCAGGCAGGCGATCGCGATAGGTACGATAGACGTGCTCGCGGGGAAAGGGCAGCTCTACTTGGGAGGCAATTTCCATCACCCTATCCCCACTGTGGATACTGCCGCGCAATCACAACCACATAGTCCCCCCCTTGCAGCTCATAGTCCATTGGTGGGTTAACCTCCGTCTGGCGACGCCCCTCAATGCGACGTTCCACAGCGACTAAGAGGGCATCGTACTGCTCCTTGAGGTGTCGTTGCGCATACCAAAAGGTTTTGCCTGCCAGCGTTGACGGCAAAGGCAGCCGATAAAATTGATTGCCCACCTGTACCGTTAGGAGTTCGGCAAAGACATCCATCGCCCCTTGATTGCGCACCGCATTGCCAATGAGATGACCCGCCATTTCATCAGCCACCACCACATCTTCCACCCCTGCCGCCTGAAGTTGCACATTATTATTGCGATCCAAAAGCTGGGCACAGGTGTAAATCGTTGGATTGAGTTTTTCCATGGTCAGTGCAGCGAGAACCGTTCGGGCATCGCGGTCTTGATCACTGCGGGGCTGGCTGGTATCCGCCAAGAGAATGGCACGGGAGGCGTGGTAAATCTGCACCTTCTCTAAAACGTCAATGCGGGTATAGTCTCCCGAATAAAAGTAGAGGCGATTTTGATCTACTCTCCGCAACTCACTCAAGGGCAACTGTTCCAGTTCAGCAACAATGACAATCGGTGCATGGCGGGTTTGGGGATCGGTTTGCAACTCCTGCAACACTAGGGGGGCACTGCGATTCCAGCCACAGAGAATAATGTGGTTGCGCAACTCATCCAAGTCAAAGTTCTTAATGCTCATGACTGATTGCAACCGCTGCACCATGAAGGCAGACACCACCCCTGTAAACACTGCAAACAAGGTCAGCCCCGACAAAACCACCACTAGGGTAATGATCCGCCCGGCATGGGTTTTGGGATAGGCACCAATGGGTTCGGCGGACACTAAGGAAAAGAAGCTGTACCACAGGGCATCCCCAAGGGTCTCGATGTCTGGGTTTGAGGTTCCTTCGATAATATAAAAAGCCAGTCCCCCAAAGAGCATGATCAACACAATGATTAACAGTGCTGAAATTTGGGCACCGTAGAGACCAGAAATCTGGGGAGAAATGTAGTGTAGGTTGCGATTGATCAAAATCGAGGCACGGGGTAGGCGCAAAAGGGGCAGCAGACGAAACAGGGGCCACTGGGGCGGCATCGGTAAAATCGCGACTAGATCAAGCCAGTAGTGGCGGAAAAATCGTTGCTTTTTGCGGGCGATCGCAAAGCGTAGGAATAACTCAACAACAAAGCACAGCCGTAGGGGCAAATCCGCCAGCATCAGAAAAAAATTAGGGTGGCCGGGCTGTACCCAGAAAAGATCGACCACCACTAAAAGTACCCATATGAGGATCAAAACCAACAGGCTGATTTCTACCTGTGGTGCGTGCAGAAATAGATCAAGCTGTTGTCTTAGCCGGCTTTGTCCCATGAGTGCCGCTAGAAGAGAACATCAAATTGCCGCAATTTGCCGCGATCGCCGGCTAACCATCAGATTTAGGTGGGAATCAATTCTCCCGGACGCAGTTTTGCCCACCGTCCCTGTTCTTCGACGAAACTGGCACAACCAACCACATCCCACTCCAATAGAATCTCTTCCCCTTGGGTACGGATGTTGATATTGATCGTCGGCTCAATTGGGTCAAAGTCTGGCGTGAGGGTCAGATGGGGCTGTTGGTGCTGCTCCTCAACGGCATAGTATGTGGTACAGCGATCCACAAGGGCGCAGTTAACACAGATACACATGGAACTCTCCCAATGCCACATGCTCCTACTCTAGCGCATCCCTTAGGGGCGCCAAGGGAACTGCTGAAAGTTGGGGGGACGTTTTTCCAAAAAGGCGTTTTTGCCCTCGGCACTCTCTTCAGTGAGGTAGTACAGCAAGGTTGCATTGCCGGCTAATTCCTGTAGGCCGGCTTGACCATCACAATCGGCATTAAAGGCCGCCTTCAAGCAGCGAATGGCCAAGGGACTTTTGGTGAGAATCTCTTGCGCCCAGCGGATCCCCTCAGCCTCCAGTTCCTCAACGGGGACAACAGCATTGACTAGACCCATCGCTAAGGCTTCCTGAGCTGTATATTGTCGACAGAGAAACCAAATTTCACGGGCTTTTTTCTGGCCGACAATGCGGGCAAGATAACTCGCACCAAACCCCGCATCAAAACTACCCACCCGTGGCCCCGTTTGACCAAAAATGGCATTCTCAGCAGCAATGGTGAGGTCACAGACCAAGTGCAGCACATGGCCACCGCCAATGGCATAGCCGGCCACAAGGGCAATCACCACCTTTGGCAGGGAGCGAATTTGCCGTTGCAGATCCAGCACATTCAGCCGTGCTACCCCCTGATCATCCAGATAGCCTGCCTCACCCCGAATACGTTGGTCACCACCCGCACAAAAGGCATACTTACCATCGGTGTGGGGGCCTGCCCCGGTGAGCAAGACAACGCCAATCGTGGGATCGTTGCGGGCATCCTCAAAGGCCTGACTCATTTCCACAATAGTTTGGGGACGAAAGGCATTGCGCTTGTGGGGACGGTTAATCGTAATTTTGGCAATGCCCGTCGTTTTGTGGTAGAGGATGTCAGTGTAGTGGTGAACCTGCTGCCAGTGGACGCTGTCCATAGAGTGTGATGGGTAAGATGGATTCTCATTGTAACCTGAGGGGTTCTCGGGTTTAGAGGGGAGCAAAATCGCAAAAAAAATTAACATCCACCACCTAGGGGAGGCTAGGAGAGCTATGTTAGGCTGTTGCTGACAATAGTTTGTGCTTCTTTGCTATGAGCGACCTCCTCAACACCTGCCCCAATTTGCAAGCGGATTGTGATCGCCTCCTTGACCTATTGAATGCGGAACCCAAGCTGCGCTCCTTTGATATTACGCCAGTTCAAACTTCCCTGCGCAAGGCGGTTTCGCCGACATTTGAGATTGTTTTTGCAGGGCCTTTTAGTGCTGGCAAATCAATGCTGATCAATGCACTATTGGAGCGCGAACTCCTCTACAGTTGGATCTTAGCCAAGAACTGAAAATCGCCGGGGATGAGTTTTATCGGCATATTGATCAGTTTCTCAATCGTATCAAGGGCGGCCAGTCTCCAGAGGCAGAGCAGGACTATAAACGGCTGAAAAACAACCTTGTCACTTCCCTCGAGCAACTCCTGCGCCAGTTCTCCGTGGCTACTATTTATCAACAGGCCCTTGATAGTCATCCCACCAACTCCGTTGTTCCCGTTATGGGGATTTTGGCGGAGGCCTTCTATTACTTGGCCAATGGTCTCAAGAAAACCCTCGTCGAGTCTTCCCAAGAGGTGATCAAAAATCTCTTTAAGCAGTTGAGGCGGGAGATTTACCAGCAGCCCTACTATCGCGAACTCTTTCGCCTACTGGGGAATGACAGCGGCATTGATCAAATGTTGGCCAAGCTGGAGGAGGAGGTACTGACTAGTATTACGACGGTGGCACGCATTGAGTGCGATCGCTATGTGCGGGAGCGCGAGGATTTCTATCATGATACCCAAGGGGTGATGAAACTGCGGGAGGTGCTGCGCAAAGCCTGCAATACCTTTGATGCTTCGAGTATGTTTGAGGCGGAAACCGAACTGCGGGAACTCCTGAAAATGGACTTTGTTCACAAGATCAAGAAAACCATTGAAGTGACCTATCGAGCCGCGATCGCCACCGCGATTACAGAGCCTCTCCTCACTGCCGCCAAGCAACATAGCCAAGAGATTCTCCAGCAACAGCAACAGGCACGGGAGCACCTCGGCAAAACCCTAGAAAAAGAAGCGGCTGAAAGCATTGAGCACAATGCCGCCAAACTGAAGGAACTAGAGGCCAAGATTGCCATGTACAACGAGGCGGTGACGGGCATTAACCGCTGCCTCGAACAACAGGGGCGCGATCGCCAGAAACTTCCCCTGATTCTTTGAGTATTGATGCAGGATTCGTCTTAACCTGCGTTGCCTACCCCCGCAGTGATTGTGTTATCTTGACTCATCAAGAAGAAGAGCTGGCTGGCCGTGCCCAGAGTAATTTTTCCCTACTGGAGTAGTAGAATGGCAATTTCGAGTTTGAGATCAGCTTCAGTGATGTGCGCTGTTTGTAAAAACTCATCGGGAATTACTCAACTCATAATCCAAAATCCCCTTTAATATCAATTTGTGTCAACCCATCGCCGTCTGATGCCGTGATGCCCGCAGTACTGGCGGATGGGGGTGCCAACCCGTTGGCTGGTCATAGCAGGTATCATAAAACTTTAGGCGAATGGGCGTAGCAGCAAATGAGTAGGGATTTTCTCGCAGGACTGAATCCATCACAACGGCAGGCGGTGGAGCACTATTGTGGCCCGATGTTGGTGGTGGCAGGCGCCGGTTCCGGGAAAACTCGCACGCTCACCTATCGCATTGCCCATTTGATTCGCCAGCATCAGGTGGCACCAGAAAATATCTTGGCGGTGACGTTTACAAATAAGGCCGCCCGCGAAATGAAGGAGCGGCTTGAAGCTCTCTTTGGTCAAGAGGTGGCTCAGCAACTCTACGGGCGGGACTGGCTAGATCTCTCTCCCCTCGAACAACAGCGGGTGCGATCGCGAGTCTATCAAACGTACACGAAGCCCCTTTGGATTGGCACGTTCCACAGCCTGTGTGCCCGACTCCTGCGCTTGGAAATAGAGGCCTATCAACATCCCCAAGGGTATCGCTGGACGCGGCATTTCACCATTTTTGATGAGTCAGATGTGCAAAGTTTGATTAAGGAAATTGCCACTGCGGAACTCAATCTCGATGAGCGCCAGCATGATCCGCGCGGTATCCGCTACAAAATTAGCCATGCCAAAAACCGAGGGCTAAGCCCCGATCAATTGGAGCAGGAACAGCGATCGCCCGCTGGCCGGGTGGCCGCCGAGGTTTATCGTCGCTATGAGGCAACCCTTGCCCAGAATAACGCCCTTGACTTTGATGATTTGATTTTGCGAACGGTGCAGCTGCTACAACAGCACCCCGAGCGCCTTGAGTATTGGCATCAGCAATTCCAACATATTCTGGTGGATGAGTACCAAGACACCAACCGCACCCAATACGATCTCATTCGGCTATTGGCCACCAATGGTACGCCACCGCAACAGTTTCAGAATTGGGGCGATCGCTCGATTTTTGTCGTCGGCGATGTCGATCAGTCCATTTATTCCTTTCGCTGCGCTGATTTCACTATCCTGATGAATTTCCAGCAGGATTTTGGCGATCGCCTGCCCGATGACGATAGCCGCACAATGATCAAGCTAGAGGAAAACTATCGCTCTGTTGCCAACATTTTGCAGGCCGCCAATCATCTCATTGAGCACAACAACGAACGCATTGCTAAAGTGCTGCGTCCCACCAAAGGAGAAGGCGCTCCCATTTACTGCGAGTGTTGCCACACTGAAACCGATGAAGCCTCTTTTGTTGTCCAAACCATCAAAGCCTTGGGCAGTCAATCCCTCGAACCCCAATGGGGACGGTTTGCCATTCTCTACCGCACCAACGCCCAATCGCGCCCCTTTGAGGAGGCCTTAGTTCGCGCCAACATTCCCTACACCGTGGTTGGTGGTCTCAAATTCTATGAGCGCAAGGAAGTCAAGGATGTTCTCGCTTATTTGCGGCTGCTGCAAAACCCCCAAGACACCGTGAGTCTGCGGCGAATTATTAACGTGCCACGACGCGGCATTGGCAAAACCAGTTTGGATCGCCTCAGTGACGCCGCGCAAACCCTTGGCATTTCCCTATGGGATTTAATTGCCGATACCGAATCCATGACGCCCTTGGCCGGGCGAGCCAGTCGTGCCGTGCAGCAGTTTGTGACCCTCATGACCCGCCTGCGATCGCTAGTGGACGACATTGAATTGCCTGAACTGGTGAAAACCGTGATTGAAGAGACAGGCTACCGCCGCGAACTCGAAAACGAAGACACTAAGGAAAGCCTAGAGCGACTGCAAAACCTAATGGAATTGGTTAACGCTGCCCAGCAATTTAGCGAAGAAAACGAGGGGGCAAGCCTCAGCGATTTTCTCAACAGTTCTGCCCTTGCCTCGGATTTGGATACCTTGCAGGAGGGAGAGGGCGGCGTTTCCCTGATGACCTTGCATGCCGCTAAGGGGCTAGAATTTCCCGTTGTCTTTTTGGTGGGCATGGAGCAGGGACTCTTTCCCAACTTCCGCAGTCTCAACGACCCCATGGCCCTTGAAGAAGAACGCCGCCTTTGCTATGTCGGCATCACCCGTGCCCAAGAACAACTCTTTCTCACCTTTGCCCAAAGCCGTCGCCGCTACGGTGGCAGTGAAGATACGATTCCTTCGCAATTTTTGACAGAGCTACCCCCAGAACTGCTGACAGGGAATGTTCAACGACGACCCAAAATGGCTGCTGTCACGAAGCTATCCCCCGCACGGTTGAGCAAGGCTGCTGCCTCTGGTTGGCGGGTGGGCGATCGCATTCTCCATCCTGTCTATGGCGAAGGGGAAATTACCCATGTCTTTGATACTGGCCCGAAGCTCTCCTTGGCGATTCGTTTCCCACGTCGCGGGCAAAAGGTGGTGGATCCCCGCCTGACACCCCTTGAGCGGCTATAAATCGAGCGAACCGATCCGAGCTGAACAATATGAAGTCTTATTGCAGGATGCGGCTGTTTGGGTGCCACTCACGCTTTTTGAGCGTCATGATAAGCATGAACCTATAGGAACTTCCCGTGAGCAAGAGCATTATTGCAGCAACGCTGCTTGCCCTCAGCGCTGGGGCGCACACCTACGCGATCGCCCCCCAAATGCCCACAATGGTCGCTCAGCCAGCCCAACCCGCAGGCACCACCTTCTATGCTGATATGGGCGAGGGTCTATTTCGCATCAGTGGTCGCCCGAATCAAAAAGTAACGTTTATGAGCATTGCCATTGATCCACAAAAGGTGGCGGATATCAATATGCAACTGGCGGATGGCAACTATATTGGCTTTTCTGGCAACGTCATTCAGCAGGATGCCTACAATCTGCGGATTCGCTTGACCAGTTCTGGTATGGCCGATGCCAATGGCACCCTCAATCTCCGTTATGGCGGTCAGCAGTCCATTCTCAACTTGGCAGGCAATGGTCAATTGGATGGTCAGCCCTTTGTGCTCACCTTCCGAGGCAAGATGAAATAATGAGTTGACAGAATTCCACCAAACCCAAGATAATAAAAGATCGCTGACCAAATCTATCACGAGCGGAACTGGCGGAATTGGTAGACGCGCTAGATTCAGGTTCTAGTGTCCGCAAGGACTTCGGGGTTCAAGTCCCCGGTTCCGCATCCTAGGAAGCCTGCAAAGTAGGGTACGATAGAAGCATTGGCTTCTGTGCGCTGTCATTATGGCTTTTTCGTCCATTGCCGTTCGCGAACTCCCCATTTTTCCCTTGCCGGATGTTGTGCTCTTTCCGGGGCGACCACTGCCACTCCACATTTTTGAATTTCGCTACCGCATCATGATGAATACGATTCTTGAGAGCGATCGCCGCTTTGGCATCGTGATGTGGGATCCACAAACGGGACGGCCAGCCACGGTGGGCTGTTGTGCGGAAGTGCGTCGCTACGAACGGCTTCCCGATGACCGCATGCTCATTGATTCCTTGGGTCAGCAGCGGTTTCGCATCTTGGACTACGTGCGCGAAAAACCCTACCGCGTTGGACTGGTGGAGTGGATTGAGGATGAACCCACCAGCATTGATCTGCGCCCCTTGGCCAAGGAAGTGCGGCAACTTCTTGAGGATGTGGTGCGCCTCTCAGCAAAACTGACGGAACAACCCATGGAGCTGCCCCCCGATGTGCCCACGGCTGCCCTTGAATTGTCCTATTGGATTGCCAGTAATTTTCGCGGTGTCGCTCAGGAGCAGCAACGTCTTCTAGAGCTACAATCCACCTACGATCGCCTACTGCGGGAAGCAGAAATTTTAACCACCACCCGCAATCACTTAGCCGCACGGACTGTTCTTAAGGAGACCTTCAAATAGGCAGTGCCCTGCACCATTGAATATGCTAGGCTAGAAATCCTGATGATTTTGCACCATCTGCCTTGCTGGGGAGGAAACCAATGAGCCGTGTTTGTCAACTAACTGGAAAAAAAGCCAATAACGCCTACGCTATTTCCCACTCCCACCGGCGGACGAAAAAACTGCAAGAAGTGAATTTGCAATGGAAACGGGTATGGTGGCCAGAAGGCAACCGTTGGGTGCGGCTGCGCCTCTCTACCAAAGCCATTAAAACCCTTGAGCGCAAAGGCCTGAGTGCATTTGCCAAAGAAGCGGGGTTGAATCTCAACAAGCTCTAAGGCATTGCCCAGACTCAAAGATCCACGCGGCCATAGCGAGCGAGGATGTCCCGCTGGCCAGTCTGTTGCTGCGTTTGCCAAGCCCACAACTGATCCCCAAGGGAAAAGTGCCACCACTCGTTAGGATGGCGCTGAAAACCGGCATAGCGCATTGCTTGGTAGAGAATTTTGCGGCGTTGGCTAAAGCAGGCGGCATTAGCCTGCTCAGGATGGCGATCGTAAAAATCGGGAAAGGAACGTTCAGAAACTTCATCAATGACACCCCCCATCTCAAAAGGATGGCCTGCGGGGTCAGCGAGGGTGAGATCAACAGCAGCACCGGTACTGTGGGGGGGTGGTTGCTGAGGGTCTGAACTGGGCACCGCCCAAAATTGATCAACCTGTTGCCAAATCTCGCGGGCGATCGCTGGCTCAAGTTGCTGCGCATCATACCCCCGTTCTTGACAGAGGGTAGCAAAGGTATGCGCCACCATGAACTGCTGTACCGCAATTGGCCGGTAGGCATCAAAAATTGCGAGTTGCCAGCCGTAAGGTTCTAGGAACGCTTGGGCGCGCTCAAGGGCAGCAATGACCCCCACCCGCAACCAAAAGGGAGAGGCTTTGCCATAGGGGGCACCTCGGCTTTGATAGGGATGGGGTTGCAGCCGCAGAAAGGTAGGTGGAATAGGCGCTAGGGGTTCCCCACACTCTGCAATAGGAATCTTGGTATAGGGCTTATCCCCCATTGGGACTAGGACTTGGCTTCGCGATCAAGGGCGAGTTCAACTTGCTTAAACTCTTGTTCGAGGCGGGCTTTCAGCTTCTCCGGGAGGGGACGATTGGGATAGGAACTGTAGTGACCCGCGAGGGAGTTAAGGGCAGTTTGCATCGTCATAAAGGAAGAGAGCGATCGCAGGGAGTCATCGCGACGATAGAGGGCAAAGAAGTCATTGAGTTTTTTGCGAGCCTCTGCTTGGGCGGCCTTTTTGTTGGGGTCATTATCTGGTAGGGCGATCGCTTCGCGCAGGCTACTGATCAGCGCAAGGGTATCTTCACGGAAATTTCCCGTTAGCCCCGTGGGCACATTAGCACAACTGGTCAGGAGCAGTGACACACTCAGGAAAAGTGCGCAAACCATCGCCCAAAAACGTTTCATAGCAAACCCCAAAACAAAATCGGTCTCAACGTACCCATGAGGCTCATCTTAGCAAGGATCTGCCCCTAGAGTCTCAAGTTTGGCGATCGCCCTTTTCGAAGATAGGGGGTTCGTCATCTTTCAGATTGAACTGTTTTGAACAGGTTGTATCCCTAGTGAAAAGAGTTGCATTTGGGGGATGATGATCTCAGCCATGATGAATGCTAGCTGATCACAGGGGTGTAGGAACGCGGTTGGCAATGACCATCTACTTTTATCGCGTCAAGGATGCCTACGGCAGTTTTTCCAATTTCTCTCCCCACGGGTTTACCCTCGAGGGCTATTACTGGCCAACAGCGGAGCACTACTACCAAGCCCATAAATTCTTTGGCACTGCCCATGAAGCCTTTGGTCATACTATTCGCACTGCCCCAACTCCTGAAGCCGCTGCCCAACTCGGTCGCAGTGGTCGTTACCCCGTTCATCCTCAGTGGGATCAACTGAAACAGGCAGTGATGTGGCGTGCCCTTGTTGCCAAATTTACCACCCATCCCGACCTACAGGAACTGCTCTTAGCAACTGGGGATGAAGAATTGGTCGAAGATTCCCCCGTAGATCGCTATTGGGGCTGTGGTAGCGATCGCCAAGGCTGTAACTATTTGGGACGGCTGCTGATGCACCTGCGGCAGTGTCTGCGCCAAGGGGCAGATCTTCACACCTTCACTCCTCTGCAGGATTGCTCATTTGGCTAGATGCCATGACTTTTGCCCACCACCCAATGGCGACGGAAAAAACGGGCAAGGCTAGATTCTTGCAGTTGCAGACAGATGGGGCGACCATGGGGGCAGGTGTGGGGTTGACGGCAGCGGTACCACTGATCCACAAGGGTTTGCATTTCCGCAAGGGTGAGGGGCGTGCCGTTACGAATGGCACTGCGACAGGCAACGGCCACCTTAGCAGCGGTCAGATCCGCCACTTGGCTAAGTTCAATAAGAGCCGCCACGACATCTGGGCGATCGCGCAAGAGAGCAGGCACACGGCGCACTGCCCAAACCTGTACCCCAAAGGGGGCGATCGCTAACCCCCAGTCTTGAAGGCGTTGCACTTGCGTTTCCGTGAGGGAGTCCACCAACACCGGCTGCTCTAGCTCCACCACCTGCCAATCTGTTTCAATTTGCTCGTACAGCACGCGTTCATGGGCAATGTGCTGCTCAATCAACCAGATGCCTTCGGCGTGCTCAACAATAATGTACATGTTGTGCAATTGGCCAACCACTTTCAGGCTTGGCAAGGAAACTTGAGCTGAATTGGGCGATAACAGCGTCCGATAGCGGTTTGGTGGTTCAGCCGCCTTGAGCACCTGATAGCTGCTGGCATCACTCAGGGGGATTGAGGGGCAGGCAAGGAGTTGGCCAATGCGTTCTACCAAGAGGGCTTGCCATTGCTCTGGTTCCCGTAGATAGATCGTGCGCTTTTGGGGTTCTGCTGACCAATCAATCGCCGCTGGGGGTAAATGGAGATGGGCAATACACAGGGGAAAGCGCTGCCGAGGTAGGCCGCAACCAAAGGCCTCAAGAATCACCTGCTGCCACGAGGGATCACTGTGCAGTTCCACCCAACGGCCATTGACAGCCACCCCTAAGCCATCAGGGCGGTGACGATGGTGGCGATCCGGCGGCGCCAAGACCAGTTCAATTTGGGCATCGCTCATTTGGCGCAGATCTTGGGGATGGAGTTGTGGGATGAGTTGCAGCAGGCGATCGCCCAAAGACGTCACTGCCGGCCAGTGGTGCCAGCGCTTGCTATCCTTAAGGAGATGCCAAGCCACTTGGGGAAAACACAGGGCGATTTCCTGAAGCCGCCGCTGTACCTGTTTCGGATTTGCTCCCTGCTGACGTTGCGGCCAGTCCTGAAAAATTTGCTCAGCAATCACGCGAGTCCCCACGGCCATTCCCAGAGGACGCTGGCTGCGCACTTGACCCTGGGCATCATAACTCACTTGCCAACCGGTCTCCGCCTCACGGTGGCGACTGCAAATCGTTAACTGTGCCATTTGCGCCAAACTGTGGAGGGCTTGACCGCGAAATCCCAAGGTTGTGATGTCCGCCAATTCCCCGCTGGGGGGCAACTTGCTGCTGGTGTAGGGGAGAGCCACTTGGGTGAGATCTGCCCAGCGAATCCCTTCGCCATTGTCTGTGACCTCAAGATGCCATGCTGAAGGGCGCCAGTGGAGGTGAATGCGACTCGCCCCGGCATCAAGCGCATTTTCCACAAGCTCCTGTACCACTGTGGCGAGGGAGTCCAGGGTTTCAGCGGCAGCGATCGCCCGCTGCATTTGGAGCGGCAAGGGGACAACCGTGAGGCCATCACTCATGGCAGCCATTCTTGGGCAACGTCAAAAATTTGGTGGGCCAGAATTAACTTGGGTACCTTGGCAAGATCGCGCGATCGCCCCTGCCGATCCAGAACCACCGCTGCGTTTTCGCTACTGCCAAAGCCACCATCGGCTTGATCCACCGCATTGGCAACTATCAAATCCAAGCCCTTGCGTTCTAGCTTTTCGCGGGCGGGCGTTACAATATCCCCCGTTTGGGCAGCAAAACCAATCAGACGTTGGTGGGGTTGGCGCATCTGAGCCACCGCTTGCAAAATATCGGGCACCGGACTCAGGGGTAAGGCGGTAGGCAACTCCGATTTCGGGAGCTTTCCCGACCACTGTTGGGCCGGGCGGACATCGCCAACGGCGGCAGCCATCACCAGCCAATCGGCCTCTGGCCACACCTCAAGGACAGCTTTGCACATTGCTTCGCTACTGATTGCTTCAATAGCGCGTACCTGGGCTGGGATCGGCTCGGCGATCGCCCCATAGATCAAAGTCACCTTGGCGCCGCGATGCAGGGCTGCCCTTGCCAGAGCGATCCCCATTTTCCCCGTTGCCGGATTACCAATGAAGCGCACTGTATCCCAATACTCGCGGGTGCCACCGGCAGTAATCAGCAGATGTTTCCCCGCCAAGTCTCGTTTGCCGTGGGTATAGGCCAAGGAGTCCAAATAGGCAATGATTTCCTGCGTCTCCGCCATCCGCCCCACACCGACGCTGTCACAGGCCAAGCGGCCATAGGCCGGGGGTAAGCAATGATAACGGGGCTGTTGTTGCAGTTGTTGCCAATGGCTCTGTACCGTCGGTTGCTCCCACATGGTCGTGTTCATGGCCGGTGCCACCAAGATGGGTATTTGGGAGGCCAGCACCGTACTGGTCAGTAGGTTATCCGCCAAACCCAGCACCAGCTTTGCCAACGTATTGGCCGTGAGGGGAGCAACCAACATCAGCGTTGCCTTTTCTGCCAGTTCAATGTGTAGCGGTCGCGGCGCTTGGGGATGCCAAAAATCCGCATCTGTGAGTACCGATCGCCGGCACAGGGTCGAAAGGGTCAACGGCGTAATGAACTGCGAGGCGGTCTCTGAAAGGATGGCAGACACTTGCCACCCCGCCTTTACTTGCGTGGAGATCACATCACAGATTTTATAGGCAGCAATGCCACCCCCCACCCCCACTAATAGATGGGGAACTGCCCTAGGACTCGTCAAAGGCTTCTAAATCCAGAAGATACAAATAAGGCTCTACCAGCTCTGGCCGCTGAAAGGCAATGGAGCGCAGCAGATGCCAGTCTTCAAGGGCGGCAAAGGGTGTATCGTAATCATCCTCCTCAAGCCGTCGTGCCAAGGCAGCCACCTCCTGGGGGGTGAGGTGATTGATATACTCCTGAGTGTAGTGGTGAGTTGTTTGCATACCCCCTCCTGCAGGACGCCTAAAGAGTAGTCCTACAACACTAGTTTACATACCCCTTGGCCTCAACCCCAAGATTGAGGAGCTAGACTAAAAAAGCTACTGCCCTGCGGGGTACGATGTCCCTAGCCGGTTTTACCCCTGCCTATGACCAATCCCCAATTCTTACGAGTGGTTGCTCTGTTGAGTCTAGGGGTAGCAACAGCTGTTTTTATAGAGTGGGTTCTCGCTGCCATCACTTCCCACTCGCCTCTCTTGGTCGGTATTGATATTTTTGCTGCCATCGCCCTTGGGTTAACCGCATTGGCCATCACCCTCATGGGATCTAGGGGCAGAGATCGAGAATTAGCATGCCTCCCCCAGCTCTGTGGCCTAGTGCTTGTTCTCATGGGGATGGCAATTGCCGTAGCAGTTTTCAATGCTCAGGAAATCACTGCTCCGTGGCAAGCTCTATCTTTGCCGGCCTACACCAGTTTGCTACGGCCTGTGGCCTTTATAGGGCTAGGGGTGGCCCTGTGGGGGGTCATGGGGGAGTCAAGTTGGCAAGTGATTTTCGGCCAAGGTGGGGCAATCACAAGTGCCTGTCTGCTGTTCCTTGAGGTATTGGCCGGTCTGTACCAATTGCCGCTGTCTCTTAGTACCTCTGCCCTTGGCCAAATCCTCGCCTGCGTTCTTCTTGGGCTGCTGAACCTCTGCCTTATCGAATGGCATCCCTCCCAAGGGGTGATGCGTTACTTCAGTTCACAAAAGATAGGTGGCCTACTTTTGCGGCGATTGTTGCCTTGGATCATCCTTGGTCCCCTCCTCATTGGTTGGGTAATTCAATGGGTGCACCACGATCGCCTATGGCTTTCGGAGCGCTTAGCCCAAGAGGTGCAGATCATCAGTATCATCGCTTTTTTGGTCACTCTTTTAGTTATTGAGGCTCAGCATCTGAACCAAGTAGAGCAGGAGCGGCAGTCATTTTGGCGCGCCTACACTGAAATGGACGAGGTGTTCCGCAACAGCCTGCTTTTATCACCGCTGCCGATGGCGTTGGTGGCGGCGGATGGTCAACTGTGGTTGATGAATCGGGCATGGCAAGAGCAAACCGGCAGCAGCCCAGAGGAAACCCTCACATGGGAGGGGTGGTTGGCAATTGCCTTTCCTGAAGCAGCGCAACGCCAGTGGGCGGCCACAGAATTCCAACGCTGCCTTATAACGCAGGCACGGGTTGAGCATGGGGATGTGTGCATCCGCACTCGCGCCAAACAAGAGCGTATTTGGCAGATGGTTTCCCTGCCGCTGCAACTGCCCAACAGCAACCAACAGTTCATTTTACTGACGGCAGTGGATGTCACGCGACAACGGCAGCTGACCCAGCAACTTGCAGCCCAGCGAACGGACCTTGAGGCGCAGGTGATTGCCCGCACCCTCGATTTGCACAAAGTCAATGGGGAACTCCACGCCGCCCAAGAAAAGCTCAATCAACTGTTGGATCGCGCTGATGCCTTTGTCAGTGAAATACGGCTCTTTCCTGATGGCTCTTGGCGCTATGAGTATCTCTCCCAAGGGCACCTGCGCATTCTCGGCTACAGCCCCTTTGACTTTCAAGAAGACCCGAATCTTTGGCGATCGCGGGTTCCCTCCGAGGACTGGGAAGCCTATCATCGTCCCTTTCGCGAGAAATTACTCCAAGAAGGCTGTGCCCACACCGAATATCGCTTTCAACATCGCGACGGCCATGAGGTGTGGATTTCCCTCAATGCCACCGCTGAACCTCAAGGGGATGGCAGTTACCTGATCACCACGGTGGGGGTGGATGTCACCCAACGCAAAAAAGCCATGCTAGCCCTAGTGGAAAGTGAAACCCGTTTTCGCCAGATGGCCGATGCCTCACCTTTGATGATCTGGCTGGCAGATAGCAAAGGCACCATTGAGTTTGCCAACCAAACCATTTGCCGCGTCTTAGGCGCCTCCTTAGACCAAATCCTTGGCTGGAACTGGTTAGACCTTGTCCATCCTGAGGATCGGGAGCGCACCGAGCAGGCCATCCGTCTTGCCGTTGAGCAGCAGCAAAGCTATGAAATTGAGCACCGCCTGCGCAATGGCCAAGGTGTCTATCGCTGGGTACTCAAGCAAGCGGCACCCCGCTATGCCGAAGACGGCACTTGCATTGGCTACCTTGGTTCCTGCTTGGACATCACCAACATCAAGCTAGCGGAGGAGAAATTGCGGCAACTGGCTTGCCAGGATAGTTTAACGAATCTCCCCAATCGCACCTTCCTCACAGAAAAAATTGATCAACTGCTGGCTGCCTACCACCGCGGTGACATTCCGCCCTTTGCCGTTTTGTTTTTGGATTTGGATCGGTTTAAGGTCATCAATGATAGCTTGGGTCATGATGCCGGCGACGAGTTACTTCTAGAAATTGCCCATCGCCTTCGGTCGAGTATGCGCCAGCAGGACACCGTTGGCCGATTGGGGGGAGACGAGTTTATTGCCATCCTCGAACACATTGAGGGTCTCCAGCAGATTTATGAGTATGGCGATCGCCTGCGCCATTGCATTAGTGAACCCTATGTGCTCAAGGGCACTGAAGTAAGTGTCAGCGTCAGCATTGGCATCGCCATTGTTAATTCTCGTTACCGCACTGCCGGTGAACTGCTGCGGGATGCTGATATTGCCATGTATGCTGCCAAGGGGCAAGGGTGCAACGGTATGCAACTCTTTGAATCGGAGCACCACCAAGCGGTTTACACCCGCTTACAACGGGAACAGGAATTTCGCCGTGCCCTAGAGCAGGAGCAACTAGCGCTCTTCTACCAGCCCATTGTCAGCCTCAGTCAGGACAGCCTTGTTGGTTTTGAAGTATTAGTTCGCTGGCAGCATCCCGAAAACGGTTGGATCAGTCCGGCAGAATTTTTGCCCTTGGCTCTGGGGTTGGGTCTAGCCACAAAACTGGATCAATGGGTTCTGCAAAAGGCAATTTTCAACCTCTACCAATGGCAACAGACACTGGGTTCTCGGGCTGCCGACTTCACCCTCAGTGTCAATATTTCCAGTGCTTTCTTTAATTCTGGCCAAATGGTTCCTTTGCTCAAGCATCTGTTGCCGCTCTATGGGATTCGCGGCCAGCAAGTGATTCTGGAGATTACCGAGGAAGTGATCATGCCCGATTCAAGGTTTGCCCAAGAGCAATTGGAGGCGCTCCAAGCCCTTGATATTCGTTGTGGCATTGATGACTTTGGCACTGGCTATTCCTCCCTCAGCCGCCTTAGCCAACTGCCGTTGTATACCCTAAAGATTGACCAGTCCTTTGTCCGGGACATCGAAACCAATTTCCAAAATTTAGAAATTGTTCGTGCCATTATTAGCCTCGCCCGAGCCCTGCAACTAGAAGTGGTTGCCGAAGGCATTGAACATCTCTCCCAAAAGCAGTGCTTGCAGGCGTTGGGCTGTCAGCGGGGTCAGGGGTTTCTCTTTGGTAAACCCCTCTCTGAGGAGCAAGCGCACCAGTTACTACAAGCGAGGGTCACGCCTTGTCAAACGGAAAGCAAATAATTGTTGCATCAAGACCGCTATCTAGGGGTTAGCAAAGCCCCTTGGCTATCTTAGATAAAGACCGCTGAGTGGAGAAGCCTGATGACCCAGCCGCTGATTGCTAGCCTCATGCTGAGTCTTTCCCTTGGGGGAGCGATCGCTCCCTTTGCCGTTGCCCAAGCAACTAATCCTGAGCCTGTCAGCATTGTCGAGCTCGTTCGCGCCCGCAACTATGCCCGCCAAGCCGCAGAACGTATCAATGGCGGATTAAGTCGCTATCGAGCCGATCAGTCCCTGCATGGGCCTGTCCGTGAAGCCCCCTATGTGCGCAATGCCGACGGCTCCTACACGTTTCGGATTTTGGGCCATCGAGTCAGCAATGGCGTGCCCGCATCCCTGCCCAGTATCGAAACTGTCGTTACTGTGGCTGCCGATGGTCGCACCACCATTGACTACAACGGCCCAATTCGCAACTAACTGACCAAGCCATCGCCTTTGGCTAAAAACTCCTTAAGGAACCAGCGATGTTTTTGGTGGGTTTGCACCAAACGGGTGTAGAGGTCAGCCGTACCAATGTCGCCCGCCTCAGTGGCCACTTCTGCATCTTGGTGCATCTCGGTAATGATCAGCTCATGGTTAGCGATCGCCTCCTCAATCATTTGCTTGACCGTGAGTTGGCCGGTTGAGGGGGTTACCGTTGCCACTTTGAGATAGTCTGCGGGGTCTGCCACTGGCTGGCCATCAAGCATCAAGCTACGCTCAGCCAGTTCATCAATCATGGCAAAGACTTCTGTTCCCTGTTCTTCAAACAGCAGGTGCAACTCCCGAAACAAGGGGCCATAGGTTAGCCAGTGGTACTTTTTATAGTTCAGATACAGGACAACCGCATTGGCCTGTTCCCGTTTCAGGGTGGCTAGCACTTGCTCTTTTAGCGTGATTGTTGCAGTCATAGTGGTCTCCTTTGACAGTTATCGAACTGTCCTGTCTATTTATCATACTCATAACGAGTACGTTTTAGCAACCTAGAGGGTGCTACTGCCATTCTATTGACATCTAAGATGGAGGTAGTCCCTCGCTGCTCATCAACGCTAGGATAGGCAGCATAAAAATAAGTTTGATGATTTTAGTGTTTTTTAGCTGCTGCTATGGACGCCTCAGCCAATCGCCCCAATACCTACGTTCCACACCTACAAGCACCCAGCCGTTCTGGTGAACAGCAGTGGGGGTTCATGCGTCCCAGTGAGCTGATTTTAGCGGCACCAACACCCCGACTATTATTGCACTCCGTTTACATGCAACGTTCAATTGTGTTGGATCAGTTACCCGTTTGGCAAATTGGTCGAAGTAAAGATTGTGATATTGTCCTACCCGATCGCTGGTGTTCGCGGCATCACATTCGCATTGAGCGGCAGGCGGATCATCGCTATCGGCTGACCGACCTCAGAAGCATGAACGGGACATTTATCGGCAATAACCGTATCCACGCTCCCCATCTCCTCAGACACGGCGATCGCATTTCCATTGGTGAGTCAGAACTAGAGTACATTGACCTGCGGGATGCGCCGAGTCCCCACCCCTACACCAATCAGTCCCATGGGAGTAATGGCCAAGTCACGGTCTTGATGACCCACTCTTCGCGTACCCAAGGGGAAATGTGGCGGGAATTATTGAACTCCCAAGGGATTTCGACGATTTGGGCAACATCCCACTTTGAGTTAGAAAAAATTATTGCCCATGTGGAGTCCCTCAACTGCAAAGTCAGCCTCTTGCTCCTCGATTTGGGAATGCCAAAAACCAATCCCTACGATTTTTGTCGCCAGTATCGCCAGCGCTATCCAGAAATGAATGTCATTCTCCTCAGTGGCCTGCGCACCCGTGTCCATGAATCGGAGTGCAAGTGGGCGGTCAACCAAGGCGCGATGGCACTCTTTGCGGGCTTGCCGCGCGAAAATCTGTTTGGAGATCTCACGAGCATTACCGAGCGATTGCAAACGATCGCCCAAGCCATCGAATGGACCTACTTCAATCCTGAAGCCCTCACCAGTACCCTGCTGAAACTGCAGGATGCCGTGGATGCGGAGATGTCGTCGGGGATGGTCCTCTAGAACCGCTGCACGGATTGGTGAGCAGTGCTACAGTCAGTGAAAGTAGTGTTTTCAGCAGATAGCGAACATTGGTTGTTCTCACGTCACAAGTTAGTGCACTAGACAAATCCCTAGGGCGGTTGGGGTGGCCGCGTCTCTGTCAGCAGTTGGCAACGTTTGCTGCTACCAAACGGGGGATGCGCCAGCTGCAGGGGGGAGAGATTCTAGGGGGCACCCAAGCAGCCAGTCAAGTGCTGTTGGCTCAAACCACTGAGGTGATTACCCTTGAAACGGTGCACCAAGTGCACCTCGATTTTAGCCAAGTCACAGATATTGAACCGGCGCTGGCGCGGCTGGATCGCCAAGGCTGTTTGCAGGGAATGGAGCTACTGGCGATCGCCCACCTGTTGAGTGCGGCGCGGCAACAGCGGCGTCAAATTGAGGAACACGCGCAACTCAATGAACTCCAACAACTAGTGGCTGGTGTCCGTACCTATCCTGAGATGACTCAGGAGATTTACCGCTGTATTACCGATCAGGGGCAAGTGAGCGATCGCGCCAGTCCAGAATTGGCTGAGATTCGCCAGCAGCAACGGCAGTGCCGTGCCCAGATCCAGCAGCAACTGCAGCAGATTCTGCAGCAGCGAGCCAGTGCCATTCAAGAGGCGGTGGTCACCCAACGGCGCGATCGCTATGTGTTGGCAGTCAAAGCCACCCACAAAGACCAGATGCCGGGAATTGTCCACGATCTCTCCGCCAGTGGTGCCACGCTCTACATTGAGCCACGGGAAACCATTGACCTGCAAAACCGCCTGCAACAACTTACCCATCAAGAGGCTGAGGCCGAACGCACCATTTGCCAAGCCCTCTCGGATCAGTTGGCCACGATTAGTGATGATTTGTGGTATCTGCTCGATGTGCTGACCACCCTCGATATGGCGGTCGCCCGTGCCCACTATAGTCTCTGGTTGCAGGGCAATCCCCCGCAGTTTGTCAGTGACACGCGGCTGCACCTGAAGGCGTTGCGGCATCCCCTCTTGGTGTGGCAAGAGCACCATGAGCAAGGACAGACCGTGGTGCCCATTGACATTGAATTGCCCCCCCCCACCAAGGTAGTGACAATCACTGGCCCCAACACCGGCGGCAAAACAGCAACCTTGAAGGCCTTGGGCTTGGCAGCACTGATGGCAAAAGCAGGGTTGTATGTGCCAGCGGCAGCGCCCGTAGAGTTGCCCTGGTTTACAGGGATTTGGGCAGACATTGGGGATGAGCAGTCCCTGACCCAAAACCTGTCCACCTTTTCCAGTCATATCTGCAATATCCGCGATATTCTCACAGAGCTCGAGATGACAGGGGGCAATACGTTGGTGCTCCTCGATGAAGTGGGGGCCGGCACGGATCCCAGTGAGGGTACAGCCCTAGCGATCGCCCTGTTGCGCTATCTGGCAGACCACGCCAGTCTCACCTTTGCCACCACCCACTATGGCGAACTCAAAGCCCTCAAGTATCAGGACAGCCGCTTTGAAAATGCCGCCGTTGAGTTTGATGAGACCACCCTTGCCCCGACCTATCGGCTGCTGTGGGGCATTCCGGGACAGTCTAATGCCCTAGCGATCGCCCAGCGGTTGGGGCTACATCCCAGTATTGTTGAAGGTGCCAAGGCCTTTTTAAGCGGTGACAGCAACAGTGTCAACGAGATGATTAGCGGGCTAGTGGCACAACG
Organism: Thermosynechococcus sp. GLH187; assembly: GCF_031583395.1. NCBI lineage: Bacteria > Bacillati > Cyanobacteriota > Cyanophyceae > Acaryochloridales > Thermosynechococcaceae > Thermosynechococcus > Thermosynechococcus sp. GLH187. The sequence continues at coordinate 2,118,485 of NZ_CP134175.1, read as the reverse complement.
CCAAGTGCAGGAGTCGAAAACCACCGCTGCGGCAACCCTGCTTCGCGATACAGAAGCCCTCTACCAAGAAATTGCCACCAAGGCTCAAGAACTGCGGCAACGACAGCAGCAACTGCGCCAACAACAGGAGGAGCAGGTACGCACCGCCCTCCATCAGGCTCAGCAGGAAATTGCCAAAGTCATTGCTCAACTGCAACGCGCCAACAGTCCCGAACAGGTACAAGCTGCCCAAACGGCGCTGCATCAGATTGAGAAAACTTACTTACCACCACCTCCGCCCGTTGGCTTTATTCCTCAACCAGGCGATCGCGTTCGCTTGCCCCAATGGCAACAGGTGGGCGAAGTCCTCAGTGTCAGCCAGCAGGGGGATATTGTCGTCCAAGTGGGTTCCGTGAAATTTACTGTGCCGCCCCACGCCGTAGAGTCTCTCAAGGGCGAACCGGTACGCACACCATCTAAACCCAAGTCCGACCCAGCTCAAGCTCCCCCCCCACCCCCTTCTCGCACCCCAACACCCGCCATTCGCACAGAGAGCCGTACCCTCGATCTGCGGGGCAAGCGCACCCATGAGGCGGAACCCCTCCTAGAGGAATTTCTCAACCGCCAGCAGGGAACGGTTTGGATTATCCACGGCCACGGCAGTGGTGCCCTCCGCCAGTTTGTGCATCAATTTTTAGATCAGCACCCCAGCGTTCAAAGCTATCACCTTGCGCCTCCTGAAGAGGGTGGCCGGGGAGTAACCATTGTGCAGTTATAGGAACAAGACCCATGCAGCAGCGGATTAAGGACATTCTTCATCAAGGTCAAGTGGGCGATCGCGTCACCGTCAAGGGCTGGGTGCGCACCAAACGCGAACTCAAGGAATGTACGTTTGTCAACGTCAACGATGGCTCAACCCTAGCCGGATTGCAGGTGGTCATTCCCAACACCGTGGCAGCAGCAACGCCAGCCATTAAAGACCTGACCACAGGGGCTGCCGCAGAATTCAGTGGCGAACTGGTGCGTTCTCCCGGCAAAAACCAAGCCATTGAACTCCATGCCCAGCAGATTCACCTTTGGGGCGGTGCCGATCCAGAAACTTATCCCCTGCAAAAGAAACGCCACAGCTTTGAATTTCTACGCACCATTGGTCATCTCCGACCGCGAACCAATACCCTAGGCGCGGTGATGCGCGTACGCAATGCCTGTGCCACTGCCATTCACCAGTTCTTTCAGGAGCGGGGATTCCTGTGGGTACACACCCCGATCATTACCGCCAGTGACTGCGAAGGGGCTGGGGAACTCTTTACCGTCACCACCCTGGATTTAGCGCAGCCACCCAAAACCCCAGAGGGGAATATTGACTTCAGTCAAGACTTTTTTGGTCGTCGTGCCTACCTCACCGTCAGTGGCCAACTGGAGGCAGAAATTATGGCCACAGCCTTTACCAATGTCTATACCTTTGGTCCCACCTTCCGCGCTGAAAACTCCAATACCTCGCGTCACCTTGCCGAGTTTTGGATGGTGGAGCCAGAGATGGCCTTCTGTGACCTGATGGGAGATATGGAACTGGCGGAGGCCTTTTTGCAGTTTGTCTTTCGCCATGTCCTTGACCACTGCAGTGAGGATATGGCCTTCTTTCAGGAGCGCATTGACAATAGCGTCATGGCCACCGCTGAGCAGATGGCAACCCAACCCTTTGCCCGCCTTAGTTACACAGAAGCCATTCAAGTCCTAGAAAAGAGTGGTCGCGCCTTTGAATTTCCCGTGGCTTGGGGGCTAGACCTGCAATCGGAGCATGAGCGCTACCTTGCTGAGGAATACTGCCAGCGCCCCGTGATTGTTTATGATTATCCCGCTGCCATCAAAGCCTTCTATATGCGCCTCAATGACGATGGCAAAACCGTAGCAGCAATGGATGTCCTCGCCCCCAAAATTGGCGAGATCATTGGTGGCTCCCAGCGGGAAGAGCGCTTTGACGTGCTGCAGGAGCGAATTGTGAGCCAAGGCCTAGACCCTGCCCCCTACTGGTGGTACTTGGATTTACGCCGTTATGGCAGTGTCCCCCATGCCGGCTTTGGTTTAGGATTTGAACGGTTGGTGCAGTTTATGACGGGCATGGACAATATCCGTGATGTCATTCCCTTTCCGCGTACACCGGGGAATGCGGAGTTCTAACTCAGGGGGCTTGCTGTGCCTCAAAATAGCGGCCAATCGTTTCCACGTCCTTGTCGCCGCGTCCTGAACAGTTAATGACAATGCGCGGCTGCCCTGTCAATTGCGGGCATAGCGTTTCCAGATAGGCCAAGGCATGGGCGGTTTCGAGGGCAGGGAGAATTCCCTCCAACTGAGCTAGGCGCACACAGGCAGCCACGGCCTCAGCATCGGTGACACTGTAGTATTCTGCCCGACCAATGTCCTTGAGGTAGCTATGCTCTGGCCCCACGCCCGGATAGTCTAAACCGGCACTGATGGAGTGGGCCTCAACCACCTGACCATCGGCATCCTGCAAGAGATAGCTCATGGCACCGTGGAGTACCCCCACTTCCCCTTTGGTGAGGGTGGCAGCATGGTGACCCGTGTCCACCCCTTGACCCGCAGCTTCAACACCAATTAAGCGCACCTGCGGTTCCTCAACAAACTCATGGAAGAGTCCCATGGCATTGGAGCCGCCGCCAACACAGGCGAGCAAAATATCGGGCAGCCCGCCCCATTTTTCAAGGCACTGCCGCCGCGTTTCTGCCCCAATGACGGCATGGAATTCCCGCACTAGCATCGGGTAGGGATGGGGCCCCGCCACTGAACCCAAGATGTAATGGGTGGTTTCAACATTCGTCACCCAATCGCGAATCGCTTCGGAGGTGGCATCTTTTAGGGTGCCTGTGCCTGCACTGACGGGGGTCACTTCTGCTCCCAATAGGCGCATGCGCAGCACATTTAACCGCTGCCGCTCCATGTCTTGAACGCCCATGTAGATGACGCACTGGAGGCCAAAGCGGGCACAGACGGTTGCCGTGGCTACCCCATGCTGACCAGCACCCGTTTCCGCAATAATGCGCTGTTTGCCCATGCGCTTGGCAAGGAGCACTTGACCGAGGGCATTGTTGATTTTGTGGGCACCCGTATGGTTGAGGTCTTCCCGTTTTAGATAGATCTGGGGTTGGGCTTGATCATGGGCATAGTGGGCACTGAGGCGTTCGGCAAAGTAGAGGGGACTAGGACGACCCACATAGTCTTGCAGAAGTTGCTGCAATTCGGCTTGAAAATCAGGGTCTTGGCGATAGTGGGCAAAGGCCGCCTCCAATTCACTGAGGGCGGGCATCAAGGTTTCGGGAACGTACTTGCCACCAAAGCGACCAAAGCGACCGCGGGAATCGGGGCGAGCAGCAGCACTGAGGGCAGCAGAGGGGGCAACAGTCACGGGCAAAGTCCTTTTTTCATCAAGGGTTCCTTATGTGATTGTGCCACGCTACGGGCGGGAACGGCGGGCAGTGCCTAGGGGATTGAGCCACTCCAACAGACACTCCTCCAGAATCTGCATTTCGGGAAAGAGACTTTGCTTGATCCACTGGCCGACGGCATCTAGGGGAGAAAATTCTGCGCCGACTTGCCACTTGAGTCCTTGGCTGAGGGGGGTGAGGTGATTCCCCGGTAGCTTCAAGGCAGTGACCATATCGCCAAATTTGGCTCTGAGGAGACTGCGCAGGCGGGCTGTTTGGTCAATATCGTCCTCTTGGAAACGGATCAAGAGATTACGGCGCACAGGATAGCGCTCTTGAATCAGTTTTTCGGTTTCTGTCGGGCTGGGACTGAATTCGACACCCACGGGGGCAAGGTTTTCTATCCAAGGAATGGATTGACTGGCGGGGTAGTTGTTGAAGGCCATGAAGAGATTGCCGGCGCGATCGCCATCGTAGAGGCTATTGATCAGCAGGTGGAGCTTGCAGCCCATACTGTGTCCCAAACCATAGATGGGCAATGCCGCTGGGTAGCCTCGGCGATAGATCAACCAATCAAGGGCATAGTCGAGTTTATTCAGCACATCGAGGGCGATCGCCCCATGATCAAAGGTGTTCACAAAGGGCGTGGCAATAATGCCATAGCCCGCCTCCGCTAGGTGCTCCAACAAGCGCCGATAGGTCAATTGCGGTGCCGCTGCCACAAAAGCTCCCCCCAGAAAGTGAATCCACCCCAAGGGACGCTGGGGAAGACACAGCCAACTGCCGCGAACCTCTTGCCACTCCAAAATCCAGTCACTCCAAAAATGCCTAACTGACTGTAATCTAGCGAATACGGGAAATGCAGTGGTACAGGACACGTGATGATTGCAACAGTTATCGGCATAGGGGCAGCCGCCCTAGGATTCCTAGCCCTTTTGGTGGCGATCGGTTTGGAAGGGCGGTATCGCCAGCGGCCAGCCCATCCCCTTGAAGTGATCCGTGCCACTTGGAATCTGGAAATCTATGAGCCAACCCACTACCGTTTTGTGGGGCTATTGGGACTGAGCAACCCCCACCGTGGCCTTGAGGTGATGGTGCCAGACTTACGGGCAGAGGTGGTGCTATTGTCCGATGGCCGTGTCGATATGATTCAGACGGATGTGCAGGTCATCCCCCGCCACCCGGAGCCAGAGTTTCCCCCCCGTGCCGATGGCTATTGGTTTGCCTATATCGTCAAGTCCACCAAGCAAACGAATGTCGAGATTTGTGTGGATTTGCAGGGAATTGGCGTGAGCGAGGTCAAGGCTGCTTGGGTCAAGATTCACTACATTGCCTATGGCCCCCATGGTCGCTTTGCCAAAACCCACCATGAATTTATCCCCCTCAAGTTTCCGGCCACGGGAGATACAGGTGTGTGGCGACAGGCGGAGAGATGTCAGGTACTCCCCATTCGCACCCATTTACTGACGCCGTTGGATATTCCCCTAGAGGTGCTCAATCGCTATGTGATGCCCCATGCCCAACCTGGAGACATTGTTGCCATTGGGGAAACACCCCTTGCCATTATCCAAGGTCGCCTCAAGGATCCGGCACAAATGCAACCGGGGTGGGTAGCAACGCGGGTGTGTCAGTTTTTCTTGCCCACCTCAAGTTTGGCCACCGCCTGTGGCATGCAAGCGCTGGTGGAGGAAGTGGGAGCGCTACGGGTACTCTTGGCCTTTTTGGGGGGGGCGATCGCCAAAGTCTTTGGCCACAAGGGCGGATTTTATCAATTGGCTGGCGAACAAGCCCGCCTCATTGACGATGTGACAGGTACTCTGCCCCCCTACGATCAATTTATTGTTATGGGACCTGTTAACCCCCAAGCCGTCGTGGAGGATCTAGCAGCAAAAACGGGTTTGGGCATCGCCATTGTGGATGTTAACGACCTAGGGGCAGTCAAGGTGCTTGCCGCTAGCCAAGGAGTCTCCCCTCACTTCCTCACGACTGCTCTGAAGAAAAACCCCGCCGGTAATGCCGATGAGCAGACACCCATTGTCTTAATCCGGCCTTGCGGTGTTTCTCCGAGCTCGACTGAGGGTTTCCTAGACAAGATGCATTAGCTCTTATGGCCAACATTGCGAAGAAAAATATAATTCTGTTTCTTTAAAACATTGCGGTATATTGGCAAAATAATATTCTTTGCAATATTTCTTATCCCTGACCAGCCAGTTGTATATTGATATTGCTTAAGTATTGGAATATAAACTTCTTCCATTTGTGCTACTTCTGCCATCTTAATAAGAGATGATCTCCGAAAGAAGTTGATATGTTCTAACGGGGCTACAGGGTTGAGGGAATTAGAAGAACCCTTTGGTGATGTCCAGTCCATGATCTTCAATCGGCGATCTATGTCGTTGGCAGTGGGCACACTTATCTTGACTATGCCATTTGGTTTTAAAGCCATCCTCAAATACTTTAAGGTATTCAGAGGCTCTGATATGTGTTCAAATACCTGCTCAGTATTAATGAAGTCAAACTGATACTGATGAATTTCATCCCAGCTAATTACCTTTATGCCATTTGACTGAGCATGTGCTATGCACTCTTTTGATAATTCTACTCCGTACACCTCACATCCAAAAGCTTTAGCCATCAGCGCCCAGTTACCCCAGCCCATACCGAAATCAAGAAAGTTCAATCGAAAAGGCTTTTCATTAAAATACGAAATAATCTGCATGATTTCTTTTACATAGCGAGAATAGTAATCAAGACTAGTGCTCTCTTGATGCTCTTTAAAGGATTCCTTTGAATTTATCCAGTGGTCATACAGCCTTTCCATTAGAGTTCTGTTGGGGATATCTCTTTGAAAAATCATTCCGCAGATGTCACATTCGCATAGAATATAAACTGCTCCTTCTAAATAATCAAACTCAACTCTTCCTGAATAAAAATCGTTGAGGTAATCCTTAATCGGTGGTCTATCATATTCAGCCTCATAAATTATTTGGAATGCCGCAGAACCACATGCTGGACACTCTTTGCGTGTTTCAAACCAACAATTTGTCATTTTCCTGTTTCCATTTCCACTAGTTCGACTGGGAAAGAATCCCAGCACGTCCACGAACTAATGCACATTCTCCTTAGTCATATTATTTCCATTAATTCGGCTGGGAAAGAATCCCAGCACCAAAGATACCTGAAGCAATTTTCAAAGGCCTTCTAGAGTTTCCATTAATTCGGCTGGGAAAGAATCCCAGCACTAATAACGGGAACGTTAAGCATGAGTGTCCTCCTTAAGTTTCCATTAATTCGGCTGGGAAAGAATCCCAGCACTAGGAAGATTACCCAGAGTTCTTTCAAAATATGCGTTTCCATTAATTCGGCTGGGAAAGAATCCCAGCACGCTCTGTCCCTCGCCCGCTCTGTCCCTCGCTCTGTGTTTCCATTAATTCGGCTGGGAAAGAATCCCAGCACGTCAGCTTAGGGTTAATGAAATTAATGCAAGAATTGTTTCCATTAATTCGGCTGGGAAAGAATCCCAGCACCGAACGCTGGACTGTGATTGATTTTTAGGAGGTCGTGTTTCCATTAATTCGGCTGGGAAAGAATCCCAGCACATGGCTCGTGCCTGTTGACTAAAGCGGGCAGCAAGTTTCCATTAATTCGGCTGGGAAAGAATCCCAGCACCCCCTCCGTGCGCAAGTCGGCTATTTACCCGACTACGTTTCCATTAATTCGGCTGGGAAAGAATCCCAGCACCAGATAAAGAAGAAGAAGAAGAAGAAGCACAGCAAAGTTTCCATTAATTCGGCTGGGAAAGAATCCCAGCACGGAAATGTATGAAAAAATAAAACAAAAAAGAATAAAGTTTCCATTAATTCGGCTGGGAAAGAATCCCAGCACGGATTGGCTGGCCAGAACTGGAAGATATTGTGCGGTTTCCATTAATTCGGCTGGGAAAGAATCCCAGCACTGTCTCTTCAAAACAGGACAAAACCGCCCAAACAGTTTCCATTAATTCGGCTGGGAAAGAATCCCAGCACTTCGTCCTTGGGGAGGACGCAGTTTACCTAACGTGTTTCCATTAATTCGGCTGGGAAAGAATCCCAGCACAGGAAATTCTATGAATAAGAAGAGAAAAAGCAGGGTTGGAGTTTCCATTAATTCGGCTGGGAAAGAATCCCAGCACCACGAGATCGTTATCTCAATATTGGCAGTAAACGAAGTTTCCATTAATTCGGCTGGGAAAGAATCCCAGCACTGAAAAGAACACAGAATCTACCAACGCGCAGGTTAGTTTCCATTAATTCGGCTGGGAAAGAATCCCAGCACTAGTGAAGCTAGCAACGCGCAAGTTAGTGAAGCTAGGTTTCCATTAATTCGGCTGGGAAAGAATCCCAGCACTCAAAATCATCTAGTTTCACAAAACCTAAAACTCTAGGTTTCCATTAATTCGGCTGGGAAAGAATCCCAGCACATAATGATCTACCTAAGGTTGTTCTTGAGCCGCTCGCGTTTCCATTAATTCGGCTGGGAAAGAATCCCAGCACCTCTAGTACTAGACTCTATTTCTCCTGAGTGGGACTAGTTTCCATTAATTCGGCTGGGAAAGAATCCCAGCACTTGTATAAGTTTTCCACTACTTATTGTACTTAGGGAGTTTCCATTAATTCGGCTGGGAAAGAATCCCAGCACGCACTGGGTGTAGACACAGTGCAAAAAATCAATAAGTTTCCATTAATTCGGCTGGGAAAGAATCCCAGCACGTCTGGAGAGGATTTTTAGCAGCTCGATTACTTGATGTTTCCATTAATTCGGCTGGGAAAGAATCCCAGCACTATAAATATAAAGATAACTTTAGTGGACTGTTAAAAGTTTCCATTAATTCGGCTGGGAAAGAATCCCAGCACCAGCGGGTGATTGAAATTTCTTTTTTGTCTAACCGTTTCCATTAATTCGGCTGGGAAAGAATCCCAGCACTTGACTTTCTTGGCTTTCTTGCTCCACCACCGCCGTGTTTCCATTAATTCGGCTGGGAAAGAATCCCAGCACGCAGAAGATATATTAAACATGTATGAGAAGTTAAAAGTTTCCATTAATTCGGCTGGGAAAGAATCCCAGCACATGGTACAAAAAATTGACAACAAAATTGACAAAATGTTTCCATTAATTCGGCTGGGAAAGAATCCCAGCACGGCACCCTCCTAGAAGGTGCTCTACGACTACTATAGCACAGGTCATTTTCAAGCACCTAGACGGGATCATTTTTTTGTTTTTGTAAAATTTCTAGATCCGTAGGGTCACAGGACGTGAAAGTCACTCTGGAGCTGAATTTCGGGAAAATTCAAGCACCTCCAAATCTGTTAGAAATTGCTCAAAGCGTTGTGGAGACTGGGTTTGAGAAAATTGCCGAGCTGAGAGGATATTTTTGTCCAGAGGTGCTTGCATGGCTACCGCCATCGGCCAACCACTGCCCCTTTGGCTTGAGCACTAAAGACGAATGGCTAAAGCAATGACGCCAAAAGCAATGAGGAGCACACCGCTCACAGGGGTAATCCAACTCGACCACTGCCGCAGTGCCAAGAGCCTTTGCAAGGCACCGCTAAATACTCCGACTAAAATCAGCGGCGCGACATACCCTGTTGTATAGGCCAACAGCAGACCAGCCCCCGCCACTAGCTTTTGGGTTGTGGCCACCCATGCCAGCAGCGTTGCCAAGACCGGCGTACTACAGGGTGCTGCCACAAGGCCAAATGTTGCCCCTAGGGTATAAGCTTGCAACCCCGCAGGAACCCGAGCCGGCAGTTCCTCTAGGAAGCGACTGCGGGGAAAGCTCAGGGGCAAGGCATTGAGCAAATTTAAGCCCATGGCGATCGCCACCAAGCTCACCACGATCGTTAACCCCCAGCCCACCTGACCATAGATGCGACCAGCAACAGCAGCAATCATCCCCAACAGGGTTAAGGTGGTTGCGAGGCCAAGGGCAAAGCCAATAGACTGGCGCAAGACGGAGCTATTTTGCTTTGTGGCGTAGCCGGCGATGTACCCGACAGTAATTGGCAGCATCGAAAGGGTGCAGGGAGTCAGACTTGTGAGCAGTCCCGCCAGAAACACAATACCGACACTGATCACGGTGAGATCACTCAGTTGAGCCGTCACCCATTGGTTGGCCCACTGTTCTAGGTGGTAAAGTCCTAAGGTTAAGCTGGCCATCGTTCTAGGGGCTAAAGGAAACACTAGGACCGGCAGTGACAATCACCAGTCGCTCTGGATCAATCAGATTCCGCAGAGTGTGATTAACTTCATCCAAGGTCACCTGCTGCAGGCGATCGCTAAACTGCTGGAGTTCTTCTGGGGGTAAATCCACACTGGCATTCCCTACAAGCGTCCGCGCCACCACATCCACATTGGCCAATTCGACAAGGTAAGTATTACTGAGGCTGCGCTTGGCGGCTCCGAGTTCGGCGGCGGTGAATCCTTGGCGGTGGGCATCCCTGAGAAGTTGCAAGGTGGCCTGAATGGCCTTGGCGGTATCCTCAGGGGCAGTTTGCAATTGAATGATAAAAGGCCCTGCTTGACGACTGGCACTAAAGAAGCTGTAGATGCCATAGGTCAACCCTTGGCGATCGCGAATCTCTGTGCCCAAGCGACTGGCCAGCGTGTCTCCCCCTAGGATGTGATTCATCAGCATCGCTGCGTAGAAGCGAGGATCGCGGCGATCGATCCCCGGCGTCCCCAGATAGGTAATCGCTTGGCTCTTACCGGCAATCACCGCATTCTTAAAGAGGGTTTGCTCGGGCGGTGAAACTGCAGGAAAGGTTAGGGACAGGGGATCCGTTTGGGGTTGCCACGAGCCAAAAATTTCATTGAGGCGCGATCGCACCTCCACAGGGTCAAAATCTCCCACGAGGGTCAAAATCGTGTGATCGGGGGTATAGGCGGCACGATAAAAGTTCAACAGGTCTGGGCGTTGAATTGCTTGTACAGATTCAGGAGTGGCAAAGGGATGCAGGGGATGATTGGCGGGATAGAGGGTTTCTTGCAGGACGCGGCGCCCCCAGCGCACAGGATCATCCGCCTCAAGACTCAGAGCCGTGAGATAGCGCTGCTGGCTGAGCTGAAACTCCGACTCTGGGAAGGTGGCCTCCTGAAGCACTTCACCAAGGGTTTGCAACAGCGTGGGCAGTTCACTGGCCAAGGCATAGCCCTCAATATCCACTCCATCGCGGAAGGCGCTGAATTCTAGGCTAATGCCGCGATCCTCAAGGGTTTGTGCCAACGTCAGGGCATTTTTGCGCCGCGTGCCATTGAGGAGATTGGCAGCAGTGAGGTTGGCCACCCCCGGTTGCGTCAGCAGATCGTAGGCTGTTCCAGCGTCAATGCGCCCCGCCAGCGTAATCGTTGGTGTACTGCGATCCACGAGTAAGAGCACCCGCAGGCCATTTTTCAGGGTAAAGGTTTCCACCCCGTTGCTTTTGACCTCAGGGGCAGCCTGCCCACTCCCTTGGGGTAAATAGGCGGCAATGGTTTGCGGATCTACAGGCTCACCGACAAGATTATGGGCGGTGGTTTGGGCACCCGGCCGACCTGAAAGCTCAACATCGGCAAATTCACTGGGAATAAATTCCCCCACAATCCAGCGATCGCGCCCAAAGTAGGTCTGCACCACTCGTTGAACATCCGCAGCCGTGACTTTTTCAATGGCCGCAAGGTGGCGATCGCTAAAGCGGTAATCTCCCGTCAGGGTTTCATCGTTGGCTAGTTGACTGGCTTGGGCATCAATGTCGCGATTGCGCAGGATAAAGTTGGCCTTGAGCTGTTGTTTGGCGCGTTGCAGTTCAGCGGCACTCAAGGGACGCTCTGCCAGCTGGTTCAGAATCTGGTGAATGGTCTGCTCAATGGTCTCAAGGGATTGCTCCGGGGCCGCGATCGCGCCAATTTCAAACCAGCCCCCCGCCTGTAACGCGGCCACATAGGAGTAGGCCGAACTGGCTTGACCCGTTTCCATCAATTCCTGATACAAGTACGAACTGCGTCCGCCACTGAGGAGCATATCCAGCACATCCAAGGCCGCCTGATCTGGATGGGCCATCGCTGGAATGGGTACCAAAATCTGTAATAGCGGCGCACTTCCCGGTTCTGTGAGGCGAATTCGCTGGGCTTGACCTGCTGTTGGCGGCGGTAATGAAGGAGACTTTAGAGGGTCGGTTGGCCGAGGAATCTGCCCAAAGGTTTTCTTGACCAGTTCCAGTGCCCTTGGGGGACGGACATCGCCAGCAATCACCACAACGGCATTATCGGGGCGATAGTACTGGTGATAAAAACTCTTCACCGCTGGCAGCGTAAACTGCTCCACATCACTGGCCGTTCCCCCCACTGGCAAGCCGTAGGGATGATGGGGATAGAGGGCGGCCAGCACGGCTCGACTGAGGCGATATTCAGGACTATTTTCATAGCCTTGCAGCTCCGAGATCACCACCCGTTTTTCACTCTCAAGGGCATCGGGGGTCATCAGGATATTGCGCAGGCGATCCGCCTCGAGAATCAGCAGTGGTTCTAGTTGGTCAGCGCGCACCGTATGGTGGTAGGCGGTCATGTCGTAGCTGGTAAAGGCATTGGAAGAACTGCCAAGGGCATAAAACAACTGACCAAACTGGACGGGACGGCTCTTGGTGCCCTTAAACATCAAATGCTCCAGTTGGTGGGCAATCCCATTTTCCCCCTTGGGCTCATGGCGCGAACCCACGCGATACCACACCTGCAAACTCACCACAGGGGCGGTGGGAATCTCTTTAATCAGAACCGTGAGGTCATTGTCTAAAACGGTTTTGGTCACACCACTACTGAGTCCTGCGACGGGGTTCAGGGGAAAAATCACAGCCAAACTGGTACTCAAAAGCATCAAGCCAATAAATAAGAAGATCTTAACGAATCGTGGAACCAGCCCTAGGGTCATCGTTGTAGTTAATTCCCTTGGTGGGCGATCGCGCTCACAAGTGCTGTAATCGCCGGGGAAAGACTCGCCAGAACAACAACGGATGCCGCCGCAATAATGATCGTTGTTGCCATCCGCACCATGGCATCGGTTCCCCGTTGATAAACTTCAAACTTGTACTCTTGATTTTTCACCTGAGTGGCTAACTCACTCACATCCCCTTGCAGTTTGTGCACATCAGTTTGGAGCTTTTCGACATCCGTTTGTAGTTTTTCAACATCGGTGCCGAGTTTCTCCACATCTACACGCAGCGCCTGCAACTCGCTGAGTACCTTGGCTTGAAATTCCTGCTCGCTCATCCTACACATTCTCTGCACCACCTCATCTTCATTCTGGCAGAGAATGCCAACCGCCACCTAAGGTACAAAGCGCAGGAATTTTTTCTTACCCACTTGCAGCACTTGGTTTACATAGGGTTCCGGTGCCGTGAGGGTAAAGTCCACATCCGTAATTTTTTCGCCGTTGAGACGCACCCCACCCCCTTGGATCTGTCGCCGCGCTTCGCTGCTACTGGGGCAGAGTTTGGTGTGACTGAGTACATAGGTCAGCTTCACAGGGAACTGAAACTCCCCAAGGGAATATTCTGGAATCGATCCCGCCTGTGCCGTTTGTCCTTGGGTGACGATCGCGGCTAGTTCCGCTTGGGTTTGCAGGGCGAGATCGCGCCCATGGTACTGACTCACGACTTCTAGGGCCAAGGCCTTCTGGCGATCGCGGGGATTGGTGGGTAAACTGTCCAAGGGCAAATCCGTGAGCAACTCAATGTATTGGTTCACCAAGGCATCGGGAATTTTCTCCAGCTTGGAGTACATACTGGCTGCCGACTCCGTAAGCGCCACATAGTTGCCAAGGGACTTCGACATTTTCTGTACTCCGTCCGTCCCCACCAAAATCGGCATCAGCAGACCAAATTGCACGGTGGGCAAGCGAAAATGGCGCTGTAAATCGCGACCCACAGCAATGTTAAATTTTTGATCGGTACCCCCCAGTTCCACATCTGCCGCCACCGCCACTGAATCATAGCCCTGCATCAATGGATAGAGAAACTCATGGAGAAAAATGGGCGTTTCCTTGGCGTAGCGTTCGGCAAACCCCTCCTTGGCCAGCATTTGGCCAACAGTCATCGTTCCCAGTAGCTCGAGAATTTTCCGCAAGTCCAGCTTGGCGAGCCACTCCGAGTTGTAGCGAATTTCTAAGCGGCCGGGGGTCTCAAAATCCAAAATGGGCTTCACTTGCTCAAGGTAGGTTTGCACATTGGTTGCCACCTCCTCAGGGGTGAGTTGTTTGCGCACCTCCGACTTCCCTGTGGGATCGCCAATTTGAGCCGTAAAGTCACCAATAATCAGCACGGCACAGTGCCCCGCATCCTGAAACTGGCGTAACTTGCGCAGGACAATGCTATGACCGAGGTGAATTTCGCTGCCCGTGGGATCAATGCCAAGCTTAATTCGCAGCGGGCGCTCCATTTGCCGCAAATAGACCCAGAGATTTTCTTCGGGTTTGGTGGAATCAGGGACATGGGGAAAGGTTTCGACAACGCCGCGCTGCAGCCGTGCAATTGTGGCCTCAAGGTCTGAAGACATCACTTGATTGGGCATTGGATTGGGCATTCGATTTGGGCGAGGACATTTTCTGGTCTAGGATGGCTATGATAGCAATCAATTGCGATCGCGCGGCAATCTTGCTATCCCTTACTTTTATCCCAATAAAAAAATCATATACGAAGCAAAAAATAATTGGCGTCAGGAAGCGACTGTCGTGTCCACCACTACCCTTGGCAAACACCCCTCCCAAACCCGCCCCCAAGATGAAAACTTCTGGCGTGGGGTCCTGCGAATTGCTAACCGTACCTTCCTTGTCGGGATGACCTTTGGTTGTGCGGCAATCGGCGGGGGGCTGCTGGGCTTGGCGATTAGCTTTCGGAATTTGCCGGATGTGCGATCGCTGCGGGGCTACATTCCCAGTGAAACGACGCACATTTACGATGCTAAGGGCACCCTCCTTGTCAGCCTTCACGATGAAGAAAACCGCGAAGTCGTTCCCCTCAGCGAAATTTCGCCCAATTTGAAGCTGGCTGTGATGGCGATCGAAGACAGTAGCTTCTATCAGCATCGCGGTATTAATCCCATTGGTATTTCCCGTGCCTTAATGGTCAACCTCACCTCGGGGCGTACCGTACAGGGTGGCTCTACCCTGACGATGCAATTGGTGAAAAATCTCTTTTTGTCTCAAGATCGCTCCATTAGTCGTAAAGTGGCTGAGGCTGTTCTGGCCATGCGCCTCGAGCAGATCTTCAGCAAAGATGAAATTTTGGAGATGTACCTCAATCAAGTCTATTGGGGACATAACACTTACGGCGTACAAACCGCCGCCCAAAGCTACTTCAAAAAAAATGCCGCTGATCTCACGCTTGCCGAAGCTGCCATGATGGCTGGCATTATCCAAGCGCCCGAGGCCTATAGCCCCTTTGTGGATTTTGACCTCGCCAAAGAACGGCAGCAATTGGTGCTGGATCGGATGGTGGAATTGGATTGGATCACCCCCCAGGAGGCCGCTGCTGCTGCCCAAGAACCGATCAAGCTGGGGGAAATTACCTCCTTCCAGCGCAGTCGCAGTCCTTGGATTACCGATGCTGTGTTGCAGGAGTTGACCCGCCAATTTGGTCGTGAAGCGGTCATCCGTGGGGGAATGCGGGTACAAAGTAGCCTTGATGTCAAGGTGCAAAAAATGGCCGAAGAGGCAATCCAACGCGGCTATCAAACCCTACGGGGCAGTGGTGTGCGCGCCGATCAGTTGGCTTTGGCGGCGGTAGATCCACGAACGCACTATGTCAAAGCCCTTGTCGGCGGTGTGGACTACAACCGCAGTCAGTTTAATCGCGCCACCCAAGCGATGCGTCAGCCGGGGTCTGCCTTTAAGCCCTTTGTCTTTTATGCTGCCTATGCCAGTGGCAAATATACGCCCGATTCTGGAATTAACGACTCACCCGTTAGGTATCGCGATGGCAGTGGGTGGTATGTGCCGCGAAATTACGATGGCTCCTTTATGGGTGGGATGTCTATGCGTATGGCTTTGGCCATGTCCCGCAATATTCCTGCCATTGTTCTTGGCCAAGAGGTGGGTATTGAGCGCGTTATTGAAATTTGCCGTACCCTTGGCATTACCAGTCCCATGCTTCCTGTGGTTTCTCTACCTCTGGGGGCGGTGGATCTGACGCCCTTGGAAATGGCCGCTGCCTATGCCACATTCGCCAACAATGGCTGGCAATCCCCCACCACGACGATTATTCAAGTTACGGATAATAATGGCAATTTGCTCTTGGATCACACCCCTCGCCCCAAACTGGTGCTGGATCCTTGGGCGGCCGCAGCCATCAATGACACGATGAAAAGTGTGATCACCAGTGGGACAGGCACAGGTGCCAACATTGGCCGACCCGCCGCAGGGAAAACAGGCACCACCTCTTCTGAGCGGGATATTTGGTTTGTCGGTTATGTGCCGCAACTCTCAGCCGCGGTTTGGGCAGGGAATGACAACTATGCGCCCCTCGGGCAGGGGGCAACGGGGGGTGGCTTTATGGCACCCATTTGGCGGGATTTCATGAGTCAGGCACTCAAGGATGTGCCCGTCGAAGACTTTACCCCGATGTCGAAGTTCCAGCGACCCAAGCCCCAACGGCAAACAAACTAGCAAACAAATTAGGGATTGGTTTTTGAACTGGGTTCTGCGCCATTGAACCCATTAACACTTGATTTGATCGATTTGATCGGATAGGGCTTGGGCGTTGCAACTCATTTGCAGAAAGTTCAGTAAAACTATTGTAATTATTCTCAATAAGCTGTGGTTGTTGCAAATGACACTTGTTGTCGGCTATCATGCAAACCAAATATCGGCAGATCACGCGAATCTCCTATGCCACTTTATACAGCAGCAGCCTTAAAGGCAGAACTGAATGAGAAGGGCTGGCGGTTGACGCCACAGCGAGAAACCATTCTCAATATTTTCCAGAATCTGCCTAAGGGCAACCACCTGAGTGCTGAAGACCTGCACCATGAGTTGCGTAAACAGGGACACTCCATTAGTTTATCCACCGTTTATCGCACTGTGAAGTTGATGTCACGGATGGGTATTCTGCGGGAGTTGGAACTGGCCGAGGGACACAAGCACTACGAACTCAATACAATGTCTCCGCACCACCATCACCACATGGTGTGCGTGCAATGCAACCGCACAATGGAGTTCGACAATGATACGATTCTCAAGCAGGCTCTGAAGCAGACGGAGAAGTATGGTGTGCAATTGATTGATTGCCAACTGACGATCTATACCATTTGTCCAGAGGCGTTGCGGCGCGGTTACCCCGGCCTGCCGGAAAACTGGGTCTGTAGTAGCGCGATCGCCCACGGCACAGAACCCCCCTCGCGGGGTAAATAAGGGATGCGACGACCCTTCGCGATCGCCCTTGTTGGCATAGCTGCTTTGCCCCCTCAGAGCCTAGGGGTTGAGTTTCCCGATGGTCGGGTGGCCTTTGATCAGCCACCCATTTTTGTTGAAGCCAATACCCGCTATCCTCAAGTGTGGCTAACGAATACCACCTACAACTTCATTGTGCAGATACCGACCACCGCAGGCGAACCCCTTGCCCGGCTCGACATTCAACAACTGCCCGGCATTGAGACGATTTACTTTTTGCCCCAACGTACCCGTGTTTTTATCGGCGATCGCTCCCGCCAGCCGATTCCCTTGGGCAAGGTGACCTTTGATGGCCATTCAGCGCTGCTCACAGTGACCTTTGATCCCCCTGTGCCACCGGGGTGGTACCTGCGGGTTGAGGTTGCTCCTGTGCGCAATCCCCAATGGGATGGGACGTATCTTTTTGCTGTGACAGCCTTTCCTCGGGGAGGAGATCGCGCCATAGGTCAAAATATCGGCACGGGGCGCTTGCAGTTTTACCGCAATTCTAATTTTTTCTAACGTGACCGTCTTTGCAACATTACCGCCGCCGCTTCAGCCGGGCGATCGCCTTGCCGTCGCCTTTCCTAGTGGTGTCCTCCGCCAAAGGGAACCTTTTTGGCAGGGAGTGGCCTGTTGGCAAGCTCAGGGCTATGAGGTGATTGTCGATGAGGCGGCCTTTGCCGGCTGGGGCTACCTTGCGGGTGCCGATCAACAGCGGCGCGATCGCCTGCGGCACTTATTGCAAGATGATTCTATTAAGGGTATTCTCTGCGGGCGGGGCGGATTTGGAGCGACTCGTCTGTTGGAGCAGTGGCAGTGGCCAGCGGTATCACCGAAATGGCTGATTGGTTTTTCGGATATTACGGCTTTGCTGTGGAGCTATGCTAACCAAGGGGTGGCCGGTGTCCATGGCCCAGTACTCACCACGCTGGCGGCAGAACCCCTTTGGAGTCAGCAGCGGCTTTTTGATCTGGTGCGGGGCAAACCCCTAGAGCCGCTCTTGGGAACGGGTTGGGGGGGCGGTGTGGTGCAGGGTCGTCTTTTGGTGGGGAATTTAACAGTCGCGACTCATTTACTGGGGACGCCTGATTGTCCTTCTTTTGAGAATGTGATCTTAGCCCTAGAGGATGTGGGTGAAGCCCCCTATCGCATTGACCGCATGTTGACGCAGTGGCGCCGCAGTGGTGTGTTGCATCAGATTCAGGGGATTGCCCTCGGTCGTTTTAGTCGCTGTGAGGATCCCACCACCCAACCCAATTTTCGCGTGATTGAGGTTTTGGGCGATCGCTTGGCGGATTTGGGGCTTCCCATTGTCAGTGACTTGCCCTTTGGCCATGAGGGGGTCAATGCTGCATTACCGGTGGGGGTGGCAGCTGAGCTAGATGGCGATCGCGGCTCTTTGCGGCTATTGCTCTGACCCAAAATCAAAATACCACCTCTGCCAGTGCCGAGATTGGTAAAAACTAATCCCACTCATAAGCAGAAGGCGATCGCGGGCAAACAATGAAATGAAAATCTGGGTGATAAGATATGGGGGATTCCATCAAGGCGCGTAAAGAGTTATGGATTTGGTGACACTGGCCGGACAGCTGAATGCAGGCACCATTTTGCCGGAAACCATCGTGATTGTGACGCTGCTTGTTGTCCTCCTAGCAGATTTGATTCAGGGACGCCAAGCCGATCGCTGGACCCCCTACTTTGCCATTGTCGGTTTAGGGGGAGCGATCGCCACGATGATTCCCCTGTGGACTCAGCCCGACACCGTCAGTTTCTTTGGCAGCTTTATTTCTGATCACCTCAGCCTCTTCTTCCGGGGACTGATTGCCCTTTCAGCCTTGGGCACGATTCTCATGTCCATTCGCTATGTTGAGCAAACCGGCAGTTCCCTCGGCGAATTTATGACGATTCTGTTGACGGCCACGGTGGGTGGCATGTTCATTGCCGGTGCCCAAGAACTGGTGTTTATCTTTGTGGCGCTAGAGACCCTGAGTATTGCCTCCTATCTGCTCACCGGCTACACCAAGCGCGATAGCCGCTCCAACGAAGCCGCCTTGAAATATCTCCTGATTGGTGCGGCCAGTTCTGCCATTTTCCTCTATGGATCGTCACTGTTGTATGGCCTCTCCGGTGGGCACACCCAGTTACCAGAAATTGCCCAAGCTCTCTCTGGGGAATCCTTGGGTCTGGTGGTGGCCTTAGTGTTTGTTATTGCTGGCATTAGTTTCAAAATTTCGGCAGTGCCCTTTCACCAATGGACGCCCGATGTTTATGAGGGTGCCCCTACGCCTGTGGTTGCCTTTCTCTCCGTTGGCTCCAAAGCGGCTGGGTTTGCCCTTGCCATTCGCTTTTTGACCTTGGCCTTCCCCAGTGTCACCGATCAGTGGCAACTCATCTTTACGGTGTTGGCGATCCTGAGCATGATTCTTGGCAATGTGGTTGCCCTTGCCCAAACCAGCATGAAGCGGATGCTGGCCTACTCCTCCATTGGCCAAGCGGGGTTTGTGATGATTGGTTTTGTCGTTGGCACTGAGGCAGGTTATGCCAGTATGCTCTTTTACCTGCTGGTGTACCTCTTCATGAACCTTGGCGCTTTTACCTGTGTGATTCTCTTCTCCCTGCGCACGGGTACCGATCAAATTAGTGAGTATGCCGGCCTCTATCAAAAAGACCCGTTGCTGACCCTCGGCCTGAGCCTCTGTCTGCTTTCCTTGGGCGGAATTCCTCCCTTGGCCGGCTTTTTTGGCAAAATTTACCTCTTCTGGGCGGGTTGGCAAGCCGGTGCCTATGGTCTGGTGCTGCTGGGTCTATTAACGAGTGTGATCTCGATTTACTACTACATTCGTGTTGTCAAGATGATGGTGGTCAAGGAACCCCAAGAAATGTCCCTAGCTGTGCAAAATTATCCCGAGGTTTCTTGGTCAACCTTTGGCATGCGTCCGTTGCAGGTGGGTCTAGTGATGACGGTGATTGCCACCTCCTTGGCGGGTATCTTGGCCAATCCCCTCTTTAACTTGGTGAATACGGCAGTACTAGATGTGCCCCAAGTGGCTCATCAACCGACGGCGATCGAGGTGGCTTACCAAAGCCTACCGCCGGCAGGTAAATCTTAAGGATGACTTTAGTACGATCCCCGATCTATCCCCCTAGAATCAAGGGGAAGCCATGCTAGGACAAATCACAGTGGTGGAATTGGCGCAACGCCTAGCCACAGAGGCGGATACCTTGCAACTCATTGATGTGCGGGAACCAGAGGAGTGGGCGATTGTTCACCTCCCCCATTTCACCCTTTTGCCCCTGAGTGCGTTTCCCCAATGGTCGCCCCAAATTTGCCAGCTCTTTGATCCAGATCGGGAAACCTTGGTACTCTGCCACCACGGTGTGCGATCGGCGCAAATGGGTCACTGGTTGATTCAGCAGGGATTCCGTAATGTGAAAAACATTGTCGGTGGTATTGATGCCTATGCTGCGGCAGTGGATCCAACCCTACCCCGTTATTAGTTGATTGCCTTGGGAGAGTTTTCATGACCTTGAAAGTCGGTATTAATGGCTTTGGCCGCATTGGCCGCTTGGTGCTACGGGCGGGTCTCGCCTGCGACAATATTCAGTTTGTCGGCATTAACGATCTCGTGCCTGCGGATAACCTTGCCTACCTCTTTAAGTACGATTCCACCCACGGCATCTATCCGGGGATCGTCAAGGCCACGGCAGAGGGCATTGAAATTGATGGTAAGTTCATTCCCTGTACGGCCATTCGCAATCCCGCAGAACTGCCTTGGGGATCAGTTGGCGCCGACTACATTGTTGAATCCACCGGTCTATTTACCGGCTATGATGGCGCCTCGCAGCATCTTCAGGCCGGTGCGAAACGAGTGGTGATTTCAGCCCCCACCAAGGATGCCGACAAGGTGAAAACAATTGTCGTTGGTGTTAATGATGCGGCCTTTGATCCAGCGGTGGATGTGATTGTCTCTAATGCCAGTTGCACGACAAATTGCTTGGCACCGGTGGCGAAGGTCCTACATCAAACCTTTGGGCTAGCTGAGGGCTTGATGACCACGGTGCACTCTGTCACCGCAACCCAACCGACGGTGGATGGTCCTAGTAAGAAGGATTGGCGCGGCGGCCGCGGGGCTGGCCAAAATATTATTCCCGCCTCTACCGGCGCTGCTAAAGCGGTGACACTGGTGTTGCCCGAACTCAAGGGCAAGTTGACGGGGATGGCCTTTCGCGTACCCACACCCGATGTGTCTGTGGTGGATTTAACTTTCAAAACCGAGAAGGCCACGAGCTATGACGAGATTTGTGCGGCAATGAAGGCAGCGGCCGAGGGTGAACTCAAGGGCATTCTTGGCTATACCGAAGAGGCCGTTGTCTCCAGTGATTTTATCGGTGATGGCCGCTCCAGTATCTTTGATGCCACAGCCGGGATCCAACTCAATGCCAATTTCTTTAAGGTGGTGGCTTGGTACGACAATGAGTGGGGCTATTCCTGCCGTGTGGTGGATCTCCTCAAATTGATGGCCGCTAAGGATGGTCTGCTCTAGCGACCCAAGTCATGGAGACGGTGGATCACTTCGCAGCAGTGCTGTGTGACTGCTTCTAGGGCAGGGCGATCGCCCGAAGCCGGGGGCGGAAGGGGGGCACCAATGCGCACCGTAATCGGAACCGGTCGGGGAAATCCACCTTTTTTGAGAATCTCTTGGGTTCCCCAAAGGCAGACGGGCAATAGAGGCGCCTGAGCTTTGGCGGCAATGAGTGCTGCCCCCAATTTCGGATCATAGATGCGCCCATCTTTCGTGCGCGTGCCCTCCAAAAAGACCCCCACTGCCCAACCCTGTTCTAGAGCTTTGAGGGCGGCCTGCAATGCGCGGCGATCGCCGGCTCCCCGCTTCACAGGATAGGCACCATACCACCGAATCAATGTCCGAAAAATGGGAATCTGGAATAATTCCTCCTTGGCCATCCAAGCCACCGGTCGGCGCACACAGTTAGAAATCAGGGGTGGATCAAAGTAGCTGGCATGATTGGCTACCACCACCAGTGGCCCTCGCAGCGGTACCTGATGGGCACCATAGATGCGCCCGCGAAAGTAGGTGTGCAGGAGTGGACTCACCACTGACCATTTGAAAAGATGGTAGAGGAGCAAACTGATCAGCGGCTCGCGATCGCGACTCACCCAAGGCTCTCCAAACTAGCGATCGTGGCAATGCTGGTAACGGTGATCTCTGGGGTCGTGCGTTTAACCAAGCCTGCCAATACGTTGCCGGGACCAATTTCAAAGGCTTGGGTCACCCCCGCTGCCGCAAGGGCATGACAGGTGTCCACCCACCGCACAGAGCCGGTCATCTGCGATCGCAAGCGTGCCTTGATCACCGCTGCATCTGTTGTCGGTTCAGGTTCGACATTGTTCAAAACGGGAAAGATCGCCTCGTGGAAGGTGTACTCCTCCAGCAGCGTGGCAAACGTGGCTGCGGCCTCCGCCATAAACGGGGAATGAAAAGCCCCACTCACATTCAAGGGAACCGCTCGCTTCACCTTAATTTTGCCTAGCACCGCGTCCACCGCTGCCGGCAGCCCCGAAATCACCACCTGCCCCGGATGGTTATCATTGGCCAGAACCACATTGGCTGTGCTGGCGATCGCCTCTTGCAACTGCTCGCGGTCAAAGCCAATCAAGGCCACCATCTTGCCCCCCCCGGCGGCATTCATCAGTTCGGCTCGCCGCTGCACTAACTTCAGTCCTGTTGTAAAGTCAAAAACCTCCGCCGCATAGAGGGCAACATATTCGCCGAGACTATGCCCCGCAACAAAGTCCGCTTTTGCCCCCCGTTCCTTGAGGGCATCCACCAGCAAGCTCTCCACCAGAAACAAACTCGGCTGGGTATAGAGGGTTTGATCTAAGTTACCGATACGACCTGCACAGCACTCAATGACCGACCACCCCAAAATAGCCGCTGCCTGTGCGCACCGCTCCTCGGCTGGGGGATAGGCCGTTAGCAAATCCGCCATCATTTCTGGATGTTGCGACCCTTGGCCGGGAAATAACCATGCTGTCTTTGTCATCGGCAGTGCTCAACTCGAACCGCAATCTACTTTACCCGATTTGGGATGTCCGTTATACTAGAAAATTGTCGATAAAAATCTGCCCCTTTTATCTCCATAGGCTGACATGATTAAACTGCGTCTCAAACGCTACGGCAAAAAACGGAACGCCACCTATCGGATTGTGGCCATGAATAATACGGATCGCCGCGATGGGCGTGCCCTCGAAGAATTGGGCTTCTACGATCCGATCCGTGATGAAGTGCGCCTTAAGGAAGAGGCTATCAAGCGGCGTTTGGCGCAGGGCGCACAACCCACAGATACCGTGCGGCGGCTGTTTGTCAAAGCGAATCTTCTCCCTGAAACTGCCAAAAAATAGGCAATGACTGAGTCGGCTGCCCCCAATTACGCTGCCTTGATTCGCTTCCTGCTGGAACCCTTTATGGAAGCACCAGAAACCCTACGGCTGCATGCGGAATTTTCCCCTGCCAATTCTCGCATCTGGGTACGCCTTGCCTTTGCTGGCGAGGATAAGGGACGGGTCTATGGCCGTGGCGGTCGCAATCTCCATGCCATTCGAGCGGTTTTACAGGCTGCTGCCCAAGCCGCCGGTCAGCAGGTTTACTTAGATGTCTATGACGATGCCAAAAGTACACCTAAAATAGATCATCAAGGGAGCGATCGCCCCCGGCGATCCCGTCGTCGTTCTTATCCATCATCAAGGAGGCAAAGTTAGCGCGTGTCTGAAGTGCGTTTAGGTGAAAACGAATCCATTGAGTCCGCTCTACGGCGATTCAAGAAAAAAATCCAAAAAGCGGGCATTCTTTCGGAAGTCAAACGGCGTGAACGTTACGAGAAACCCAGCCTGCGCCGCAAACGCAAACAGGAGGCCGCCCGCAAGCGCAATCGCTAAGCCTTGGGTATGACCACGAGGGAAAGCCTCACGATTGACCTCCACAGCACTGAGAGTGCGATCGCCCTTGTCGGTGAGCAAGAAGCCAACCTGCGCATCTTTGCCGCCCAAACAGGGGCGACCCTTGTTTTAAGGGGGCGGGATCTCTACATCACTGGTACCCCTGCTCAAATCCAACTCTGCCAACAACTGATTCAAGACCTCGGTACCCTCTGGCGCGAGGGGCGTCCTGTGTCTGGGGTAGATATTCTCACCGTCCGCCATGCCTACGACACCCAGCAGCGGGAAGCCCTCCAAGAGCTGCAACAGGATATTCTGGCTCGCACCCGTCGTGGCGACATTATTCGTGCCAAAACCTTTCGCCAGCGCCAGTACATTCAAGCCATTCGCAGCCACACACTCACCTTTGGCATTGGGCCAGCGGGCACCGGCAAAACCTTCTTGGCCACCGTTCTAGCCGTCCAAGCGCTACTGTCGGGTACTTATGAGCGGTTGATTTTGACACGGCCTGCGGTGGAAGCAGGGGAGCGGCTCGGC
Organism: Thermosynechococcus sp. GLH187; assembly: GCF_031583395.1. NCBI lineage: Bacteria > Bacillati > Cyanobacteriota > Cyanophyceae > Acaryochloridales > Thermosynechococcaceae > Thermosynechococcus > Thermosynechococcus sp. GLH187. The sequence goes on along the minus strand of NZ_CP134175.1, from coordinate 2,094,142 downwards.
TTTTTGCCGGGAGATTTACAGCAAAAAATTGATCCCTATTTGCGTCCCCTCTACGATGCTCTTTACGAACTAGTGGAGCCGGAGAAAATTAGTAACCTGATGGAGCGGGGGGTGATTGAAGTGGCTCCCTTGGCCTATATGCGAGGGCGTACCCTCAATAATGCCTTTGTCATCCTCGATGAGGCCCAGAACACTACCCCTGCCCAAATGAAAATGGTGTTGACCCGCATTGGTTTTAACTCCTGCTTGGTGGTGACGGGGGACTTGACACAAACCGATCTACCAGAACATCAAACCTCCGGCCTCAGTGTGGCCACGAAAATTCTCAAAGATGTCGAAGGGATCGCGTTTTGTTATTTAACCAAGGGGGATGTGATTCGCCATCCCCTTGTCGAGCGAATTATTGATGCCTACGATCGCCATGAGCAGGCCTTGCTTACTAAGTCAAAAGAGCGCGCATCTGGGCGTAGCGATCGCTCAGCCAAGGCCAATTAACCACCTGCCACCAAGCCTCTAGGTACTGATCGCGACGGTTGCGATAGGTCAGGTAGTAGGCATGCTCCCACAAATCATTGCCCAAGATCGGCACTTGCCCTTGCATCAGCGGCGAATCTTGGTTCAGTGTGGTGGTAAGGGCCAGATTTCCTTGGGGCGTCAGCACAAGCCAGACCCAGCCACTGCCAAAGTGCTTCAGACCCGCCTGCTGAAACTGGGTTTGAAACGCTGAGAACGAGCCAAAGGTGGTTGCAATTGCTGTGGCCAACTCCCCCGTGGGTTCACCGCCCCCATTCGGTGCCATACTTTGCCAAAAGAGGGAATGGTTGGCATGGCCGCCGCCGTGGTTGCGCACGGTTTGTTGGATAGCGGTGGGTAGTTGGCGAATGTGGCGCAGTAAATCCTCAATAGGTAGCCCCTGCCATTGCCGGTAGGGCGTCAGTGCCTTGTTCAGCGTCTTCACATAGGCCGCATGGTGTTTGTCATGGTGTAGCTGCATCGTCTCCGCATCAATCACTGGCTCTAGAGCATCGTAGCCGTAGGGCAAAGGCGGCAGCGTATAAATTTCTGACGGCTCACCTTCAGCCACGGCTGGGCGCGATCGCAACCAGAGTGTAGCGGCACTGCCGACGAGGAGGCCGAGGGTTTGACGACGGGTTAGGGGCATAGCGAGTACGTGAAATGTTCCCGCTAATAGTTTAAGTCCCGCAGGATTATTCTTGGCGCAGTAGCAGTTGTTGAGCTTGGCTGGGCGTCAGCAGTTGGCCATCCACTTCAATTTGTAGCACCTTGTCAGCGGATGGTTGCAGCATCGTACTGGCCTCACGGCGGTCTTTAGAACGCCACTGATTTTGCCAAAGGCGGTTCATTTCCGAGGATTCAAAGCCGGTGGTCGGGGAAATGGGATTCAAGATCGGGGGCAGGGGAGTCGCCAACGTGGCCAAGGGATAACATATCCCCAGCAACACCACGCTCAGCAGCAGTGGACGAGTCATATATCAATACCTCTTAGGAGCGATCGCAAATAATTTTTACAGTAGGCTTCTTCTAACCGCTTATTTTTTTCACCAAGGTCAGCCCTCATTCTTATTATATCCTCTGGAACTAAAGTCCTTTTTGGGTTTTTTCCCTCGTACTGAAGCGTTGAAGCTACCAAGCTTCTGTATTGTTTCCTAAGTTATGATGGTAAGGCATACGCACCAGTTTGTTGGCAATTATCAATCCAGAATGACACAGGCATACACCCCTGAAGATGTTTGGCGATTATTGGCAGAGCTACTGGCGGCTCAAAAGGAAACAGAACGCCGATTTCAGGAAACCGAGCGACAATTTCAAGAAACAGATCGGCGTTTTCAGGATCTTGAACAGCGATTTCAGGAAACGGCTCAACGTTTTCAAGAAACAGATCGGCGGTTCCAAGAGACTGACCGGCGTTTTCAAGAAACCGAACGGTTGCTCCGAGAAGAAGCACGGCAGCTCAACCAACAAATTGGCAAACTGGGCAATCGCCTTGGGGAATTTGTGGAGTGGCAAGTCCGCCCAGCCGTGTTGCGCTTATTTCAGAGTCGGGGAATTGCTGTTTCTCAACTCTACAGTGATGTGATTCTTCAAGACGGCAACGAGAGTTTAGAAATTGATCTGTTGGTCGTTAACACCCATGAAGCCGTTCTCATCGAAGTGAAAACAAAACTTAGCCAAGGGGATGTTGATGAACATTTAGAGCGGATTGCGAAATTTCGCCGTCTAGCTCACCAGTATCGTGGCACCAAACTCTTGGGTGCCGTGGCAGGGATGATTGTGCCGCCCGAGGTGGCTCGCTACGCTTATCGGCAAGGTTTGTTTGTGTTGGCGCAGTCGGGGGATGGGGTGACGATTCTCAACGACCCGCAGTTTCAGCCCCGTGCGTGGTAGGCCACTATCCCCTACTTGATTCGACGGCGGAAGCAAGGTGGAGAAAGAGGTCCGTCCCACACCTGTGTGACCTAGGCAGCGCGTTTGACCAAGGAGCGAATGACGTTGTCTTTCATCATCAATAGGCGAGAGGCTTGCAACAGTAGCTCACGCGCTTCCTGAAGGCTCATGGCACTCACTTGCTCCTCCATCACCCGCATTTGAAACTCCTGTTCAAAGCTGAGGTCAACATTCAGTTCGGGGAAGCGTTGCTCCATAGAATGTACTCCTTACTCCATGTTATCGGGCATACGTGTTAAAAAATATAACAAACACATTGACAAAGTTGCCACTCAATGAATATCACCCGTGCAAAGGATAAAATGTTCAGTATGAACGATTTCGCTAAATTCTTGATCGGTTTCACAAACGAGACCTGATAGACTGAGCTAAAACTCAAGTTTGATGATGAGGACGGCAAGATGCGGTTGGCAGAGGTGGCCGAACGGTTTGGGGCAACCCTTGATTGTCCAGAGCAGGGCGATCGCCCCGTGTTGGGGGTAGCCCCCTTAGAAACAGCAACAGCCACGGATATCTCTTTTCTGGCCAATCCGAAGTACACCGCTCTATTGCAGACCACGGCAGCGGCTGCTGTGTTTGTCCGTCCCGATTTTCAAGGGGAGGCAGCCTGTCCCCTGCTGCGGGTGCCCCATCCCTACCTTGCCTTTGCCAAATGTATTGAATGGTTTTATCCGCAACCCAAACCCTCCGCCAAAATTCACCCGACGGCAATTCTGGGAGCCGATGTGGTGTTGGGAGCGGATGTGACGATTGGTGCCTATACCGTGATTGGCGATCGCGTGCGCATTGGCGATCGCACAGTAATTGATAGTCATTGCACGCTCTACGATGATGTGGTGGTTGGCGCCGATTGCCGTATCTATAGCCACTGTGCCCTGCGGGAGCGGGTACAATTGGGCGATCGCGTCATTCTGCAAAATAGTGTTGTCCTCGGCGGTGATGGCTTTGGCTATGTGCCTCTGCCCGATGGTCGCCACTATAAAATTCCGCAAGTGGGCACCGTGGTCATTGGCAATGATGTCGAAATTGGTGCCGGCACAACGATTGATCGCGCCACCCTCGGGGAGACTACTGTGGCGAATGGCACGAAGATTGACAACCTGACGATGGTGGCTCACAACTGTACCATCGGTGAAAACGCGATTCTCTGTGCTCAAGTGGGCTTAGCGGGTTCGACCCACATTGGTAATCATGTCGTTCTGGCGGGACAGGTGGGGGCAGCGGGTCATTTGACCATTGGCGATCGCACCATTGTCTCTGCTAAATCCGGCATCAGTAGCTCTGTCCCCCCAGATAGCCGCATGGGGGGGATTCCGGCCATGGATCAAACCCTCTACCTCAAGGTTTCAGCCGCAGTGAAGCAGCTGCCGGATCTCCTCAAGCGAGTGCGCCAATTGGAAGCAAAGGTAGGGGGATAGCATAGATATTCTAACCACCCTCTATAGTGGAATTAAGGGCTAGGGTTGCCTTTTGGATCGTTCATCATAGGGTGAGGGGCAATGGGTCACACGAATCTGCGACACTAAAGCTTATGACTCCTCCAGCAGCCATTCGATTACTGCCCAGTGATCAGGAATTGTTCCAAGCGCTCCTTGGCTACCATGAACTGACAACCAAGGCAGACAAGCAAGCAGCCTTACTTACCTTGCTCCAGCGCGATCGCGCCCAAGTCATTGTCAAAAGCATTGCCCAAGCTGCCTTTCCCCAAACGGCCTTTAACTTTGCCCTCTGGATGCTCAACCATGACTTGGTGACGCTAGATTGGCTCTACGACATCACCTATCGCATTTCCACCCAAGGCTGTCAAGAAACCATTGATTTGGGATTGCTCTACGGCAGTCTCAAACACTTAAGTGCAGGGGATCAAGCCGTTGTCTTGGGTCAAACTGAGGCTGCCCTCAAGGCGATTCGTCTCGATGAGTTGGACTTAGCAGCCTTGATTACGACACTGGAACCGGCAGTGGCGATCAGTTTCCTCTCTTGGTTTGTCACCTTTAAGAAAATCACGACAGTGGATCTGGAATACATCAGCCAAATTGTCCAGAAGGTGAAACCTAACGCCGAACCGCCCCAAGAGACCACTGAGATTCACTCCCAACCCCTCGTCCCTGAACCCCACATCATTGAACTTACCCTTGAAGACAAATTGCTGGATTTGAATTTGCAATTGGGGGGCACAGAAACAGAGATTCTACCCAAGGTTTTGGATCGCTTTTTATTTCGGCGCACCCGTGAAGATAAGGTGGTCTATCGTCCCAATACACAGGTGGTACGCCTTGCCTGCGTTGGCGAAGAGCGCCGTGACATTCCTGTGCCAGTGCGCAGTGCCAAAACATGGCCACCGGGAGTCTATGTGATCTATCGCGAGCAGGAATCCCTACAACTGATGCGCTTGCCAGATAACGAGTTCTACGAAATTTTGCCCCTTGGGCCTGATCCCTATCTGCGCGCTGAAACGATCGCCCGCATGGTTAAGGAAGGGCAGCGCTAGCTATAAACGGGCAGTGTGAAGTGAAAGCAACTGCCTTTTCCCGGTTGGGAGTCCACCCAAATCTGGCCGTAGTGCATACGAATAATTTGGCGGCAAAGGGCAAGGCCAATGCCATAGCCTTCAATGGTGCGATCGCGATCGAGGCGAACCGTCTCGCCAAAAATTTTTTCCTGCTGCTCAATGGGAATACCGGGGCCAGTGTCACAGACGGTAACTTGTACTTTTTGAGTCATGCGGTGAAAGGCGCTCAGGTGGATTTTGCCCCCTTCAGGAGTGTATTTACAGGCATTGTCCAGCAGATTAACAAGGACCTGACGAATGCGATCGCCATCGCCATAGACCAAGGGTAAATCCAAAGGAATGTCGGTGGTAAAGTGCTGCTTTTTACGTTCAAAATTGAGGCGCACATCCTCAACCGTTTCTTGGCACAGTTGTCGCAGATCCAGTTGCCGTGCCATAATTTGCAGCTTATCTTGGGGTCCGCGCGCCGCTAAGAGTAAATCCGTAATCAGTTGTCCCATCATCTGGGTTTGACTGCGGGCATGGTGAAACAGGCGTTGGATGTCCTCAATATGGAGTTGCTGAGTGCTCTCTTCCTGAAGGTTGGCTTCGAGGGTTTCAAGGGCAATGCCAACAGCAGTGAGGGGGTTACGCAACTCATGGGCCAGCAAGCCAATAATCCGATCTTTGAATTGCAGTTGTTCGGCAAGGCGATCGCGCTCTTGGCGCAGTTGAAACAGCTCATCCTTCAGGCGGCTGAGTTCCATCGAGCAATCGGACTGCTCCGCTGCCGACTTTTGCATATCTGCCTGTAGGCCGAGAGCCACTTCCCGCTGCCAGCGCGGCCACCAATAGTCTACTTTTTGCAGCAGCTTACGACCAGCGAGGGTTTGACGCGGTTCAGGACGGACTTTAATCAAGGCAGGCGTGGCAACCAGCTTGTACTCCTCTAGGAGATAGGGCTGCTCACCTATGGGCACCACTTTTAACTCAAAGCCAAAGTTCGAGGGTAGTTGCTGAATGTGGGCTTGAATAGCAGCGGTTTCCTCTTCATCGCCCGGACGATTAGCAACAAACAGGAGCAAACTGAGCGGCGGTGTCGTTTCTTGGGTAGAACTGGCATCCGCAGACGCTTTCATTGAATCACCGGCGAGTATTCTCAGGGGCAACGAAGTGCGCTTCCTCTCTAGGAAACACCATAAAGATTAACTAAATGTTAGCGGATTCTCCCCCGCAACCCAACCTAGGATTGTTGGCCATCCCGCCGGCCAAGTTCGTAGATTGCCCCACCGATGGTTGCCATCAGGCCTAAACTCAAGGCCCAACTTTGTCCCAAGCCCAAACTACAGAGGATAAAGCAACTCGTCCCCACCAGAATAAAGGGAACTAGCCCCACCATCCCTGCCCAGAATTCGGCACTTTGGTTTGCTTCACCCCCTAGCCACGTCACTAAACGCTGTATTAAGGCTTGCCCCGTGGGATAAAAGCCCCAGTACAGGGCGATCGCCCACAGACCAGACCCCGCAATGGCAATGGGGGAGAGAGAAACCTGCTGCAAATTGGGAATCATAGGAGTCCTTGAAAAATCTTGGGATCAAACATTTCTCGGAGAGATAGATAGTAGGGGGTAAAAACACTTGTATCATAGCCAGCGGCACGGGTTTGTATTTCCTTACCCAAAAGGTGCACCATTTGAAACACTAGCTCCCATATCACATTCAGCGAAGGATAAAGCATCAAACACAGGGGAAAGAGTTCTCGTTGCAGCGCCTCAAGGCTTTGCTCCAAAAGACATACCCAGAGGTAGATCTGGAACATCTCGACATCGCGAATACTGGAAACACGCACACTGGCTTGGGTCAAAGGGCCACTAAAACAGCGGTGCTGGGGGTTGAGTTCGGCAACACGATCACAAATAGCGGTGGCGATCGCCGTGCTCTGGGGCAACAGATGGCGCACTAAAGCCAAGGCCGGATCATTGTAGTCGTAGTTGGCTGCTGCGTTATAGGCACGGTGCAAGGGCATGTAGAGGTGATCATCAATAACTTTGAAGAAGCTACTGAGGATCGGACGTTGGCTCGTTGGTGCCACTTCTAGCAGTAATACCCCCGTGTGGTGAAACTGCATACTGACAAAGCCAATCACCCGCGGATCGACGGCAGTATAGCGGCGGCGAATCTCACTGATGGCACTAGCCAGCTTGGCGGTCATTTGCTGGGTGCCCTTGCCGGCTTCGTAGAGTTTGAGGGTGCGCTGATAAATGTCATGGATGTCTTTGGAGATGCTCCAAGGATCCACCAGTTCCGCTGGGATGCCATGGCGAATCATCTCTGCGGCCAAAAAGCCTTCAGTGCGCTGCCAAGCCTTGACACTGGCATTCCGCAATTCGGCCAAGAGCCGAGGGGCAACCACCGCTGGATCATCCTCCGCAAGGGCGGTGGTGTTGAGGTTGGTAATATAGCGCTTTGCCCAAGCCTGTGCCAGACTGCTCAAGGAGGTGGTGTCCGGTGCGATCGCGCTCGATCCGTCAGTAGTGGTATTCAACATGAGCACCTCCGCCATTTAGAACAGGGCTATAAGCAGAATTGATATTAAGAATCGTAACTTGTTTTAAGCTGATCCTGCCACCCTGCGCCACTAGCGATCGTTGACCGCAACTGCCCATACCGTTAATCTGCCCTATAGCAGCAACATCTTTGGAGAAATTGGATGGACTGGCAATCCTTCGCCGTGAGTTTTGCGATTGTGTTCTTGTCAGAACTGGGGGACAAGAGTCAACTGGTGGCGATTACTTTAGGGAGTAATGCCCGCTCCGCTACCGCTGTCTTTCTAGGCGTGGCCTCTGGCTTGGTGTGTACAACGTTTTTCGGTGTGCTTTTGGGCAGTGGGATTGCCACATTGATCCCCGTGAAAGTGGTCAAGGCGATCGCTGCCATGATGTTTGCCTTTCTGGGGTTTTATTTGCTGTCTCAAAGAGCGGCTGACAGCCTTGACAAGGAGCAAATTTGATTATAACCAAAGGATTGATTATCATAGTGACTACAGGTTAGCAAATGGATAACCCTAAAACTGCGATTTAACTGCAATAGGCTACTTAGCTAAGCAAAATCTGCTGTTTGAATTTTATTTTTTAGGATAGCGCCGTGTTCACGTCTCCTGCTCCCAGTCCCCTACCCCCCATTCGTTCCCTTGAGGATGCGATCGATCGCTGTCAGCGGCTTGGATTGCGGCTCAGTCGGCAGCGGCGTGCCATTCTTGAACTGCTCTGGGATGCCAAGGATCACCTCTCAGCGCGGCAGATCTACGATCGCCTGAATCAAGCCGGCAAAGACATCGGCCATACCTCTGTATATCAGAATCTCGAAGCCCTTTCCGAGCATGGCATTATTGAGTGCGTTGAGCGTGCCGATGGGCGCCTTTACGGCAATATCAGTGATAGTCACAGCCATGTCAATTGTCTCGATAGCCAGAAAATTATTGACGTTCATGTTGAGCTACCCCCCTCTCTCATTGCTGAGATTGAAGCAAAAACTGGCGTGAAAATTGTTGACTATCGCATTGATTTTTACGGTTATCAAAACACTGATCCGAGTGCCCAAGGATAACTGCCGTGGCCAATCCCCAACATCTTCAGCTTCTCAAGCAGGGGGTTACCGCTTGGAATCAATGGCGGGAGCAAAACAGTGATATTCGCCCTGATCTGGGACAAGCCGATCTCACTGGCGCCAATTTGGAGCTGTACAACCTCACCAATGCCAATCTTGATCAGGCAAATTTAGCGGGGGCGGATCTGCGCAACGCTTTGCTCAAGGATGCCTACATGGCTGGAGCAAACCTCTACATGAGTGACCTGATTGAGGCAGATTTGCAGGGGGCCTGTTTACAACGGGCTACCTTAGCGGGTGCTGATCTCTACAAGTCAAATATTGCCATGGCCGATCTGCGCCAAGCCAACTTGGTGGGCACGCTACTGCGGCGAGTGAGCCTAGTGGAAGCGACCCTTGCCTATGCCAACCTCACCCGTGCCAATCTCTTTCAGGCCAACCTGCACTTGGCCGATCTCAAGAGCGCAATTTTGCAAGAAGCGATTCTTGAAAGTGCCAGTCTCATTGAGGCGAACTTTGAATATGCGGTTCTCATTGCGGCCAAGATGTCGAAGGCCAATGCCCGCCGTGCCAACTTTAAGGGGGCAAACCTCTACAAAGCAGAAATGGACGGCATGGATCTGCGGGATGCGATTCTCGATAAAGCTTAGCACCAGCAACTTGTGAAAAGGCAAGGTTCAGGCTACGTTAGAGGTGAATCATCCTCGCCGATTGCAACTCGAAGGGAATGCCTGTGACTAAAAGCATCCGTAATACAGCACGTATGGTTCTTGGTGTGATTTTTGGAATTATTGGGGTTATCGGCTTTATTTTACCCCTCCTGCCAGGAACGCCATTTTTGCTGATAGCGGCAGCTTGTTTTAATTCTATGGAACCTGAGGAGGCCGCCAGTGCCCAAGGGAATGAATCGCCACCCGTGGCATGAAATACTTTTTCCTCACTGAGGGGTGGCAGATTGGCCGCGTGTGGGAACCCCAAGGCCTCTGGAATGAGCAAGCGTGGCGGCGATCGCCCGTGATCACCCGTACCTGCCTCTACATTCTAGAGGGGGAGGAAAAGCTCTGGCTGTACCAAGTGGAGGAGATGGTTCTCATGGTAGAAGTGAAGCCCAGCCATCCTGACCCGGCCTCAACCATTGGCCAAGTGGTGCTCAAGCGCCTGATGAGTGCGGAGGATGTGCTGACCTACCTGTGTACTACCCCTGCCATTGCCAAAATTCAAGTGGAGCGAACCTCCCCTTCGGGCGATCGCCCCTAGCGATTCTTAAGCCTTTGGCACAATTCGTTAACTCTTCTGGCGCAATTCCCTATCTGCGGTGGCTTAGCAGAGAGAACTTGATCAATGCTAGCCTTGGTGTTCCCTGTTTGAGGTAAACTAGTTCGATGTTGTTGCCAACCGATGGAAACGCATTCGGCAACTCAACCCTAGACTTTCGTGATTGATCAATTTTAAGGTGTCCTTTGGTTGCAAACTCCGCTGCCTGCCTTGATGGCAAATCCTTAGCCCAGTCCATTGAACGCCAGTTGGCTGATCATGTGCGGACGTTTCAAGCCCAGTGGGGGCGATCGCCTGGGTTGGCCGTGTTGCGGGTTGGTGATGATCCCGCCAGTGCCGTGTATGTCCGTGCCAAAGAACAAGCCTGTGGCCGCGTCGGGATTCAATCCTTTGGTGCCCATTTACCGGCCACCATTACAGAAGCGGATTTATTGGCCAGAATTACTGAGCTAAATCAGGACGAACGGGTGGATGGCATTCTGCTGCAATTACCCCTACCACCCCACCTTGATCCCTGTCCCCTGCTATACGCGATTCATCCGGATAAAGATGTGGATGGCCTGCATCCCGAAAATCTCGGTCGGCTCGTGCGCGATGAACCGGGACTGCGCAGTTGTACGCCTGCTGGAGTGATGCAGCTTTTGGTCGCCTATGGCATTGATGTTGCAGGTCGCTCGGCAGTGGTCGTGGGTCGCAGTATTTTGGTCGGCAAGCCCTTGGCCTTGATGTTACTCACTGCCAATGCAACGGTGACGATCGCCCACTCGCGCACCCGTGATCTTGCCAGTGTCACCCGTAGTGCTGAGATTTTAGTCACAGCGATGGGACAGCCGCGGCGGATTACTGCCGACATGATTCGGCCGGGGGCAGTGGTCATTGATGTCGGGATTAATCGCATTCAACGCCCCGACGGCAAATCGAGTCTCTGGGGCGATGTGGACTATGAGGCTGCCTGTGCTGTGGCCAGTTATATTACCCCTGTTCCGGGGGGCGTCGGTCCGATGACCGTTGCCATGTTGTTGCACAATACTGTATGGAGCTATTGTCGCCGTCACAACTGGCACCAGCCCCTGCTCTCGTTGACCTCTATGCCGCCCGCACCCTGAGGAGTTGTTCATGATTTCCGCTGATCCCCCCCAAGTCCATCCCGCCGGCACATTTGATCTCAAGGCCTACCTCAAAGAACGCCAAGCCCTTGTGGAAGCTGCCCTCGAAGCATCGATCCCCGTTGCCTACCCAGAGAAAATTTACGATGCGATGCGCTATTCACTGATGGCAGGGGGCAAACGGCTGCGCCCAATTCTCTGCTTGGCCACCTGTGAACTGATGGGGGGCACCGTGGAAATGGCCATGCCCACCGCCTGTGCCCTAGAGATGATCCACACGATGTCGCTGATCCACGATGATCTGCCGGCTATGGACAATGATGACTACCGTCGCGGCAAGCCCACAAATCACAAAGTCTATGGCGAAGATATTGCCATTCTGGCGGGGGATGGCTTACTGGCCTATGCCTTTGAATATGTGGTGGAACAAACGAAAAACGTGCCCGCAGAATATCTGCTGAAAATTGTGGCGCGGTTGGGGCATGCGGTGGCAGCAACGGGATTGGTGGGCGGTCAAGTGGTGGACTTGGAGTGTGAAGGGCAGCCGAACATTGGTCTAGAAACGCTGCACTTTATCCACTCCCACAAAACGGGGGCATTACTGGAGGCCTCTGTGGTTTCTGGGGCATTACTGACGGGGGCGAATGAATCTGATGTGGCTCGCCTGTCGCGCTATGCGGCAAATATTGGCTTGGCGTTCCAGATTGTGGATGACATTTTGGATATTACTTCGACCCGCGATGTCCTCGGTAAAACCGTTGGTAAAGATGTGGCCGCCCAAAAAATGACGTACCCGCGCCTGTGGGGTCTGGAAAAATCTCGCCAAGAGGCTGAACGCTTGGTGGCAGAGGCGAAGGCAGAGTTGGCTGTGTATGGGGCAGCCGCCGTTCCTTTGCAGGCGATCGCCGACTACATTACCAGCCGCAGTCATTAACGATCCCGAAGTGGGTTAGGATGGGCGCAGAGTTTGTCCTTGTCCGTAACCATGATGGACGGTCTTCGTGAGCTACTGGCTAACCATGTCCTCTGGGTCGCTTTCGCCGCCAGCGCGATCGCCCAAATGCTCAAGTTACTGATTGACATTGCCAAACACCGCAAGCTCAATTTCCGCGTTCTGGTGGAAACGGGGGGCATGCCCAGTTCCCATTCCGCCCTTGTTACTGCTTTGGCGACTGGGGTGGGGCTGCAGCGGGGCTGGGATAGCATTGAGTTTGCGATCGCCGTTGTCTTTGCCTGCATTGTCATGTACGATGCGGCCGGGGTGCGCCAAGCCGCTGGTAAACAAGCCCGCATTCTCAATCAAATTGTTGATGAATTTTTCCAAGATGGGCACGAATTGGCAGAAGCCCGCCTCAAGGAGTTATTGGGGCACACCCCCATTCAAGTCATCGTTGGTTCCGCCCTTGGGGTGGCGATCGCTTGGCTAGCGGTCTAAGGGTTTGCCCAGCGGTTATCGCCCTGTCTCGCGACCATAGCGATCCTCAAAGCGGACAATATCATCTTCGCCAAGGTAGGCTCCCGACTGCACTTCAATCATTTCAAGGGGAATTTTCCCCGGATTGGCCAAGCGGTGCACAGCGCCCACAGGGATATAGGTGGACTCATTCTCCGTCAGCAGAAACGTTTTGCCATTGCAGGTAACTTCCGCTGTACCACTGACAACAATCCAATGTTCTGCGCGGTGATGGTGCTGTTGCAGCGAAAGACTCGCCCCCGGCTTGACCGTAATCCGCTTCACTTGAAAGCGATGACCAGCATCAATCGCAGTGTAGTGCCCCCAAGGACGATAGACGACGGGATGGTTGTCCGCCTCCGGGCGCCCTTGCGCTTGCAGTTGCTCCACCACTTGTTTGACTTGTTGTGCTGCCTTCTGATGGGCAATGAGAACGGCATCGGCTGTTTCCACAACGATCAGATCGTCGACCCCCAGTAGGGTCACCAAGCGATGCTGACTGTGAACAAAGCACTCTTTGCTGCTATAGAGAAGGACATTGCCACGGCAACTGTTGCCAAATTCATCCTTGGGTGTCACCTCCCAGAGACTCGACCAAGACCCCACATCACTCCAGCCGCACTCTAGGGGCACTACCGCTGCTTTTTGCGTCTTTTCCATCACCCCATAGTCCACCGATAAACTGGGACACTGACTCAAGGGTGCTTTGGCCAAGCGGATAAAGTCCAAATCCTCCTGTCCCTCCCGCAGTGCCAAGCGGCAATGGTGCAAAATGTCTGGCTGCTGCTGTGCCAATTCTGCTAAGAAGCTCTGGGCGCGGAAGAGAAACATACCGCTATTCCAAAGGTAATGGCCATCCGCTAGATAAGCCTCTGCCGTTGCCAAATCGGGTTTTTCGACAAACTCTGCCACCCGATAGGTGTGGGCCTCACTGAGAGCTTCCCCCCGCCGAATGTAGCCGTAGCCTGTATGGGGAGAGGTGGGGGTAATGCCAAAGGTCACTAACCAGTCCTTGGTGGCGGGTGCAAGTGCCCGTTGTAGCCCCTGCTGAAAGGCGGCAACATCCTGAATTAAATGATCCGCTGGTAGCACCAAAAGAATGGCATCGGTGGCGAGGACTTCTGTGACGTAGAGCGCAGCAAGGGTAATCGCAGGAGCCGTATTGCGCCCCAAGGGTTCGAGCAAAATCCGCGTTGGTGTCACCCCTAGCTCTTGAAATTGTTCCGCTACAAGGAAGCGATGGGCGTCATTGGCCACCACCACTGGCGGTTGCACTTGGGGTAAACCCTGCAAGCGTTGCCACGTTTGTTGCAGCAGACTTGCGCCTTCGCTCGTTAAACGCATAAACTGCTTGGGATGGGCTTGGCGCGATAAGGGCCAAAGGCGACTGCCTGATCCCCCGGATAGAATCACTGGAATACAGTTCATTGCAAGGCTTCCTGAAATCTAGTTAGTGCAACGCTTAAGCGTAGTTTAGCCGCAGTCAGTCTATCTTGATTGCTTGATTGAATTGCTTGATTTATTTGCATTAAGCGATCCCCTACAATGAGGAACGATTTCTGTGGAGTGTGCTATGGCGATTAAAAAGGGAGATTTGGTAAAGGTCGTTGCTGAAAAATTGGCCAACAGTGTTGAGGCCTTGGCCAGTGATCATCGCTATCCCCCCTATCTCTTTGAGGGACGGGGTGAGGTGGTGGAGATTCGCGGTGACTATGCGCAGATTAAATTTCCAGTGCCCACCCCTACAGTTTGGCTGCGCCTCGATCAACTGGAGGTTGCCAAATAACCGCCATTAGGGTCTCTTGCGAGTCTAGGAGCCAATGAAGAGTACCCGTGTTAGCAATTTTCAGCTTGTCTGGATATGATGGAGGCAATGCTGTTGCTTAACATTTGGTAATGTTAGTTCAACCTTCGCAACCTCAACGCTGGTTTCAGTGGCTCAAGGAGACGCTCCTTTTTGGGCAAGAACCCAGTGGCGAACTCTTAGCCATTTTGCTGGTGTATTTTGTCCAAGGGGTGTTGGGCTTAGCACGGCTGGCCATTAGCTTTTTCTTTAAGGATGAGTTGGGGCTGTCGCCAGCGGAAGTGGCAGCATTAATGGGTGTGGCTGCGCTGCCTTGGGTCATTAAGCCGGTGTTTGGCCTCATTTCTGATAGTGTGCCGCTTTTGGGATTTCGTCGCCGTTCCTATCTTGTCCTGTCGGGCTTGCTGGGCTGTGGGGCGTGGTTGAGCTTGGGGACGTGGGTGGCTACCCCTTGGCAGGCAACGGCAGCGATTCTCGCAGCCTCGATCGCGATCGCCCTCAGTGATGTGATTGTCGATTCACTGGTGGTGGAACGGGCACGCCAAGAATCGGCGACTGAAATGGGAACGCTGCAATCCCTAAGCTGGGCAGCGACTGCCGTGGGAGGCATCCTCACCGCTTACTTTAGTGGCCAACTGTTGCAGTGGTTTAGTCTGCGTACAGTATTTCAAATTACAGCAATATTTCCGCTCTTGATGTCGGGGGTTGCGTGGGTGATCGCCGAAGCACGGGTTACGGCTCGGCCTCAACTGCGTCAGACTTGGGAGCACATCAACCGTGTGCGCCAAGCAATGATGCAAAAACGGATTTGGTTGCCGGTGGCGTTTCTCTTCCTCTGGCAAGCCACCCCCGGCTCGGAATCAGCCTTCTTTTTCTTCACAACGAATGAATTGGGCTTTGAGGCGGAGTTTTTGGGGCGGGTGCGCCTTGTCACTAGCATCGCCTCCCTCTTGGGGGTGTGGATTTTCCAGCGCTACTTGAAAACGCTGCCCATTCGTACCATTTTTTTCTGGAGCACGATTCTCTCAGCCCTTTTGGGACTCTCTAGCTTGATTTTGGTCACCCACCTCAATCGCCAATGGGGCATTAGTGACCAGTGGTTTAGCTTGGGGGATAGCCTCATTTTGGCAGTTATGGGGCAGATTGCCTTTATGCCGGTACTCGTGTTGGCGGCGCGGCTGTGTCCGCCGGGGATTGAGGCCACCCTCTTTGCGCTGCTGATGTCCATTAGCAACCTTGCCAATCTGGTCTCCCATGAGTTGGGGGCACTGCTGACCCACTGGCTGGGGATTACCGAGCATAACTTCGATCGCCTCTGGTTGCTGGTGCTCATTACCAACCTGAGTACGCTATTGCCCCTACCCCTGTTGAACTGGTTGCCGCAGCAGGTGCCGGCGCCCGCCTCTCAATCCTCTGTCACTGTTGAGTTGGAGCCAAGTGTCTCATGACTGGAGTTTTAGATCGCCCCTACACGATGGCGGATTGGCGGGGGGGGACCGAATCTCTCACCCAAGAATATGACTATTGGATTGAGGATGTCGAAGGTACGGTGCCCACGGATTTGGTGGGAACGCTCTACCGCAATGGCCCTGGACGGTTGGAGCGCGGGGGAGTGCCCTTAGCCCATCCCTTTGATGGCGACGGCATGATCTGTGCTTTTCGCTTTGAGAAGGGACGGGTGCATTTTCGCAATCGCTACGTGCGTACCGCCGGATTTTTGGCGGAGGAAAAGGCCAATCGCCTTCTCTATCGCGGTGTCTTTGGCACCCAAAAACCGGGGGGCTGGCTGGCCAATTTCCTCGATATTCGGGTCAAAAACATTGCCAATACCCATGTGATCTATTGGGGGGGCAAATTACTGGCGCTCTGGGAAGCCGGTCTGCCCTACTGCCTTGACCCTGTGACCCTAGAAACCATTGGCCTCGACAACCTAGGGGGTCTCCTCAAGGAGAGGGATGCCTTTGCAGCGCATCCCCGCTTTGATCCTCAGACGCAGCGGCTCGTGAATTTTGGTGTCAAGCCCGGCCTCAGCACCCGCATTACACTCTATGAATTTGATGCCAGTGGTCAGTGTGTCTCGCAACCCGTATTTCAGATTCCGGGGTTTGCTTTTATCCATGACTTTGCCCTGACCCCCAACTACGCCATTGTCTTTCAAAATCCAGTGCGGTTAAATCCGCTGCCCTATCTGCTGGGACTGCGGGGCGCTGCCCAGTGCATTCAATTCCATGCGCAGGAACCGACACGGGTTTGGCTGCTGCCTCGTCGGGGTGGGACTCCCCAGATGTTGACGATGCCCGCCTGTTTTGTCTTTCACCATGCCAATGCCTACGAAGCTGGGGATGAAATTCATGTGGAGTCCATTGCCTACAGCCACTTTCCCAATCTCGAACCGGGCATGGATTTTCGGGAGGTGAATTTTGCGGCGCTGCCCTCAAGCCTGCTGTGGCGGATTCAATTGAACCCCAAAACCAAGGCGGTGGATTGGCAAGTGGTGAGCGATCGCCCCTGTGAATTTCCCGTAGTGCATCCGGCCAAGGTGGGGCAACCCTATCGCTACACCTATTTGGCGGCAGGGCATGATCCGAAAACCAATGCGCCTCTCCAGGCTCTGTGGCGGTGCGATCGCCAGACGGGCGAGGAACAATTTTGGTCGGCGGCGCCGCGTGGCTTTGCCAGTGAACCCATTTTTGTCCCGCGGGGTCTGCAAAAGGGTGACTTTCTCTGGCAGGGTGCCCAAGGGGAAGAAGATGGCTGGCTTTTGCAGGTGGTGTATGATGCCAGTTGCCACAAATCGCAGTTACTCATCTTTGATGCGGCAGCCATTAGCGCCGGGCCAGTGGCACGATTGCGCTTGAAACACCACATTCCCTATGGTCTCCACGGTTCATTTACCACAGCGGTCTAGGCAATGGGCATCGAAATTGAGCGCAAGTTCCTTGTCATAGGCGAAGAATGGCGATCGCTGGTCACAAGTGTGTCCCAATTTGCCCAAGGCTACCTGTCCACAGTTCCTGAGCGCACGGTGCGGGTGCGTCTTGCGGGGGAGGAGGCATGGATCACGATCAAGGGCAAAGCCAGCGGTGGCCAACGCCGTGAGTATGAGTATGCTATCCCCATTGCTGATGCAAGGGAACTCCTCGCGGAATTGTGCCTACAACCCATCATCCAGAAAAACCGCTATCGTATTCCAGCGGGTGATCTGTGTTGGGAAGTGGATGAATTTACTGGCGCCTGTACTGGCCTGATTTTGGCAGAAATTGAATTGCCCCGTGCTCACTATCCCCTGACTCTACCCCCTTGGATTGGCCTTGAGGTGACCGACGACCCCCGCTATACCAATGCCTACTTAGCGGAGCACCCCTATCAGGAGTGGGCAACCGGCAATTCCTGAGATTCGATAGGATACAAAAATATCGCCACGGCTGCGCTATGCTTGCTCGGATTCGCCAGATTACCCAAACCCTCACCCCCCGTCTCATTGAAATTCGTCGCCATCTGCACCGCTACCCCGAATTGAGTGGTCAAGAACATCAAACGGCTGCCTACGTGGCGGGGGTACTTTCCTCCGCCGGCTTAACCGTACAGCAGGATGTGGGCAAAGTGGGGGTGATTGCGGAACTGGCGGGGAATCCTAAAAAACAGCGGCTCTTGGCCATTCGCGCCGATATGGATGCCCTGCCGATTCAAGAGCGCACTGGACTCGAGTTTAGCTCAAAACATAGCGGGGTGATGCACGCCTGTGGTCACGATGTCCACACCACGGTGGGTCTGGGCACGGCAATGGTGTTAGCAGCCCTCAAGGAGGAGTTCCCCGGCCGGGTGCGGTTTATTTTTCAACCAGCGGAAGAAATTGCCCAAGGGGCGAGTTGGATGATTGCCGATGGCGCTATGAAAGAGGTGAGTGCCATTTTGTCGCTCCATGTGTTTCCCACCATTCCAGCGGGGGAAGTAGCGGTACGCTATGGGGCGTTGACGGCGGCTGCCGATGACATTGAGTTAACGATTTTGGGAGAATCGGGCCACGGTGCCCGCCCCCATGAAGCGGTAGATGCGATTTGGATTGCCGCTCAAGTGATCAGTGCTTTGCAACAGGCCATTAGCCGCACGCAGAATCCCCTGCGACCCGTGGTGGTCACCTTTGGCAAAATTCAAGGGGGACGGGCTGCCAATGTCATTGCCGATCAGGTGACGCTTCAGGGAACGGTGCGATCGCTCCATCCAGAAACCCGTGCCACCCTCCCGACCTGGATTGAGCAAATTGTGGCCAATGTCTGCCATGCCTACGGTGCCCGTTACCAACTCCACTATCGGCGGGGCGTACCGGGGGTGGAAAATACGCCCTACCTATCGCAACTGCTGGCGGAGGCGGCGACTGATGTGGTGGGTGCCCCCCATGTGCATATTTTGCCGGAACCGTCCCTTGGGGCAGAGGATTTTGCCCTGTACCTAGAGCATGCCCCCGGTGCGATGTTTCGCCTTGGGGTGGGGTTTCGCGATCGCCCCAACTATCCCCTGCATCACCCGGAGTTTGATGTCGATGAACAAGCTATCCCTGTGGGCGTGATGACCCTTGCCCATGCGGCCTGTCGCTATTGGCAGATTCCCTACTAGTGCCGATTGGCGTGGTAGAGCATGCCGAGGGCGATCGCGCTGACGACAACCTTCGGTAACCAACTGGCCACGATGGGCGACACTGCTCCCCCCTCGCCAAAGGCGGTGAAAATAAAGGCAGCAACGTAATAGCCAAAAATAATCGCCACACTGAGACCAAAGGCACGCCCCTGTCCTTGGCGAGGAGAACTGATGCCCAAAACGGCACCGACAACGGCAAAACTCAGGCACAAAACGGGAAGGGAGAGCTTTTCCTGCAACTGCACCCGCCACTGCCGCAGACGTTTGGCATCGCCACTTTCCGCCAAAACTTGCAAGTACTGATAGATTTCGCGGCTGGTCATAAACTCTGGTGCCCGCGTTTCCATGGCCAAATCAAGGGGAGTGCGGGGGTAGGCAAATGTTCGTTCTGAGAAGGTCTCGGCCACGTCATAGTCGCGATCGCGGGTCAGGTGGTGGTAGGTGCCCTGCCGAAACAGCCACGCCGAACCCTGCCACTGGGCTTCCTGCGCCGTAATAATTTCTCGCAATTGCCCCTGCTCAAAGTTCAACACCGTCACTTGACCCATGACCTCGCCATCAAAACGATGGGCAAAAAAGAGTTGCTGAAGCTGCCCCCCAGCAAAACGACGGTAGAAGATATTGCGGGTTTGAAAGGTAGGTTGGGGGCGTTGAATCGCCACTTCCAAGGTCTTGATGGCGCGGTAGGCCATGGGGGGAGCCACCAGTTCATTGAGGGCAAAGGTAAAGAGCAAGGCACAGAACCCCGCTAGGAGCGCCGGTCGCACTAAACGCAGCGGACTCACCCCACAGCTTTTGCAAGCAATCAGTTCACTACGACGGGAGAGTTGACTATAGGCAAGGAGCGAACCAAAGAGCATCGCCATGGGAATGCCCAGCACCGCAAAGGTGGGCAAACGCAGAAAAAAGACTTGAAGGGCACTGAGGATGCCAAGGTTGTGCTCCACCATATTGCGAATGAGGTAGAACACTGTACCAATAACGGCAGCGATCGCCGTAAAAATGCCAAAACCAAAGACAAAGGGGCGAATCATCTCCCGCAGAATATAGCGATCCAACAGGGAGAATCGCGGCTGCCAAGGCATCTTCTCAAGGGATCGGGCGATCGCCAGCATCTTTTATAGTCCCAAGCGGGGTTTTGCCAACTTCCAATAACGAAAGAATCGCTTCAAATCGGCATTGGCAGGTAACGTGACAAAGGGTTCTGGCTCTAGGATCTCCACTGGATAGGCCAATTGCTGACAAATGGCGCGAAAGCGAGGGCTAGGACTGGCCATTGTTACCACGCGATCGCCCCCGTGCACCTCAACAAAGGCATTCACCAAGGGAGCGACCTCACCCCGGTACATTGCCACGGGGAGATCCAGCAGGCACTCATAGAGAAAGACCAGCCGCTTCAGGCGAATTTGCCACTCCTTGAGGAGCGCTACATCCCAAACAAAAATGGCCGGCGCGTGGGGATAGCGGTCAAAGATGGGCGCCGTGGGGTCGAGGCAGTCTCCATGAACCCAAAGAATTGGCTGCCCCATTAGCGTTGCATGGCCTCTTTTTTCAACTGTTTGCTGTCCCGCTGCGCCGCTGCTGCCAAGTCGGCATCCAAGAGGGTTTGACCCGTGGCGGCCAAATAGACATCATCTAAACTGGGTCGTGACTGCGCCACGCTAAAGAGGGGGAGTCCTGCTTCCTCTAGCGCCCTTCTAATGGCTGCGATCGCCACAGCCGCATCTGTGACCACCAGATTCAAGGAGTTGCCTTGGTTGGCATTAATCAGCGCCGATTTCACGCAGTCCAATTGACTGAGAAGGGTCTGGGCCATTTGTGCCTCTTGACGCGGTGTAAATTCTCGTACCCGCAACGTGACGCGATCGCCCCCAATATTGGCCTTGAGTTCCTCAGGCGAACCGCTGGCAATGACGCGCCCTTTATCCAGAATCGCCAAGCGATCGCTAAGGAGATCCACTTCCTCAAGGTAGTGGCTGGTCAAGATAATCGTCAGTCCTTGAGCCTTGAGATCCCGCAGCACATCCCAAATCACTTGGCGACTTTCAATGTCGAGGCCTACGGTGGGTTCATCCAAGACAAGCACTTGGGGTTGATGCAGTAGTCCTGCTGCGAGATCAAAGCGTTTGCGAATGCCACCCGAGTAGGTACCACATTGGCGATCGCGCCATTCCAATAAATCCAACCGTGCCAGCACTGCTTCAATGCGCTCTGGAATCAGGGCAGGGGGAATGTGGTACAGCGCCGCCTGTAATTCTAGAAATTCCTGACCCGTGAGGATTTTATCAAGCGCCACCTCTTGAGCCACATAGCCTAATTTTTGGCGCACTAAATGAGGTTGGTGGAGAACCGAAAGACCACAGACTTCCAATACCCCAGCATCCGGTCGCGAGAGGGTACACAGACAGCGCAGTGTTGTCGTTTTCCCTGAGCCATTTGGCCCCAGCACCCCAAAAATTTCCCCTTGATGGGCGCTAAAGGAGACATCGGCCACCGCTGTAATGGAACCGTAGGACTTCTTGAGATGTTCGACCTTTACCGTGGCTGTCATGGTCATTCACTCTGTGTGTGATTCCCTTAACATTTTGACAGATCTTCCTCCTTACTTTGGTGCGCGTGCTACAACGGCAACTAGAGCCTATTGGGTGGGTTTCCCATGGCCACTGCCGAAACTGCGCCGATTGCCGAAGTCATGCACCTCACGGGCGATCGCCTGCGATTGCGGATTCAAGAACTGAAAACGGATGCTGCCTTTCGCGATTCCCTGAGTGCCTATCTGAAAACCCTCCAAGGGATCAAATCTGTTCACGTTAACCCCCTTGCCGCCTCAATTACCATTGAGTATCACCTCGAGCAAATCACGCCCCTACAACTGTTGGCGGCCATTCAATTTTGGGGGGATGTCCAGATCATTGGCCAAGGCAATAAGGGCTTGCAAAACCTCACCCGCGCCTTTGATCTCGAACCTGAAGAGGTGGGCAACAAACTCACCTCCATGGGCGGATTTCTCATGGGCGGCTACGTGGGCGATATTCTTGGTGGCATGGTGGGGGGAACGGCGGGTGGCCTGTTTATGGGGCCTGCGGGTGCGGTCATGGGGGTGCAAGTGGGCACCTTTGTTGGCGGTGTGATTGGTGCGCGATTAGGGATGGAAGCCACGGAGCAAATCACCCAACTGCAATTTACTGCCCTTGAGGCAACGCCGGAACGGGTCGCGAAAGCCTTGGAGATTCACAGCGGTGACAAAATCGGGGGTACCGCCGGTGAAATTGCTGGCGGTTTGGCAGGGCAAGTGGTCTTGGGGCCTGTGGGCGAAACCGTCGGGCGCGTAGTGGGCAATATGGTTGGTTCGCAACTGGGGGAAGATCTCGGGCGACAGTTGGCGGCGCCATCCCCTGAGGAACCTCCTCCCCCATCCCTGCATCTTTTTCTAGAGTGGTGGGTGAAAACCAGTCAAACCTTCACTAAGGAAACGCTATGGGCGACCCTCGGTGGTATGGTAGCACGGGCCATTCTGGGGCCTCAAGCCGAAGCTGAGGGCATCCGAGCCGGTACCCGCATTAGTCGCCATCTCGATATGCAGCAGCCCAACACCGCAGCAAAAGAGAAAAAAGTATAATCCTAAAGTAATGGCCTATGGAGATGTCCAGCGCGACAGGAGCGAACTAATGCTCGATACCATCTTACTCCTCATTATCGTCGTGATGGGAATTGCCGTTGGCTTCAACAGCATTGACCTCCTCCCAGAAACAGTTCTTGCTCAAGTGGCCAATGTGCGGGGATTGCAGTGGGTCATGGCTGGCTTTGGCACCATCGTTGGCATTGCCCTTGGTTTATTGTTGCAGTCCCTTTACCATCGTCTTGAGCGCAGTATCCGCCAATTGCCCCCAGAAACGCTCTTGTCGCGAGCCGTGGGTCTGGTGGTAGGGTTGCTCTTGGCCAACTTGATGCTGGCACCGATTTTCCTGTTGCCCATTCCCAAAGATTTTTCCTTTATTAAACCCCTGATTGCTGTTCTCACCAGTATTGTCTTTGCCTATTCGGGAACCACCTTGGCCGATAGTCACGGGCCTGCCCTGCTGCGGTTAATTAACCCCAATGCCGTTGCCAGCAGTCTCTTGGCTGAGGGGATGCTCAAACCTGCCCGAGCAAAGGTACTGGACACCAGTTGCATTATTGATGGCCGCATTGAGGCACTGTTGAATCTCGGGGTACTCGAAGGGCAAATCATTGTGCCCCAGTTTGTGCTTCAGGAGCTGCAACTCATTGCCGATGCGGGGAATGAGCAAAAACGGATTCGCGGTCGGCGGGGTCTCGATGTTCTCAATCGTCTCCAAGCCAGTTTGGGCGATCGCATTGTCATTCACTCCGCAGACTATCCAGAATTAACAACGGTGGATGCCAAGCTGGTGCGCCTGTGCCAAGAGATCAATGGCACCCTTGTCACCAATGATTTGAATCTCAACAAAGTTGCCCGCTTCCAAAAAGTGGATGTCTTTAACGTCAACGAGTTAGCGCAAGCCCTGCGCCCCATCTACCTCCCCGGCGATACGCTGGAGTTGAAGATTCTCAAGGAAGGGAAAGAACCAGCGCAAGGGGTGGGCTACCTTGAGGATGGCACGATGGTGGTTGTCGAAGAGGGGGTGGATCACATTGGCGATCAGTTGTCGGTGGTTGTGACCAGTGCCCTGCAAACCTCGGCAGGCCGCATGATTTTTGCTCGCCTGCAAATGCCGACGATGGCCTAAATTTCCTCTTTTTCCCCTAGGGGGTCTCCTTATGACCCATGAGCCACCCAAGCCCACTTCCCCCCCGCAACTGGTTTCACCGTGGGTCTGGGGTCTTTTTGTTTTCAGCATCCTATTCCTCTTTGGTGTGCTGTTGGCGACGGTGTGGCGACCGACGCTCTTTCCCGTTGATTTAGTGAATCCCGATCAGTTGCGGCCTCTGCCTGACCTCCTGCAGATGCCCACCGATGATTTAAGCGTGTGGTGGCCCATTGTCCTTGCAGCAGTGATGGCAGTTGCCCTCAATTTTATTCCCAGCAATAATGTTAGCCGCCTGATCATTCGCTTCATTGTTATTCTCTTTGGCTGCCGCTATCTGGTGTGGCGGGGCTGGGTGACGCTCAATGATGCCCACTGGTTGAGCTTTACTGCCAGTATTGGCTTCTATGGTCTTGAGGTGCTCTACTTTTTCACCTATTTGCTTTACTTCTATCAGACGGCATGGCTGACGACCGCATGGCGATCGCGACAGGCCAATTACTATCAGCAGGCGGTTCTCAGTGGTGAATACTGCCCCAGTGTGGATATTTTCATTCCCACCTATAATGAGCCTCCCTATATTTTGCGGCGGACGATTGTGGCCTGTCAGGCGATCAACTACCGAAATAAAAGCATCTATGTCCTCGATGATGGTCGGCGATCGGAAATTGCGGATCTCTGTGAGCATCTGGGGGTCAACTATCTCACCCGTCCCACCAATGAGCACCGCAAAGCAGGGAACCTCAACCATGCCCTGAAATACACCACTGGTGAACTGATTGCTGTTTTTGATGCCGACTTTATTCCGTTTCAGAACTTCCTGAGCCGCACCGTGGGCTTCTTTCAAGATGATCACGTGTCCATGGTGCAGACCCCCCAGCACTTCTTTAACCCTGACTACCACTCCCAAAACCTTGGCATTGAGTTCATGATGCCCGGCGATATGGAGTACTTTTTTGGCTTTATTCAGCCGGGGCGGGACTTTGGCAACGCCATCATTTGCTGTGGCACCTCCTATGTGGTGCGCCGCCGTGACCTAGAAGCCGTAGGCGGATACTACACCCGCTGTGTGGTCGAGGATTTCCAAACGGGAACCAAAATGCAGATCGCTGGTTATCGCCTCGTTTACCTCAATGAAATCCTCAGCATGGGGGAGTCTCCTCGCAACTTCCAAGATCATCTGGAGCAACGGCTGCGCTGGCTACAGGGGAATATGCAAATCTATTTCTGTGGTAATGATCTCCCCATTTGGTCAAAGCTTTCTTGGTTTCAGCGCAGTTGCCACCTCTCGCTGCTGTTGCACAACATCAATCCCTTTACCCGCACCTGCTTTCTCATTGGTCCGTTTTTGAGCCTAATGACAGGCATCTCCTTAACGGTGGCGACATTGGGTGAGTACCTTTTCTATGCCCTGCCCTACACGCTGTTAGTAATTGCCACCTTTAGCTGGGCGACAGAAGGGCGGTATTTTTCCCTCTGGGGTGAAGTCTATGAGGTGACCTTTGCCTTTCCGGGGATGGTGCAACTGATTAAAATCCTCCGCAATCCCTTCGGTAAAATTGGCAGCATTGTCACTAATAAGGGCACCCTCTCCAATCGGAAGCGGTTGAATTTACGCTATACATGGCCGCTCGCAGTATTTGTGATTGCAGTCGGAGTGGGCATCTTTATCCGCTATGGGGGTTACTGGCTCCATATCTGGCCACCAATGGAGTATGAACGGGCGGGTTTAGAGGTGATGCTGGCTTGGACGCTCTACAACGCCTTTATTGCCTTGATTGCGGTTCTGTCCTCCATTGATCAGCCCACCCGCCGTCAGAGCGATCGCTTTCCCGTTTGCACTGTATGTCGTTTCCAACTGGGGGATCAAACCTACTGGGGCTATACCCGCGATGTGTCGGAGACTGGTGCTGCCCTATTGCTGACCGCAGGGCGTTTTATCGAAGCCCAAAGAGATACCGTCGGCACGCTGACCTTTTTGGAACAGGACTTTAGCGTCACCGCAGCCGTGGTTCGTACCCGCACTGAAGAGGAGCGGTGCTGCATTTACCTGCGGTTTTTAGAGGTCAGTGATGAGGCACAGCGGCACCTCGTACAACTGCTCTATGGTGGCCTCACATGGTGGCACAAACCCAAAGCCCCCAATGGCCTAGATGCCTTTTGGCCAATGTTGATTCGTCTCTTCGACTTTCGATCGCTCTTTAGCCTCTATAGCAATAATTGACCGATAGGCTCATAGCTCAAAAATTTGCCCTAGGGGAAAATAAAAGTTTGGCAATAGGGGAGATGTCAACGTATAGCTATAGCTGTTTCCAAAGGGAGTGAGATATTTTCAAGAGGCATAGGCTATACTCAAAGCGTCATGAATGTTACTCAAGAATATGAGCTATAGCTTGGACTTACGAGAGCGGGTTGTCTCCTATATCAAGCAAGGTGGCAAAATCAGTGAAGCGACTCAAATTTTTCAGGTGAGCCGCGCCACTATCCATCGCTGGCTGAAGCGAGACGACTTAGCCCCCACAGTTGTCCCCCGTCGTCCTTGGAAGCTGGATTGGGCGGCCTTAGCAGCCGATGTTGCTGCCCATCCCGATGACCGTTTAATCGACCGTGCCCAGCGATTTGGCGTTCAAGTTTCCACCATTAGTTATGCCCTCGACCAGATGGGCATCACCCGCAAAAAAAACAGATACGTTACCAAGAACGGTGTGAGGCAGAGCGACAAGCGTATCAACAGCAGCTCGACACATGGGTAGAGAGTCACGGCGAGGAAACGGTGGTGTATATTGACTAGCCAAGGCTGCTCACTGATCGGGGTGATTCCTTGAATGACATTAGCGGTAATTCCCAATTCCCGTGTCAAAATTTGCGGCACGATCGCGATCGGATCCTGATCCGACCCTACTCTGCCACCGGGAAAATCCACCGTAACTCGCTGAACCCCCACCCGAAAGGTTAGCGGCAGGCAGATTAAATCCTTCCCTTGCAGCGGCAGGACAATCACCGAGTCCGCCTTTTCTACCCGCCAGTATTCTAGGGTTTCACCTGTGTCCGTCAACCACTTCTCGGCAATCAAGGTCACCCACTTGGATTGAATGCGTACCCGTTCATCGAGCGATCGCCAATTCACTGTTGCCACTCCTCAGGAACTTGGGCTATTTTCTCATGCCCTGTGGGGGCGTAGACCGGTCTGCCGAGGGGACGGTAGGGCAGGGTGCCATTTTCATAGGCCTGAATCCGCTGGCGAGCAATGTTGACATAAGTGGGTTCCTTTTCACAGCCCATCGCCCGCCGATTGTGCATTAGGGCAGCCAAGAGGGATGATCCCACCCCCATATAGGGGTCAAAGACCCAATCCCCTTCATGGCTGAGGGCGAGAACGCACCGCTCCACTAACTCAATGGGAAACTGGCAGGGATGCAATGTTTTTTCAGGATGATTGGACTTGACATTGGGAATATCCCACACCAGTTCTTGCCAATCCTGAAGAACGATTTCCCAGACATCGGATGGATTTTTGCCCAAGGGATTGCCCGAGGGTTTGCCCTTATTGGGACCTTTGAAATGGCGTTTCCCCGGATATTTGGCTGGAATACGCACGGCATCCAAATTAAAGATGTAGTGATCGGACTTCGTGAACCAGAGAATCGTTTCATAGCGGCCAGAAAAGCGCTTTGTGGAATGGAGACCATGGCCAAATTTCCAGATGATGCGATTGCGCAGCTTCAAACCCAACCGCTTGAACAGGGGATAAAACAAAATATCCAAGGGATACACCTCTCCCCCTTGAACAAAATTCCCCACTTGCCAGCACAAACTTCCCTCTGGCCGCAGCACTCGATATAGCTCGGCAATCACTTGGCTTTGGCTTTGGAGATAGTCCTCAATCGCCACCGGCGTTTCATAGGCCTTGCCGAGGTTGTAGGGCGGCGACGTAAAGATGAGCGTCATGGCCTTATCCGGCACCTGACGAATCACCTCACAGACATCTCCACTGGCAACGACTAGCTTAGCCTCTGGAGAAAAACGCTCTTGAATGTGCTGGCCAGAACTCAATAACTATAAGCCATCCTTCCCTGTACCGCCAAAATACCATATTCGTAATCCTGAGATAAAAAAAGAGGCCGACCCCTAGGGAGTCAGCCAGCGGATTACTTGGGAACGCGCGCTAGACAGTACAAAGCAATTGGCAACAGGATTAGCTATGCACCACAAGCTTGACGTTGGCGTTCTGAAGGCCAGGACGCTTCACCTCAGCCAAGGTTTTGTTGATGGCATATTTTTGGTTGATCGAGTTGATCAGCTCCGTTTGGTTGTGTTTTTTGGCCACACCCCAGAGGTCAGCAATCAGATCAAAGGTGCCATCAGCATTGCGAGACCAGCCCAGATCATACTCGCCATCGAGGACAGCGACGATGTCAGAGCGAACACGTTGGCCATTGTAGCCACGCACATCGGCATTGGTTTTCACCGTAATGCCCAGATCCCGCAGGGACGCTTTCAAGATTTCAGCATCGGTAATTTTCGTACGCAGGGTGCTGAAGTGAGACATGTGGATTTCCTCCAGATTGAGACAGAAACATTGGACTGAATGAACCACAATTTATGGCGAACCAAACCCCTGTGGTCGGGTCTTTCTCCCATCTGCGCAGGGCAGACAGAAGGAAGCTTGTCAAAACTCCAGTCGCTGGTATTCAGCCACTGAAGCAGCCGCCGGACGCGCCCGTTGGCGTGCCCAATCCCGCAGTGCCGTGACCTGCTCTTGCATCGTCTTGGAAAGGGGTTGAGTGGCACGGCTAGCGGCAATAATGTCTAACTGGGTAAACTCGCGCCCTTGAGCAAAGGCTTCGTACATGGCAGCAATGATGGCCTGCTCAATCTCGGCACCTGAAAAGCCATCACAGATATTGGCGAGTTGCTCGAGGTCAAAGCGATCAATGTCGCGGCGGCGCTTGGTGAGGTGAATGCGAAAGATTTCCTTGCGCTCCTCGGCATTGGGCAAATCCACAAAGAAAATTTCGTCAAAGCGACCTTTGCGCAAAAATTCACCGGGGAGCCGTTCGACGCGGTTGGCTGTCGCCAAGACAAAGACGGGAGACTTTTTCTCCTGCATCCAAGTGAGGAAGGAGCCAAAGATCCGGCTTGAGGTACCGCCATCGGAGTCCGAGGAGCCTGCTCCGCCCGCAAAGGCCTTGTCCATTTCATCAATGAAGAGAATGGCAGGGGAGATCGATTCAGCGGTTTTCAGGGCATTGCGCAAATTCGCTTCCGATCGCCCCACCATTGAACCGTCATAGACGCGCCCCATATCAAGGCGCAGCAACGGCAAGCCCCAAAGGCGGGAGGTGGTTTTGGCAATCAGGGACTTCCCACAGCCGGGGACCCCCAAAATTAACATCCCCTTCGGTTGCGGTAAGCCGTATTCACGCGCCTTTTCACTGAAGGCGTTGGAGCGTTGGCGTAACCAGACTTTCAGTTCCTCTAGACCGCCGACCGAATCAATGGTTTCATCCACTTCCATATACTCGAGGATGCCATTGCGGCGGATGAGTTGCTTTTTCTCAGAGAGGATGATGTCCACTTCGGCTTCCGTAAGGCGCCCAGCGGTCACTTTGGCTTTGCGAAAAACTTTTTCAGCTTCATCCCGCGTCAGGCCAAGGGTGGCTTTGACGAGTTTTTCCCGTACTTCAGGGGTGAGGCGGCGATTGCGGGGATCCAGTTGCTCCCCGAGAACCTGATCTAGTTCGTTGATACTGGGTAGGGGGTAGTCAACGACAACGATTTCTTTTTCCAGTTCGACAGGAATCCGCTGCGCTGCTTCTGGGGACATGAGAATAATGGTTTTGTGGCTGCTTTTGAAGCTGGCGATCGCGTCCCGTAAAGAACGAGTCACAGGGGGCGAATCAATGAAGGGGTGCAAATCCTTGAAGACGTAGATGCCCGGTTCCCGTTGGTGAACAACCCATTGAATGGCAGCTTCCGGCGAGACAGTGTTGTGGTGACTGTTGTTGCGGGGATGGCCATACTCGACCATGCCGTGGGTCACTGTCCAGATGTAGAGCTTGCGGGGAGACCGCCCTTGAGGCCCGACTTGACTTTGGGCAATGGTGGCGATCGCCTGCTCAGCCCGCTCTTCTTCAGAGGTCAGGAGGTAGATCAACGGATATTGCGCTTGGATGAGGATACTCAATTCTTCTTGCACAGCAATCACCTCCTTCTTTCAAGGCTGACCCAACACCCCCGCCACTAGCGGGCAGACACCAACTCGACGGAGAGCGAAGGAACACTGAGGCTGTCGTCATCAATCACTGTGGGCTGATTGACCAAGGCCGTTAGCTCATCCCCCCGCAGGACAAGGGCACTAGCACACTCTGGGCAGTGGTAAACCCGATGCACATTGCCATGCTTTTGCTCGGCATATTCCGCCAGTACGTCTGGGTGAGCCAGCAGAAATTCAATGGCACGTTCAGCAAGGGTGGACATCGTTTCCTGCTCGACGACAGCGGCAATCTTGAGCTGGCGGTGCACATCGGGGGATAGATACAACGTAACCTTTTGCTTATCTTCCATAGGGGTTAGAGACGTACCTAGGTATGTGTGCCAGTGTAGTGAGCCGATCCGAGGGGTGTCAAGGTGAAATGCTGTCAAAACGGCAAAATCGTAACATTTAGTTACATTAAGCCCCGCGTGCTTAAAACTCAGTTACAGGGCTGAGGGCATCATATCGAATTGAGTGGCGATCGCCAGCCGTACCCCATTGACAAAATCCCACCCCGATTGGGCTTTGCGACCACTCAAGTGCACTTGACTCAGCAGCAGGCGACCCTTGCCCGTCTGTACCACGGGGCCCCATCCCTTAATTAGCTCTACCACCGTACCCGGGGCGGAAGCTGCCTCAGGCTCACAAACAAAAGACTGTAAAGGTTCCGGTAATTCGGCCCTCACTTCGGGCACCAATGGCCACGTTTGCAGCAGTTTCAAGGGGGTGTCTTGCCACTGGGTATAGGCATAGGGGTAAAAGGCGCGCACTTGGTTGTGAAGGGCTAGGGCCGATCGCCCCCAATCAATGGCATAGTCACTTTTTTGAATGAGCGGTGCGTAGGTAGCCTCAGCGTCGTTTTGGGGTTCGGGTTGAAGCTGTGGCAGTTGCTGCAAGGTTTCTAGTAGGAGGTCGGCACCGATGTCACTGAGCTTGGCACTGAGGGTAGCAGCGTTATCTCCTAGATGAATCGTTACTTTGCGCTTCAGGAGCATTGGGCCTGTGTCCATACCCGCATCCATGCGCATCGTCGTCACGCCGGTTTCCCCTTCGCCATGGTAGAGTGCCCACTGAATGGGAGCGGCACCGCGATACTTCGGCAGCAGCGAGCCGTGGATGTTGATGCAGCCGTAACGGGGAATCTCAAGGATCGACGGGGGCAGGATTTGACCGTAGGCCACCACCACAAAGACATCAGCGCCTAGCGATCGCAAGACCTCAGGCAGCTCTGGATCCCGACGCAGACGTTCCGGCTGCCAAACTGGTAACCCGTGACAAAGGGCTAAGGCCTTGACCGGAGAAGGCGATAATTGGTTGCCCCGTCCCCGTCGGCGATCGGGCTGGGTGACCACCCCCAACACTTGATAGGTCTCTGTTTCCAGCAGCCGTTGTAGCGGCGCAAGGGCAAACTCCGGTGTGCCAAAATAAATGATTTTCAACCGCTGCCCACTCCCTGCAAAACGTCAACTGCTGGTTTAGAGAGTCTCAGGAGCGTCATCCTCAGAAGGAGTGAGGGCTTCCCCACCATCACTAGCGCCGTTCAGATCTTCTTCCGTCGCTTGGGAGCCACCACTAATGACCGCCAAATCCACCTGCTGGCGGTAGGAATCCACATTTTTAATCAGGACTTCCACGCGATCGCCCAAGCGGTAGCGCAAGCGGTTACGCCGACCCGTCAAGGTTTGGGCATGGGCACGGTATTCATACCAGTCATCCTTGAGGGAGCTGACGTGGACTAAGCCCTCAACATTAAAGTCAATCAGTTCCACAAAGAAGCCATAGGACTGCACGCCGGTAATAATGCCCGAACGCACTTCGCCGATGCAGGCTTGGACTTGGCGCACCCGTTGTAGCCCCACCAAATCCTTCCAAGCCGTGTAGATTTGCCGCTCCCGCTCTTGGAGGTGGGGAGCTAATTCATTAACCAGGGTGTCCACTTCCCGCTGGGTATCGGTGGTGAAGACGGTCCAATTCACCTGCTCCAAGCAACTGGACTCGCCAAGATTGACGCGCTCTTTTGCCCGTGGCCCGCGGCGATCGCGTCCTTCCATCAGGAGAATGTGTAAAATGCGCTGATTCACAATGTCAGTGTAGCGTTGGAGGGGTGAGCAGAAATGGCCATAGCCCTCGCCAGTGGCCAAACTAAAGTGGAGCAGCGCCACAGCGGCATCGCTGGCGGGTTTGAGTTTATCGAGCAACAGTTCCTGCAACACGGCTGCCAGATCCGAGGTAGCCAATTGTGCCATAAAGCGCTGACAGTCGCGGGACGTGACCTGCGCGGGATTGTCTAGGCTCAAGGGCAAGTTGAGATTTTGGCAGAGCTTGAGAAAATCCTGCACGGCATAGAGTTCGGGCACAGGCTGCGTGCGGTAGAGAGCCGGTACCCCCAACTTCGCCAAATGACGGGCAAGGAGTTCATTGGCAAGGATCACTAAGCTTGTCCAAGGGGTGACCCTCGGTAGGGGAATGGCGGGGGCGAGACCCTCATCGGCATAGGCAAGGCTCAGGGCATCCGCTGGGGTGACTTCAATACTCCCCCGTGCCTGTCGTTGCTGACTCACGGCATTGGCAAGGTGAATCAGGGCACGCAACCAATCACCGGAACTATCCCCTAGGGCAAGGGTGGCCGCCACCTGCTCACTGGTGACACAGGCATCAACGCGGATACAACTGCGGTAAATTCTGTAGGACTGAACTTCACCGGCATTGTTGATCTCCATCAGCAGCGAAATGGCAGCGCGATCGCCCCCCGGCAGCAAGCGCAACCTCTCCAATTCCTGCGGCAAGAGGGGCAAACTCAGTTCAGGGGTGGCGAGGGTCATACCCTGACGGCGAGCAGTGCGATCCAGCAGTTCATCGCGGGGGAGCAATCCCCCCACATCGCTAATGTGAATCCCCAACTGCCAGAGATTTTGCTCGAGGGCATCGAGGGAAAAGGCCACTTGGGGTTCTTGGCCGGGAGCCACTAAGGTAATGGTGACCAGTTCCCGCAAGTCTTGGCGATCGCTCAAGTCCAAGGTTTCCAACTGGGCATTTAAGGTGGCGGCTGCTGTCCGCAGGGCGGGGCTAAATTGGCGGACAAGATTATGTTTGCAGCAAATCAAGTCCAAAGCAGGTGCCGATTGGGCATCACTCCCTAGGATCTGGCCAATTTCCCCCGTCGGCAGGTACCCCCCCAAGGGATAGCGGCGAATGTTCACATGCACCAGTTGATCCACCACCGTGGATAGATCGGGGACGAGGTCATTGGGTTCAAGGGCAATTTCAAAGAGCAGGCGATCGTCGAGGGGTGTGGCCCGAAACCCATCTTCGGTCTGTTTCACCCGGGCAATCACCGAGGGGTTTCCCCGCTCAAGGATCAGTTTCACTTCCCCCTCTGGAGATTTCTTGCGGCGGCCTTCACGGGTGACCCGCACCAGCACGCGATCGCCATTCCAAGCAGTGCTGAGTTGATGCTCGCGCACAAAAATATCTTCGGCACCCTCGGTATCCTGAATCGCAAAGCAAAACCCTTTGCTGGAGCAGCGCAGCCGCCCTTCAATCAAGCCATCATCACTGGCGCGGCGATACTTGCCCCGTTCTTTAATAAGCAGACCAATGCGTTCTAGGGCATCGAGGGCAATTTCCAGTTCTCGCTGGCTCTCAGGATCGTCACAGCCGAGTTTTTTTTCGAGAACCTTGGGGGCAACAAATTTATCTTCGCTAAAGTTGGCAAGCAGACTGGCAATCGTAAAATGCATCGGCAACTCGGTGAAGGGAGGGCAATAGTGGATGTAGCGTTGTTGGTGTCAAGTATCCAAACTGTAGCTTATCACAGTTGCGGAAGCATCCTAGGGGATCCCCAATCTGTCCTATAATTATGGCGCGTTGATTCTGGGCACGAAACATCCTAGATTTGAGGAATGGCGATCGCCCGCATCAATTACTGTTCTCAATCGTTGTCCATCCGGTTAAGGCATCTATGAATCAGTCTGAAATTCTCGAAAAAGTAAAAGCCATTGTTGCCGATCAACTCAGTGTTGATGCAGAAAAAGTTGTGCCCGAAGCAAGTTTTGCCGAGGATCTCAATGCTGACTCCCTTGACTCCGTGGAGTTGATCATGGCACTTGAGGAAGCGTTTGGTGTGGAAATTCCCGACGAAGAGGCGGAAAAACTGAAAACCGTCCAAGATGTCCTTGACTTTATCAACAATAAGGTAGCTGCATAGATCCATGGCAAAGGCGCACCAAAAACGGGTCGTTGTCACGGGGATGGGGGCAATTACCCCCCTCGGCAACACCCTTGCGGAGTATTGGGAAGGGTTAATGGCCGGTCGCAACGGCATTGATTACATCACGGCTTTTGATGCCAGTCGTCATGACTGCCGCATTGCGGGTGAGGTGCGTGGCTTTGATCCCACCCTCTACATGGATCGCAAAGATGCCAAACGCATGGATCGCTTTGCTCAATTTGCCGTGGCTGCCAGTAAGCAAGCCCTTGCAGATGCCCAATTGACGATTGACGAGGGCAATGCCACTGACATTGGCATCATTATTGGTACGGGTGTGGGCGGGCTAAAGGTGATGGAGGATCAGCAGGAGGTCTATCTCACCAAGGGGCCCGATCGCTGTAGTCCCTTTATGATCCCGATGATGATTGCCAATATGGCCGCCGGACTCACCGCCATTCACACCGGTGCCAAAGGCCCCAATTCCTGTTCCGTGACCGCCTGTGCAGCGGGTTCCAATGCCATTGGCGATGCCTTCCGCATGGTGCAGCACGGTTATGCCAAGGCGATGATCTGTGGCGGTACTGAGGCAGCGATTACTCCCCTATCGGTGGCGGGTTTTGCGGCAGCCCGTGCCCTGTCCACCCGCAATGATGACCCCCACCATGCCAGCCGTCCCTTTGACCTCAACCGCGATGGCTTTGTCCTTGGGGAAGGGGCAGGCATCTTGATCCTTGAAGAATTGGAATTTGCCCTTGCCCGGGGGGCACGCATCTATGCAGAAATGGTGGGCTATGGCTTGACCTGTGATGCCTACCACATGACTGCTCCCTCACCGGGGGGAGAAGGGGCGGCCCGTGCCATTGAAGCCTGCCTCAAGGATGGGGAGATTGCCCCGGATCAGGTGAGCTATATCAATGCCCACGGTACAAGCACCCCCGCCAACGACAGTACGGAAACTGCCGCCATTAAACGTGCCCTTGGTGAGGAAAATGCCCGTCGCGTTCCCGTGAGTTCGACAAAATCCATGACGGGGCACCTCCTAGGGGGGTCAGGGGGTATTGAGGCGATCGCAACGGTGATGGCAGTTGCCCACGATCGCATCCCCCCTACAATTAACTTGGAGCAACCGGATCCTGCCTGCGATCTGGACTATGTTCCCCATCAGAGCCGGGCTTGTCCGGTGACGGTGGCTTTGTCCAACTCCTTTGGCTTTGGTGGGCACAACGTCACGTTGGCCTTCCGCAAATTTACTCCCGATCGTTAACTGTCTGCTGCAAACCCAATTAGAGAGAGAAAGCAATGCCTGCGGTGACTCAATCCCTTGATGAACTCTGTATTAATGCGATTCGTTTCCTAGCGATCGATGCGGTGCAAAAGGCCAACTCCGGGCACCCCGGCCTACCCATGGGGGCAGCACCCATGGCCTATGTGCTGTGGAACCAGTTCATGCGGTTTAACCCCAAAAATCCGCAGTGGTTCAATCGCGATCGCTTTGTCCTTTCGGCGGGTCATGGCTGTATGTTGCAGTATGCCCTGCTCTACCTCACGGGCTACGACAGCGTCACCATCGAGGACATTAAACAGTTTCGCCAATGGGGATCGCGCACACCCGGTCACCCGGAAAACTTTGAAACCCCCGGTGTGGAGGTGACCACAGGCCCTCTCGGTCAAGGGATTTGTAACGCCGTTGGCTTAGCAGTGGCGGAAGCCCACTTAGCGGCTCGCTTCAACAAGCCCGATGTCAAACTAGTGGATCACTACACCTACGTTATCCTTGGCGATGGCTGCAACATGGAGGGCATCTCCGGCGAAGCCTGCTCCCTTGCGGGTCACTGGGGCTTAGGCAAACTCATTGCCCTCTACGACGATAACCACATTTCCATTGACGGTTCCACCGACATTGCCTTTACAGAGGATGTCTGCAAGCGCTTTGAGGCCTATGGTTGGCACGTGCAGCACGTCGCCGATGGCAATACGGATCTTGCGGGCATTGCCAAAGCCATTGAAGCGGCCAAAGCCGTAACCGATAAACCTTCACTCATTAAAGTCACCACTACCATTGGCTATGGTTCCCCCAACAAAGCCAACACCGCTGGGGTGCACGGCGCTGCTCTTGGGCCTGAGGAAGTCAAGCTCACCCGCGAAAACCTTGGCTGGAACTATGAGCCTTTTGTTGTCCCCGAGGATGTCCTCAACCACTTCCGCAAAGCCGTGGAGCGCGGTGCTAGCTATGAAGCGGAGTGGAACCAAACCCTCGCCACCTATCGCCAAAAGTATCCTGAGGAGGCTGCCGAATTTGAACGGCTGCTGCGGGGTGAGCTGCCCGCCAACTGGGATGCCAATCTGCCGAGCTACACTCCTGAAGATAAGGCTGTGGCCACCCGCAAGCATTCGGAAATTTGCCTGAACGCGATCGCCCCCAATCTGCCGGAACTCATTGGCGGTTCTGCCGACTTGACCCACTCCAACCTCACCGAACTCAAGTGCTCCGGTGACTTCCAAAAAGGCCAGTACCAAAATCGCAACATTCGCTTTGGCGTACGGGAACACGGCATGGCCGCCATCTGCAACGGCATTGCTCTCCACAATTCCGGCTTGATTCCCTACTGTGCCACTTTCTTGGTCTTTGCCGATTACCTGCGGCCTGCCCTGCGCCTCTCAGCCCTCTCCCAAGCGGGGGTGATCTATGTGATGACCCACGACTCCATTGCTCTTGGTGAAGATGGCCCTACCCACCAACCCGTGGAAACCTTGGCCTCATTGCGTGCCATTCCCAACCTACTGGTGATCCGTCCTGCCGATGGCAATGAAACCTCGGGTGCCTACCAAGTGGCCGTCCAACGCCGCAAACAGCCAACCCTCTTGGCACTGACGCGGCAAAATGTCCCCAACTTGGCCGGTACCTCTGCGGCCAATGTCGCCAAAGGTGCCTACACGCTGGTAGATTGTGCAGGGACACCCGATTTGATCCTGATTGGCACCGGTTCAGAAGTCTCCCTCTGTGTCAAGGCTGCTGAAACCCTGACGGCCAGTGGCAAGAAGGTGCGGGTCGTGTCCATGCCCTCTTGGGAACTGTTTGAGGAGCAATCCCCTGAGTACAAAGCCAGTGTGCTCCCTGCGGGGGTAAAACGCCTTGCTGTAGAAGCGGCTTCGAGTTTTGGTTGGTGCCGCTATGCCGATGCAACGGTGTCGATCGAGCGCTTTGGTGCCTCGGCTCCCGGTAACGTCCTCATGGAGAAATTTGGCTTCACGGTGGACAATGTGGTGGCCAAGGCCAATGCCCTGCTTGGCTAAGTTGCCGGTGGTACGCCTTTAGACGGAAAATATCAATAGATGCTCAGGGTGGGGGGTATAACTCTCTGCCCTGTTTTGCTTTTTTTGAGTTTTTTTGAGAACGCCCTATGCCACGTCGTCGGAAAAAATTTCCCTGCGGCCACCAAGGCTATGGTCAGGTTTGCCACTACTGCGCTCAGTTGATCCAAGCAAAAGCTCTAGAGGTAGCAGAACGGGAACAGGCACGACTGGCACGGCAGGAGTGGGAGGCCACCTTTGCCAAGGATGTGGTGGATCTACAGGGATTGCCCAAGTGGATTGTCCTCAAAGCCCGCCAAGTGATTGCAGAACTCCTTGCAGGGGCCGACTATCGCCAGTTCAAGGGCAAGCGCCTGAATCACGATCGCCGCATTATTAGTATTCCCCTGAGCTATG
Source organism: Thermosynechococcus sp. GLH187 (assembly GCF_031583395.1). NCBI lineage: Bacteria > Bacillati > Cyanobacteriota > Cyanophyceae > Acaryochloridales > Thermosynechococcaceae > Thermosynechococcus > Thermosynechococcus sp. GLH187. Next base: position 2,056,367 of record NZ_CP134175.1, on the reverse strand, counting down.
ACTATCGCCTCATCTGCTATGACACGGGCGATCGCATTGAACCCCGTAGTGTGCTCTCCCACGAAGCCTACAATGTCAAAAAACCCCTCGCTTAGTCTCATGACGGCCAACACAGATCATCCTTGGTATGCAGCGGCACAACTGATTCAACCGGCACTGATTCGCCTGCTTGATCATCTGCGGCGATCGCTAGAAACTTCCCCTTGGCAGGGCACCTATGAAACCGTTGAGATTCCCTGTGGTGAAGCCGAACCACAAATTCTCTACTGGCTGCACTTACGTCAGGGCGATCGCCAAGAGCGGGTGAACCTGTGGGAGCTGTGCTACCAAATTTGTTTTCAGCAGTACACCCCAGAACTCGACTACAGCGGCATCCATGACTTTCAGGTGGGGGAGGTGCAAGCTGACCTCAGCCTCTTTGACCCTGCTGGGGAGGTGGACTGGCACAAGCTCGATCAGAAGGCAGCACAGGTGGTTGCCGCCCTATTTGCCGGCTTAGATCCCCCTTAATTTTAATTTTTTGTAGAAAATTAACCAAGGCTGCCACAGGGAATGCCCCACGGCGACCCGCTGCATGGTATGCTCCAATGCCATAGGGAATCTTTTTACCGAAGCAGCATGGGTTCAAACTATCAAAACCAGCAAAACAGTAATGAGCAGCCCTGGGAGGAGGAAGACTTCGAGGAGGAGATGGAGCAACTCCGCCTTTACGATGATGACGGTCGCTTCCTCGACTGCTACATCGAGTTTCGTCTGAATGTGCAAGGGGAAACCTATGCGCTGCTGCGGCCAGTGGACTATCCCGTAGAAATTTTTGCGGTCGTGGTCGAAAACGACGAGGAAGAAACCTTGGTGCCCCTAGAGGAGCAGGAAATTGATGCGGTCTTTGATACAGCCCGTGCCATCCTTGAAGAACAAAACCTCACCCTCAAGCGCACTGCACTGACCCTCACCGTAGCGGGTGAACTACCGGATCTGGATGAAGATGAGATTCTCACGGTTGAAGTGGAAGCCGATGATGACATTGAGGAGTATCAACCCCTCGGCAGTAGCTTCTTTTGCGGTACGCGAGAATACAGCGTTTATACGCCCCTGAGTCCGACCCTGTACGTTGCCCGTCTTGTCCCCGGTCAAGAACCTGAACTCCTCTCTCCCCAAGATTTTCAACACCTGCAACCCCTCTTGGAACAGCATTTGGTGAGCCATCTCATTGAAGAGGAGGACTGGGAAGACTAGACCCTACAGATTCTTAGGGTTTGTAGCGTAGGATCGGCAGCCCCCACGATCTCTGCCCCCAGCTCTTGGAGGGTTTGCAAGGTTTCAATCACTGATGCAGTGATCCGTTCCCCGGCGATAACAGCGGGAATTCCCGGTGGGTAGGGGGAGAGTGTCTCGGCGCTAATCTCATTTAAGGCCGCCTTGAGGGGAACCGATGCCTGTGGGCAAAAGTAGGCGTCCCGTGGTGAGAGCGTAGGTTCTTCAAGGTTAGGGATTGGGGGGATGGCCAGTGGTGGCAGAGGGGCATGGTAGCAGTATTCGGCGCAAACACTTTTTAGGCGATCGGCCAAGATTTCGAGCATTGTTTGGCTGGTACCGAGGCCAAGGCAAAAGGTGAGCGATCGCCCGCTGGGAAATTCAGCAATGATCTGCGGTTGCAACAGCTCATCTAGGGCAAACCCCGTCAGACCGATCGACCACGTCCCTAGGGTCAATCGCAGCGGATCCTGAGGGATGCCTGTGGGCTGCCAGCGCGGCAAAGGCCATTGAGAGGTCTTAACCCACTGGAGAAGTCGGGCGTAGATTTGCTCTCCCTGCTCAGCCATCTGCACCCCCGCCCGCTCAAGGGCTGCCAAAAACCAATAGCTGGGACTGGTGGTTTGCACGAGGTTCAGGGCTTGACTCAAGCGCTCAGGGGACACCCGCTCCCCCTTCAGATGCAGCACTGCCGTTTGGGTTAACGTGCCGAGGGTTTTGTGCCACGACTGCACCACCACATCTGCGCCTGCGGCCAAAGCAGCTACCGGAAAGGCGGGATGATAGGCAAAATGACTGCCGTGGGCTTCATCGACAATGAGGGGCAAACCGTGGTCATGGACGCACTGAGCAATCTCGACCAAGGGTGAGCAAAGGCCTTCATAGGTGGGACTGACAAGCACAACCGCCTTGGTATCGGGATAGGCAGCCAAGCCGGCGGCAACCACATCACGGGTAATGGGCAACGGCAGCCCCCACTGGGGATCAACCGCGACTCCCAAATAGACGGGCTTCGCCCCCGTTAACACCAGTCCCGCAATCACTGAGCGGTGGACATTGCGCCCCACAAGAACGCGATCGCCCGGCCCTACCGTGGCTAGAAGTGCGGCTAAAAGACCACTGGTGGCACCATTCACCAAAAACCAAGCGCGATCGCTCCCCGCCGTCGCCGCTACCGCCGCCTGTGCCTCTGCCAGCACTCCTGTTGGCTGCGCCAAATTATCAAGGCCGGGCAACTCACTTAAATCTTGGGCTAAGGCCATTCCCCAAAGGGCACGCAACAGCGGTTCCATGCCTCGACCCCGTTGATGGCCGGGCGTGTGTAAGGGAATCGTGTGGTTTTGGGCTAAAAGAGCAGCAAGGAGAGAAATCGTCAACTAGAATGAGTATAAGGGTCTAAGTAATTATACGGATTTAGGGATGTCTATACCGCAAGACGATCGGTTGGAGTATTCACTGCTGTCGGAGCGTGAGCTACAGGTGTTGGAGCTTGTGGCGGCGGGGCTAACCAACCAAGACATTGCCGCCAAACTAGACATCAGCAAGCGTACGGTAGATAACCATATCAGTAATATTCTGATGAAAACAAAATCAGAAAATCGTGTGGCACTTGTGCGCTGGGCTTTAGCGTGGGGTAAAGTTTGCTTGAATGATGTCAATTGTTGTGCACTGCCCACCCCCCCTACCCAGCCCCATGAGTGAACGTGTGTACTACAATCCCCGCCTGCCACTGGCCGTCTATCGTGAGCTGGCTGCCCACTTGCAGTTACTTGATGGGATTTCTGTGCGGCTGTTGCCCCAAACCTGTTCCCGCTTTGACTACGAATTGAGCCAAATTGAAGGCATTGCCGTGACTTGGCCGCCAACGCCAAACATGCAAGCACGCTGTGAGGAGATTCTCCAACACTATGGACTGCAGTATGGGGACTGGCAGGGTTCACTATAGGTATGGTATTGCTGGAATGCCAATGCTGCTCCCTGCTGGAGACTAACGATGGAATCCGCAGAATTGCTCGCCTGCTATGCCAAGGGTCAAACCAATTTTCAAACTGTGAATCTGACTGGCCTCAATCTGGTTGGCGCCGATTTAATCGGCATTGATTTGCGGGGTGCTAGTTTACAGGGGGCACACTTGCAGTTCTGTCATTTTGGCCGTGCTGATTTTAGTTATGCTCTGTTGACGGGAGCACGCTTGGAAGGATGCAACTTTACCCAAGCAGTTTTTAACGATAGCCATTTTCGTGATGCCCAATGTCATGGTTGCGTTTTTGATCGCGCCAATTTGCAGGGGGCAGATCTCACATTGGCGGTTTTTCGCGACTGCAACTTCCTGAGTAGTGACTTGCGACAGGTGAATTTAAGCCATACGGTTTTGGCTGGCTCCTGTCTGCGCAGTGCTAACTTTCGCAAAGAGAACTATCAGGAGGGGGCAAGTCTGGTGGGTGCAGATCTCCGCCAAGTCGATCTCCAAGGAACGAATTTGGCAGGAGCGGATTTATCACGGGCTAACCTCAAGGGAGCCAATCTCAAGGAGGCCAACCTTAATGCCGCCAACCTGACCCAAGCCAATTTGGCAAATACCAATCTTCAGGGGGCGATTCTCACCCGTGCCATTCTCTATGAGGCGAATCTGGTGGGAAGCAACTTACGGCAGTCGCGGCTGGCTCAAGCAGACCTGCGGGGAGCGATTCTCACGCAAGCGGATTTAAGTCAAGCGATTCTCTCTGAGGCGCGGCTTGATGATGCCCAAGCTCAAGGGGTGAACTTGCGGGAAGCGGTTTTGAATAAGGCGGATTTGCGGCGTACGGATCTCACCGGGGCGGATTTGCAAGAAGCTCGCCTCATTGATGCCTACCTAGCCCGCACGAATCTCAAGGGTGCCAATTTACGTCAAGCCAACCTAATGCGTGCTGATCTCAGTAGTGCCCTGTTGCTGGAGGCTTGCTTGGAGCAGGCATTAATGCCCGATGGCAGTGTCTTTATCTAAAGCACTTGCTATAGTACAACAGAGACGCAGTTTCCCTGAGGGGTATGGCAGAGTTTGCAGCGGCACTGGCACCGGAGCTAACGATTCAGTGGGTGAATGCGATCGCCAGCGTTCCCGAGGAGCAGTGGGATGCTCTTGCGTTGCCCCTAGAAACCCCCTTCTTTGAATGGGAATGGCTGCACCAAATTGAAGCCTCTGGCAGTGCAACGCTGCAAACCGGTTGGCTCCCCCATCATCTCTTGGTTTGGCGCGATCGCCAAGGTCAGCGGGAACTGGTCGCTGCCGCTCCCCTCTATGTCAAAGGCCACAGTCAAGGGGAATTTGTCTTTGATCACCAATGGGCAGAGCTGGCGGCGCGGTTGGGCATTCGCTATTATCCGAAGCTGCTGGGGATGGCGCCCTTTACGCCGGCGGTGGGCTATCGCTTTCTCATGGCCGAGGGAGTGGATGTGGCTCTGATGACCAAGGTGATGCTCCACGAAATTGATCGCCTCTGTCAGCGTCACCGTTTTTCCAGTTGCCACTTTCTCTACGTCGATCCCCAATGGCAACCCGCTGCCGAAGCCTACGGTTATCGTGCGTGGCTCCACCACAGTTACATTTGGCAAAATCGCAACTATCAGACCTTTGACGACTATTTGGCGGACTTCAATGCCAACCAACGCCGCAACATCAAGCGGGAACGCAAGGCCGTGGCTCAAGCGGATCTCACGTTTCGAGTTCATCAGGGGGATGAGGTCAGCCGCAGCCTGTTGCGACAGATGTACGATTTCTATGCCGATACCTGCGACAAATTTGGCTGGTGGGGCAGCAAGTATCTAACACGGCAGTTTTTTGAAGCCCTGAGCGATCGCTATCGTCACCGCGTGGTGCTCTTTGCTGCCTATCCCAGCAATGGCGGTCAGCGTCCCATTGCCATGTCGTTTTGTATTACCAAGGGAGCCAATCTCTACGGTCGCTATTGGGGCAGTGTCCAGGAGATTGATTGCCTGCACTTCAATGCCTGTTACTATGAACCCATTGAATGGGCGATCGCCAACGGCATTCAGCGCTTTGATCCGGGGGCGGGCGGACGCCATAAAAAACGGCGGGGCTTCCCAGCGACGCCCAACTACAGCCTGCACCGCTTCTATGCACCGCAGTTAGCGCAAATTTTTGATCACTACATTGACCAGATCAATGACGAGGAGCAGCGGCTCATTGACACAATTAATGCCGACTTACCGATGAAGCAGCGCTAAGACTGGGAGGCCGTCACCAACTCTGGTGAAGCAGGGGTCTCTTGGAGATGGGCTAATTCGGCAACAAAATCACTAATCCCTTGGAACTGGCGATAGACCGAAGCAAAACGAACATAGGCCACTTCACTAAGATGACGCAGCCGTTGGAGTGCTGCTTCCCCCAATTCAGCGCTGGTGACTTCGCGGCGCGATCGCAACTGCAAATCCGCCTCAATATCATCTACGAGGGCTTCAATTTTTTGTTGGGGAATGTTGGTTTTGCCACAGGCGGTCATGATGCCCCGCAACAATTTTGAGCGATCAAAGGACTCGCGATCGCCATTGCGTTTAATGACCGTAATAGGAACGTACTCAATCCGCTCGTAGGTGGTGAAGCGACGGCTACATTGGAGGCACTCTCGACGCCGCCGAATACTTTGCCCCCCCTCTGCCGATCGAGACTCTAGAACCCGACTATCCGTATGGTGGCAATAGGGACACTGCATAGGGATCCCCGCTTATTTAGGCACCTGAGAGTATCATAGCCGATTCTTTCGAGCGATTAACATTCGCAAGGGCTGCGACAGCGTTTGTTAGGCTAGGGGTATCCATCGGGTATCCTGCCATGACCGATCCAAACCCCCAAAAGAAACGTAATCAACCCACGATCATTAACGTCGAGCCAGAAAATTTACTCCTCATTGCTGCCCTAAGCCTCTTTATTCCGCTGGTGATTGTGGGCTTTTTTGCGCACTAGGCTGAAAACACCAACCGCCTTGCCGTTATCGTTCTGAAAAGAGTTTCGTTGCAACGACCCCTCAATGGCCGCAAAAAAGCCTAGGAGACCCTAGGGATTGACTATAAAAAAATGTTAAGAATCATAAAGATAAGAGCAAAGGACGAGTCTAATCAATAAAAAAGCAGCAAGAAATTAAAGAAAAATTTAGAACATTCCCTAAGATAGTGTAGCCTAAGCAACCCCTTTTCCCCGAGGTGCGTGGTAGGTTTTGAATGAAGCCAAAATTTTTCTATTGTTGCCTTGGCAAAGCAGGCATCAAGTAATTATGCTACACCTATCCATTTCCCAAATTTATTACCTACGGCGCCTACTGCGCCGGTATGCGCCAATGCTCAAGCCTGTGATTGCTGAAGGGGTGGCTACGGCAGAAGCGGATCTGGGCGCTGTACTGGAGAGTCTTTATCCCGAGGCTGAGGAGTTGGCAACCGCCACCGAACAGTTGAGTCGGTTAATTCTTTTACATCAGAAAAAAGACCTCCTCTCTAGTGAGCAATATGAGGCAATTGTGCAGCAAATTTTCTGGATCTTGGGATTAAAATATACCTCACCAGAGGTGGGGCAACAATTAGATATTGCTTAACCAGTCAGGTTAGAAAATACAAAAATCTGCGGGGTTTGCAACGAATGATGTCGAAGGAGGCCCCAAGGGGAAGGGGTCTTTCTAGTGCCATTGGCTGGCTTCACCTGTTATTTTCCAAGCGCCAAAGCTAGGATAGGATTATGGAGCACAATTCCTCCTTTTTATTTCCTCAATTTGGTCATCCAATCATGGGTGGGCAGGCGGGCTATGGATTTGATTTTCCAGCCAGTGCAGACCCCTACGAGTTGCTGCGGGGGGTTTGTGCCCGTTTACCTCTGCTGATCCTGTTCTATGACAATGAAGGGCAGATTTACTCCATTAACCAAGAGGTGACGACCCAGTTGGGCTGGGATACGGGGGACTTGCTCTCGCGGGATTTTTTGAGCCAGTGTTTTCCCGATCCAGAGACCCAGCGGCAAATTCGCTATTGGATGATTCATCCCCCCAGCGGTTGGCAGGAAGTACCTGTCCATGGTGCGGATGGTCAAGTCCGAGAGATGATCTGGGCTTTTGTGCGGTTTCCCAATGGGGCGGGGCTGATCTGCGGCTACAACATCACCGATATAAAGTTAACCCAAGCAGCGTTGCTGGAAACCAGCGATCGCTACGCGTTGCTCACCCGTGGCATCAATGATGGCATCTGGGACTGGAACTTGACGACCAATGAGACGTTTTATTCCTCGCGCTGGAAAAATATTCTCGGCTATCAGGATCACGAAATTGGCAACCACATTGACGATTGGCTCAAGCGGATACACCCCCAAGATGTTGAGCGGGTCAAATTGAATTTAATGCTCCATGTGCGCGGCCAAACCCCCCATTTCCACCAAGAGTTTCGCATTCAACATCGCAACGGCTCTTATCGCTGGGCGTTGGCACGGGGGCTGGTGTTGCGGGATGCCTACGGGAATGCCACGCGGGTTGCAGGTTCTCTGACCGATTTGACGGAACATGGCCTTGCCGAGGCACAGTTGCTCCATGATCCCCTCCATGACTCGCTGACGGGGCTAGCCAATCGCACGCTCCTCTTTGACCGCATTGAACAGGCGGCTCGCCATGGTCGGCGTCGTCCCGACTACAAGTTTGCCATTTTGTTCATTGACATTGATCGGTTCAAGGTCATTAACGACAGCCTCGGCCACAGTTGCGGTGACTTGATTTTGATTGAATTGGCCAATCGCCTCACCCGAATTGTGCGCCCCGATGACACCGTGGCTCGTATTGGCGGCGATGAGTTTGTGATTTTGCTGGATGATATTCGTGACAACAACGATGCTTTGGGGGTGTGCGATCGCATTCGCTGTGAACTCGATAAACCCTTTATGGTCAAAGATCAACCAATTACGCTGCGGGTGAGTATCGGCGTGGCCACGCGATCGTCCCACATTGAAAAAGCAGAAAACTACTTGCGCAATGCCGATATTGCCATGTATCGTGCCAAGCTGGCGGGGGGCAATCGCTATCAAGTCTTTAGTGAAGAAATGCATTTGATGGCGCGCGATCGCCTCTCCCTTGAAGTGGGGTTGCGCCAAGCCATTGAGCGGGATGAATTTACCCTCTTTTATCAGCCCATCTATCGTCTTAGTGATAATCGTCTCTACGGTTTTGAAGCCCTGATTCGCTGGCAACATCCCACCCAAGGTTTATTACTGCCCGATCGCTTCATTCCCCTTGCTGAGGAAACGGGACTCATTTTGCCTATTGGCGATTGGGTGATCTGGCGGGCTTGCCGCGATCTTCAGCACTGGCACGAGCAATTTCCCCAGTGTCAGTTGTCTGTGAATGTGAATTTATCGAATCGGCAACTGATGTACCCTGCCCTTTTGGAGCAAATCTCAGCCGCCTTGGCGCAAACCCAGATTCCCCCCCATTGCCTGCACCTCGAAATGACCGAAAGTGTAGGCATTGATCAGCCCGATCAGGTGCGCGACATATTACTTAAACTCAAGGCTCAAGACATCAAGCTCAGCCTCGATGACTTTGGCACGGGTTATTCTTCGTTTTCCTACTTGACCAATCTTCCCATTGACATCCTCAAAGTGGATCGCAGCTTTGTGAAGCTGATCACCGAAACTAGCCAAAAACACCTCGTCATTGATGCCATTGTCAGCCTTGCAAAGGGATTGGAACTAGAAGTGATTGCCGAAGGGGTGGAGCATCCCTATCAAGTGACGCGACTGCGGGAACTGGGCTGTGACTATGCCCAAGGCTATTATTTCTCGCAACCCCTGAGTATTGAGCAGGTGGATGCCCTGTTGGCGCAGATTCATGCTACTTAGAAACACCATTTCTTGGAAACCCTAAGCATCTAGTGATGGGCTTCTGAACTGACGCGGTACATCAAGTATGTGCTGATGGCAATAATCAGAATTGCGGTGGCCAGATAGAGTAGGTCAAGGGGCGTTTTGACATTGAAGGCAATCAGTTGCTTAAAGAAAGTCACCACTAGAGCCATGACGATTGTTTTTAGCAGTTTATCCTTAAGCTGATCTAAGCTCTGAGCCTGCATCAGGGAAACATCAGTGGCGCGATCGCGAGCCAGACCCGCATCAATTTTAGAAATAAACAGTTCATAGATACCGAGGGCAAACAGCAACAAAATAATGCCAATTAAATACAAATCAATACCCGTGATGATGTAGCCAAGGGTTTTGATATAAATTGTGGAATCCCCATAATTGCGAAATTGGATGCCCAGCCCTAAAAGAATTTCATGACTGCCGAGAATAAATAGAGCAAAGGTACTGAGTAGGCTAAAAATGACGGGAATAATGACAAAAAGACGGAAATACCAGAGAAAAGGCTCAACAAGCCTCTCCAGTTGGGATAAGCTTCGCATTACCAAGAGCACCAAAAGCTCCTAACATCCTAGCAGAGGCACTCGCCAATCAAAGAAGGTGGGAAATGTTGGGGGAGTAATAGCTAGGGGTTAGTAGTTGAAGATTACTAGCAGAGGAGTAGGAGCCTATTGGGATAATTCTTTAATCAAGAGGTTGCCCATTTCGCGACAGCCCACCAGCGTACAGCCCTCAGCCATTAAATCGCCAGTGCGGTAGCCTTGATCTAAAACAGCAGTAATCGCTTCTTCGATCGCTTGCGCTGCTGCTGGTTGGTTGAGGCCATAACGCAGCATCATGGCCGCACTGAGTACCATTGCCAGAGGGTTGGCTTTGTCTTGGCCGGCAATGTCGGGCGCCGAGCCATGAACCGGTTCAAACAGACCCGGCCCGGATTCCCCTAGGCTGGCGGAGGGAAGCATACCAATACTGCCCGTGAGCATGGCAGCAATATCGGAGAGAATATCACCAAATAAGTTACTGGTGACAATTGTGTCAAACTGTTTCGGGGCACGCACCAGTTGCATTGCGGCATTGTCCACATAGAGGTGGGTGAGTTCCACATCGGGATATTCAGCGCTAAGCGCAGTCAGGCGATCGCGCCACAGTTGGGAAACTTCAAGGACATTGGCTTTATCCACCGAGCAGAGTTTGCCCTGCCGTTTGCGAGCCGTTTCAAAGGCCACGCGGCCAATGCGATCAATTTCCGTGGCGGTGTAGGCCATCGTATTCACCCCCCGCTGCTCACCCGTTTCCGTGGTGAAAATACCGCGCGGTTGACCAAAGTAAATGCCGCCAGTCAGTTCACGCACCACCATGAGATCCACGCCGGCAATCACTTCCGGCTTCAGGGACGAGGCATGGAGCAGCTGGGGAAAAATTTTGGCGGGGCGGAGGTTGGCAAACAGACCCAAACCAGCGCGAAGGGCAAGTAATCCCGTCTCCGGGCGCAGATGACGGGGTAAGCTATCCCACTGCGTTCCGCCAATGGCGGCTAAAAGCACGGCATCACTTTGCCGACAGGTTTCCAGCGTTGCTGCTGGCAAGGGTTCCCCCACAGCATCAATGGCAGAGCCGCCCACAAGGGCAGGAATAAAGTCAAAGGCCAATTCAAAGCGAGGGGCGATCGCCTGTAACACATCGAGGGCAACAGCCGTAATTTCTGGACCAATACCATCCCCGGCCAAAACAGCAATGCGATACGTGGTTGCCATGCCTGTCTCAAAATCACCGATCTTCTAATCTACACCAGCAGCGGTCTTCCCTTGAGGCTATTCCGAGAGATAGCCATCCGGCAAAATCGCCTCGCTCATATCCACAGCACTGAGATCAACGCCATTGAGGCTGGCACCGGTAAGAATCGCTTCAATGAGATTGGCTCCCCGCAGATCGGCACCGCTGAGATTCGCCCCCATTAAGTTGGCACCAATGAGAATCGCGGAACTGAGATCGGCTCCCCGCAACAGTGCTTGGGCAAGGCTCACTCCCCGTAAATCGGCACCAACAAGATTGGCTTTGTCCAAACAGGCATGGCGTAAGTTGGCTTCTTTGAAGGCCACTTCCCGCAAATGGGCTTCCTCAAGGCGGGCACGACGCAGATTCGCCCCAATCAGGACGGCTCGCTCTAAATTGGCTTGGTACAAATTGGTGGCACTGAGGTTGGCACCGCGCAAATTGGCCTGTACCAGTTGACTTTCCCGCAAGACGGCATCCGCAAGATCAGCGCCCCGCAGGTAGGCTTCCGTTAAGTTGGCACGGGTGAGGTTGGCACGTTCTAGCTCAGCAAGGGTAAGATCCGTGAGCGTCAAATTAGCATCCCGCAAAATCGCTTCACTCAGTTGGGCACCGGTGAGGTTGGCTTCACTGAGATCGGCATTGGCAAGGTTGGCACGGCTGAGATCCGCCCCCGTTAGGTTGGCCTTGCGCAACGACACCCAGCGGAGATCGGCACTGATTAAAATCACGCCCCGCAGATCCGCCCCCCGCAAATCCGCCTGACTAAGATTCACGCCAGTGAGAATTGCCCCCCGCAAATCAGCCCCTTGCAGGTTCGTGCTCTGTAGGGCAGCATCGGTGAGATCGGCACGGGAAAGATCAATGCCCGTCAAAATACACCGACTCAGGTTAGCACGGCGCAAGCGTACCCCGGCAAAGTCGCGATCGCCCACACTATATCGTTTCAGCAAAACATCTGGTTCCACAGTAATTCAGTCATGTCCTTCAGTAGCAAATCTGCGTCTAGTTTTAGGGTTCCCCCGGCGTTGGCTGAACCTCCGGTGGTGAGAGGGGTTTTAGGCGAATTCGAGCCATGTAGTGGGTAAACTGATTATCTCGCACCTGACTGGTAATGCCTAGGGCAGCAAAGGGTTGGAGCGATCGCGCGATTTCAGGGGCTAACTGTGGCAACAGCAAGTTATTTTGCAACGGCGCCAAATCACTCAAATTGAGGTAAAACTGGGTGCCCTTGGGATGGGGAAGCACTGCACGATAGAGGGGAGAGTCAGCCAAGGAGCGCGTAGGGGGGGTACGCATATCCATCAACGGGCCAAGTCCCAAAAAGAGGGTCTGGTCATTTAGCCAGCCATGCTGCCCCACCGGCAGGCCTGGAGGAATGCGCCAAGTGGTGAGGGGTTGCGGTTCAGGGGCGGTTTGTTGTACTTGCCACCGTAGGCGATCGCGAATTTGGCTATCGAGCTGGCTCAGGGTTTGACTCGCTTGGGGGCGATCGCCGGTCTGACTGAGAAAGAGCAAACTAGGGGCATTGCCTAGGGCGGGAACGGGCACAAAGGCAGCAGCAAATTCGCCATCCATCCAAGGCACAAAGGCCTGTTGCCAATCGAGGCCAGTGAGATCTTTAACCGTGCTGGCGATCGTCTCTTTCACTGAGGCGGGGGTATTCTGCCATAAATTCTTAAAGGAGCCTGTACCGTAAAAAGCAAGGGTCGTTTCAGGCACAAGACGACTAAGTTCACGGCTTTGACCTTCACTGACCAGGGCTGGATTCTGCTCAGGGCGCCAAGTCACCGCCTCCAATTCGATTTGCTCAGGGGTCATGTCTGCGGTGAGCACCATCCCTTGCAGTTCCCGCGGGGGTTCAGGCAGACTTCCTTCAGGGGCGGCCATCTGACTGGCTAAAAAGGCGGGTAGGTTCAAATAAAGTTCCACCAAAGGGCGATGATCCGATAACCCTTTCACTGCCTGTTGATAGGTGGGCTGGCTGCCAATGCCGTTGTTGGCTTGGGCGGTGGCAATGACTTGTTGCAGGGCGCTCTGGTGCTGACTCCAAATGATGTAGGCCTGATTCTCATGCGTAATAAGGGCGATCGCGCCGCTATCGGGGTCAGGGAGAATCCCCTTGGCCTTGAAGATTTTCACGCCGTTGATTTCTGTGATCGGCTCGCCAATGACGCTTTGCAGCAGTTGCTCCCCCATCGGTACATTTAGGGTCGGCACAATCCAAACGTGGGGCGGTACCGGCAATTCTCTGACGGACTCTGGGGTAATGGGCAACAAGACCACTGTGGCTTGGTCACCAATAAACGGGCGCACATCCTTGAGGTAATCCAGTTGCGCCAGATTCACCCCCTCTGGCGAGAGCGGATCATAGCTGGGGTTCAACCAAGGTTGGGCTTGTAACAGGCCACTTTTGGCAAGGGCTTCCCAAGGCTTGGGATCCGTGGGTAAAGTGAGGGTCAGTAGGGCGCTATTGGGGGCGATCGCCATTCCGGGCGCGATCGGACGTTGACTAAACCGTTGCCACAGGAAGACCCCCGCAGCGGCGGCTGCCCCGGCAATAACCACAGCAATACCCCCCACCAGCCAAGGGCGGAACCGACGGGGAGACTGAACCGAAGGCTGAGATTCCGTGGTCATCGCAACTCTCCAACGGGATGGTAAAGTGTGGTGCGCTGACATGGGGTTCGCCCTAAGGAGCCAATTGCGGCCACCAGATCTGCTGGACTAACGCCCGTGCCCCCCTGCGCTCCAGCCACTGAGGTAATGTGTTCTTCCATCAGTGTTCCCCCCAAATCATTACAGCCCCAATTCAGGGCCATGGTTGCCCCCTCAAGACCCAGTTTGACCCAACTAGGCTGATGGTTCGGAATCCATCGCCCTAAAAACAACCGCGCCACTGCCGTTAGCACCAATGTCGGTAATAACTGCGGTTGGTGGTGTCCTACCCATTGTCGCATTGCCTTGGGGGCAAGTTCCCCCACATAGGGCAGCAGAATAAACTCGGTAATTCGCGCGGGATAGTCGTGTTCCAAAGCCCTTTGCTGAAGTTGCTGTAGGTGTTGTAGGTGAGCCACCTGATCCGCTGGCGTTTCAATGTGGCCGCAGAGCATTGTGCTGGTTGTCCATACCCCCAAACGATGGGCGGTTTCAACAATCTCTAGCCATGTCGCGGTGTTTATTTTCTCAGGACAGATTTTTGAGCGCACCCGATCCACCAACACCTCCGCAGCGGTACCGGGCATGGAGTCCACCCCAGTCTGATGCAGAACATCAATCACTTGGGCATAGGAGAGGCCATCCTCGCGGGCAATGAATTGAATTTCTTGGGGCGAAAAGGCGTGGAGATGGATTTCAGGAAAGGCCGTTTTAATGTCCCGCACGAGGGATTGGTAATAGCGCAAACTGGAGCCACATTCTTTAGCGGCTGGATTGAGTCCCCCCTGCATACAGATTTCTGTCGCCCCTTGGGCAACTGCATCAGCCACTTTGCTCAGGATCGTGTCAATGTCGAGCCAGTAGGCATCGGCAGCGGTGGCATCGCGACGAAAGGCACAAAAGCCACAGTGTTGCTCGCAGATATTCGTGAAGTTGATGTTGCGGTTGATCACATAGGTGACGGTGTCGCCTACCTGTTGTTGGCGCAGGCGATCGCTCGCGGTTTGTAGTGCCCTGAGGAGGGGGGGCAATGGTTCTTGAGGATCACTGCTTGCGGCTAAGGGAAGAGCGGCTGTCAAAAGGGTGAGGGCTTGTTGGGCAGAAATGCCATTGTTAGCAAGAGCCGCCTCTAGCTCAGCGATCGCCCCTATGGTCTGCATCGAATCTACTCCACCTTTAGGAAATTAGGTCACTCTTTCTTCAGCTTAAGCACAGCCCTTTTCTAAAATATGGGAGACGTGGAAGGGGGAATGGCAATGGCAGCAGAAGCGGTGGGCATGGTGCAGGTCTTGGGGTACCCGGCAGCCCTTGCTGTGGCCGATACCTTGGTCAAAGCGGCTCAGGTTACCCTTGTCAGTTGTGAGGGGATTGGTGCGGGTTATTGGACAGTGGTGATTCGGGGAGAGGTGGCGGACGTGAATGCAGCAGTTCGAGCAGCGCGATCGCTCAGTGGCCACGAGGTCATTTCCCATCAGATTATTGGCCGTCCCGATGGCAATCTCGAACCGGTTTTACCGATTGTAGTCCCGCAGCAGCCACCCGAGGATTTTCTACTTTAAGGTGTTTTTTTAAGGTGTTTTGAATGGGCGGCTGAGGTAGGAGCCGTCGCCCTGACCGTACTAGGCTATCAATGGCGGTAGCTGGAATAAAGTAAGCCGCATTATGCTTTGTTTGAAAACAACCTAGGGCAGCCTCTAGATCCCCTTCAGCACCAATCCATTCCCAAAACTGAGGAAAAGCGGTTTGAATGTCCGCTAAATCAATCGTCATTTTGTGGGTTTTGTCCCGCAGAAAGAGTTCAATGTTGCTATTCACCGTATGGCAATCGTCCAAACACACCTCTAAGGGGTCAGCATTGGCTGGCAAGTTGAGCAAGATGTCCTCGCGGTATGCTTTCATCATCTAGATGCCATAGCGCTGACGGTAGCTGCGGGCAGCACTGAGGTCATCCCGCCGCAGGTGAACGTCGTAGGCGCGATCGCCATAGGTTTGATCGAGTCGTCCCAAAAACCAAGAAAGGCGATTATCCACTTCTAATGTGGCGATCGAGGTAGGCCAAACGCGCCTCACCGAGCAGGAATGTCCGCGACTCATGGGCACTGCTGAAATTGGTGATGAAGGTGGAAGCTTTGGCAAACGTGACCGAACCGCAGCGACCGGTACAGAGGACAAAAACGTTCATAACGCTAGCGGGCTCCTTGCAGTTGCTTCACTTGCTCAGGGGTGAGAATTGTCAGCATTTCGACGCGGGTATCCTGCATCACCTTCGAGAGTTGTGTCTTTTGATCAGGGCGCAACGAAACGGCGTCCATGGCTTCACCGGTAGATTTCCCCTGTTTGATGGCATTGCGAAAGATGCGCTGCTGGTCACGATCCAAAATTCTCAGGATGCGATCGTTGGTGCGCAGGGTTAGCCGCAGCACCGCCTGTTTTTGCTCAACACTGAGATTGAGTTTTTTCATTTGCTCAGCGGTCAATAGGCCGCCACTGGTTTGAGCCATCACCTGAGGTGGAATGACTGTGCCACTGATGCCAATAATCAAGGCGATCGCCACCATGAATCGCTGAATATTCTTTTTCATCGCTGCCACCTCACCACTGCTGCTACGCTTGTTGCTACCCCTATTCTAGGCTGTCCAAGCGGGATGATTGAGAAGAGCGTTGATCACCTGTACACCCCGCAGTTGATTGGTCAGGGGTAAATGGCCGCGCGGGGCACTCAAGTCCCAGATAAATTCATTCGGATAGCGCGGCCACCGCTTGCCCTGCCGCCAGCCAATTTTCTCCCACAGCCGATCCCAGTTTTGACCGCAGCCTAACCACAGTTGCCGTTGCACCGAATAGCCAAAGCGGCCTAGGGAAAAGGCCAGCCATAGCTGATCAATGGTTTGCAAATCCACAATTGGCAACTGCTCCACCTCGGTGAAATACAGCCAGCGGCGTTTTTGTGCCATCGGGCCTGCCAGTTCACAGAGCTTTTGGCTGGTTAGGCGATCGGCGGCTTCAAATTTTTCGGCCACTAGGAGTTCAGCCAGTTCTCGATAGTCCACCCCGCGATCGGAGCGCAGCGGGATCACCCCTTGGGGATAGTGTTGTTGCAAAAAGGCTTGCACAGAGGCTTCTGGGCTGTGGAATAGGAGACGATAGGCCTGACCGCGAATCCAAGGGGCGGGTGGGGGGGAAAAGGTGGCACTGTCTTTGAGGAATTCCTGCAAGAGGTGATAGCCTTCACTGCCTGCCGTACTCAGGGTGGTCATGGCGGCCAGTTGGGATTTTTCGTTGCCGTTGTACAACTGCTCCCGTAAATCGGCTAAGGCTGGTTCTGTGGTAACCATGCGCCCGGTGACTCCTCCCCATGCAACTCTAAAATGCGTTGGACGATCGCCGTTGTCGAACTGGGAACCTCTACTTGAATGAGTTCAATGCGACCACCATAGCGCTGCACAGCCGCCGCTTCCGGTAGGGTCTCCAGTTGGTAATCGCCCCCCTTGACGTAGATCTCCGGTTGGAGAACCTCGATTAGGGTCGTGGCAGTGCGATCGCTAAATAGCACTACCGCATCTACTGATCGTAAACTAGCCAGCACCTCTGCCCGCTGCTGTTCGGGAATAATTGGCCGTTTTGGCTTTAGAGTTGCCACGGAGCGATCGCTATTCAACCCCACCACCAAGCGTTTACCCAGGGCACGGGCTGCCGCCAGATAGCGCACATGACCCGCATGGATCAGGTCAAAACAGCCGTTGGTAAACACCAAGGGGCGCCAGTCTTGGGGCGCAGCATTGATCGTAGCCACAAGGGCTTCAAGGGTGTAAAGGTTCAGGGGACTTCTCCTAAGAACACTAACTGAGTGTGCCACGAAATAGCCCTTGGGGACGTACTAAAAGCACCGCCATCATGATCACTAGGGCAACGGCCAGCTTGTATTCAGAAGGAATCATCAGGGTACTCATCTCCTGAGCCACGCCAATAATCAGGGCGCCAGCGATCGCCCCGTAGGGATTGCCAATGCCACCGAGAATCACACTGGCAAAGAGGGGCAAGATCAAAAACCAGCCCATCGTTGGCCGCACAGCCGTAATCAGGCCATAGAGACCCCCGGCCACCCCCGTGAGCACCCCCGCCAACAGCCAAGTACACAGCACCACCCACTCAACATCAATCCCCGAAACCCGCGCTAAATCTAAATCATCTGCCACCGCTCGCATGGCTTTGCCCACCTTGGTGCGTTGCAGGATTAAGTGCACAGTAGCGATCGCCACCACTGCCAAAATCATGACAATCACCTTCGCGTAAATAATTTTCACGCCCCAAAAATCAAGGGCAGGCATCACTGGCAGCCGATAGGTTTGGTTTTCACTGCCCCAGATGAGAATCACGGCATTGCGCAGCAGAAACGACAGACCAATGGAAATAATAATCAGTGTTGTGGAAGTTGCGCGGCGATCGCGCATTGGCTGCCACAGGAGCTTCTCACTCAGGAGCATTAACCCTGCCGTTCCCAAGCCACCGATCGCCATTGAGAGCCAAATATCCAGTCCTGTTGCATTAGCCACCAGCGTTAGGTAGGCTCCCGCCGTCATAAAGTCGCCGTGGGCAAAATTGGGCAGGCGCAAAATCCCAAATGTGAGCGTCAAACCCACTGCTGCGAGGGCAATAATACTGCCCACCGCCAATCCGTTAACAAAGAGTTGAATCAGTTGAATATCCATGAACGATTGCGACTAAAATTTGAGAAAACGTGAAAGGGGCAGCACCTGCTCATAGAATAGCGATCAGTGGGGTGTTTAGACGAGAGCATTTTCTCTCACTGGAAAAAGTGAGTTCTATCTCGAAAGCTTCAAGCCAAACCCAAGATTATATCTTGATTTATACTGCCAAAATGTAGCGACAATAACAAATAATAGTACGGATTCCCGAAGTTTCAGGTAGGGATTTACCCCCTTGGTCTTTTTCAGTGAGATTGCGTACCGTTGAGGCAGCCATGCTGCTGAGTCAATCGCGCGATTAGCATCAAGGCAGCGGTGACCAACCGTATTGTTCGAGGAGGCTTGTATGCGCATTGCTCAAATCGCTCCCCTGTGGGAACGGGTACCGCCGCCAGCCTACGGGGGTGTGGAGTTGGTGGTGAGTCTGCTCACAGAAGAGTTAGTCAAGCGAGGGCACGAGGTCACGCTGTTTGCCAGTGGCGATTCTATTACCCAAGCCAAATTGGTTTCTACCTATCCCCACGCCATTCGCCTCGATCCCAATGTGCAGGAATATGCCGTCTATGAAGCCCTGCAACTGGGAGAAGTCTTTAGTCGCGCCAATGAATTTGATGTCATCCATTCCCATGTGGGCTATACGGCTTTACCCTACGCCAGCCTGGTGAAAACACCCGTTGTTCACACGCTCCATGGTCGCTTTACGACGGATAATGAGCGCATTTTCAGCCAATATCGCAACCAAAACTATGTCAGTATTTCCCATTCCCAGCGGCAACTACGGGATTTGAACTACATTGCCACGGTCTATAACGCCATTGCCGTGGAAACCCATCACTTCTATTCCCAGCCCAGCGATCCACCCTATTTGGCCTTCTTGGGACGGCTCTCGCCGGAAAAAGGCCCTCACCATGCCATTGAAATTGCTAAGCGAGTGGGCATCCCCCTGCGGATGGCCGGCAAAGTGGATCGGGTGGATCGCGACTACTTCAAGGAATTGATTGAACCCCACATTGATGGTGAATTGATCCAATTTATCGGCGAAGCAGATCATCCAACCAAAAATGCTCTCCTAGGTGGAGCGATCGCCATGCTCTTTCCGATTACGTGGCAGGAACCCTTTGGCCTAGTGATGATTGAGTCCATGGCAGCCGGTACACCAGTGGTGGCGATCGCCAAGGGGGCAGCGCCTGAAGTGATTGAGCACGGCAAAACCGGTTTTCTGTGTCACTCCGTTGACGAATGTGTGGCGGCTGTTGCCCAAGTGCCGCAACTGGATCGCATGGCCTGTCGAGACTATGTTTGGCAGCGGTTCAGTGTTGAACGGATGGTGAGCGAGTATGAAGCAGTTTATGATACCGTTCTCGCCGACACCTTTGTCCATAATGGACATCGTAGGGGGACGATTGAACTGCTGGCCAGTTAAGTGTATCCCTGAACCCTGTGCAAAAGTGTTTTTTTGACCGTTATTCAAAAGGTGTATTTATGCAAGCATTATCAACCCGTACAGCAAAAAATACACTTCCTCGGGCGTTTGCCATGCCCCAACCGCAGGTGCCTGCCCGTCAACCCATTGCCTTGATTTCTGTGCATGGGGATCCCGCCGCTGATGTCGGCCATGAATCCGCCGGTGGTCAAAATATCTATGTACGGCAATTGGGGGAAGCCCTCGCGGCAGCTGGGTGGCACGTGGATATGTTTACCCGCAAAATCCATCCCGATGACCCCGATGTCATTGAGCACAGTCCCCACTGTCGCACCATTCGCCTCGAGGCAGGGCCTTTGACCTATATTCCGCGTGAGAAACTCTTTGAGACCTTGCCGAAGTTTGTCGAAGCCTTCAAGGCTTACCATGCCAAATATGGCTATCCCCTGATCCACACCAATTACTGGCTCTCTGGCTGGGTGGGTTGGCAGTTGCGTCAGGAGTTGAATTTCCAATGGCTGCACACCTACCATTCCTTGGGGGTGGTGAAATATCAAGTGGCTTCTGAGCAAGCCCAACGGGATGAAACCCGCCTCATGGTGGAAAAAGCCATCCTTGAAAATGCCGACTGTGTGATTGTGACTAGCCCCCAAGAGGAAGCTTACCTACGGCGTTGGGTCTCCAAGGCAGGGCAAACACGTCTGATTCCCTGTGGCACGAATTTGCATCTCTTTTACCCCGTGGCCGATGCCCGTGCCCAACTGAATTTGCCTGCCGATGAGCCGATTGTGCTCTATGTGGGTCGCTTTGATCGCCGCAAAGGGATTGAAACGCTGGTGGCAGCGATGGCTCAGGTACCCCAAGGGCGGTTACTGCTTGTGGGGGGGAGTGATCCGCAGCGCAGTGATGGTGCCGAACGGCGGCGCATTGAAGGATTAGTGCAGGAGTACAACCTGGGCGATCGCGTGACCTTTGTCGGGCAAATTGACCATGAGCGCTTGGCGGTTTACTACAGTGCTGCCAATGTCTGCGTTGTGCCCAGCTACTATGAACCCTTTGGCTTGGTGGCCATTGAAGCCATGGCCTGTGGCACGCCGGTGATTGCCTCTGCGGTTGGGGGTCTGCAATTCACGGTGATTCCCGAAAAAACAGGGCTACTGGTGCCGCCTCAGGATGCTCCTGCCTTGGCCAAGGCCATTCAGCGTATCTTGGCTAATCCAGCTTGGGCGCGTACCCTTGGGGAAAATGGCCGCGAGCGGGTGCAAGCCCTCTTCAACTGGGAAGCGATCGCCCTCCAGATGGGGCAACTGTACCGGCAACTCTTTGCTGCCTCCCTCATGGGGAATTCACCGCGCTTAGAGACGGTTAAGAACACAGCCCCACTGACAACCGTGACCAAAGCTGCCTTAGCCTCCTAAGCTTCTTAATGACGTGGCAGAGTGGTTGAGGACAAGATTAAGCAGTATTCCCGTGTGGAGGGATCATCTCTATCTCGCCGCTCTGCCCAATTACTGATTGCCCTTGCTGTGAACAATTTGTTAAATTCTAGGGGGTTGTTTATCATTTTGTATCATTTCTAACATCCAATGGTGCGGTGGCGATCGCTTTCTCCTCTATGGCCTGATGTCATTCTGGCGGCACTGATTCTAGGTCCTTTGTTTGCGCCTTTCTTGGCTGCTAGTCATTTTCTTTTCTTGCCTAAAATTGCCCACATTATCTACACGATGGGCAATCATGTATGTCCACAGCCAGAAATGGGCTTGATGCTCGCTCCCCCTTGGAAAATGGCGGTGTGCATGCGCTGCTATGGCACCCTTTTGGGCGTTCTCCTCACCCGTTGGTGGATTGAGCGTTCCACCACTGCCCGCGAGTGGTACTGGCTGCCGCAGTATGGTCTGGGGGGCTTTTTAGTGGCGGTGTTGTTAATGCTGTTTTATCCCCTTGAGTGGGCACTGCAACACTATGGCGTCTGGGGCTATTCCAATTGGATTGTCTTTCCCTTTGGGGCGATCGCGGGACTGGGCTTGGGATTACTGATCATGCCCCTGTTATATCCCAAACAGCGCCTTGCTACCTCCCGCTAGGGAGCAAACACCGAAATTTTGGTAGCCTCCGATACAAAAATTAACTGGGGCAACTTTCTACCATAGATTGTCGCTGCGGTGCGCCCAATACAGAAGGAGTAACCTATACATGGCAACGCCCCAAGAAATCTTGAATTTGATCAACAGCAAGTACGAGCTCATCGACTTGAAATTTATTGACATGCCCGGCACGTGGCAACACCTGACGGTTCACAAGAGCCAAATTGACGAACGTTCATTTACCGAGGGTGTGCCCTTCGACGGCTCCAGTATTCGCGGTTGGAAAGCGATCAACGAATCCGACATGGTGATGGTGCCGGATCCAGATACGGCGTGGGAAGACCCCTTCATGAAAGAACCCACCCTGAGCATGATTTGCACCATCAAAGATCCGCGCACCGGAGAACTCTACGATCGCTGCCCGCGCTCCATTGCCACCCGTGCCATTGAGTACCTAAAAGCCACCGGCATTGGCGATACGGCTTACTTTGGCCCCGAAGCCGAGTTCTTTGTTTTCGATGACGTTCGCTACGACCAAAACCAAAAGTCTGGCTACTACTACGTTGATAGTATTGAAGGTCTTTGGAACACTGGCCGCGAAGAAGAAGGGGGCAACCTCGGCTACAAAATCCGTAGCAAAGAGGGCTACTTCCCCGTTGCGCCCACAGATACGCTGCAAGACCTGCGCACAGAAATGCTCTTGACGATGGCCAAGTGCGGTGTACCCATCGAAAAACATCACCACGAAGTGGCCACAGCCGGTCAGTGCGAGCTGGGTTTCCGCTTTGGCACCCTCATTCAAGCCGCCGACTGGCTGATGACCTATAAGTACTGTGTCAAGAATGTTGCCCGCAAGCACGGCAAAGTGGCAACCTTTATGCCCAAGCCTGTCTTCAACGACAATGGTTCGGGGATGCACACCCACCAGTCGATTTGGAAAGATGGTCAGCCCCTGTTTTGGGGCGAGGGCTACGCCAATTTGAGCCAAATTGCCCTCTGGTACATTGGTGGTCTTCTCAAGCACGCTCCAGCGCTGTTGGCCTTTACCAACCCGACAACGAACTCCTACAAACGACTGGTTCCCGGCTTTGAAGCCCCCGTGAACCTTGCCTATTCCCAAGGCAACCGCTCTGCCTCTGTGCGGATTCCTCTCACTGGTGCCAATCCCAAAGCGAAGCGCCTAGAGTTTCGTTGCCCCGATGCCACAAGTAACCCCTACCTTGCCTTTGCGGCGATGCTGTGTGCAGGGATTGATGGCATCAAGAATCAAATTGATCCGGGTAGCCCCTTGGATGTTGATATCTATGACCTCAGCCCCGAAGAACTGGCCAAAATTCCCTCCACCCCCGGTTCACTCATGGCGGCTCTGGAAAACCTGCAAAAGGATCATAGCTTCCTCACAGCGGGCGGTGTCTTTAGCGAAGACTTTATCCTCAACTGGATTCAGTACAAGCTGGACACAGAAGTGATTCCCATGTCCCTGCGTCCTCACCCCTATGAATTCACCCTCTACTTTGATGCCTAGGGCAGTGAATCGCTAGAGCCTTGCATTTAGGGATATAGCACTTAGAGGCACTCATCAAGGGTTGCCTCTTTTATTTTTGCTGCCGATTCTTCTCTGACAGCGGTTTTGAGTGTGCCCGTAGTTGCCTAGGGCTGGAATTTCTGATAAGTTGGAGTGTTATTAAAAATTAACATTCCCATTTTTGGGTGTCATGTTTGGGAAAAGTCTTTCCTTAAGAATGAGGTTGTAGGGTCTGATGCTACGCGCGGGAATTGTCGGCCTACCGAATGTGGGCAAATCAACGCTGTTTAATGCCCTTGTGGCCAATGCTAAGGCCGAGGCGGCCAATTTTCCGTTTTGTACGATTGAACCCAATGTCGGTGTGGTGGCCGTCCCCGATGAACGGCTGGAGGTATTGGCAAAAATTTCCCAATCAGCGCAGATCGTGCCGACGCGGGTGGAGTTTGTGGATATTGCGGGTTTGGTGAAGGGAGCCAGTAAAGGGGAAGGATTGGGCAACCAGTTCTTGGCAAATATTCGCGAGGTGGATGCCATTGTGCACGTGGTGCGCTGCTTTGAAGATGAGGATATTGTCCACGTGGCAGGTCGCGTCAATCCTGTCGAGGATATTGCGGTCATTAACTTAGAGTTGGCACTGGCGGATTTAGCGCAAATCGAAAAGCGTATTGAACGTACCCGTAAGGCAGCGCGATCGCAAAAAGAGGCACAGATTGAACTCACGGCTCTTGAAAAGCTCCTTGGCGTGCTCAATGAGGGACAGCCGGCTCGTCTGTGTCAACTGACGGAGGACGAAGAAGCCGCCATTCGCTTTCTGGGATTGCTCACCCGTAAGCCCGTGATCTATGCCGCTAATGTGGCTGAGCAGGATTTGGCCACTGGCAATGAATGGACAAGGGCGGTTCAGGAGATTGCCCGGCAGGAGGGGGCGGAGGTGGTGATTGTCTCTGCTCAGGTGGAGGCTGAACTTGTGGATTTGCCCGAGGGCGATCGCGCCGAGTATCTCGCCAGTCTTGGCGTCAGCGAAGGGGGCTTGCGATCGCTGATTCGCTCAACCTATAAACTTCTTGGTCTGCAAACCTTCTTCACCACAGGGCCGAAGGAAACCCGAGCGTGGACGATTCCCGCCGGTGCCAAGGCACCCCAAGCGGCAGGCGTCATTCACAGTGACTTTGAGCGGGGCTTTATTCGCGCTGAGACAGTGAGCTACGCAGACCTAGTGGCCTGCCAGTCCATGACGGTAGCTAAGGAAAAAGGCCTAGTCCGCAGTGAAGGTAAAGACTACGTTGTGCAGGAGGGGGATGTGATGCTCTTCCGCTTCAACGTTTAGTGGCTCCCCCCGATTTATGACAATTTATAACAACGTTCCGACAATGGGGTAAACCAAGGGGGGCACAATTATGGCCATCGCCACCCCCACCGCTGCGATCGCACTGAGCAGAACCGCACCAGCGGCACAATCTTTGGCAATGCGGGCAAGCTCGTGATATTCCTTGCCAACGGTGAGATCCACCACCGCTTCAAGAGCCGTATTCAGCAGCTCTAGCCCCATGACAATCCCAATCGTGAGCAAAATCACTGCCACCTCAACGGGGGGAAGTTTTAGCAAACCACTGAGGGCGATCGCGCTAAGACCAACTGCGGTGTGAATCCGAAAATTGCGCTGAGTTTGAAAGGTATAGACCACCCCCGCCCATGCATAACGGAAACTATTCAGTAAAGAGGGCGCCACACGGTAGGAGCGCTGTCGCAGTATGGTTATCCCTGATGTTTTCTCAGCGTAGGTGGCAAGAACTTTTTGTGTCATAACGTTACCCATCACACCAAACATTGGTCTTTAAGTGTTGACGCTGGATTCCATACGCCTTAAAAAGTTTTTCAAAAAATTTGGCTGTTAACGCCTCCCATTTAAGCACATCCTTTGGGATTTCGTTCCTATGGATTATCGGGAGAATAGGGAGGGGTAAGACCCACTGCCCTAAGACACTCAGCCTGCTGGGCAAGCATGCGCGCCAATTGCGTCTCATCGGGATGATCCCAGCCCAAAAGATGGAGGAGGCCATGGCAAGCCAGCCAAGTCACTTCTATGGATAGAGAATACCCCCCTTCCTTGGCTTGCTTTCGGGCGGTGTCGCCAGAAATAATGATGTCGCCAAGGTATTCAGGTTCCTCTAGGGGCAGCGGCAGAGCGTCATCGCGGGTGGCAAAGGCGAGTACATCCGTAGGGGTGTCGCGATCGCGATACTGATGATTAAGCACCTGAATTTCAGCATCCGTCGTCAAACGCAGTGTTACCTCATAGGCCTTACCTTGGTTTGGTTCAACCATGGCAATCCACGTGCGAAACCACACTTGCCAAGGAAGTTCTGCCACCTCATTGCTCAGGGAAGGATCGTGAAGTTCTAGATAGACGGTAACCGTCATTTGTTTTTGCTGTGTTCTCACTAGCGGGTGAGGTAGGACAAGCCCACCAACAACGCCAACAGACCGATACTCGTGAGGGCAAAATGGGTCAGAGATTTGCCCCCCTTGCGCACCATGTTCCGCATGGCCAATTTGACATAACTGGGCTGCTCGACAGGGGAGGACGTGGGTTCTGGGGACTCGCTCATGGGATTTCACTGCTATTGGCAATCTTCATGAATTTTAACAAAGAGTGCTTGACTTCAGTAGCGCGATCGCGGGCGATGATTGGCCACTGATTGCACGAGCCCCAAACCAATATAGGTTGCCAAAAGGGCAGAACGGCCATAGCTGAGGAAAGGCAAGGGAATGCCCGTCACAGGAAATAGGTTCATGGTCATGCCGATATTGACCACCGCTTGGAACATCAACATGGCAAAAAGACCGATCGCCAGCAGCGAGCCGAAATCATTGCGGGCACTATTGGCAATTTGCAATAGCCGCAGGCCAATCAACCAAAACAGTCCCAAAACCAGCAGCCCCCCCAAAAAGCCTAATTCCTCACCGATGGCGGAAAAAATAAAATCGGTGTGTTGTTCGGGAATAAACCCCAACTGTGTCTGTGTCCCGTGAAACAGACCTCGCCCCCACAGTCCACCGGCACCAATGGCAATGCGGGACTGAATCAGGTGATAGCCCGCCCCCAAGGGATCCTTATCGGGATCTAAAAACATTAAGAGGCGATCCTTTTGATAGTCCTTGAGAACACTCCACAGCAAGTGCCCCAACCCTGCCCCGGAAAGATTGAGAACAATGCCGCCGATCGCCCCAATCCACCCCAAGGGCAGGTTTTGCCATGCCACAACCCCCATCCCTAATGTCCACAAAAACCACAGCACCAAATTCAGTTCATCGGGCAGGGGTAGGGCAAAGAGAATGGCCGCCACCAAAGGGGAGAGCATGAGCACAATCCAGCCCAAACGGGCATTGGCCCAATAGAGTATTCCCAAGGTGATGGCGCCAAAAACAAAGGAGGTCCCCAGATCAGGTTCCGATAAGATCAACCCTAGGGGCAAGACCGTTACCGCAAACACCCGTAGAATGCCGCTGAGGCCATTGGCAGGCACCCGCTGGAGTAGGGCAGCTTGGGTGAGGATGATCGAGATTTTGGCAAATTCTGAAGGCTGGAGGTTAAAGCCCGCAATGGGCAGCCAACTTTGGGCACCGTTAGCTTCAACACCAAATAAGCTTACAGCTAGTAGGAGGGCACAACTGATACCATAGACCCACCAATGGACTGAGATAAAGACCGATGTCGGCACCCGTGCCAGTAGGAAAAGCAAAATCGTCCCCACGCTCGCGATCGCCAGATGTTGGAAGCCATCCTTTTCGCCAATGTGCAGCTCGGCACTGTGAATGGCCACTGCCCCCAACAGCGTAATCAGCCATACGGCAATTAAAAGGAGCCAATCCATCCCCCGCCAAGGGTGGAGCCAAGCAGACCAGCGGCGTTGCCATAGCCGAGTTGTCCAAAACATCGCCCAATATCCTTCGTTCGCACTAGGCTGGAACAGTGGTGGTTTGATCAAGATTCCCATTCTAGCTTGAGTGGATCCATGCTTCGGTGGCGACAGGGTTGGTCAAGGCTTTTGTGGTCAATTTCGGGGCGGCTGCTGCTGGTGATGCTGCTGATTTCCCTATTACCGATGGGGATGGTGGTGCTCTACAACCAAACTGAAAGCGCTGAAATGATGAAGGGTTGGGAAATTGATGCCCTGCAACTGCTGGCGATCAGCAAAGCCCGTTCCCTTGATCAGCTGTTTCAGGATGCCCTCAATGATGCTCTCTTGGTAGCCAATGACAGTGACGTACGGTATTTCCTG
Organism: Thermosynechococcus sp. GLH187; assembly: GCF_031583395.1. Taxonomy (NCBI): domain Bacteria; kingdom Bacillati; phylum Cyanobacteriota; class Cyanophyceae; order Acaryochloridales; family Thermosynechococcaceae; genus Thermosynechococcus; species Thermosynechococcus sp. GLH187. Next base: position 2,028,779 of record NZ_CP134175.1, on the reverse strand, counting down.
AGGCGTGGGAGCCATAGTGCCATCGAGCAAGCGACGATGAATAACTTCCTCGAAGATGTCAAGAACCTGAACCCAGCCTATTATCAGGTGATTCTCCTCAACCGTGATGGCCAAGCGATCGCAGGGACACGGCGTACCCGTCTGGGGCTAGACTACAAGAACACCCCCCTCTGGCAGCAGTCGGCAACAGCAGACTACTTCATTTCTCGGGTCAAAATCAATAGCGCGATCGCTGAGCGACCCCTGTTTGTTGTCTTCCAAACGATTATTGATAGCAATAATGAACGACTGGGAGCAGTTCTACTACCTCTACAAGCGACCGCAGTCAAAGACATCGTGACCTACCTAGTGCCCGATATTCACGGTGAATCTTTTCTCATTGATGATCACGGTCTGATTCTGAGCACCACGTCTGATTCTGAGCACCACAAATCCTTACCTGAATTTGCATAGCATTGAACCACTCCCCCCCGAGATTCGCGACCAATATTTTCTCTTGACATCACCTCAACCCATTCCCACAGTGGCAGATCGCAGCTACACCTTGCGCAATGTCTTTCTCAAGGCCAAATCAAAAGAGGTCGGTGCTCTCCTCGCCAGTCGTTCTTCCGGAGGCGATGCCGATTATATCTATGCCTATGCGCCCCTGACCCGTCATCAGGGCGTTGTTGTGGTCAGTGTACGGTTGAGCGAGTTTCTAGCGCCCTTAGAGCGGTTGGCGACCCAAGGTTTCTTCAGTCTTTTCTTTGTTGGTGTTGGGGTCATTCTCATTTCCCTGATTGTGGCTCGTTCGATTACTAAGCCGATTCGTGCCCTTGTCAGTGCTGCCCACGCCCTCAAGCATGACCAGTTTAACGAGTTTAATCCCAGAGTTCTCAGGCACTATGCTCAAGGGAGTGATGACATGGCAGAACTTGCCCAAGTCTTTTTGGACATGGCACAGGCGGTAGAGCAGCGCCAAGATCAACTGGAGGAGGAACTGAGTGAACTAAAAATCGAAATTGACCAAGAAAAGCGAAAGAAATCCGTTGCCGAAATTACCAGCACCGACTACTTTCAAGAACTGCGCCAACGGGCACAACAACTGCGCCAACGTGCCCATACCCAATCTCCCACTCCTGCCACACATCCACAGATAGGGCATACTGAGGGTGAAGCACGCAAAGATGAGCCACCCCTGCCAACATGAGCTTTCCTGCGCCGACTTTGGCTGAATTGCCCTTCCATCCCTACATTGATGATGCAGGCCGGGTAGCACCGGATCTTAAGGGGGCGATCGGTCTCTATGCCATTTTTGATGCCACTGGCAGCGTGCAATACATTGGCTATTCGCGGGATATGCGACTGAGTTTGCTGCAACACCTTGTGCGTTGTCCCCAGCAGTGTCGTGGCTATAAGGCGATCGCCATCGAACGTCCCGATCGCCCGTGGCTAGAAGCCGTAAAACAACAGTGGCTAGCGGAATTGGGAACTGTCCCCCTCGGCAACGATCGCGATCGCCCCCAGTGGGAAAATGCCATTGATGTCAGGGAGCAAATGACCGAGGCCGAACGCACTGCATGGGCAAGTGCCGATCCATTGACGCAACCGAAACTGCTGAAACAGGTGGCGCGGCGGGTTGAAGCAGCAATTCTGGAACAGCTAAAGCAGCGATCGCTACAGGAGCCGCTGGTCTTTAACGCCAAACTAAAGGAAAGTGGACGGCTGGACCTCAAATGATGACTTCTCCCCCCCTGACCTCTAGCCAAATCTGGCAAATCAATCAACTTCTGCGCCAAGCGGGGCAGCGGGCACGGCAACTGGCACAGCAACCCTTTGAGGTCATTGAAAAGGGACGCCAAGACTTCGCCACCAGTATTGATCGCTTTTTGGATCGGCTCTTGAGTCAAAAATTTCGCACTTGGTTTCCTGAGGATGGCATCATCAGCGAAGAAAATGCTGACTCCCAAGCAGTCTTTCAAGAACCGAAAAGCCGCTACTGGCTGATTGATCCCCTTGATGGCACGGATGATCTGATTCACCATCGCCAAGGTTACGCCCTCATGGTGGGCCTGCTGGCGCACTACAGTCCAGTGGCGGGTTGGATCTATGCTCCCAATCTGGATCACCTCTACTATGGCGGTAAAGATTGGGGACTCTTTCAGATGAGCAGTGGTGGTCCCCCTGTCCCCCTATTACCGGTTTGCCCGCCCTCTCCTAATGAAGACCATTGCCCGATCATGATTGGCTATCGCGACTACCGCACCTACGGCGATGCAATTCATCGGGTGTTGCCCCAAGTGGAATTTCGCTTTCTGGGCAGTTTTGGCCTCAAGGTGATTGAAGTGATTTTGGGACGGGCGGGACTCTACCTCTACTTAAATCAGCGGGTGAAGCTCTGGGACACCACCGCCCCCTTGGCTTTAGCAACAGCAGCAGGTTTGGTGTGCACCGACTTGCAGGGAAATCCCTTGCGCTTTGATGCTACGGGGTTACAGGGACAGACCCTTGCCCATCAGCAACCAATTCTCATTGGCTGGCCAGAGTATATCGCTGCCTTGCGATCGCCCTTGGTGGAGGCGATTACCGCCGTTCAACTGTCCCTTGGTTCTACCTAGCATCTCTGAGAAATAGGCTATCGTGGGGCTAGAGTCTGCTTGGAGGCATCCCGATGGGGCGCTGGCACAGTTGGTCATTGGTAGGAATGGCGATCGCCACCGTCCATATTGCTCAGCCTTTTCCGGCTCAAGGGGTGAGCGTTACAGAAGTTGCCCGCATTGCCAAAAATATCACTGTGCTCATTGAAGGTACCAACAGCCATGGCTCAGGTATCCTATTGCAGCGCAAGGGCAGTACCTACGTTATCCTCACCGCCTACCATGTGGTTGAAAAGGCCGGCCAGTACACGGTGAAAACGGTTGATGGTCAGCGCTATGCCATGCAACCCAACTCCATTCGTCGCTTGCCCGGTGTTGATCTGGCCACGCTGGAAATTGAAAGCAACCGCGATTACACCCTTGCCACACTGGGAAACGCCGTAGAGGCAGTGGAGGGCATGCCCGTTTTTGTGGCTGGTTTTCCTGCTCAGGAGGCCTCGGTTTTGGGGGGCATTTATCAATTTACCGAGGGGCGGTTGACGGCCAATGCCTCGCGTCCGATTCAAGATGGCTATGCCTTGGTCTATAGCAATCCCACCTTGCCGGGGATGAGTGGCGGCCCTGTCCTCGATGAAAATGGCCGTTTAATTGGGGTTCATGGCAGTGCCGATATTGCTTCTACCCTTGTGCAGGAGGGCAGTGGCTTCAGTACTGTCTTTGTGAAACGCGGCTTTAATCTCGGCATTCCCATCAATACCTACTTGAGTTTGGCCACACCGTCGCGGGAAACCACGGCTCTGCCTGCCCCGACCCCCCTGAAGGCAGCGGACTATTTCCTCGCCGCTGAGGAGCACTTCCAACGCAAGAATTTTGCCGCCGCCATTGACAACTATACCCAGGCGATCGCCCTTAATCCTAACTACAGTGAAGCCTATCTGGGACGGGCCGTGGCGCAAATGTTTGCCCTTGTGCCTCACCAAGACTTTAATCAGCTCGGTGAAGAACTGGGAACCAAGTACCTGAGTCGTCTGACCCAAGGCAACCCTATTCTCAAGGATGCCTTTCCCCCCCACCCGCCCACCCCCATGCTGGATACGTTTGTCCGCAATATGGCTGAACGCCCCGGCACGATTCAGCAGGACATTGCCAAGGCGATCGCCCTCAATCCCCAGTACACCGAAGCCTATGGCATCCGTAGCTTTTTGAATTTGCTCCTCGGCAACTTTGGTACTGCCGTTGCGGATAGCGATCGCGCCCTTGCCCTCAGTCCCAACAACAGCGATCTACAGATGATTCAATCCTTGGCGCTGTTTCTCAGTGGCGATTTTCGCCGCAGTATCCCCGTGTTTGATCGTCTCATTGCCGCCAATCCCAAGAGCACCGACTATCATTTGCTGCGGGGAATTGCGGCTTTTCTCATGGGAGACTATGCCCTCAGTCGCCCCAGTTGGACAGCCTTGACGCAGCTCACCCCCAAAGATCCCATCCCCTTTGCAGTGCGGGGTGTAACGTATCTCCTTGAACAGAACTCCAAAGCGAGCCTACCGGATCTGCGCCAAGCCGCTGAACTCTATCGCCAACAGGGGAATATGCAGTCCTACAACGAAATGATGGAGGCAATTCGTCAGATTGAGAACCGCTAGCGTTGCCACTGCTGCAAGAGCCAACGACCGAAACGAATCAGGTGTTCTTCAATCCAGAGAAACAGGCGATCGCACCACAGCAGGAGGCGTTCAAACCAGTGGAGTTCATAGCCAATCAGGGCAGCATCCACATCAAGAATTAACTGCTCTGGATTGGGAGGGACACTGGTGGCCGCAGTTTCTGAGGGTGGCGAATGGGCTAGGGAATCAGAGCGACTGCCTAGGCTAAGAAGGGTCTCCACGGGAGAAAAGACTGGCAAAGGATCCGTAGCCGCCAATAGCGGTGAATTTACGGCTGCCACCACTGGGGGTTGGAATCCCCCTAGCCAATAGGAGAGTTGACTCAGCCAGTCTGGGAAGGGCAGCTTGAAGGGGTTGAGATGACGTTCAATCCAAGCCAGAACTTGCGCCTGTTGGGCAGGGGTGAGGGTATAAAGAATCTCGTTATCGCTGCCGATGAGCACCATCTGCTGGGTTTCTAGAAGGGTGGCAATCCCCTGCACCCGCACTTGGGACAGCGTATTTTTGCGGCCGAAGGGAAGGCGCGATCGCAACCAATGGAAGACAGCGGCTAGGGGAGACACTGGGGGTAGGACTAAATCCCCTTCACTAGCATCTGTTAACTGAAGTTGCCTTAGAAAATTGCCCACCAAACAGGACGGTGGGTTAGAGCCTGCTTTGAGCGATCGCTGCTGCCAACCCCAGAGCCAGTGATGCCGTCGCCGATACCACTGCCGAAGGTGCTGATAGTACACTGCCAAGGCATAGGCAATGCGTTGCTCAATTTGCCGCTGTTCTGTGGCGGTGAAGATTTTCAAGGGACGGGCAGCCTCATCCACAAGCAATAGGGATTTTGCGGCGCGATCGCAGGCAAGGTAAAAGGGCTGCCGCTGTGCCAAAGGTGCATCCTGTGGTGGTAACGTCTTGGACTGGGGTTGAAACCAGCGTTGCACACTAGCAATCCAGCGCTGCCACCAAGGAAGTGGACGGGCAATGGGGGCGATCGCCACCACCCAAGAGTCATCCTCCCCTTTCGTCAGGGAGAGGGCAGACATCACGGTTAGCAGTGCTTCATCGGCAGGGGGTGCCGCTGTGGGTTGCGCTAGGAGGCGTTGACGCATTCGAGAGACGCTGCCCATGAGTTGGGGGAGTCCCCGCTGCCAAACCTGTGCCAGAATGGCGCCAATCACTTGCAGCGTGCCACTGAGGCTGCTTTCAATTTGCCATAGTTGGCGTTGCCAGTGTTGCTGCCAACGGTGCCATTGCTGTTGCCAAAAGCTCAAGAAGCGACTCTGATAGGAAACTGCCATCGCAGCTTTGGGGGTAGAGGAATATAAAACTAGATTAGCGTTCTGAGGTGCTCAATAGGCACCTAGTATTGATCCCGTTTACCCCGCAACCGTGTAAAGGTTTGGAGGGGGGTGGTTGCCCCCACTGCTGCTTGAATGGTGTTGACTTCACAGCGTAAAAAAGGATTCGTTGCCTTTTCAACGCCAATCGTACTGGGAATCGTGCTTTTTCCTTGGGTGCGATCGCGACAGACTTGAGCATAGCGCTCTTGCAGGGCAGGATTATTGGCATCCACTGTCAGGGCAAAGCTGAGGTTCTTTTGGGTATATTCGTGGGCGCACCAGACCCGCGTTTGCTCCGGCAATTGCCGCAGTTGATTCAAAGACTCCAACATCTGTGCCGGTGTCCCCTCAAAAAGACGACCACAGCCACCGCCAAAGAGGGTATCACCGCAAAACAGATCGCCCGTTGCTGGCCCATAGTAGGCAATGTGACCGCGGGTATGGCCGGGAACAAACAGCACCTCAAAAGCATGTTCGCCAAAGGGCACGCGATCGCCGGCACTAAGAAAAACCGTTTGCTCTGGAATGCGGCCTTGATCTTCGCGGCTGCCATAGACTTCGATATTGGGGAAGCGCGATCGCAGGGCACGATTGGCCCCCACATGATCCCAGTGGTGGTGGGTATTGAAGATTGCCGTCAGTGTTGCTCCCAATTCCGCTAATTTGGCAAGAACAGGTTCTGGCTCTGCCGGATCCACCACTGCCGCTGTCCCCGTTTGCGGATCATGGAGCAAAAAAATGTAGTTATCTGTAAGGGCATTGAGGCGATAAATCATCATGGCCGTTGTTCCTGTACCCAGCGTCGCCAATTTTTCTCTGCCTCTACCTCATCCATTTTGGCCTCTGCCAAGAAGCGATAAAGGCATTCCTTGGGCACCCATGGAAACAAAGGGGAGCGATCGCACCCCTGATAGCATCCGTCCCACAACTGGAAAATTTGCCATTCCCGACCATTGTACCGCCATAGCTCCGGTACCCCCAAGGCCGCATACAGCTGGTTTTTATCGATATCGGTATGGGTCATGTCCACCTCAATCACTAAATCAGGCGGTGGATCAATGCTCAGATCAATGCTGCGGCCAGCCACCTGTGGTTGATGGTGGATGTAATAGGCATTATCTGGTTCTGCTCCTCGCTTCAGATCCGGTCGCCACAGGGTTGTTGAGCGCAGCGATCGCAGCCGCAGTCCTGTTTCCACCACCAGAATGCGCAAAAATAGACCCATTAGCTCACTGGCAAACTCATGCTCTTCAAGGGGCATCGTAATTTCAAGGATTCCGCGATCAAATATCAAGTGGGCAGCACGGGTTTGCGGCAGGGCATTAAGAATCTCTTGGTACTGCTGCCAAGTGAGGCCGTGGAGCGTGACACGCTGTTCGCCCGTAGTTGTGGTTAGGGTTTTCATGGCAAATCCCCTATGACTTTGGTATCAGCTTCCCACCTGTGGCACACAAATCAATGAGTTCACAGCCTTCGCACTGGGGTTGGCGCGCTTGGCAAACGGCGCGGCCATGGTAAATCAAGCGAATTGACCAGTTTTCCCAATCGGGCTGGGGGATCAGGCGCATTAAGTCCCGCTCAATTTTCACGGGATCCGTTTCTTGGGTCAGCCCCAGCCGCCGGCTCAGCCGCTTGACATGGGTATCCACCGTCACTCCCCCCAAAATGCCGTAGCCATGGGCAAGAACCACATTGGCTGTTTTGCGAGCTACCCCCGGCAGTGAAAGCAAATCTTCCATCACCTTGGGCACTTGACCCCCATAGACTTCGACAATGCGGCGACAGGCGCCTTGGATATGGCGGGCTTTGTTGCGATAAAAGCCAGTGGACTTGATGTACTGTTCTAGCTCAGCCAAATCAGCCATGGCAAAGTCCTCGGCATCGCGATAGCGAGCAAACAGCGCCGGTGTGACTTGATTCACCCGCTCATCCGTACATTGGGCAGAGAGAATCGTGGCTACCAGCAGTTGCAGCGGATTGGCAAAGTTGAGGCTACAGGTGGCATCCGGATAGAGGCGTTTGAGGCGGGTGAGAATTTCCAAGGCCCGTTGTTGCTTGGCGGAGAGGCGACGGGTAATAGCCATAGGTGGACTTAAAAGAGTTGCTGCACCCAGCCCAAGCCCGTGAGGTTCACGGTGTCCCGCACGATGAGGAACATCCCCAGTCCAAGGAGCAACACCAGCCCCGTTTGCATGACGCCCTCTTGAATGCGATTGGGTAAGGGACGACCCCGCAGCGCTTCCACCAGTAAAAAGAGCAGTTGACCGCCGTCAAGGGCTGGAAAGGGCAGAATATTAATAATTGCAAGGTTAATACTGATCAAGGCGGTAAAGGTAAAGAGCTGTTCAGCATTGGAGCGGGCAATATCCGCGCCCATCGCTACGATCGCCACCGGTCCAGAGACCTGTTGAGCCGCTTGATCAAAATGCTGGAAAAGTTCGCGAAACCCCTCTAGGGTCAGCACAATCACCCGCTGAAACTCCGCCGCAGCCGCCGTGACTAATTTAATCGGGTTTAAGGTGTGTTCACGGTGAATGTCGGCATGGGGGGCTAATTGAACGCCAATCCGGGCTTGACCATCCTCACTCACTTCTGGCGTGACGGTAATCTCTTGGATGTGCCCTTGACGTTGAATCGTCAGTGTCAGGGGTTGCTGCGGATGCTGCTGAATGGCTCGCATCAGGTTTGGTAAGCTATTGGCATCGGCACCCAAGGGTTGGCCATCCACCGCTAACACCAAGTCCCCCGGCTGAATGCCCGCTTTGGTGGCCACAAGGCTACTTTCCGGGACAAGGGCGGGAATGAGGACACCCTCATAGTAGGTGGCCTGACTAATCCCCATGACGCCCACTTGCACCAGCAGTAGCAAATAGGCAAAGACCAAGTTGGCAATCACCCCCGCGCTGATGACAATGGCGCGATCCAAAATCGGCCGGTTGCTCAGGAGATTGGGATCGTTGGCGGGAACGCTGCTATTGGGGTCATCGTCTGGGAATCCCACATAGCCCCCTAGGGGAATCAGGCGCAGGGCATACTCGGTATCCTTGCCTTGAAACTTCCAGAGAATCGGGCCAAAGCCGATGGAAAAGCGGTTGACATGAATGCCTTGGCTGCGAGCAGCGATAAAGTGCCCCCACTCATGGACAAAAATCAAGATTCCTAGGATGGCGATCGCCACCACGACTGCAACCATGGACATAGATTCAACCCAGTGCTACGCTGCGAATTGTTAACTCCCTTTTATTGTGACACCGAACTTCCCCTTGGATCGGTGATCTCGCCACAGCCCCTTGCATCATTTCTCAAACTTGTGCGATATATTGCAAAAATGCAACAAAGTGGGATGATAAGTAATTATTCTTAGTGGACGCTCCTGAGAGAGACCCATACAAACGTGCTATTTGAGACCTCAACGTTAAAGGGAATTTTCTACAATGTCTTTATTTGATTGGTTTGCAAATCGCCGTAAAGAAACCGCCTTGACCCCCATGCAGCCAGAGCGGGAGATCGCTGATGGTCTCTGGACAAAGTGCGAAGCCTGTGGCGTCATGATCTACAGCAAGGATCTGCATAGCCATCAACTGGTGTGCCCAGAGTGCGGCCATCACCATCGCGTCAGCAGTAGTGAGCGTATCCAACAACTGATTGACCCCCACACATGGCGCCCCCTCGATGAAAATTTGGTCAGTTGTGACCCCTTACAATTCAAGGATCGCAAGCCCTATAGCGATCGCCTGCGGGAATATCAAGAGAAAACCGGTCTCAAGGATGCCGTGCAAACCGGCCTCGGCCAACTCGAGGGTCTGCCAGTTGCCTTGGGGGTGATGGACTTTGCCTTCATGGGCGGTAGCATGGGCAGCGTGGTCGGCGAGAAAATCACGCGCCTGATTGAACGAGCCACTTGGGAGCAGATTCCCCTTGTGATTGTCTGTGCCTCTGGCGGTGCCCGCATGCAAGAAGGGATGCTCAGCTTGGTGCAAATGGCGAAAACGGCTGCTGCTCTCGAACGGCATCGCAGTGCAGGTCTGCTTTATATCCCCGTCTTGACCCATCCCACTGCTGGGGGCGTGACGGCTAGCTTTGCCATGTTAGGGGATATTATCATTGCCGAGCCAAAAGCAACGATCGCCTTTGCGGGGCGGCGGGTTATTGAGCAAACGCTGCGGGAAAAACTTCCCGATGACTTCCAAACCGCCGAATTTGTCCAGAAATGCGGCTTTGTGGATGTGATTGTGCCGCGGACTCACCTGAAGTCAACTTTGGCACAGTTAATTCGGTTACATCAACCGGTGACGCGTCATGTTTCCTCGACCCTGCTGCCCAAATCATTTCCTGTGATGGCAATGGCTGAGGAATAACAGCAGCAACCCCCAGATCAAGGGTTGTCCTAGGGCGATCGCTATACAATAGGGGATACCGCTCCCACACCGCAAGGGGTGGTCGTCACTGTGCTGTCTTTGCTGGCTCACCTGCTCTAATGCCTACCGCTCAAACTGATCAAAACCTCAAACTTTGGTGGGGCGTTCTCTATCCTGCCTATACCGATCACCCCATTTTGGCTGTCTCCAACCGTAACTCTGAGGGAACTGTGTTTGAGCAGGACACCAATCCTCCCAATGCCGCCGCTTTTTTTGACCCACAGCACCGCTACCAACGCTGGGATCACCGTTACGCCTGTGATTTGCCCCAACTGGTACAGGATCTACAGCCTGAGGAACCGACGCTCTTAGAAGCCCTCCGCGAAACGGCTCAGGATTGGGCACAGGGGTTAAACATTCTCGACCCCAGTGTGGTCATTCCCCATTTGCAAGCTCAATACCCTGACCTCAGTGCGGTGGCGATCGCCTACCTTGCCTTGCACCTTGTCTATCCCGAAACCATTCCAGCCATTCACGATGCGTGGCTAGATACCGTTTCCACAAGCAACTTACCGGCCAACTACTGCCACGGCATTATTCTCGACTACGATCACACAGCGCGCCCTCTGCAAGATGTCTGGCAAGACGACAACATTTCCGATGAGCAAATTTTCCAATACCTAGAGGACATGATTGAGCTGTGGAAGACTCTAGAACCGTGGCACTGCCATTATTCCTTGCTCACAGTTAGGAATTTAGCCGTCAACCCTGACGATCAATTGCGGCTGCATCAACTGGACTTCACCTTTCCCTTAGTGAAAACCTTTGAGCGACCCACGCCACCCCCCAGCCTCATTACTGTTTGGGAAGAGTTATTTCGCCATGCCTCTAGTCGTCGTCAAGCCGTTTTTATGCCGCTCTTGGTCTCCTTGAGCACGGCTCCTCTGGAGAAAATCTCAGAAATTCAGATGTTGCTCGACTCTCTCGCCTCCACCCTGCGCAGTGAACCCCTGCCAGACTTTGAGGAGGAGACAGGTGAAAGTACGGGTGACTTGATTAATGAACTGCCAGACATCACCCTCTCATCAGAATCACCAGAAGAGGACCATACCGCTATTGAGGATGCACCCACTGCCCTCTTACCGCGACAACTGGTTCAAGTGGATGTTGCTGCCCAGACAGACACCGGGCGCGATCGCCACCACAACGAGGATTTTTACCTGATTGATCATCGGCAGCAAGTGCGTCTCACCCCCCAAGGGCAGCAGTTGGATGTCCAGGGACTATACGTGCTCTGTGACGGCATGGGGGGGCATGCAGAAGGTGAAATTGCCAGTTCCCTTGCCACTAAAACTGTTCATGAATACTTCGAGCAGACTTGGCCGTGGCAGGGAGAACTGCCGAGTGCGGAGGAAGTACGCAACGCTATTTACCGTGCCAATGAAGTCATTTTTGCCACTAATGATCAAAAAGGGAAAACCGGCAGTGGTCGCATGGGGACCACGCTTGTCATGGCTCTACTGCATAACTACCACCTACGCCTTGGCCATGTCGGTGATAGTCGCATTTACCGCTTCACCAAACGCCAAGGACTGCAACAACTCACCATTGATCACGAAGTCGGTCAACGCCTGATTCAACAAGGGGTAGAGCCTGAAATTGCCTACGGTCGTCCCGATGCCTATCAACTCACCCAAGCCCTTGGCCCCCGCAGCAATGAAGCCATTGCCCCTGAGGTTATAGACTTGGACATCGAAGAAGACACCCTGATTCTGCTTTGCTCCGATGGCCTTTCCGATAACCGCTGCCTCGAAACCCACATTATTAGCCATTTGCTGCCAATGCTGGATTTTAGTCTCCCCCTCAATCAGTCGCTTCATAAACTCATTGATATTGGAAATCAAGTCAACGGCCACGACAACCTAACAGCGATCGCCCTCCGCTTCAAATTGCGCTCTGTTCTTAATGCCCTATTTTAGACAGTACCCGCAGCAGACACTTTACCAAGTGGCACATTGCCTTGATCACACTTAAAATAGTCCCTGAGGATAAAACTATCCTCATTAGCAAGTTTTTTTTTACATAACGTCATATGAATTCTCAATGCTTAACAAAAGTGTTGCCCTACAGCTGGGTGATCCTGACTAGCTTGACCTCTTTTCTTGGTACACCCGCCCTTGCTGAAATTACCCCCGCTCCCAATGCCACTGGCACCACCGTAGAAACCGTCAACCATCAGTTCAACATTGGGGGCGGACAACGTTCTGCCGATGGCCAAAACCTTTTTCACCTGTTTCGTGATTTCAACGTCCAGCAGGGGCAAACCGCCAACTTTCTTTCTACCCCGCAAATTCGCAACATTCTTGCTGGCGTCAATGGTGGCAGTGCTAGTTATATCAACGGCGTGCTGCAAGTTACAGGCGGAAACAGTCATCTCTACCTCCTAAATCCTGCAGGTATTGTTTTTGGTCCGAATGCGCAGTTGAATCTACCAGCGGCATTCCATGCCTCGACAGCCCAGCGCGTTCACTTTGGCAATGGCCTCTTTGATCTCAATGGTTCAAACACCTACAGCCAACTCAATGGCTCCCCGATTGGCTTTGAATTGGCCAATAGAGGCATCCTAATTAATGAAGGCAATCTTAGGGTGAATGCTGGTCAATCCCTGACCCTGATGGCGCATCAGGTGATCAATACAGGTACCCTTGGCGCAACGGGGGGCACGGTCAATGTTGTGGCGGTACCTGAATCAGGTCTGGTGCGCATTTCCCAAGAGGGCATGCTCCTCAGTCTAGAGATTCCCAAAGAGCGATTGCCCGCCGCAGGCATTATTCAGCCAATTGATCTCCCGACGTTACTCACAGGGGGTAATGGCTATCCTGCCGTCAATAGCGTGATTCAAAATCCAGATGGCACGATTCATTTGGTTCACGACAGTACCAAGATTCCCCTAACCACAAATACAGCAGTCATTGGCGGCACGATTGATGTGAGTCATACCACCGGCGCCGGGGGTAAAATCACCATTGCTGGCCAAGGCAGTAATATTGCTCTGATTAATGCTCAACTGAATGCTGCGGGTAATACAGGGGGCGGCACAATTCTCATTGGTGGTGACTATTTAGGGGGAACAACAGGAACTGGCCGGCTAGGCAGTAGCTTCAATGCGCAAAACCTTTTTGTTAATGCCGGTACTCTTTTGAATGCTGATGCCACCCATCAGGGCAACGGGGGCACAATTATCAATTGGGCAGAGCACAACACACGTTTCTATGGCCAGATCAGTAGCCGTGGCGGTGCGCTTGGGGGAGATGGCGGCTTTGTCGAAGTTTCTGGCAAACAGTTTCTAGATTTTCAAGGCACAGTCGATACCACTGCCCTAAATGGCAACACAGGAACATTATTACTTGATCCGACAGACATATACATCACTGACAGCATGCATGATGTCAACATTACTTCCTCTTCGCCCTTTAAAGCACTATCAAACTCTCATTCATTTTCTATGTTAACTATAGGAACGCTGTTATCAGCACTCAATTCCACAGACGTTGTCATAACAACAGACAGTACGGCGCTAACTACTGGGAATATCTATGTAGAAACCTCAATTTCCAGCAGCTCGACAAACTCACTCACGCTACAGGCTGATAATGATATCATCATCGGCTACCCCATCTCGCTTCAGGGGAGCTTGGTATTACAAGCAGAGGGAGTGATTCGAAATCAATCATCCTTCAATAATCCAATTAATATCAGTGCAGCAAACATTAGTGCCAATGCTCCCATACAAACTAATGGCGCTAATATCACCCTCCAAGCTAGTGGCAATATCTTCCTTCCTTCTAGTGGCAATGTTCTCAGTACATCAGGTGGAAGTATTAATCTACAGAGTAGTGGGGGTACGATTTCCCTTGGAGGTTTAGTTAATGCATCTGCAGGCAGCATTCAATTCAGTGGTAACACAGCTCTACTGAACTCAACGAGCTTTTCAGGGAAAAATATTACATTCAATGGCAATATCAATGGCAATCATTCTTTGAATATTGACTCAACAGGTCAAACCGTAGTTTTAGGAACAATCAACACTGCAAGTCTAAGCATCAATGCTCTTAGTAATATTCAGCTGAACAATGTCACCACTAGTTCAGGTATTAGTCTAGACTCGGCATCTAATATTACTGCTGGTAATTTGCAAGTAACTCAAAGTAGTGGTACTGTCGGCGTAGTTGCTTTTAATGACATCACTCTCGGCAACCTAATCAGTGCAGGCGGAGCGATCGCAGTCTTTTCAGAAATCGGGGGTATTTCAACTGGCAATATCAACAGCAACGGTGGTTTTGTTTATCTTGATTCCATAACTGACATAACAACTGGCAATATCACGACTCGCGGGGGTGATTTGGCTGCTGTTGCCTACAGGGGTGCTTTAACAATAGGTAATATCAATACAGCTGGCAGTGGTGGCAATGTCACACTGTTTGCGCCTACGATTACGACGGGTGATATCTTCACCAACGGTGGTAACTTCTTAGCTTGGACTGGTGATTTCCCTATTCCAACCTCTAGAGGTACGATTGATCCAATTCCGGATGATGATTTAACACTGCCTGATCTATTCACTAATCTCCAGACAATACCCAGCGGCAACTTAACGCTGGGTCATTTGACGACTGGTGGTGGGGATGTCAACCTAAGGGGCGGCAATCTAGTTTTCAACTGGATTAATGCTGGGGCGGGCGGTGTTGATATTTATGCGCAAAATTCACTGCGTGGCTTGGGTACGTTTGTTTCCAATGGTGTACCTACCACGATATGGGGTGACTCAGTGAATATCTTTATCAACAATGCTACTCCATTTTTAGTGGGCAATTCCGAAAAGAATGGAACTGCAGGGGCAATTCAAGCCGAGGGATCGATTATTCCTGTACCTACAACGCTTTCAGGTCTTGTGGAGGTCGGAAATATTCGTTTTGAAAATACAGGTCAAAATGTTGCCGATAGGAGCTTCGTTCCTTCTGAAAAAATCAATCCTCTGTTAGAACCCCCTACACCAGCCATCTCAGATCCCCTTAAAGTACCCACCGCTCCCCCTGAAATTCTCTTGACTAGAGATATCGAGACTGCCCTAGCTAGCAATAACATTGAGGGTGCGCTGGCGTTACTCGATCTACGGGGCTGTCAAGAAGTCAGCAGTTACCTACAACGTACTTGTGATAGGCAAGATTTCTCCCTTGAGGATTTACAGGCAGCCCTCAATGAAATTGCCAAGCAAACAGGTAAAAAGCCAGCGGTCATTTATACCCTAGCCCGGCCTGACCAATTTGATCTCATCTTGGTTACCCCAGAGGGGAGGCCGCTTTATACACCCCTACAGAACGTGGGACGTGAACAGTTATTGAAAACAGTGGATACTTTGACTAACAGGGTGCGTGATCCACGCCTGATCAATACCCGTACTTATCTACCGGCGGCACAACAGCTTTACCAATGGTTGATTGCCCCCTTGCGTGCTAACTTGAATGCCCAGAGCATTGATACACTGGTCTTTGTTCTAGACAGTGGTATGCGTAGCCTTCCCTTGGCAGCGCTCCATGATGGTCAAAACTTTCTTGTAGAGCAATTTAGTACGGCGCTGGTTCCCAGTATAAGGCTCATAGATATTCGCTACCGCAGTATTCAACGGGAACCCATCTTGGCAATGGGAGCATCGGAATTCCCAGATCAGTCCCCCTTGCCGATGGCACCCCTAGAGGTAGCACAGGTTGTTAAAAACCTAGGAGGAGGCCAAGCCTTTCTCAATGAGGCCTTTACAATTGCTAATTTTAGACAACAGCGCCGTCAAGGAATCTATCCCGTGATCCATTTGGCCACTCACGCTGAGTTTCAACCGGGGGCTGCAGAAAATTCCTACATTGCTTTTAGGGATGGGCGATTGAATCTTTTGCAGTTCCAAGGCTTACAGATTAACCGTCCCCAAGCAGAATTTTTGACCCTCAGTGCCTGCCGCACGGCGGTTGGAGATTTGGATGCAGAACTGGGGTTTGCGGGTCTGGCGGTACAGGCGGGGGCGAAGTCGGTGCTGGCCAGTTTGTGGTATGTCAGCGATGAGGGGACGTTGGCGTTGATGACCACTTTCTACGATTTGTTAAATACGGTACCCATTAAGGCCGAGGCGCTACGGCAAGCGCAGCTAGCGATGCTGCGCGGCAATATTCGCATCCAGGACAATGAACTGCAAACAATTCGTGGCCGCATCCCGTTACCCCCAGAAGTTACCCAAGGGGCTGGTGGTCGTTCCCTCGATCATCCCTACTACTGGGCTGCCTTTACCATGGTAGGGGTTCCATGGTAGGGATAAACTAACGCTCGAGACGGGCAGTAGCAAAAATCTCTTCCAAAATCTCTGACGCACCCTGTTCACGGAGTTTCAGGGCAAGCTGCGTTCCTAGTTCTTCTGCACTGGCAGGCTCCCCTGTGAGACTGTCTTTGACAAGGCGCTGGCCATCGAGACTCGCTACTAAGCCTGTGAGGGTGAGTTGACCATTCTCAATCACCGTATGCACCCCAATGGGCACTTGACAGCCCCCTTCCAATTGCCGTAGGAAGGCTCGCTCTGCTAGGCAACGGGCTGCTGTTTCTGGATGTTCAAGGGTCTTGACCAAGGCTAAAATGTCAGCATCGTCGGCGCGGCATTCAATGCCCAAGGCGCCCTGACCCACGGCATAAAGGGAGACTGTTGCGGGTAAGACTTGGCTAATGCGATCGCCAAAGCCCAAACGCCGCAGACCAGCTACCGCCAAAATCAAGGCATCGTATTCCCCAGCATCTAATTTGGCCAAGCGAGTATTTAGATTGCCCCGCACATCCTTAAACGTGAGATGGGGGTAGTGGTGGCGCAACTGTGCCAAGCGACGCAGTGACGAAGTACCAATGACCGTGCCTTCAGGTAGGGTATCAATGGTGTGTCCTGTCCATTTTGCACCTAAAACAAGGGCATCTGCTGGGTCTTCCCGCTCAGTAATCGCACCTAAAACTAAACCAGCGGGCAACTTGGTGGGTAAGTCCTTGAGGGAGTGAACGGCCAAATCGGTCTCACCCCGCAGCATTGAAAGTTCTAGCTCTTTGGTAAAGAGGCCTTTATCGCCAATTTTGGCAAGGGCGACATCAAGGATATTGTCTCCTTGGGTGGTCATGGTCACCACCTCAAAGGCGCGATCGCGATGATGGGCTTGTAACTGCGCCTGTACCCATTCCGTTTGCACAAGCGCCAGTTGACTTTTGCGGGAACCAATGCGAACCGGGCGGGAGGAGGTGGCAATCATAGGGTTGAGTGTGCAGCGGACAGCATCCAGCCATTATAGGTTGCGGGGATCCCAAGGGGCAAGATCAGGCATTTTCGGGGTGAGTACAAGCAGCAATAATCGCTGCCGCGCCACCAGAGACCACTTGAATGGGGACCCCTAGCGCTTCCTCCACAGTGGCTAAAGACACATCATCGAGAAAAACGGGTTCATCGTGCTTGAGCATCAGACTGGGCAGAAGCAGGCGATCGCCCAAGGGTTTGCCCTTCAGGTGATAGATCAAATCATGGCCGGTTAATAGCCCTGTCACGGACATCTGCTGTCCCCAATAGTCGCTAGCAAGGGCATAGAGATCAAGGCGCAGGTTCTCAATTTGGTTAAGGCGAGCCACCAAGGGTGCAAAGGCCTGTTCCACGGTATTACCCACCACCCAACTCAGATGACGCGGCTGCGGTAAGCGTTGGGGAAGCTGTTGGGCGTGAAGCTCAAACTCTTCTAAAAACAGGCGAATCGTTCCCACGCCATTACTGAGTTGCGGATAGTCCTGATAGTGGGCGGCGGGGGGTAAGGGCGATCCGGCAATCAAGAACCATTCATCTGCTAGCCAAGCAAAGGGGGTTTGCCACTGCTGTTCAAACCGCTGTTGGAGTGCCTGTACCCGTTGAATCACCGCTTGGGCGTGATCAGGGGTGACGGGAATCAGTTCATCCTCAGCAGGGCGAAAGCGAGTCAGCCCCACCGGCACCACTGCCACTGAAAGCACGGTTGGCCATTCAGGATCATAGAACTGGGCTAAATCCCGCAGTGTTTGCTCAAGGCACTCGCCGTCATTAATCCCCGGACAGACAACCACTTGGGCATGGAGTTGCAGCCGTTGCTCTTGAAACCAGCGCATCTGTTGCAGAATTTCCCCCGCCCGTGGATTTTTCAGTAGGCGTTGGCGAACACTGGCTACTGTGGCATGGACAGAGACATAGAGGGGGGAAAGGCGCAAGCGGGCAATGCGCTGCCATTCTGAGGGAAGCAGGTTCGTCAGGGTAATGTAGCTGCCGTAGAGGAAGCTGAGGCGGTAGTCGTCATCTTTGGCGTAGAGGCTTTCCCGTTTGCCGGGGGGCTGCTGATCAATAAAACAAAAGGGGCAGCGATTGTTGCACTGCATCAACCCATCGAAGAGGGCGGTGGTAAACTCCAGTCCTAAATCTTGATCAATGTCTTTTTCAATTTCGAGAACATAGGTTTGGCCGTCTTTCCCTAGCACTTCTAGGGTGAGGTATTCCTCGGCACAGAGAAACCGATAATCAATCAAATCGCGGGGGCGATCGCCATTAATGGCCACCAACGCATCACCGGGTTCAAATCCCAACTCAGCGGCAATGGAGCCGGGTTCCACAGCAGCCACAACAGCCGGGCGAAGGGCGCGATCGCTCATGGTTGATTGTTGAAAAGTGGGGGGACAGTCAGCAAAACTTCTTTATCTTGTACTGTACCTTAGGCAGCACAGCCGCTTCCAACTCTCAGGATTCTCAAAGCAACCATAGGGTTGATATAGTGGTGTTCTACATATTTCTAAAAAATGTTAACGAGGACGATGATGGGGTCATTGGGGATTAGCTTTACCGTTGGTGCAGGTAACTTTGTCCCCTTTTATGGGGTATTGCTGCTGGGTCTTGTGGCGGCCGTGAGCATTGGCCTCATTGCATGGTACAACTCGAAGCGTCCCCCCGGTTGGGAAAATGCCGATCGCCCCAGTTTTATTCCCAAGTTGAATCTCGAAGAGTCTGAGTCCAATCCCACCCCTGATGAGACAACAGATTCGTGAAGCTCTTTCGGATTCTTTTACGGGCGGCTTGGCCGACGATTGTTGCGGCAGCGATCGCTGGACTTCTCAACGGTGGCAGTACGGCTGCGCTCATTGCCCTGATGAATGCCGCCCTGCAGAAAACCCCTGCCCTCCAGCGCCTCTTACCTTGGGGATTTATTCTCCTCGGAACCCTCCTACTGCTGACCCACTTTAGCTCTCAAGTGCTCCTGGTGCGGGCTGCCCAACAGGCGGTTTATGAAATGCGCCTCTTCCTCAGCCGCCAGATTCTCGCTTCACCCCTACGCCAGTTAGAAGCCATTGGCAATCCGCAACTCCTTGCGACACTGACAGAGGACGTGGATGCCGTTTCCCGTTCCTTTTCCGTCCTGCCCAATCTTTTTAATGCCATTGCCATTGTTATTGGCTGCCTGATTTACATGGGTTGGTTGTCGCCGCCCCTCTTTTTTGCCCTTGTGGGCTTGATTGTCGTTGGTACTGGCAGCTACTTGTTTCTAGCGGGCAGAGCACGCAAATTCCTAGAGCGGGCACGGCAGCAACAGGATCACCTTTTTCAACACTTTCGGACACTCACCGAGGGCAACAAAGAACTCAAGCTCAATCGGCAACGGCGGTTGGCCTTCTTTTATCGGGAATTGGAACCCACGGCTCAGAAAACACGGCAGCAAAACGAGCTAGGGTACATGGTCTTTGCCATTGCTGCCAGTTGGGGGCAGTTGCTGCTGTTTGTCACCATTGGCTTCTTTCTCTTTACGCTGCCCCATTTGCTAGGAGCCACACCCACAGTTCTCTCAGGGTATGTTCTGACGATCATTTACCTCATGCTGCCGATGCAGCAGCTGATTGATGCGATTCCTGTCTTTAGCCGTGCTAGGGTTGCCCTGAAAAAAGTGGAATCTTTGCAACTCAGCCTTGGAGATCCGCACCAAAACCTCAACGATACAGGCGAACTCCCTCCCCTTGGCTGGAAAACCCTCTCTCTGCGGCAGATCTGTCATCAGTACCGCAGTGGCCACGAGGATGAACCTGCGACCTTTACCCTCGGCCCTTTGAGTTTGACCGTGCAGGCTGGGGAACTCCTTTTTATTGTCGGTGGCAATGGCAGCGGTAAATCCACCCTAGCAAAAATTATTACTGGCCTGTACATTCCCGATCAGGGAGAAATTTGGGTGGATGATCACTGTTTGCAGCCTGAGGACTACGAATGGTATCGCCAACACTTTGCCACTGTTTTTAGTGACTTTTATCTTTTTGAGTCACTGTTGGGCATTGAGTGCCCCGAACGCCTTGCAGAAGTGCCAAGTTACCTCGAAAAATTGCGCTTGAGCCACAAAGTTTGCCTAGAAGGTAACCGCTTCTCTACGACATCTCTTTCCCAAGGGGAGCGCAAGCGTTTGGGGTTGTTGATGGCCTATCTCGACGATCGCCCCGCCTACCTCTTTGATGAATGGGCAGCGGATCAAGATCCTGTGTTTCGGGAGATTTTCTACCGCCAACTCCTACCCGAGCTAAAGGCTCAGGGCAAAACGGTGTTTGTGATTAGCCATGACGATCGCTACTTTGACGTGGCCGATCGCCTGATCAAACTCGACTATGGCCAACTCGTGACCTAGGTAAACTGCTGACTGAGCATCAAGGGGTTATGCACCGTGATTTTCTTTTTGTGAATTGAGATCATTTTTTGATCCCGAAGTTCCCCGAGAAGGCGAGTTACGGTTACCCGTGTCGAACCAATGGCCTCGGCGATCGCCTGATGGGAAAGCTTCAAATCCACAGTGACTCCCGCACTCGTGGGAATCCCAAAATCACGGCAAAGAATCAGCAAAAAGCTCACCAAGCGGGATCCCATATCGCGGTGGGCAAGGGTCTCGATCATCATCTCCGTTTGCAGGATCCGCGATGACAGCCCCTGAATCATAAACATCGGCAAATCGGGATCCTCGTGCATCGCCTTTTCCACCTGTTCGATGGGAACGGCCAATAGCTCCACATTCGTAAACGCCACCGCATGGTAAAAGCGATCGGAGCGGGTGCCCGTAATCAGGGACAGCACCCCAAATACGGTATTTTCCCGCAGCAGTGCCACCGTAATTTCCTCACCCGCTTCATACACCCGTGAGAGCTTCACTGCCCCCTTGAGGAGAAAATAGACCTTTTCCGCCGGATCCCCCGGAAAGAAAATGGTTTTGCCGCGTTCATAAGTTTCAGTGGTGGATGGAAACAGGCCACTGGCCATGTGGCGAAAGACGGGTGCTAAGGGTTGATCTTTGTTCATGAGTCGTGTGTCAATCCAAGGTGGTTTAACTGGTGGTGTGGCGATCGCATAGGGTGCTGTCGGCATTGATATCCCCCCAACAATGCAACTCTCTCAACGCCAGCGAATCTTGCTCTGGGTGAAGAGTTCAGCATTGACAGATTAGTAAAACCAATTCAGGGGCATTTTTTTGTATCATGCCACACTTTTTTTCGAGAGAATTAAGGGCGGACGCAAAAGCAAGTACCCTAATGCTCCTAAGAGGGGGACAAGGCTCCACCAGCGCCACGGTGACTTTTCCAGCCCTCGCCGTTGCCAGTCATCCACTAGTAGCACCTAGTAGCACCGGCAAGAGCAACGACAGGAGGCAAAAGTCTAGGCTCATCACATGAATAAAGCGGCTGGTTTGCCACTGCTGCCAAAAGTCTGGCCAATCGCCGCCGACCAAGCCATAGCCAAGAAAGCCCATAGCCAATAAACCAATGACAACGGCAGTGAGCCGTGATTCCCAGAGGCGTACCCCCCGATTGAGTTCTCCGCTGAAGATCGGTGCTGGCTGGCGCAGGATGAAGTAAGGTAACAGGGCAAACGCACCCACAGCAAAACTAAAAGCCGCAAATGGCCACGCGGGAAATCGCTGTTCTTGACCATCCACCACCAGTAATGCGGTATAAATCAGTGGCCAGACGCCCATCAAATTAAAAAGACTGACAATGAGGGGGTTAATGCCTTGCCAGTCTCCCGTTGCTAGCCGTTGAATAAGTGTCAGTGTTTGCGGTTGATCGGGGGGGGCAAAACCAAAGCTATAGACAATCAATCCCAGCCACAGAACCGCAAAGAAAATCCGCATACCGCCCTAAGCTAAAACCGTTTCGGGTACCCCCGCTTTTTGCAGTTGCTTCGTAAATTGCGGCAGCACTCGCTGGCACTGGCGGATAAAGGCCTCTAGCCAACCTTGCAAGTGCTCTAGCTGCTCCTCACTGAGAAACACATCGCGGGTGGACTGGTACGATTGACAAACCACACGACCATCATTGTCGCCAATTTTGTTAAAGTGTTCTAGCACTTCCGCTAAGGTGAGGGCTTTTGCTGCGGCGCCTTTTGTTTCTTCAAGCTGCGGCAGGGTAATGTCTGTCAGTTCTTCGCGAGGCTGTCCCCCCAGACCCATGAGGGCAAAGAGTTTTTGTTCCAGATTGGCGAGGTAGCTATTGTAGGTTTGGCCGTTGCGGCTCAGGGTTTGGTGCATCCGCACAATGAGATCAATTTCTGCCAACTTAGTTGCCGCCAAGGATTCTAGGCGTGCCAATTGATCGGCAAAGGCTTGACTGTCACTTTCGGCACCACTTACGGTCAACCCAAGGGATTCAGCACGCTTTGCAAGGAGACGGCGAATGTAATAGCGGGTCATGGGTGTGAGCGACATCATCTGAACCTCAAATCAAGCCAATGTGGAACACAGACGGAATGTAAACTTTTGTAAATCAGCTTAACATGTCTCCTGCTGTATTGCAAAATGTAAACATTACACTTACTGCAGCAAATTTTAGCAGCAGTAAAAACTCACTTCAGACAAAAGTCAGTTCATTCCTCCTGTCTATTTATCAAGGTAGGAGACAAGGGGTACTTTTTTGCCAGTAATTTCACGGAAATTTACTTGTGCGTTGGCAAATTTAATAGAACTAAAATCAGCTAGGATTACCGAGTTTTAGATTTTTGTGGGGGTGGCCAAGTCTTGACCTAAAAAAGGGGGCGATCGCCCCCCTATCACAATACGCTTCAGCCTTAATCAGGTGCTAGCTGGCGCTGACCAACTCCGCTAAGCGTTTCGAGACCACAGCCAAGTGTCCTTTCTCCAGTACCTCATCGGCGTCGAGAACATTGAGTCCCATGATGATCCGTGCAATCAGACCCGTCCAGCCGGTTTGGTGACTCGCACCTAGTCCTGCGCCATTATCCCCATGGAAGTATTCATAAAACAGAATTAGATCACGCCAGTGGGGATCGCTTTGGAATTTTTCGGTGCCACCATAGACCGGTCGCCGCCCCGATTCATCCTTGAGGAAGATACTGGCCAAGCGGCGGGCAATTTCTGCCGAGACCTCCCAGAGGTTGAGCCAGCGGCCTGAACCGGTGGGGCATTCCACCGTAAACTCGTTGCCGTAATAGCCATACATTTTGCGGAGGGCTTGCACCAAAAGGGCATTCACGGGCATCCAAATGGGGCCACGCCAGTTGGAGTTACCGCCAAAGAGGCCGGTGGTGGATTCACCGGGTTCATAGCTAACGCGATAGGCCTCGCGGCCGAGTTGGAAAATATAGGGGTGATCGTAGTGGTAGCGGGAGAGGGCACGGATGCCATAGTCACTGAGGAATTCACTCTCATCCAACATGCGGGTGAGAATCCGCCGTAGTTTGGCCTCGTTGACGGGCGAGAGCAACCGCCGTTTTTTTACACCCGGGCGATCGATGGGGTTAATGTTGGCCAAAAGCTCAGGGTGGCGGGCATTAAAGGCAGCAATGCGTTCCCTAAAGGTGGGTAGGGAGTCCAGCAACTCTTCCGAGAAAATGGCAGTGGCACACAGGGGCAGCAATCCCACCATCGAGCGTACCTTCAGGCGCTGGGCACGACCATCGGGCAGTCGCAGCAGGTCATAGTAAAAGCCATCTTTGTCATCCCAGAGTTCATCTTTCTGGACACCAATGCGATCCATCGCTCCGGCAATGTAAACGAAGTGCTCATAGAATTTGCAGGCAATATCCTCATAAACGGGATTGTGCTGTGCTAGCTCCAGCGCCATAGAGAGCATATCGAGGGCAAACATTGCCACCCAAGCCGTACCATCCGCCTGCTCAAGAACACCACCCGTGGGTAGGGGCGCACTGCGATCAAAGACGCCAATATTGTCTAAACCAAGGAAGCCACCCTCCATGACGTTGTTGCCGAGGGAATCTTTGCGGTTGACCCACCACGTAAAGTTGAGCATGAGCTTGTGGAAGACACTCTCAAGGAAAGCCAAATCGCCTTCGCCTTTTTTCATGGCTTTGTCCAAGAGATAGATTTGCCACGTGGCAATCCCATGCACAGGCGGATTCACATCACCAAAGTTCCATTCGTAGGCGGGAATTTGACCGTTGGGGTGCAGATACAGTTCATTCACCATCAGCTTAAGCTGCTCTTTGGCGAAGTCGATATCCATCAGAGCTAAGGGCGAGCAGTGGAAGGCCAAGTCCCAAGCGGCAAACCAAGGATATTCCCACTTGTCGGGCATGGAGATAATGTCGGCGCTTTCAAGGTGGAACCACGATTTGTTGCGGGTAACGATGCGCTCTTCCACATCGGGGGGCAGCGCTTTATCTTCCAGCCACTGCTTGACAGGGTAGTAGTAGTACTGCTTTGTCCACATCATGCCGGCAAAGGCTTGACGAACCACATTGCGCTGATCAGCCGTGCAGTCACTGGGGATGAGGTGATCAAAGAAGAGATCCGCTTCGGTGCGGGCTTGGTTGAGGCGATCGCTAAAGGCATTGCCAAAGCTGAGGGGGCTACTTTTGGCAGATGCTAGGCGTAGTTGAATGATCTCAACCCCTTGGGCGGCAACTGTGACTTGATAGTGGGCAGCCACCTTGGTGCCGACTTTGTCGGGGTTGACGGCATTTTGCTCACCATTGATCAGGTAGCGGTGAAAGGCATCCTTAACGTAGGGCGAGGCATTGGGCTGGCCAAAGAGCCGCTCAAAGTTGGTTTCATTCTCGGTGAAGAGGAAGGGCACCGGGCGATCGCTCACAAATTCATACTCTCCTAGCTCCCCATGGCGTGCCCGCACCAGTGTCGCATCCATTTGCTTCAGTTCTGGTTTGGCGAGAACCTTGTCCGGTGTCCAACTCCACGTATTGCGGTACCAGAGGGTGGGCAGAACGTGCAAATGGGCAGCTTCGTTGCCGCGATTGTGAATGCTGATTTGAATCAAAATGTCATTGGGAGCCGCTTTGGCATATTCGATGAAGACATCAAAGTAGCGATCGCCCTCAAAGACCCCTGTATCCAAGAGTTCATACTCCATTTCAAAGCGGCTGCGGTGGCGGTTGGTCATCACCAGATCAATGTAGGGATAGGCAGCTTGGGGATACTTGTAGAGGTATTTCATGTAGGAATGGGTGGGCGTACTGTCGAGGTAAAAGTAATACTCTTTAACGTCCTCCCCATGATTGCCTTCATTGTTGGTTAAGCCAAAAAGCCGTTCCTTGAGAATTGGATCGTTGCCATTCCAAAGAGCCAAGGCAAAACAAAGCCGTTGCTGTGCATCACAAATGCCACCGAGGCCATCTTCACCCCAACGGTAGGCGCGCGATCGCGCTTGATCATGGGAAAAATACTCCCAAGCATTGCCGTCGGCGGAATAGTCTTCCCGTACAGTGCCCCACTGCCGCTCGCTCAAGTAAGGTCCCCAAAATTTCCAAGGGTTGGCTTGGCCATGAACTTGATTGAGTCGTTCCAGTTCAGGATTGACAGGAGAAGCCATTTTTAACCTCGCTTGTTATCTCAAAAATTCCATAAAGGCCTACAAACTTATATGAACTTAAGCGAAAACTCTTATAAATAAAAAAAATAAAAAGAGATAAAGAGCTTAAGCTCATAGATTTTGAGTATAAGCAAAATATCCTAAACTCCAAGAAAGGAAACATTAAGGCTTAGTAATCTGCTAGGGCAGATATAGCCCTTTCCTGAACTAGGGGGACATCTGGGAATCCAATCCGCTACAGTAGGAGTTGTCGCAGTGTTGAGCGTCTTCGTGAAAGAGGTAGTACCCGACCCAGATTTTGCTTGACCTGATGCGCGGCAAGCCCCGGCATTCATGTCGGCGGCGAAGGATAGTGCGGATGGCGGCGGCATCCTAATCATGGTATTGCCACTGAAACCCAAGGTGGCCTACGGCAGGGCATGCCGGCAAGATACAAGCAGCGGTTAGAACCCGCCGAAACGATTGCGCAGTCATCCCCGTCGTAGGAATCTGCGGCTTTCAGGCCGGGGAGGAGGTCAAGTCTTCTCCAATCTCTGCTACGATGAAAGTAAGGGTTGGTTGTTTGCTCGTTAAACGTAGATTGTTTAGGAAGCCATTTCTCTAGGCATCTAGGTAAAAAGCAGTCGTAACCATCTTTGCTCTAAGGGAGCAGCCTACAGGGCTCAACTCCCCTGTGAGTTTGTCAATTTGTTCGAGAGTTTTATGACATCTGTTTCTTCGTTGCCTGCGCGCCCCCTGCGTCCCAATTGGGGGGTGATTTTTTTTATGGGCATTGTGCATTTGGGAGCGTTGCTGGCATTGGTACCGGGGCTGTTTTCTTGGCCGGCTGTGCTGTTGTGTGTTGTTCTCTATTGGGTGTCTGGAGGCCTTGGCATCACCCTAGGCTGGCATCGCCTGATCACCCATCGCAGTTTCCAGTGCCCGAAATGGCTGGAATACTTTTTTGGCTTTTGCGGCAGCTTGGCCTGTGAGGGTGGAATTATTGAATGGGTTGGCCTCCACCGTAATCACCACCTCCACTCCGATCAAGAACTGGATCAGCACAATTCCCAAAAGGGGTTTTGGTGGTCGCACATGGGTTGGATGCTCCAAGAAGTGCCCGCCAAGGCAGAGGTAGAACGCCTCACCAAGGACATTAACACTGATCCGGTGTATCGCTTTTTGAATCAGTACTTTGTGCCCATTCAAGTGGTTTTAGGGGTCTTGCTGTATCTGTGGGGGGGACTGCCCTTTGTGGTCTGGGGCATCTTTGTCCGCCTTGTGCTGGTGTATCACCTCACTTGGTTTGTCAATAGTGCCACCCATAAATTTGGCTACCGCACCTTTGAATCGGGCGATCGCTCCACAAATTGTTGGTGGGTTGCCCTGCTGACGTTTGGCGAAGGCTGGCACAACAACCACCACACCTACCCCCATTCGGCACGTCACGGTCTGCAATGGTGGGAATTTGATATTACGTGGATCACGATTCGGGCATTGCAAGCGATTGGTCTGGCCCAAAAGGTGCGGCTCGTGGAAGCCCCCACGAATCAGTAAAAGCCCTTAAAAGGGGTACTGGGGTTCCGCTTCTTGCCAAATGCGGATCAATTCCCTCGCCTCTGGGTAGAGGGGATGCGTGGGGGGGATGAGTTCGGCGGTGGCGATCGCCTGCTGGTTGTCCCGCCCCACCCAATAGCGCGCCTGCTCCAAGATATTATTGCCCCACTGCACAATCAACTGGTTGGCGGTGGCATAGACACTGGAGTTGGGGGAGATTTCTTGGGCAATGGCAATGGCAGCAGCAAAGTCGCGATCGCGCCCCCCTCGAGCACGGCGCTGGGCTTCATTCAGGCGAGCCATCTCCGGATCAAGCTGCCAGCTCACTGCTTCCGTTGCCACGGGGGGAAAGAGTTCTTTGAGGCGATTTTGAGCCGTTTCATAGAGGGCACGCTGGGGACGAATTCGCTCAAGGAGTTGGCGGGCTTGCAGCAGGGCTTCAGGGGTGCCTTGGCGGGCAAGGGCGTTGGCCTGATCGATCAGGGGTTGATCCTCAGCAATCTCGATTTGACGTTGCCACAGCCGTCGCTGATCGCGGATTTGGTCTTGGCGGTAGGGACTCGCGTCCGCCAAAGGAATGTTGAGGCGGTTGAGGGCAAGGTAGAGGTGATCCAGCGTGCCGCCACGGGCAATGGCTTGCGCTTCTGCGAGGGTTCGCAGTACCTGCAAATCTGTTTGCCAGCGCCGAATGGCCTGCTGGGCTTCAAAGTAGAGGGGGCGTTCTGCCGTAATCGTCCGCGCTTGGGCAATGGCTCGATCAATGTCCTGTCCCATCCCCGCTTGAGCAAATTCTTCCGCTGCGGCTAGCTTGGCTACATCCTCAGCGCTGCGGGCACTCCTGACATCACGGGGAATTAAACCAGCAATGCGCCTTGCCTCTTGGGGGTCATAGCGATTCAGAGCCGCCACTGCTGATGCAAGTAACTGTTCACCCAACTCATTGAGCAATCGCCGCGCACCGGGATAAATATCACTGGTGGGGGGAATTCGCCGCACAATTGCAATGGCAGCGGCCAAGTTATCGGCTCCCCCCTGTGCCACGAGGGCACGGGCTTCATCCAACTGCCGATCTTCCCGTTGGGCACGGATAATCCGCTCATTAAAGGCGCCAAACTGATCCTGTGCCCAATAACGACAGGCAACAAATTGCAACTGGAGCGAGATTTGAAAAGCTTCTCGCCATTCGAGGTTTTTTAGGGCGGCTTCGGCGCGCTGGTAGATGCTCTCCCCCTCTTGCCAAATTTCCTGCCAGCGTTGAATGCGTTCTTCCACCTTGGTATAGGCTTGGACATCCCGAGGAATCCACCGCGCAAAGGCGATCGCCCGATGTAATTGCCCCTCATGAAAGGCTACCTCTGCCAAGGCCAAAACCTGATCTGACCACGCTTCTAGGCGGCGATTAATCTCAGGGGCAAGGGGATGATCGCGAGGCAAGTCATCAATGAGATCAATGGCATGGAGCAAATCTTCAAGGGTGTGTCGCTCCGCCGCTTGTTGGGCGCAGTAGAGGCGAAAGGAGGCCGATGCCAAAGGCCAAAGGACAAAATCACAATTGCCGGGAGTCGTCGGTTGCCGCAGCAGCAGCCACAGGGATAGCCCGGAAATCCCGACGGAGGTGAGGAGGGAGAGGCTGGCCACCACTTGCCAGTGTTGCAACCAAGGTAAGCAGGCATACCACTGCTTTTGGACAAGGGGGACTAGACGATTGAGTTGGCGCGATCGCCCACCAAAGCGTTTTAAGATCGCGATCACTGCGGTTGATTTAGTTTGATCCTGCACCGTCTCCCACTCCCCAACACTCCCTATTGGCATCCCTAACTGTGAGCACAATGCCCAGTGACAGCCCTTTTCTTAGGCGTTAAGGAACTGAAATGTTCCCGACACTCACTTGCGCAGTGTTGCCTGGGTTCCATCCTTGGGAAAAGGGCTGTACCTAGGGAATGGCCGAGCCTTTCAAAATTATCCTAATCAATTTAGAGCGAGAGCTAGACCCAAGACAAACTCAACAAACTAACTGTTCGCCGTTTCACTGGGGGTTGTCGCTTCGCTCGGGGCAGGCGATTGGGAGGCCAGATTGCCTCGGTTAAGGGCTTCTTGCAACTTGGCTTCATCCTCTTTTGACAGGGAGGTGCGCAGGACTTTACCGCCAAAGGGAGCAATTTCCTCAAGGACTTTGTCGGGTGTGGCTTGACGCACCAACGTAAAGATGGCCGAGCTGCCGGGGGCAATGGTTTGTCCCAATTCCTTGATGAAATTATCGTCAATGCCAATATCGGTAAATTTGCCGGAAATCGCCCCGGCCACAAGACCCGCAGCCCAGCCCAAGAGGGGATTGAAGAACAATAGACCAATGAGCAGCCCCCAAAAGCCACCGCCAAGGGCCCCCTGGAGGGTCAAATCCTGAGTCTGGTTGATTTTAACCTTGCCATCTTTGGTGCGCACGACAACAGCCGCGTCCTCAAGGTCAATGAGATGCTCACGCTGGAGTTTTAATAGCTGGATTAATACTTCGTTCGCCTTGTACTCATCATCAAACGCAATGACCACTAAGGTACTCATAACTTTAGGTCTCCCTACGAATGTGGGCCATAGAACCGCTCCTACCCTAGCATTGTCATTAGCAGGTTGGGATTGCGGTATTGTAGCTAAGGGACGAAGCAAGGTCTTTGACAGCCCTTTTCACGGTAAGATAGCGAGACCATGAGCACGCCACAAACCTACACTGTGACCATTCACGTGCGTCCCCTCAAGCCGGGGGATCCACCCACGCGGACGTACACAATTACTGTTCCGAGCGATCGCTATATCCTGCAATACGCTGAGAGCCAAGGCCTTGAGTTGCCCTTTTCCTGTCGTAACGGTGCCTGTACTACCTGTGCCGTGCGCATTCTCTCTGGCCATGTCTATCAACCTGAAGCCATGGGACTCTCCCCCGCCCTGCAAGCCCAAGGCTATGCCCTCTTGTGTGTCAGCTATGCCCGCTCTGACCTTGAGGTAGAAACCCAAGATGAAGATGAGGTCTATGAGCTGCAATTTGGCCGCTACTTTGGCAAGGGACGGGTACAGCTGGGGCTGCCCCTCGATGAGGACTAGTGATCCATGACAGCTGTGAGTTGCCCACTGCCGGCGAGTGAGCGACAGCGCTATTTAGAAATTGCCACGGAGGCAGCCTTGGCGGGGGGCGCTGTCCTGCAGCACTATTGGGGCAAACTGAGTGAGATTGAGGAAAAGGGGCGCTCTGGTGACCTCGTCACGGTGGCCGATCGCCAGTCAGAAGCAGCGGTACTGGATGTCATTCATCGCCATTGTCCAGACCATGCGGTGCTCGCGGAGGAATCGGGTCTTTCGGGACTGAAGGATAATCCATTTCTGTGGGCGATTGATCCTCTGGATGGCACCACCAACTATGCCCATCAATACCCCTTTAGTGCGGTATCGGTGGCTCTCTTAGTAGAGGGAGAACCCCACATTGGTGTCGTCTATGATCCCTTTCATCGCGAACTGTTTCGGGCTGCTACAGGCCTCGGTGCCACCCGCGATCGCCAGCCCATTCAGGTTTCCACCACCGCAGAACTGAGTCATAGCCTTTTGGTCACGGGCTTTGCCTACGATCGCCGTGAAACCGAAGACAACAACTATGCGGAATTTTGCTATCTCACCCATCTCAGCCAAGGGGTACGGCGGGGCGGAGCGGCAGCCATTGACTTGGCCTACATTGCCTGTGGTCGCCTTGATGGTTATTGGGAACGGGGTCTCTCCCCTTGGGACTTGGCCGCTGGTGTAGTCCTTGTTCGTGAAGCTGGGGGCGTCGTCACTGCCTACGATCAATCCCCTTTTCAACTGACATCAGGGCGGATTTTAGCGACGAATGGGTATCTCCACACTGCCCTGAGTGAGGCACTCCTGCGGGTAAAACCCTTGGGCTTTTCGTTTCTGCCAGAGGGAGGTTAGGCCTCTAGGCGTATCGCTTCAGCTAAACACGTCCGTACCTGTAGGGGTTGATAGAAATTCGTTTGTTGGAGATCCACCTTAGACTGGGCAGCGAGGAATAGCAGCGCCCAAAAGACCCCCACAGGATCGGGTTTGCGCTGCAGTAGCACTTGGAAGTCTAGCCATGTCCCTTCGGGAGCCATTTCTCCGAGGAGACTTTCTACTTCATTAGCTATCTCCGTCAGGTTTTCTTGGTGCGCCAGTTGGGTAATTGCCTTGAGGGTTGTGGGACAGCGACGCCGCCGCGGTTGATGCGGCCGCAGCACCTTTGCACGGTCGTTCTGAACTGCCATGGTTTTCAGGTGGGCAATCAATTCCTCAAGGGTGACGCGGCGCCGTTGTTGGGGGGGAGCCACGGGGCGACGATGCAAATGCTGCTCTAGGGCATGGGGCAAGACCACAAAGGACTGGTTTTCACTGATCTCTGGCGGTTCTGGGAATTCTGTTTCCTCGGGCATCGGTTCAGCAACTGCAACTAGGCGATCGCTCTTCAGGAGCACCAGCATCGCTGCATACAAAAAGGCCTGCCCTGATTCACTGAGATTGGGTTCCCCCCGCCGTGTCAACTCCGCCAAACAGCGATCGAAGACCTCAATCACTTGAATATCCCAAGGGTCAATTTCCCCCCGCTCAGCCAAGTCAATCAAAATGTCAATCGCGGTATCGGCAAAGGATTGGCTCATGGTTGGCTGCCCACTCGTTGTTGTCTATCTTAGGAGGCTTGGCAGCCCCTATCCAGAAAAAGGCTCAGCAATGGGAATCGTAAAGTGAAACTCACTACCGCGATCGCGCCCCGCCGACTCCGCCCAAATTTGCCCCCCCAAATTGGTAATGATCTGGCGACAGATCGCGAGACCCAAGCCCGTCCCACCCGCAGAGCGCCGCAGTGCTCCCTCCTCCTGATAAAAGCGATCAAAAATCGTTTCCAAGCGATCCGGCTCAATACCGCGCCCCGTATCGGCAACCGTCACTTCCAATAGACCATCGGGACGAGGCTTGGCAGCAATGGAAACCTGACCCGACTGTTCCGTAAACTTGCAGGCATTATCGAGTAGCTTCGAGAGCACCTCCACTAGCCATTCGCCATCTGCTCGGATCAAGGGCAATTCCTTGGGCAAGACTGTGCGAATGGTCGGTAGTTGATCCTTGGGGGTGCGCAGACTACTGAGGGCTAGGTCCACCAGTTCTTGGAGGGGGAGGGGTTCCGGTCGCCACTGCACCCGGCCACTTTCCAACTGCGAGAGGGTGAGGAAGTCCTGAATCAGTTTCCGCATGCGCTCGGCATCAGCGAGAGCCGTACTCAACATCACCTGCCGCAGTTCTGGATCCATATCGGGTTCACTCGCTAGACTTTCGAGGCAGACTTGAATAGTCGAAAGGGGCGTGCGCAGTTCATGACCCGTAATTGCAATGAGATTACTGCGGGTGCGATCTAAGGCCTCCAGTTGCGCGTTGAGTTCCTCCAGATCTGCGTAGGCCTCCGCCTGAATCAGGGCAACCCCCACTTGGGTGGCGATCGCCTCCACTAATTCTGCGTCCATATCGTGCCACGGCAGCGGTTCGCCTCGGTGGAGTTCAACAATGCCCAACAGCCGCCCTTGATAGAGAACAGGTGCCAGTAGGAGGGCTTTGACGCCGGCGGCCTCGAGGGGTTTGAAACGGGT
The DNA here is from genome assembly GCF_031583395.1 of Thermosynechococcus sp. GLH187. NCBI lineage: Bacteria > Bacillati > Cyanobacteriota > Cyanophyceae > Acaryochloridales > Thermosynechococcaceae > Thermosynechococcus > Thermosynechococcus sp. GLH187. The sequence continues at coordinate 1,995,763 of NZ_CP134175.1, read as the reverse complement.
CGCCTCGTAGTGGGGATCGGCGGCTACGTCATCCACCTGAATCACCTGCTGATGCGCCAGTGCCTGCTGGGTGTAGGGGTGTTCACTCACGGGCCAATACTGGTACTGCAATGGCAGTAGGGCACCGCTGGTGTACTCGTGCTCAATGCGCACGCGAGTATCGGTACTGCGGCAACGGTAAATGAGACAGCGATCGCCCTTGAGGGCTTCCCCTAGTTCTGCCACCGCACGAGTGAGAATTTCTGTGGGATTAAGGGAGTTGCGAATCGCCGTGGTAATTGCATTGGTGAGGCGTTCCTTGCGCTCTTGAATGGCAATTTGGCGGTAGGCCTTGATTTGCTTGTACTGGCCAGCTTGGAGATAGGTCACTAGGCGATCGGCAAAGGGGGCAGGATCACTATTGCACCCCGCCACTTGGCGATAGGTCTCAACCCATGCCAGACCTTCCTTGAGTTTCTCCTTCAGTTCAGGGCGGTACTCCCGAATACGGTTGAGGAGGATTTCAGCGGTTGTCGCTGCCACCTGCCGATCAAAGGTCCAAATGCCCTCAAAACGACGCGCCGCATCCATCGGCGGCAACACATCCAAGCGCTGGGCAGGCGATCGCTGGACTTCGCGGCAGACCAAGCAAGTGCTGTAATTTTTGCCCAAGACGGTCAAATGCCATTCTTGACTGAGGGCATCGGCGGGATCAAAGGCAACCGTTTCATAGTCTCCCGAGCAGTTCTTAAACTCGGTTTCCGGGGCAGCCAAAACGTAAACGTGGTGGGACTTGGTGGCAATACGGCGGTAGCGATGGGCTTCTTGGCGATAAAAGCGTTCCCGCTGAAAGCAGGCAATAATAATCGGCGCATCCTCATTGGCCAAAACCTGATCCTCCATTGCATGGGAAAGCGCCGTCAGCGATGTCTTGAAGTACAGTTGCGATCGCAAGCGAGGCAACCGCGCCAACAACTCCTCAAGAACAGATGTGGCAATGATCCTGCTGGCCATGGAAGGGTGTGAATAAGAAGATGCCCTACGGTACCATTATCGGCAAATCCGCACCAGCGAACCTATTGAAATTCAGTTCGAGCGGCTGTACCTAAGTCAACCAACGGCTGAATTGCTGGAACCTTCAATCTTAAACTTTTGTTAAGAATTTTATTGATCGGCAGGGCTTATGTGTAGTTTTCTATACTATATTTAAGCAAACCTCAAAAGATCAGCTCCTCTAGCACCGGGGATCAACAAAATCCTCATCATTGCAATGGTTGCTTACAGTGTTCCCAAAAGCGCTCCGTGGAAACACCCATGGCAAAGCAAGAGGGGTGTAGTAAGTTGGGTTTCAGAGAATAAGGTGAAAAAGCTGTGACTGCCCGTATTTCTGCTGTCCCTAGTGCTGGTCATCGTCGGTATGATCCTGAGGCGATCGCCCGCTACTACTGGCGACATCCTTGGCGAGTTATCTGGCGGTTCCTGAACATTGCGGTCTCTTTCCTAACATTTTGGCTGTTATTGCAGTGGGACAAGTGGTTAGGGCAACAGGAAAGTCAGCGTCCCCTGCGGGCAATGCAACTGCGCAAACTCCTAATCCGTTTAGGCCCAACCTTCATTAAAGTCGGTCAAGCCCTCTCCACTCGCCCCGATTTGATTTGTCCCGACTACCTCGAAGAACTGACGCTCCTTCAGGACAAATTGCCCCCCTTTGCCAATGAGATTGCTATTGCCATTATTGAGCGAGATCTGCGCTTAAACCTAGGGGATATTTTTGCCGAATTCTCACCCCAACCGGTGGCCGCCGCCAGTCTCGGCCAAGTCTATCGAGCCAAACTCCACAGTGGTGAAGAAGTGGCCGTCAAGGTGCAGCGTCCCAACCTTTTGCCCGTGATTACCCGCGATCTCTTCTTGATTCGCCTTTTGGTGCAGTGGGTCAAGCCTTGGCTACCGATTAACCTCTGCCATGATTTGCGAGACATTGTCGATGAATTTGGCCGCAAGCTCTACGAGGAAATTGACTACCTCAATGAAGGGCGCAATGCCGAGAAATTTGCTGCCAACTTCCACGATGATCCCACGGTCAAGGTACCGAAAATCTATTGGGAATACACCACGGAGCACGTGCTTACGCTGGAGTGGATCCATGGCATTAAACTCACCCGTACGGATTGTATGGTGGCGGCGGGCGTCAATCCCGATGAGCTGATCCGTGTTGGCGTGATTTCTGGTTTGCGGCAACTCTTGGAATTTGGCTTTTTCCATGCGGATCCGCATCCGGGGAATCTGTTCGCCATGCCCGATGGCCGTATGGCCTACATTGACTTCGGCATGATGGATCAACTGGAGGAGAGCACTAAAGAATCCTTGGTGGATGCCGTCGTTCATTTGGTGAACAAGGACTATCAAGCCTTGGCGACGGACTTTGTCAAACTGGGCTTTTTGACCCCGGAAACGGATATTACGCCGATTATCCCTGCCCTTGAGTCGGTCTTTGAAGAGGTGATTGGCTCCAGTGTGCGGGAATTCAACTTCAAAGTGATCACCGATCGCTTCTCCGAGTTGATGTATGCCTACCCCTTCCGGGTTCCCGCTAAGTTTGCCCTGATCATTCGCTCTCTAGTCACCCAAGAGGGCATTGCCCTGTGTCTCAACCCTAACTTCCGCATTGTTGATGTCAGCTATCCCTATGTGGCACGGCGTCTGCTGCAAGGAGAATCGCCCCAACTGCGGCGACGGTTATTGGATGTCCTCTTCAAGGATGGTCGTCTTCAGTGGCAACGCCTGGAAAACCTAATTGCGATCGCCCGGCAGGATCAGCACTTTAACCTCGCGCCAACCGCCACCTTGGGCTTGCAGTATCTCTTTTCTGAGGAGGGGCAGTACCTGCGGCGGCAAATTGTGCTAGCGTTAACCGAAGATGACCGTCTCCACACCGAAGAGGTGCAACGCCTTTGGAATTTGGTCAAGTCTGATCTGCGTCCGCTCTTCTTGATTGATGTGGCATGGGAAGCCCTCAAGGCCTCTGTCTCCCACACGCTCGGTAAAGAAGAAGACAGCAATTCCTTGGTGGTGGCCAGCTAAGGGTTGGCAGCGGTTATCAACGTTCCTGAGTGTCCAAGAAGGATTAGGTATCCCGTGTTTGATCCACCCATTGTCTTGCTACTGGCGGGTATTTTTATGGGGTTGACCAGTGGTAAAGCATTTGAAGCCACCCTCAAGCAGAGTGTCCAAGAATGGAACCGCAGTCGTTCCACCCGTGTTCTGAGTCAATTGCGCGGCCCCCAACTTCAGTTGCCCTACTTGGGGATTTCCATTGGTATCTGGCTCTTCCTGATGGCGGGATTGTGGACCTATGGCTTTGGTGCAGGGCTGAGTATGGTCATTGCCTTTGTGCTGACGATCGCCACCGCCCTTTTGGTGTGGTATCAACTGGGGAAAGTGCTGACCATTTTAAGTACGGGTGGCTCCCGTGCCCTTGATCTCGATGCCCTTGAGGCCAAGGAATAGTTTTTTATAACTCCTAAAGGAGGCGTTGTGGATTTACTGACCCAAGTGGATGAACTGATTGCCAACGCCCCCGATGACCCTGCGACTGTGGCGGCGGTACAGGCGATCGCCCCCATTCTCTACGAGGAAGCCCAGCGCTACGGGCAAACGGTTTACTACGTCCTGCAAACTCCCGATGGTCAGTGGCAGGTGATTACCCTTGAGGAACAGCAGCCCCCCCACCAGCAAAAAAATGTGATCCACGCCTACGGTAGTGAAGCCATGGCTCAAGAGGCCTGTGATGAACAAGTGATCCCAGTGCCCATGCCAATTATTCCCCTTTTGTTTCAACTGTTGGCGGCAGAGCCAGTGGATAGCCTGATGATCCTTGAGGCGGATGGCGAACGAGGCTGGGAAGTGGGGCGAGAATGGTTACTAGCTCAAGTGCGCGCAATCCTCAGTGCCCCCCCGGATATGGCCTAGGACGGAAGCTGCTCACCACGAATCGCCAAGTCTAGCAGTTGCATCGGGTGGTAAATGGGCACGGAGCTACTCTGCTCTTGGAGATACTGCCGAAATTGCACGGTGCAGCCCACATTGGCTGAGACAATGACATCAGGGCGCGTATTCAGCAGGTTGCGTACCTTTTGGCGTCCCAATTCCGCTGCGACATCGGGTTGAAGAATGTTGTAAACCCCGGCACTGCCACAGCACAGGGCTGCATCGAGGGGTTCGCGCAGTTGCACTTGGGGAATTTGTCGCAGCAGTTGCCGCGGTTCAAGGCGAATTTTTTGGCCGTGGATCATGTGGCAGGCATCTTGATACACCAAGGCCAAGGGGCGATCGCCCAAGGGGTGGAGCGGTGTCACCAAGCCCTGTTTGACCAAAAAGACCTGCACATCCTCCACCTTTTGCACAAAGTCACGGGCGCGATCGCGGTACTCTGGATCGGCAGCCAAAAGGCGATGATATTCCTTGAGGGTGTGGCCACAACCCGAGGCATTGATTAAAACCGCATCCACATGAGCGGCAGTAAAACAATTAATCATCTGGCGAGCAAGGGTTTGCGCCTGATCCTCTTCCCCTTGATGATGGGGCAGGGCACCACAGCATCCCTGTTGCGGCGGCAGCACCACCTCAAAGCCATTGGCACTTAAGACGGAGATCGTGGCTTCATTCACTTCCGGCAAAAAGAGCCGTTGGACACAGCCCAGAATCACCCCCACGCGGCCACGCTGTTTCCCTTGGGCAGGCACCACTTCAGGCCAGCGATCGCGAAATGTTTTGGCTGAAAGGGGCGGTAGCATTTGATACATGGCCGCAAGGGACTTGGGCAAGAGCCGTTTCAGGAGTCCCAGCCGCTTTTCGAGATTGGCCAAGCCGAGTTTTTGGTAGAGCCAGAGCGGCCACAGGAGGGCACGCAGCCGTTGGGGATAGGGCAGCGTTTGGAAAATCAACTGCCGCAACCAGCGATCGCCCACGGGCCGCTGATAATGGCGCTGCACTTGAACCCGCGTGGCAGCAATCAACTTATCGTACTCAACCCCCGATGGACAGGTGGTGACGCAGGCCAAGCAACCCAAACAGGAGTCAAAGTGCTGTACGACATCCGCCAGTTGCACCTGTTCCTCATGAATGGCATCCATGAGATAGATACGACCCCGCGGAGAGTCCATTTCCGTCCCCAGTACCCGATAGCTAGGACAGGTGGATAGGCAAAACCCGCAGTGGACACAGGCATCAATCAGGTGTGGATCAGGAGGCGACTGCGCATCAAAGCCAGCCACAGGATCAGTTGCAGTCATTCGTAAGTATTGAAACTTGTCTAGAGATTGCCGACAAAAACGCCAGTGCCAAAGACACCCGTTGCATCCAATTGTTGCTTAAGATTCCGCATCAATTCAAGGGCGTTGCCGCGATAGTCCCAAGGATCGAGTTGCTGCTTGAGGTTCAGGGGGGCGGCTAAGACGGTGACATAGCCCCGTGGTAGCCCTTGGCGCAGCCTGAGAATGAGTTGACGGAGATGCTCCTCCTGTCCGTGGAGATAGGCGTAACCGACCCCTGCACTCATTTCGCCTCGGCACTCGCAGGCCAATTCCCTTGCCAACTGCTGAAGCTGGGTGAGAGCGGGCAACATTTCGCTTAGAGGCACACCGATTTTGAGAGTCACTTGATCGGGGGTGGGGTTGAGGGTAATGCCTAGAGGGGCTTGGGGTTCCAGTTGCAGATTATGGGTCTGGGCAATCTGACTCAGGCGATCGCCCAACGTACCCGCAGCAATCACTTCCCGCAGGGTATGGAATTCCAATTCCAACAGCAGCGTCCCCCGTGGTTCAAGGCGCAACACACACCGCGCGGGCGCAAGGGAACTCGTCAAAATCACCTCAAGTCCCTTGGCCAAAGCAGAGACTTCCCCCCGCAACTGCCAGATTTGTACCGCATCCGGCAGAGGATACACCCGCAGCGTCACCTCTGTCAGAATCCCCAGTGTGCCATAGCTGCCGATCAGGAGTTTCATCAGGTCGTAGCCGGCAACATTTTTGACCACCCGCCCTCCCGCTTTGACGATTTGGCCATCACTGCGAATGAACTTCACCCCCAACAATTGATCGCGCCATGACCCATACCGCTGCCGTAGTGTGCCATTGCTTTGGGTGGCCAAGCAGCCGCCAAGGGTGGCCGTTTCTCGAAAGAGGGGATCTGCGGCAATCCACTGTCCTGCGGGTGCTAGGTGGTGCTGGAGCTGCTGAAAGGGAATACCCACTTGGGTGGTGACGGTCATATCGGCAGCCGCATGATCAATGAGCTTCTGCCACGCCGTTGTCCGCAGAAAAATATCTGCCTTGGGGGTGTTCCCGAGCCAATTGAGTTTGGTGCCTGCTCCAATGGGCAACACTCGCCAGCCTTGGCGCCGGGCACAGGCAATCACTTCTGCCCCCGCTTCTGGGGTGGGGGGAGTCAGCAGCAGGGCTCGCTCAGGAAGGTAGGGGCGCAGGTGGGGGGCGCGATCGCCCAATTCAGCCACAGAATGGACGGCGGCATCCCCCAACAGTGCGCTCAGTGTGCGTTTCATGGATTACGGGTGGGCAGTTCAAAAACAAACCCTTCGTAGTATAAAAGTTGACCGTCCTCACTTTTGACCGGGCGGGCGCATTCGCAAATGGTGGTGATTGTTTGGTCAGCACGATACACCTTGGAAACCAAGTTGCGCACAAAGCCACGAGTTTCAATTTGTTGTTGGAATTTTTCCCAAGCGCTGTCATCCACGTAGGGACGATGATTATGGTGTTCTATATCCGCTAGCCAGTCTTCAGCATCGGCATAGCCATAGATGCGTGCCAAGGCATTGTTGACTTTGAAGTAAACCCCCTCGGGCGAACTTTGGTAAATCCCGACCACGGCTTCCTCAAACATCTGCCGATACTGTTCTTGCGCTGCTTGCAGTGAGGCAACCAAGTCGCGCCGCTCCTCAACAATTTCCTGCAACTGCTGGTTTTGCTTTTGCAAGAGGGCATTTTTTTGCCGCAGCTTCCGCTGTAGGAGAGCGATCGTCAACTGATTTTTTACCCGTGCCAGCACCTCCGCCTGCTGAAAGGGTTTGGTGATGTAGTCGGCGCCGCCAATCTCAAAGGCCTTGACCTTGTCAAAGACATCATCGAGGGCACTAATGAAAATGATGGGGATATGCTTGGTCTTGGGATTCTCCTTCAGGGTTTGACAGACCTCGTAGCCATTCATATCAGGCATCATGATGTCCAAGAGAATGACATCCGGGGGTTCGGCCTCAATCCCCATGAGCGCCATTTGGCCACTAATGGCACCGCGCACATCGTAGCCTTCCAGTTGCAGCAGCGTTGTGAGAACTTCAACATTTTCGGGGGTATCATCGACAATTAAAATGCGACCAGCCCCTGAATCAAAGAGGTCGGTGGTCATGCACGGGTCTCCCAATGGCGATCGTTTGTCAGCGCCCTGACACTCCCCATCCTATCAAAGTTTTTTCTGAGCGCCGGCGATCGCCGGCCACTTCCCAATTGGCAAGATCTCCAATACTTTATTTTTCTATAGTGATGATGGTGGCACACAGCGGTAAAGATAATCAAGGATAATCAATGACAACAAATTGGGAAAATTTTCGCAAAAACCTTGGGGAATGGCATGGCTCCTTTACGGCGGTCAGCCCTACGGGAGACGTGGGAGCGTCAGTGCCCTCGATTTTGATCCTTGCCGATACTGCTGACGGTCAACGGGTGCGCTTTGAACTGCGACGCTTTGGTAATGGCCTTGACCAGCCCCCTACGAGTGAAACGGTGCAGGAGTATGCCACCATTGGCCGCCAAAATGTCTTTTTTCCGACGGGGGCTTTTTCTAAGGGATCGTTGCAGGTGGCGCCCTTTGCCGAGTTTGGTGCGGAGTATGGCTTTGTCATGGGCGATCGCCGACTGCGGTTTGTCCAACTCTTTGACAAAAATCAGCACCTCCAATCCATGACTCTGATTCGCGAGTTTCGTGCCCACAGTAACGCCGTTGAACGTCCTCCCTTAACCGTGGATCAACTCCTAGGGGAATGGCGCGGTACCGCCTACACCGTCTATGCCGACTGGCGATCGCCCACGGAAACCCCGACCCAGCTGAGCCTTTGGCGCGAGGGCGATCGGCTCTACCAGCGGCTGCAAACCCCCGACCACGAGGTGAAAACAACGGCCACAATTGCTGGGTCGCGCCTACTCTTTACGGATACGGATCAACCCAAGCAGCTTTTGTTGCTCCCCGACGGTACCTCTAGCCTAACCCCCTTGCAGGTGTCCTTTCGTCACCCCTTTTTTGTGGAGGTGGGCTGGTTGTGGGCAGAAGGACAGCGGCAGCGCCTCATTCGCACCTATGGCGATCGCGGCGAATGGGTCAGTGCGACACTCGTTGTCGAAGAACGGATAAGCTAAGCATCCCCAGCAAGAGGGGTAGCAACCAATCCCCATAGCGAGTGTAGAGGGTCTGGGTTTGCCGCCGCAAAATCGTTGCCGCATGAATCACAAACTCATCAGCATTGGAGAGCCAAACAGTTTCCCCCGTAGGCGCAATCACCGCAGAAAGGCCCGTATTCGTGGAGCGCACGAGCCAGCGATCGCCCTCGACGGCACGCAACACATCATGGCCATGGTGCTGGGTCATCAGTTGGCGACGGTAGGGATCATTGTTGGCAACACTGAGGATAAACTGCCCCCCATGAACCAGTTGCCAGCGGCTGCGGTGGGAAAAGGCAGATTCAAAGCAAATCAGGACAACGGCCTTGCCCCAAGGGGTGGTAAAGACCTGATCAGGGTTCCCCGGCAGGAGGCGCGATCGCAACGTGGATAACCGCTGTACTACCCCCGCCAGCCAATCGGGAATATATTCCCCCAAAAGAACAAGGTTGACTTTGTTGTAGCGACTGTAAATCTCCCCCTGCCCATCGAGGGTCAGGAGCACCTGATGATGCCCCCCTAGCGTCTCCATGAATGTCCCTAACCACAGGGGAACCCCTGCCTCGCGAACAGCGCTGGTGATGGGATTGACTTGGTGTGGTTGCCACAAAATCGGCAGTGCCCCTTCCGGAGTCAAGACGGCATCAACCCCTAGAGCCACCAGTTGGCGATAGCCACGGGGATAGTCCTGCCAAGCGCGGCGGATACCCTCTGGCGTGAGCTTTTCCCGTGTCGGGATATTGCCTTGGATCAAACCCACCCGTAGGGGTTCCCCTTGATCCGCCATGACCCTAGCGCCTAAAACAGCATTGAGGGCGATCGCCCCCAAAAGAGTAACAACGAGCCATCGCTTTGCCCATGTGTGCCGCCGCAGACTGAGGGTGACCAAGCCATTCAGTGTCATCACGACTGCCGTAATCGTGGTGGGTCCCGCCAGACGACCCAGTTGAAGGAGTCCCGTTGGACTTTGGGTCAGGGATAAACTAATCCACCACAGGGGCGAATAGCTCCAGAGGGCTTCAAGGGCACACCAAAGGGTGACACCCCACAGAAGTTGCCAAGGGGCGGATCGCCGTACCCCATAGCGTGCCATCAAAAAGGCCCAACTCCCACTCAGGACTGCCCCCCAACCACTCAGGAAAAGCCAAATCCCCCGCGAGATCAACCAACTGGACACTGGCGCAATGCCAATCCACGTCAGGGGATGCAAATCCCACACCCAGACTAAGCTACTGCCGTAGAACCCTAGTCCCCAACACAGGCCGGCGATCGCTGCCCACAGTGGCGATAAAACCTGACACTGCCACCACAGGGGCACAATTCCTATGAAGGCCAAGAACCACCCGCTTACTGGCGGTAGCGCCAACTGCGTTCCCCAGCCCGCGATGCCTAAACCAACACACAGCAGCCACCTAGGCAATACTTTGGCGTTTGCGTTGCTCTTTGGGGGAAGGAGCCACATGCCAGTGTCCTGCTTTAATCAGTTCCCGTTCCAGTAAAGCAAAAAAGCGTTGGCGATCGCTGCCGCGCACAACGGCTAAATTGTGGGCTTCTGCTAATGCCACGGGGTAACCCCGCCCTTTTTCAATTTGTGCTGCCGTCAACGCAACTGCCTGTTGCCACAGGTCTGCATCCCGCGCCACCCATTGAGGAACTTCCAAACGCACCACTTCCGAGCCACTGTGGAGATAGGCAACGTAGATCTGATGTTCACCGTAATGTTCCAGAATGCGACTGCGGCTCCGCCAGAGGGGACTATACTGTTGCGGTGCCAAGTGTGCTTGCCAGAGGAGCACATCCCGCAGGGGATCAAAGACTTGACAAGGGGGGCGATCGCGAGTCGCCTCGAGGCCAGTCTGACTTGTCTGACCACAGTGGAGGGCACAGTTGGGTTCAGGGTAAGGGCAAACCCCCAAGCGCAGAAAATTCACCGTTTCATGACTGCGGGAGGCGCTGACATAGCCCACCAAGGGAATTCGCTTCGCGCGCAATTCATCCCAAGCAGCTAAAATGGGCGTCAACAATTCCTCACGCACCATTGGCGGCAGTGATTCCCACGCCCAGAAAATCAGTGAACCATCCACGAGTGCTAGGCGGGGGGCTTTCTTGTTTTGCGTTTGAATGAGTTCAACAAGGGCAAGAATTTCCGCTTGAGTGCGGCGGTAGCGTAACCAGTCTTCTATGGTGAGTCCCCAGCCCCGCGATCGCCCCAATTCATCGGGGTCATAAACCAACTGCGGCACACTATCTAAATGGGGGCGTTGCCCTTGACCGTAGGCGATCGCCACCCGTCCCACATTAATCAAATAGCAATAGGCAATTTCGTGGTGACTGGGGGCAATTTGCGAGCCATCGGTGGCAAAAATTATGTGTGACCTTGGGGCAGGGGGGACAGCGTGCTTCACCGTCAGGGATTCAATGGGTTCAGCAGCATTAAAGGGAAAGGACTCGCCCCACGCTTGGATGGCTTGGCGATAGTGCTCTAAATTTTCTGCCATCGCTGTCAACACTTCGAGGGCATGGGCTTGTTTTTGTTGGCTAGCGATCGCCCCTTGGCGGATCACTTGACCCACCGTTCCCATTTGAGCAGCCACTTTGACGAAGTCCAACACTGTTTTCGTATCTGGAGATACAGCTGTCCTGAAGACCTGCTCCAATACTAAATCTAAACAACATCTCAATAATTGCTCATGGGTACTGAGTTACAGGTGAGCACACTGCTAATCGTTGGAGTCCGTCCCTATGCCGAAGACCCTGTTCAAAGTGGATTTGACTAAGCCCATGGATCAGCAAGAACTGCCGGGGCATAATCGCTGGCATCCAGAGATCCCCGCAGTGGTTTCAGTCAATCCCGGTGATGAAAGATGCCCCTTTATGAGTTTCGCTGCTCTACGTGTGGCATTTTTGAGGAATGGCGATCGCTCGCCCAATCTAGTGAACCCGCCTTTTGTCCAGAGTGTCAGCAGCTTGGCCGACGTATTTTTCCGTACCAGCGGTAAATCTCTCTTCTTCCTTACCCCGACCCTCGCGGGGGAGTGACCCAGAACTGGTGCAGCGATCGCCCCAAGAACCCAAGCCTCCCCGCTTTCTGCAGCACTCCTGTGGTCGCCCGTGGATGCTCAACCACTAATTAACCGCTCACACAGGATGAGGTGAGCATTTTTGCCGCTTTTTCAGCCTTGGCTAAACTGACATCCGAACATCTAGCTTCTCTTAAAAGAGCTGTACTGGCCACGCTGAATTCGTGTGAAGAGATCCCTCTGAAAAGAGCTGTATTAAGATTTATTACAATTAGGAGTTTCGCGTAACTTCAGCTATTGTGAGAGGTACTGTCAAGAGTAACGGATGTATGTCCTTGAAAAAACGGCAGCCCTTTTCTGAAATATGTCATAACATATTGTGCCTAAACACAATAAGCACAAAAATGTGTGACCCGTCCTACAGCGGCGTTGGCTGCTGCAAGGATGTTCGATCCCTGTGAAAGGGGCTGTACCCAATTGATGTCCCATTGTTGTTGAAAGTTGATGATTTTCTACTCGTAGGGGCAATCATGAGAATTGGTGAATTACTACTGAAGGCGGGGTTAATTACACGAGGCCAACTCCAAGTCGCCTTAATGGAAAAAAGCATTTATACCAACTTGCGCTTTGGTGAAATTGTTGCCCTCCATGGTTGGTTGCCCCAAAAAACCATTGACTTTTTTGTAGAAGAGTGGCCAAAACTGATCCAAGACAAGGCAAAACGGCCGATTGGTTTTTACCTGAAAAAGGCAGGCTTATTGACGGAAGAGCAAATAAAACAAATTCTCAAGGAGCAGTGGCAGGTGAACTATCGCTTCGGTGCCTTGGCTGTCCTCAATGGCTGGGTAAAACAGGAAACAGTAAACTTCTTCCTAGAATACGTCAACCCCAATGCCCTCAAAGAAAGGACGCGCATCGAGAAGGCTACCCTATCGGATATCAAGCGCCCAACTCCCCAAAGTCGCAAGCCTTCAAAACAATCCCTTGCCTCCCTGAAGAAGGTGGCCGATCCAGAGGACTTGGCGGAGATCGATCTCGATCTTGATTTTGATCTTAATGAGATTGAATGGCTAAGTTAGGCCAAGTGCAGCCATTGCTTGACGCCCTAGGCTGAAATAAAAAACTCGCACCAGAGATAACTCCCATGCGAGTGCCGTTACGAATCAGTCTTGAGAGAGGACAATCACACCCCTGTGCTAGCTCATCGTGGCATGACTGCGATCGTAGCTTGTCCAGACATGGGGCTTAATTTTGCCCTGAATTTGGTTCCAATAGTGACCTGCGGCCGCAGGTAATCCCATTTGGGCAATCATTCGCGTGAGGAGGGATTGTTCGCGGTTTTTGATCACTTGGTGGTGATGGGTGAGAATGACCCGCGAAAGTTGATTGAGATCAAGCGCTGGCATATTCACTTCCTTGGCTGTGTTGGCAGCAGTGGTTGCTGTCGTATTCACAGCTTCCGTTTGACCCGTACGGTAGACCACACCGCGATAGATTAAATCCCGCACAGGTTGAGCCGGAGGATTCACTGCTCGAGTGCAGTGGTAGTTCCAACCCCGATATTTGGCTACAACATCGGTTGCTTCAGTACGGACTGCCGGAGGAACGTAGTCGTATTGAACGCCGCGATAGGTGAGTGTAGTTGTCATCATCATCGCCCCAAATGATGTACTGGCTAGTTGTTGTCAGCTGAGGCGCGTTCCTTCGGGACAATTGCCCTACTTCCGTCTTCGCTATTCACCTAAGTTTTTTGGTGGTTGATAGCAAAGATGAACGATTTATTTCTGTATCTAATTTAACAGTTTTGCCACTATGAGTGCAAGTGGTTACAAAAATTTACACTAGAAACCTTCTCTTTTGTGCCAGAGGTGCCCTGATCAGGGGAGAACTAACCTAAATCACCTAAATCTGAGCGGCGTTGGTGAGAATAATGTGGCGATCGCGATCGTAGGTGAGCCACTGCTCCTTTTTGAGTTTGCCCAACAGACGTGTGATGGTCACTCGACTTGTGCCAATCGCCGTTGCCAGTTGCTGGTGGGTGAGGCGAACACTATAGCGAGTGCCGAGGGGATGGGGTTGACCAATTTCTTGCTTCAAAAGCAAGAGTAAATGGCGTAATCGCTCCTCAATCCGGCGATGGCTGGTAATTCCTAAAAGACCTTCCGCTTGCCGTAGGCGACGAGCCAGACCCCGCACAAGGCTTTGGGTCAAGTTGGGTGAGGATTCTACCTCCACCAGTGTAAAGAGCATCAACTCTGCCTTGGAAAGTGCCTTGGCTTGGTAGGCCGTTAAACTGGTCAAGGGTAAACCAAAAGCAGTACCGGGTGTGGCCAGTCCCACCACCACTTCTTCACCATCGGGGTGCAAAAGGTTTAACAGCACGACGCCCCGGCTCACTAGCCAAATGCGCTCTGGCTCCATCCAGATGCTGTCCCCCATGCCAAACGTGTGTAGTCGAGAGGGGCAACGCCAGCGTCCATCCACAGGGGGAGTGATTGCAGCGGTGGAGACGTTTGCCATGGCAGTAGAACCTCAAGCAAAGGAACCAGCCCTTAGGTGTGTGCCTGAGAGATGGGTGGTTTTTCCAACATTCCCAGTGCCTGTGTTCTGGGTAACGTTAGCAACAACCGCCTATTAGATTAAGGGGTAAATGTAAAAATCAGATGATGGCTCCTTGATCATTTGGTTAAGGCTTGCCGCCCAGCACAGAGATGGCCTCCAATAAACCGCGAGCTTTGTTCAAGGTTTCTTCGTATTCCCGCTGCGGATCGGAATCCGCAACAATACCAGCACCGGCTTGGACGTGAATGAGGTGTTGGTGGTCGCTTAGCAGTTGCACCACCATCGTGCGAATAGCGATCGCGGTATTGAGTTGACCTTCAAAGTCATAGTAACCATAGGCACCAGAGTAGGGGCCACGGCGGCAGCCCTCCAATTCATAGATGATTTCCATGGCTCGAATTTTGGGGGCACCACTGACGGTTCCAGCCGGAAAACAAGCTTGGAGCAGATCCCATGCCGTTTTATCGGGCAATAGTTCGCCGACAACATTACTCACAATATGCATGACGTGCGAGTAGCGTTCAATCACCATAAACTCCTCGACGGTGACACTCCCCTGACGACACACGCGCCCCAAATCATTGCGCCCCAAATCAACGAGCATGACGTGTTCGGCCACTTCTTTGGTATCGGCAAGGAGTTCTGCGGCGAGCTGCTGATCTTCGGCGTAGGTGTGACCCCGCTTGCGGGTACCGGCAATGGGTCGGACAGTGGCAAGGAGAGACCCACGTTTTTCAGGATGGTGTTCGGCTTTGACCATGACTTCTGGGCTAGAGCCAATGATCTGCCACGTGCCAAATTGAAAGTAGGCCATGTAGGGGGAAGGGTTAATCAGGCGCAAGGAGCGATAGAGGGCAAAAGGATCACCGCTGTAGGTGGCACTGAGGCGTTGGGAGAGAACGACTTGGAAAATATCGCCCGCACGGATGTAGTCCTTGGCCCGCGCCACATTGGTACAGAAGGCTTCGGGAGTGATGTTGCTGGTATAACTAGGGGTCTGGCGACTGGGTTGCCAGTGCAGCTGGGTGGCCGCAGCGGGAATCGGAGTTCGCAGTTGACTCAAAAGCCGCTCTAGGCGATCGCTGGCATGGGTATAGGCCGTTTTCAAGTCCGTCTCACGGGTATCAGCATAGACCACTGCCCAAATTTTCCGCTTCACCTGATCAAAAATCAGGATTTGATCCACCTGCATCCACACGCCATCCGGCAAATCCTTTTCAGTGGCAGGATGAATCGGAACCCGCGGCTCAATCCACTGAATCAGTTCATAGCCCCAAAAACCAAAAAGACCGCCAATGCCCCCCGGCAGTTGGGGTAGCTTCACGGGTTGATAGGGGGCAAGGCAATTGGCCAAAATTGTGAAGGGATTGCCCGTAAATGTGGTGAGTGAGCCATCGCGATGGGTTTGGGTGGTTTGGTTGCCCCGCGTTTCTAGTACCCAGAGCGGATCACAACTGAGGAGGCTGTAGCGAGCCAATTGTTCACCCCCCTCGACGGACTCGAGCAAAAAGTTGTAGGGGCGATCGCGACAGACCCGATACCAAGCCGATACGGGCGTGTCCATATCCGCCACCCACTCCTGATAGATGGGGATGAAGTTACCCTGCTCAGCAAGCTGACAAAAGGTCTGAAAATCGGGGTACATGGTCGCGTCTGTGAAAACCTTTCTATTTTCTCCCTAAAGGGGGGCAACAGCAATCTCAACGCCAAGGGTGAGGTGCTTTTGGGGTGGCACGTGCAGGAGATCTACCCCCGTATTCAAGGCATTGCGGGGGGCAGTCCAAGGTTCTAGACAGTAGTAGGGTTTGCCCTGAACCGTCCAAAAAACAAGGGTTGTAAACGCTGTATCATAGCGCAGCGTCAGGCAGTACTGTTGTTGCAGATCACAGACGCGAGCCACTTGACCCGTGAGGGGACGACAGGCCAAATCCAGTTCTGCCGCATGCCAGTCAAACGTGCCGCTAAAGGTGAGGGGTTGTTGCGTTTTCTGATCCACCATGGCATGGATTGGCAGGTCAAACTGCAATTGCTGCTTGTCAGCAACGGCAAAGTAGGGATGCAAGCCAAAGCTAAAGGGCAAGGGGGTGTCACCGGGGTTAGCCACCTCAAAGGCGATCGCCAAGGCATCAGCAGCAAGGGTGTAGGTTAAGGTCAGATGAAAGGCAAAGGGATAGACTTGGCGCGTGGCTGGCGTATCCTGCAATCCCAGCGTCAAGAGATGTTCCTGCTGATCTAACACCTGCCATGGCAAATCCCGTGCAAAGCCATGCTGCTTGAGGTGATAGGTTTGGCCATTGTGGTGAAATGTATCCTCGGGCAAATTGCCACAAATGGGAAAGAGAATGGGAATACCGCCACGCACGCTTAACTGCGGGTTGGCAAAGCGCTCCCGATCCAAGTACAGCAGCTCATGACCTTGCCACTGCCAGCGGCTAATCAGGCCACCGCGCTCTGGAATTACTTCAACGCGAGTACGTTCGGCGTGGAGAGTATAGGGCATTACCATAGCTGGACAGTACGCCTGCTTTTTAGGATACACTCGCGACTACGCTAGAATAGCGGCAATGCCCTTGGAGGGAGGCCAATGTCCCTAAGATTTACCCTAAACCCCACCCTGCGTTTTTGGTTCAGTGTGTTGCTGGTAACTTGGTTACTGGGGCTACTGGGGCTAGGCTGGTTAGTGCAATCCTTTCTGGTGCTGTTTTTCATCTTGATGTTGACCCCTGTACTCCTTTTTGCAGGGTTACAACTTTGGTTTCGCTGGAAGTTGGTGACGGCGGCTTGCCCAGTGTGTGGCTTTGAATTTAGTAGTTTGAAGAATACCCAAACCCAATGCCCCGCCTGTGGCGAAATCCTGATGGTGCGCGATCGCCAGTTTCAACGCTTGGCTCCCCCCGGCACCATTGATGTCCAAGCAGTAGAAGTCAGTCACTCAGTGATTGAGGACTAGCCACAGTGGTATGATTAGCCCAAGATTGTTGGTCGCTGGCAAGAGGCCCGATGCGACAATCCCTGTCTATGCTTAGATTTGTTACAGGATGCCCTATGCGACAACTGAACTTCTTGATGATATTTGTCATTGGCTTGGGCTTAGTTCTCTTTAGTATTCAGAATACCGAACCCGTAAGTATTAAGTTCTTTGAAGGGAAAGTGATTCAAGCCCCATTGTGCATTGAACTCATCGTGGCCATGGGCATTGGTGCCGTCTTTGCTTGGGTCTTTAACGTCTGGGTACAGGTGCAGCGCATCTTTACAATCCGGGTGGAAATGGAAGCCCGCGATGAGCAAATTGCCCACCTTGAGGAGGATGTGGAACGCTACAAAGCTGCCCTTGAGGAGCAACAACGCCTCTTGCCCAGTGTCAGCAGTGCCTCGACGGAAAAGTAGCCGAGAGCCTTGAAAATTCGTTAGGCTAGGAAATGATTAACTTTTGTTATTTTGTGTTAATCGGCGTGTCCTATGGCTACCTCTCTGGCTGTTGAAAAGAAAAAGTTAAAAAATCCGCCCCTGCAATTGCACTATTTGGGCGATCGCGTGCTGCGTCAACCCGCCAAACGGGTCAGCAAAGTGGATGACAGTATCCGCGATATTGTGCGGAAAATGCTGCAAACCATGTACAGTGCCGATGGCATTGGCTTGGCGGCACCGCAGGTGGGCATCAATAAGCAAATTCTTGTCATTGATATTCATCCCGATGACCCCGAGGCAGAACCGTTGGTGATGATTAACCCGGTCATTAAGGACTTCAGTGAAGACCTTGAAGTCTGCCAAGAGGGCTGCCTGAGTATTCCGGGGGTGTACCTAGAGGTGCGTCGTCCGGCCATGGTGGAGGTGGCCTACAAAGATGAGTGGGGGCGTCCCCAAGTCATCATGGCGGGTGGGCTACTGGCGCGGGCGATCCAGCATGAAATTGATCACCTGACGGGGGTGATGTTTGTCGATCGCGTCGAGAACCAAGCCCTACTGCGCCACGAACTCAAAGAGCATGGGTTTACCGCCAGTGCCGTGCGTCCCATTGCTGCCTAACCCTGAGGATCATCGTCTGTGGCCAAGAGTTATCTATACCTACTGGGTGCCTGTGTGGCAGCGATCGCCACGGTGGGTTGTGTTTTTGAACTGAGTTCGGGAGAAGCCCAGTTGGGAACCCTTCCAACTACCGTGATTTTGCTCCTCAGTGTGCCCCTTGGTTTAGTAGCCTTTGTAACGGCGGTGCGCCTTGCCCGTGCCAGCGATCGCCCCTGATGGATTGGAATCTGCTATGACGCTCACCTACCCTGACGACTTGCAATATCTCGACAGCCATGAGTACCTGCGCCTTGAGGGCGATACAGCCACCCTCGGCATTAGTGCCTTTGCCGTCGATCAACTGGGGGATATTGTCTTTGTTGAGTTGCCTGCCGTTGGCGATGTCCTAGAACCCGGCGAACGCTTTGGCACCATTGAGTCGGTCAAGGCCGTTGAGGATCTCTATGCACCCCTCGCCGGAACCGTGATTGAGGTCAATCAAGCTGTCATTGACAACCCGGAGCAAATTGCTGCCGATCCCTATGGGGAGGGGTGGTTGGTGAAGGTGCAAGTCAGTACCCCCCCTACGGGACTCCTCTCAGCAGCGGATTATCGTGCCCTTGTGGAAGGAGCGTAGGTGCTAACAAGCGGCTTGCAAGTCCTTGTGGATGGATTGGCCACAGGGAGTGTTTATGCCATCTTTGCCCTCGGCTATACCCTTGTCTTCTCGATTTTGGGCATCATCAACTTTGCCCACGGTGCTGTTTTTGCCATTGGCGCTTATCTCACCTATGCCCTCTTAGGGGGACGCTTTGGCTTTAATGGTCTGTTGGCCAATGGACAGCTTCCCATTGCCTTACCCTTTGCGCTGGCCTTAGTTCTCAGTGCCCTTGGCTGTGGCCTGTTGGGGGTTGGCATTGATTGGGTCGTCTTTCGACCCCTGCGGCAACAGCGCGCCGATACCCTCTTGACCGTGGTGGCCAGCCTTGGGGCGGCTGTTCTCCTCACCAACCTGATCCAGTATTTGGTGGGTGCCGAAGTCTATACCTATCCCGATCAACTCTGGGGGGGATTGCCCCTCACCCTGCGATTGGGGGACATTGCCCTGCGCACTAGTCAATTTGTCATCTTTGCCGTGGCCGTGGTTTTGATGATTGCCCTGACCTATTGGGTCAAAGGGACGCGCATGGGGAAAGGATTGCAAGCGGTGGCCGAAAATCCGACTGCCGCGACATTACTGGGCATTGATAGCGATCGCATTATTCAAGTGACGTTTTTTGTCAGCAGTGCTTTGGCTGCCGTTGCTGGTACCCTCGTCGCCCTGAGTGTTGGGATTACGGGGCCGCAGTTTGGCGTGATCTTTGGTCTCAAGGGGTTAGCGGTGATTGTTCTGGGGGGCCTAGGGAGCTTACCGGGGACAATGTTGGCGGGCTTTTTGCTGGGACTAGTGGAGGCAATGGTGCCTGCCGCTGCTTCGGGGTTTCGGGATGCTGCGGCCTTTGCGATTCTCTTTCTGGTGCTGCTTGTGCGCCCCCAAGGGCTGTTGGGGCAGCCCCCAGTGGAAAAAGTTTAAGGCTGTTGAATTAGTAGTTGACTGCTGTGGCTAGAGCCGTACTACTGGCGGGCACTAATTCCACCTTCAAACTGACGCCAAATTGGCTTTCAAAGGGTTCTTTTTTGTAGTTGACACTCCAAATTTCCAGTTCACAGCGATCGCTCGGATCAGCGGGATGTACCTGCACACAAAACTCCCGTTGTAGAGCGCGCCACTCACAGGTAATGTGATCCACGGCCCCAATTTGTCGCCGATCCAAGGCCGAAGCCAGCCGTAGAATCGCACTCAGTTGCTCGACAATTTGCCGTTCTCGCCGTCCCACCAGTTGGCGGAAGTTTTCATGCTTTTTCTTGGGGGGACTCTTGCGGTGATAGCGACAGAGGTTGGCAATGATCTCGATTTCCGTATCGGTGTAGCCGAGCAGACCCCCATGGCGCACAAGGTAGTAGGAATGTTTGTGGTGGGCAGAATGGCTGACGTAGTGACCGGCATTGTGGAGAATCGCTGCTGCCCAGAGGAGTTCTCGCTCTGCTTCTGTCCAGTTGTGGAGAATCCCTTGGGTGCGATCAAAGAGTGTCAGGGCGAAATCGGCCACCCGTTCACTGCTGGCAAGATTGACATGGAACTTTTGCGCCAAACTGTAGGTACTGCGCTGACGCACCGAGCTTTGATAGCGGAGGCGGTCTTCAATCAGGCCGTGGGTAAGCATCCAGTCCACAATGATGCCTTCCCGCAGGGCGCGATCGCAGGTGATCAGGCTGGTTTGACCAAGCATCTCCATGGCCTCAGCGAGAATCACTGCCCCTGCAACAATAATTTCAGCGCGCCGCTCCGACATCCCCAAGAGTTGACAGCGCTGGTTAAAGTTGAGTCGCCGCAATTTGGCCACAAGTGCCTTTAAGTCCCCTAGCGTCAGTTCATAGCCGCGTAGGGAGGGGGGACAAGCACCAAGGCGATCGCAGGTGTGAATCATCATCAGGCTTTCAATTGTGCCTGAGGTACCCACCAATTGCGGTTTTTCATGGGGACCAAGCTGCTGCCGTAGGTCTTCAACAACACGATCCAACATTCCCCGCACATAGGCGCGCAGGGCCGCATAGTCCTGATCGCTAATGGGATCGCTTTTGACAAATAAGTCCGTCAGGCGTACTGCCCCCACTTTGGTACTGCTGAGGTAGCGGGGTTCATGACCATCCCCCAAGATTAACTCTGTGGAGCCACCGCCAATGTCAATGATGATGTGGGGCTTGCCGTTGAACTCTAGCCCCGAGAGCACCCCCAAGTAGATGCGCCGCGCTTCCTCTTCACCGGAAATTAGATCAATCGTCAGGCCGGTCTCTTCCTTGACCCGCTCTAAAAACTCGCGACCATTGGGGGCTTCGCGCACCGCACTGGTGGCCACGCCAATAATTTCTTCGGCCTTCAGACCCGTGGCCAATTCGCGACAGCGGCGCAGGGTGGCGATCGCCCGCTTCATCGCTTCCTCTGTCAGTTGCCCCGTAATTTGGCAACGTTCCCCCAGCCGCACCATATCTTTTTCAGCAGCAATGATTTTGAAACTGGGTAAACTGGGCTGAATTTGCACCACCACCATGTGAATTGAGTTTGTCCCAACATCAATGGCCGCCAGAATGCGATCGCTGAGATTCACTGCTCGCCACAGGTGGAGATGTTGTTCAGCCGTCATTGGACTTGTAACAAAGGAGACAAACACCCCCTATCCTACCCTAAGTGTTTCCCGTTAGATGATCCTTAATCTTGGCAGCAATACGCGAGCCTAAATAATCGGGAATCACACTGCCATTGGGTCCCAGCAGATAGAGTAACAGTCGCACCCGTCCCTGCCAAAGCATAAAGTTGATATTCACCACCAGCAGTTCCTCTTGCCAAATGGCGTGCATCACCTTGTAGAGCAACGCCGGATGATTGGTGGACTCCACCAACAGTGCCGGCAGATGAAAGACCTGATCCTGATAAAAGCTGGTGGTAATTTGCGGCAGGCCTTCGTTGAGGTTAAACTCCATGGCCAGCATTTCCTCAACGGCAAATTCACCACTGAGGGTCTGTTGGAGGGCACGGCGCACGCTTTCACTACGCTTTTTCGTCAGGGGTTTGCCCTGCTCTGAGAGCACCAGTTTGACAAACACCAGCATCGGTGGTCGCACATGGCCATAGAGCGAGACATTGTGAATTGTCAGCTTGTAGGCGGCCATCACCCCAAAGAGATCACTGAGCAGGTAAGAGTGATTGCGGTGGGCAAAGTGGAGAACAGAGCGATCGCCCTCAGGGACAATCTGAATCACCGCCTGATTGGTCTTATGAATTTGAAACCCCAGTTTCAGGTTTTGCAGTTGCACATCCCGACCAACAAATTGCTCATAAAAGTCCGGAAAGGAGCGGTTGAATCGCTTCAGGACATCAAGGTTACGCAGTTGAAAATCGGAAACCATGGGTGAGAGTCGCTATACTATAGCCTAGGCCGGGTTACACTTGGTCGTTTCCCCATCTCCAGCATACTTGCATGAGCTTCTGGAAATCGCTGTTCAATTCGCAACCGACTGCCAGCGCCACCACGACGTCCCCTAGTGTAGGTTCTCAGGTAGAGCGGGACAATGGCAGCGAAAGCCAAATTATTTTCAGCAAAGAAAAAGATATTGATGTCTATGAACTCGAGGAACTTTGTGATGCCGTGGGCTGGTCGCGCCGCCCCATTCGCAAGGTGAAAAAAGCAATTCAGCATAGCTTTTTAGTGATCTCGATGTGGGAGCAGCGGGGTGCCTATCGTCGCCTCATTGGTTTTTCGCGTGCGACCTCGGATCACGCCTTTAATGCCACGATTTGGGATGTGGTCGTGCATCCAGAGTTTCAGGGACGGGGGCTGGGCAAAGAATTAATGCGGCAGATGATCAAAGAACTGCGCAGCGAGGACATCAGCAACATTACCCTCTTTGCGGATCCCCATGTTGTCGACTTTTACCGTCAGTTGGGTTTTCGTCCGGATCCCGAGGGGATTAAGGGGATGTTTTGGTACCCCAATTCCCGCTAGGCTCGATAATCAATAACGTAGCCGAAATCATCCTTTGCCATGAGCCAAATCCCCCTCGTCACTGAGGCTGAGATTGCTGCTGAAGGCCTCAAGCCCCAAGAGTACACCGAAATTGTCCGCCGCCTTGGCCGCCATCCCAACCGCGCGGAATTGGGCATGTTTGGGGTGATGTGGTCAGAGCATTGCTGCTACAAAAACTCCCGTCCCCTGCTCAAGCAGTTTCCCACCCAAGGGGCACGGGTACTGGTCGGTCCCGGTGAGAATGCCGGCGTCGTGGACTTAGGGGATGGCTTGCGCCTTGCTTTTAAGATTGAGTCCCACAATCATCCCTCGGCCATTGAACCCTTTCAGGGGGCAGCGACCGGCGTGGGGGGGATTCTGCGGGATATTTTTACGATGGGGGCGCGTCCCATTGCCCTGCTGAACGCCCTGCGCTTTGGCGATCTCAAGGAAGCCAAAACCCAACAATTGGTGAAAGGAGTCGTGGCGGGTATTGCCCACTATGGCAACTGTGTCGGTGTGCCCACGGTGGGGGGCGAGGTCTATTTTGACCCTTGCTATGCCGGTAACCCCTTGGTGAATGCCATGGCCTTGGGCCTCATGGAAACCCCAGAAATTGTTAAATCGGGAGCGAGTGGCATTGGCAATCCGGTGCTGTATGTGGGATCTACAACGGGTCGTGATGGCATGGGGGGGGCTAGTTTTGCCAGTGCCGAACTCACTGATGAATCAATGAGCGATCGCCCCGCCGTCCAAGTGGGGGATCCCTTCATGGAAAAATGCCTCATTGAAGCCTGTCTGGAAGCCTTTCAAACGGGGGCAGTGGTGGCCGCCCAAGATATGGGGGCAGCGGGCTTGACCTGCTCGACCTCGGAAATGGCTGCCAAAGGCGGTGTCGGTATTGAACTGGACTTGGACAAAGTGCCCGTACGGGAACAGGGGATGGTGCCCTACGAGTTTCTCCTTTCGGAATCCCAAGAACGGATGCTCTTTGTGGCGGCGCAAGGGCGGGAAGCCGAACTGATTGAGATTTTCCATCGTTGGGGCTTGCAGGCGGTGGTTGTGGGTCGCGTCATTGCTGAACCGCTGGTGCGGGTGCTTTACCGCGGCGAGGTGGCCGCAGAGGTGCCTGCCCGTGCCCTTGCCGAAGATACCCCCCTCTATGAGCGACAGTGTCCCAGTGAGCCACCTGTCTATGTCCAACAGGCGCGGCAATGGTCGGTGGATCAATTGGCGCTACCGGCGCGATCGCCCGCGGAGATTTTGCTCACTCTTCTCGCCACCCCCAGTATTGCCTCTAAAGCATGGGTCTATCGTCAGTACGATCACGAGGTGCAAAACAACACCCTCGTCTTCCCCGGTGATGCTGATGCAGCGGTCATTCGCCTGCGGGGCACCTCCAAAGGGATTGCGGCGACGGTCGATTGCCCCAGCCGCTATGTGTATCTGGATCCCTACGAAGGCGGCAAAGCAGCTGTGGCCGAAGCCGCTCGTAATCTGAGTTGTGTGGGGGCAGAGCCTCTGGCCGTCACCGATAACCTCAACTTTGGCAGTCCCGAAACGCCCGTAGGTTACTGGCAGTTGGCCCATGCCTGCCGCGGTCTTGCGGAGGCCTGCCGGGCTCTACAAACGCCAGTCACGGGTGGCAATGTCTCCCTCTACAACGAAACAATTGATCGCAATGGCCAACCACAGCCGATTTATCCGACCCCCGTGGTGGGGATGGTGGGGTTGATTCCCGATTTGCAGCGGGTTGTCGGTCAGGGCTGGCGATCGCCCGGAGATGCCATTTACCTATTGGGGTTGCCTCTGACCACGCCCTTGAGTGATCCGCGCCTGAGCCTCGGTGGGTCGGAATACCTTGCCCAGATCCATGGCCTTGTGGCGGGGCGTCCACCTCAGATTGATTTAGACCTAGAGCAGCGAGTGCAGGCGGTGTGTCGCTATGGCATTCAGCAGGGGTGGGTTGCCAGTGCCCACGATCTCAGCGAGGGGGGCTTGGCCGTGGCCTTGGCGGAAAGCTGTCTCAGCAGCCAACGGGGGGCAACGATTCAATTGCCAGCGGGCACCTATCCGCGGTGGGATGTGCTGCTGTTTGCTGAAGGGGGGGCGCGCATTCTGGTTTCGGTGCCGCCAGCGGCACAGACGGTGTGGGAAGCCTATGTGCAGGCGCAACTGCCCAATGCTTGGACACGCCTAGGGGTTGTTAATGGTGAACATACAGAACTGTGTATTGACACCTGTGACAATTCTCCGCTTATCAAGGTTACGATGGAAGAGTTAGCTCTTGCGTGGCGATCGCCCCTGCCGAAGTATTTGGACTAAATGACAGAACAACAATTTGCTGATAAGCCGGAAGAAGCCTGTGGTGTCTTTGGGGTCTATGCCCCGGGGGCGGATGTGGCTCGCCTCGCCTACTTTGGTCTCTATGCCCTGCAACATCGAGGTCAGGAATCGGCGGGAATTGCCACATTTGCGGGTGACACCGTCCACTGTTACAAGGATATGGGCTTGGTCTCCCAAGTCTTTGACGAAGAGATTCTTGGAGGGCTGGTGGGAGATTTGGCTGTCGGCCACAACCGCTACTCGACCACCGGTTCTAGTCGCATTGTCAATGCGCAACCCGTTGTGGTGGACACTCGCCTTGGGCCTTTGGCCTTAGCCCACAACGGTAACTTAGTGAATACCTACGCTCTGCGCGAACAAGTCCTAGCCTGTGATGCCCCTACGGCGGTGTTAGCCAGTACCACAGATTCGGAACTCATTGCTTGGGCGATCGCCCAAGCCGTGGCCACCGGTCAATCTTGGTCAGAGGGGATCATTACCGCTGCTCAACAGTGCCAAGGGGCTTTTAGTCTAGTGATGGGGACACCAGCAGGATTGTTTGGCCTGCGAGATGCCCATGGCATTCGTCCCTTAATGATTGGCCGCCTCATGGGTGAGACCACGCCCCATTACGTGCTAGCTTCTGAAACCTGTGCCCTCGATATTATTGGTGCGGACTATGTGCGGGAGGTGGAGCCTGGGGAACTCGTCCACATTAGTGCCGACGGGATTGGCAGTGTGCAATGGGCAGAGTCGCAACGCAAGCTGTGTATCTTTGAGATGATTTACTTTGCCCGCCCTGACAGTGTGATGCAGGGGGAGAGCCTCTATAGCTACCGGCAGCGGTTGGGACAGCAGTTGGGTTGCGAAGCTCCCGCCGAGGCGGACATCGTCATTCCTGTACCGGATTCCGGTATCCCTGCCGCCATTGGCTTTTCCCAAGCGACGGGGGTGCCCTACGCCGAAGGCTTGATTAAAAATCGCTATGTGGGGCGGACGTTTATTCAACCTACCCAGTCGATGCGGGAGTCGGGAATTCGCATGAAACTGAATCCGCTGCGGGATGTGCTGATGGGACAGCGGGTGGTGATTGTGGATGACTCGATTGTGCGGGGCACCACTAGCCGCAAAATTGTCAAAGCGCTGCGGGATGCCGGTGCAGTGGAAGTACATATGCGCATTTCCTCGCCGCCGGTCACTCACCCGTGCTTCTATGGCATTGACACCGATACCCAAGATCAACTGATTGCAGCCACCAAGTCCGTGGCTGAGATTGCCGCTCAGATTGGTGTCGATTCCCTGAGCTATCTCAGTTGGCAGGGAATGATTGCCGCCACTTATGATACGGGCGATCGCTTTTGTTCCGCCTGCTTTACGGGCAAGTACCCGATTAGCATCCCAGAGCCAGTGAAACGGCAAAAGTTGGTGCTTGAGCAAATTCCCCAATGAGTTTGGACTACGGTCACTGGCCTTCGATCCTCTCTGCCGCCGAAGTCAGTGCTGCGGCCACCAGTCTCAGTGAATTGCGCGCCACTCCCCTAGGTTTGGTGGGGTTAGAGCGGCGTCCCCAAGAAAAGGGGCGAGTAGTGCTGGTGCGTCAAGGGCAAGAACTTTTGGCTGCCCCTTGGAGTGCGCGATCGCGCGTGAATGAGTATGGCGGCGGTGCCTACTGGTACCACGGTGATCAGATTTACTTTGTCAATGATGCCGATCAGGGAATCTATGCCCTTGGGGAACCCAGCCCTCAGTTAATCTATCAAGCGGCGAATACGCGCTTTGCCGATGGTTGCGTCGATCCTTGGCGCGATCGCCTGTTGTGTGTCGAAGAGGCGCATTTTGCCGATGGCTCCAGCCAACAGTCCATTGTTGCCATTCACCTGTCGGGAAAACGGACAGTGCTGGTTCAAGGAGCGGGCTTCTATGCGGCGCCACGCTTGAGTCCAGGGGGCAACACCTTGGTTTGGTTGCAATGGTCAGCACCGCAGATGCCTTGGGATGGCTGTGAACTCTGGGGGGCAACCCTCAATGACGACGGCTCCCTTGGTACCCCCTACCGTATTGCTGGCAGCAGCGATGAATCGGTTCAGCAACCCCAATGGCAGGGAGAGACCCTCTACTACATCAGCGATCGCTCTGGCTGGTGGAATCTCTACCGCTACCGTGATGGCCACCATGAACCTGTTTGGCAGGCCAGTTATGATGCCGGTGTGCCCCTGTGGGTCTTTGGTCAATCCACCTATGCTTTGGTGAACCCGGAAACGGTGGTGTTAACCTATAGCGATCGCGGCCTATGGCGGCTGGCAGTCGTCTCCCTAGCCACGGGTGAGTGGCAAACTGTCCCGACGGACTACACTGAGATTCATTCTCTCGTTCGCCTGAGCGATCGCGCCGTTGCCTTGATTGGCAGTTCGCCCCTGTTGCCCCCCCATATTGTTGAGTTCAATCTGGATGACGGCACCACCACACCGCTGCAACCCATTGCTTCTCCTCTGCCACGGGAGTGGATTTCCCAGCCCGAGGTGATGGAATTTCCGACGAGTGACAGCGCAACCGCCTACGGCTTTTTCTACCCGCCCCAAAATCCCCAAGTACAGCCCCCGGCAGACTCACGCCCCCCCTTAATCGTGAGAAGTCATGGCGGGCCAACGGCAGCCAGTGGCACAGGTCTCGATTTGCGCATCCAGTTTTGGACTAGTCGCGGCTTTGCGGTGTTGGATGTCAACTATCGTGGCAGTACGGGTTATGGTCGTGCCTATCGCAATGCCCTGCGGGGACAGTGGGGCGTGGTGGATGTGGCGGACTGTAGCGCTGGGGCAGAGTATTTAGTTCGCCAAGGAAAGGTGGATGGCGATCGCTTAGCCATTCGCGGCAGCAGTGCTGGGGGCTATACCACTCTGTGTGCCCTGACGTTTACGACAACCTTCCATGTGGGAGCAAGTTACTACGGCATTGGTGATCTCCTTAGCCTGCTCAAGGAAACCCATGCTTTTGAAGCCCATTATTTTGATCAACTGATTGCCCCCTATCCCGCAGGGGCAGACCTCTACCGCCAGCGATCGCCCCTCTACCATGCGGATCGCCTCACCTGTCCGGTGATTTTCTTTCAGGGGCTAAAGGATGTCGTTGTTCCCCCCAGCCAAGCGGAACAGATGGTAGCCGCCCTTCAGGCCAAGAGCATTCCCGTAGAATATTACACCTTTGCCGAAGAGGGACACGGCTTCCGCCAAAGCAGCACGATCGCCACCGCCCTTGAGGCAGAATTAAAGTTTTATCAAAGGCGTTTACTCAACGGCTAGAAGAACAATGTTTACTGGCATTATTCAGGCGATCGGTGTCCTCCAGCAACGCTCCGAGTCCCAGTTGGCAATTAACGCTACCGATGCCCCTTTCCTTGCTGAGGTGGCCATTGGCGATAGTATTGCTGTGGATGGGGTCTGCCTCACAGTGGAAACAGTTGATGCCACGGGGTTTACGGTCAGTGTCTCCCCGGAAACGCTGCAACGCACCACATTGGCGGCCAAAGCGGCAGCAGGCGCAATGGTGAACCTAGAACCTGCCCTGCGCGTTGGGGATAGGGTGGGAGGGCATTTTGTGACCGGTCATGTGGATGGTGTGGGTAGCGTGCTAGCGATCGCGCCCACAGGCACGAGTTGGGAATTCACCTTCTCTGCCCCTGCAGCGGTAGCAACCTACATCATCCCCAAGGGCAGCATTGCCATCAATGGCATTAGCCTCACCGTTGCCCATTGCAATGAAAAAGGGGATGAATTCAGCATTGCTGTCATCCCCCATACCTATGCAGAAACGACGTTGCAATTTCTTAGGGTTGGCGATGGTGTGAACCTAGAGGCGGATCTGTTGGGCAAATATACCCGCAAGTTTCTCCAGCCTCAAGACGCCTCAACCGCAGTCGAAATTGACCTCGCCTTTCTCCAAGCCCATGGCTACGCCTAGGATCATTATTTTTTCTTCTTGGCAGTCCGAGACTTGCCACCAGATTTTTTGGCAGCAGCACCAAATCCCTTACTTTCAGCCGTAGGTTCAGCGACTGGTTCAGGGTTTTTGGCAGCAGGCTCAGCCACTGGTTCCACTGTCTGCTCAGAAACTGTGACAGGTTCTGGGGCTGGCTCGTCAGGTGTTGTTTCCGCTGCTGGTTCAGGGGCACTCACTTCAGGTGGGGCAGTTTCGGCCACTTCTGGGGGTGCTTTGGCCGTTTTTGCGGCAGCACTCATGGCTTGGGTTTGGGCAGCCACCTCTTCAGCAAGGTTGGTTTCTTGCTTCTCAATCCCCTCACCGAGGACAAAGCGTTGGAAGCGGCGAATCTGGATATTTTCCCCCAGTTCGGCAATGTGCTCTTTGACCAACTCTTCAACGGTCTTGGACTGATCGCGGATAAAGGGCTGGTTGAGCAGGCACAGCTCTTTGAGGGTTTTCTCTAGTTTGCCAGCAACGATTTTCTCCTTGACTTCCGGAGGTTTCCCCTTGAGAGCATCGGAGCCAAGGGCAATCTGGCGTTCTTTTTCCTTGTACTCAGCGGGAATATCATTCACTGAGACAAATTCCACATTGGGGCAAGCGGCAATTTGCTTGGCAATGTCTTGGACAAGGGCTTTGAATTTCTCGTTGCGAGCCACAAAGTCGGTCTCACAGTTCACCTCCACCAGCACGCCAATGCGCCCGCCAGTGTGAATGTAGCTATCCACCAGACCTTCACTGGTGACGCGCCCGGCTTTTTTACCCGCAGAGGCTAGACCCTTTTGCCGCAACCAAGCAATGGCGGCTTCCATATCGCCGTTGGACTCCTGCAAGGCTTTCTTGCAGTCCATCATGCCGGCACCGGTTTTGTCCCGCAGTTCTTTGACTAGTTTGGCTGAAATCTCTGCCATGATCTGTTCCTCAAGGATTAAGCGTCAGAATCATCTGGAATATCTAGGGCGTCAGCATCACCATCGTCGCTGGCGGTCATCCCATCGTCGTCCTCATCACCGAGATCCGCTTCTGGTTCGTCCAACTGACCATGGCGGCCTTCGTAAATGGCATCGGCTAGTTTACCCACAATCAGCTTAATCGAACGGATGGCATCATCGTTAGCGGGAATGGGAATATCCACTTGATTGGGGTCGCAGTTGGTATCCAGCAGCGCCACGATCGGAATCCCCAATTTGTGGCACTCGGCAACGGCGTTGTATTCCCGCTTGACATCAACAATAATCGCGACATCAGGAAGCCGCCGCATCTGTTTAATCCCGCCAAGGTATTTTTGCAAACGTGCCAGTTCTCGCCGCAGGGCTGAAGCCTCCTGTTTTGGCCGCAGATCAATGAGGCCATTTTCCTCCATGCTTTCTAATTCTTTGAGGCGATCGACACGGGTTTTGATGGTATTCCAGTTGGTGAGCATCCCCCCCAGCCAGCGCTGGTTGACGTAGTAACTGCCGCAGCGGAGCGCTTCCTGTTCGACAATGCCGGCGGCTTGGCGCTTGGTACCAATAAACAAAAAGCGTTTGCCTTTTTCAGCGGCGTTGCGGATGTAGTTGTAGGCTTCATCCACCAGTTGGGCGGTTTGCACGAGGTCAATGATGTGCACCCCATTGCGAACCGTGAAGATGTAGGGTGCCATCCGGGGGTTCCAGCGGCGGGCTTGGTGGCCAAAGTGAACCCCTGCCTCCAGCATTTGGGCAAGGCTAAGAACTGCCATTGAGTTGTACTCCTATGGGTTAAACAACCATCCGTCCATCATCCGGTGAGGACACCCAAGGGGACGAATGTGAAAGATTTGCAGATTTACTATCATAGCCAATGATCAAGGCTGTTGGAAAGCTCAATCCACAGTGATTTGGTAGCGTCGTGATCTTGACGCTCAGGGGTGGCCAACCTATTCTGTAAAGATTCAAGACGGCTGGATGGTGCTGAACGTTGGATATTTCCCGCTTGCGATCGCAATGGCAACAAATTCACGGTGACGAAACCTCTGAAGCCGTTATTGAGCAGCACTTTGTGCAACCGCTCCTGAGTGTGTTGGGCTTTGGCGATCGCGATCGCGTCTCCTCTTTTGACACAGGTATGGGCATTGCCGATGTGGCAGCCCGTTTTCCCCGCGAACATCAGCCTCCTTTTTGTCAGACTCAAGTTGACCCCGATTTAATTGTGGAGATTAAACCCCCTGCCCGTCGCTCCCGCAATACCCCCAGTCAAACTGTGGTCTTGAGCCTTGAGAATGGGTCTACCCATCATAGCCGTGCTCTGCAACAACTCCGCCAACTTCTCAGGGGTTGCCATTGCCAAGGAACCGCTTGGGGGTTGATCACGAATGCCCGCCATCTACAGCTTTTTCAACGCCATGGTCACTTGGTCTATCCAGTGACGCCCAACTATGAACTGACGGGCGATCGCCTTGAGGGCATTATCGAAGACCTCAAAACCTGCTTGCGATCGCGCCCCCGTGCCACCACCCTCTGTCTCTATAACCATAAGGGGGGAGTGGGCAAAACCACCACCACGATTAACTTGGGCGCCACCCTTGCTGTGGCAGATGCCGCTGTCTTGCTTATTGATTGCGACCCCCAAGGGGATCTCAGCCGCGCCCTTGAGCTAACCCCCACCAGTACGACCCTTGCGGCTTGTCTGCAAAACCCTGATGAGCCGATTACGGCTACGATTCGCCCTTTTGACCTGCGCATCCGCACCAGCAGCAGTATCAAGTCTGCCCATATTTTTGATGTCATTCCCGCTGCGCCGCAACTGCAAAGCATTCTTATTCAGGCGATGCAAACCCAATATCCACCCATTACTCGCCTGCGGGAACTCCTCGCCCCCTTGCGCGATCGCTACGACTACATCCTCATTGACTGCCCCAGTGCTTGGCTCTTTTTAAGTAAGAGCGCCGTGTATGCCAGTGACGCCGTTTTGATTCCCACCCGCCACACCGATCTCTCCTCCCTCAACAATGCCGCTCAGGTGATTCACCAATTTCTCTTTAATGAAATTCACACATTGCGCCGTGAAGGCGGCCCCCTTCCTTTGCCTATTTTCTTTAATGGTGCTCCCACAACCGACAAGGCAATGGCCGTTGCCCAAACAGAAATTGAACGGATTCTCCAGAAACTCCCCCACCTCACTCCCTACTTTTGGCCACAGTATCAAGCCAATGACACAAGCGTATTTGCCATTCCTGAATATGCCATTATTTCCCGTGCCGCCTTTGCCCGTGTCCCTGCTGTTTTCAAAGATAAGCGCGTCTTAGGCTTCTATCAAACATTGGTGCAGACCTATCTTCGCCCCTTAGCTGCTGTCAATGACCTCCCCTGACCAACAACCTTCCTAACAAGATTTATAAAAAATCTGAAAACAGAAATTGCTTGCTCCCCTAAAATGAAATTACCCCTCCCTGAGCAGCCATCATGACCGAGCCTGTCACCCAATCCCAACTGTCTGAAGTTCTGGAAACCGTGAAGGCAATCCAGTCGCAGTTGACAGAACTCACCCTTGAAGTGAAGGTGGGGCAAGCAGAAATCCGTGAAAAGTTCAACACCATTGATCAGAAATTCAACATCATCGATCAGAAGCTCCAAGCAATGGAGACCAAGTTTGAAGAAAGACTCAATGCCATTGAAGTCAAATTCGATGCAAAGTTCAATACGATGGAAGCGACCATCAATGAACGATTCAAGGCTATTGATGAGAAGTTCAATGTAATGGAAGCCACCATTAATGAAAAATTCAAGACTATTGACGAAAAATTTAACACCATGGAGGCCAAAATCGAGGCCGTTCGCCTAGAAGTACAGAACAATCGCGAACAGTTAGTGGAGCTAGGGAAACGCCAAAGTTCAACGGACAATCGCCTGTGGGCATTACTGGTGGCACTCTTTTTGATGGTGGCAGGACTCTTGGCCAAAATTACACTGTTTGACAGAGTTTAGAGGAAAATTGCTGTGACTCAGTCCCAATTGGCCGAAGTTCTAGGGCGTATCATCAGATCGATTGACCATCGAGGCAGTGTTTTGCTGAGGCATTACTGGCGGACAAAGCCTATGATGCAGATGAGCAGCAGGTGCTAAGACGACTAGCGGAGAAAGGGTGCGCGGCTGTCATTCCGCCCAAGTCTTGTCGTAAACAGCGTCGTGGTTATGACAAAGAACTGTACAAAGCTCGGCACTTGATTGAGAATTTTTTTGCTAGGCTCAAGCCGTATCAAGGGATTGCCACACGTTACGATAAGACAGCGCGAAACTTTTTAGGTGCGATATATCTCGCTGCCGCTGTTATCTGGCTTAACTGATGACCCACCCTAGGCGATCGCCGCAACCTACAAACCAAGTTTTAGTTGGCACAAAACAACCCCTGACACTGAACTCCACTTGTGGCTAATGTTGCAAGTAACTGGGTACCAAGGGCAGTGCATCCTGAAACAGGGGTGTGGTTAAGTAGCGTTCACCAAAGCTCGGCTGCACCATGACAATTAACTTGCTCGCATTTTCGGGTCGTTGAGCCACCTGAATGGCAGCGCAAAGGGCAGCCCCACTGGAAATGCCTGAAAGAAGGCCTTCTTCACGGGCTAGGCGGCGACCAAAATAAATCGCTTGATCATCAGAAACAGTAATCACTTCATCAATAAGTTCCCGTTTGAGAACGGGGGGCACAAAGCCGGCGCCAATACCTTGAATTTTGTGCGGCCCTGGTTTGCCTCCTGAAAGGACAGGACTATTGCTAGGTTCGACAGCGATCGCCTGAAAGCTGGGCTTCTTGGCTTTGATCACTTCTGCCACTCCCGTAATCGTACCTCCAGTACCCACTCCAGCCACCAAAATATCCACTTGACCGTCCGTATCTTGCCAAATTTCGAGGGCAGTGGTTTCACGATGAATCTTGGGATTGGCGGGATTTTTGAATTGTTGCAGCATGAAAGCATCTTCAAGGGAGGCAGCAATTTCTTCGGCGCGACGAATGGCACCACTCATCCCCTCTGTGCCGGGGGTCAAATCCAGCTCTGCTCCATAGGCACGCAGCATAGCTCGCCGCTCTGCACTCATGGTCTCTGGCATAGTGAGAATCAGGCGATAGCCCTTTGCCGCCGCCACCATTGCTAAGGCAATCCCGGTATTGCCCGATGTGGGTTCCACCAAAACCGTCTTACCGGGGGTAATGAGACCCGCTGCTTCTGCCTCCTGAATCATACTCAGGCCAATGCGATCCTTAACCGAGGCCGCAGGATTCATGCTCTCTAGTTTGACGACAATTTCTGCCACACAGCCTTCCGCTTGGGGAATGCGGTTCAGGCGTACAAGGGGCGTCCGACCAATGAGGGCAGTAATATCGGGGGCAATGTTCATGGGATATCAATCTCCAATTCAAGACAAAAACCTTAGAAAAATTAGATGAATGTCAACCCCAGCCTAGATGTAGTACATGACATCCACTTGCTGGTAAGCCTGCCGCCGATCGCACAAATCCTGAAGGGTATGCTTTTTCAAAACATCATTGGCTGCTGCGCAGGCCTCTAGCCACACTGAACGGATCAGACTACGCTCCAGATCGCCCTTTTCAGGCGGCTTTTGGGCGAGCTTGGACTCAATCCCCTCGATACAGTTGAGCACGTCCAAAATTGAGATTTGCCAAGGTGCTTTTGCCAGCAAGTAGCCACCCCGGGCGCCCCGCTGACTGCGAATCAGCCCCTTGCGGCGTAGGGTCGCCATCAGTTGCTCCAGATAGCGATCGGGAATGTTGTGAAGGGCAGCAATTTGGCGAATTTGTAGCGGCTCCGCCTGTTCATAGGCCGCTGACATTTCCAAGAGCGCCAAGAGGGCGTACTCACTTTTGGCAGACAGTTCCACAAGACGTTTGGCACACGCACGACATTGAGCAGATTGCCCAACCCATAGTATATCCTACTTCTTGATCGGGATTTAGGAGATTCTTAAGAATCTTCACCGTAGCGCTGGTTGCAACCTCGAGAATTCACGGCATTGCGCAAACGCCCTTCAGCAACTTCACTCGAAAAACCGGCTAGACTGAAAAGAGGCTCTAGCTTCATGCCCACGTCTGCCCGATGGTAAGAATTCTGGCCATTGAAACCAGTTGTGATGAAACGGCAGCAGCCGTAGTGTGCGATCGCGCCATTGAAAGTCATGTGATTGCCTCCCAAGTACGTGCCCATCAACCCTTTGGCGGTGTCGTACCGGAAGTCGCCTCCCGTGCCCACTTGGAAAACATTAACGGCGTGATCACAGCAGCGATGAGTGAGGCCGGTTGTGATTGGTCTGCCATTGATGCCATTGCTGTCACCTGTGCTCCCGGATTGGTGGGGTCGCTGCTCATTGGGGTTACGGCGGCAAAAACCCTTGCCCTTGTGCAGCAAAAACCGTTCTTGGGAATTCACCACCTTGAAGGCCACCTCTATGCCTCCTACTTAGCGGAACCGACCCTTGAACCACCGTTTCTCTGCCTCTTGGTGTCTGGCGGGCATACCAGTCTCATTGGCGTTTATGGCTGTGGCGAGTACCAACTCTTTGGCCAAACGCGGGATGATGCGGCGGGGGAAGCCTACGATAAGGTAGCACGCCTACTGGGCTTGGGCTATCCAGGGGGGCCAGTGCTCGATCGCTTGGCGCAGCAGGGCAATCCAGAGGCCTTTGATCTACCAGAGGGAAATATCCGCCTCCCCGATGGCAAGGTGCATCCCTACGATTCCAGTTTTAGTGGGCTGAAAACCGCAGTGGCACGACTCGTGGAGGAGCTGCGTCAAACCCATGATGAATTGCCGGTGGCTGACCTTGCGGCCAGTTTTCAGAAGGCGGTGGCACAGGCCTTGACCAAGCGGGCGATCGCGGCAGCAGTGGATCATGGATTCAAAACCCTCGCCATTGGGGGAGGCGTAGCGGCAAATTCTGGACTGCGACAACACCTGACTGCGGCTGCTGAACCCTTGGGGCTACAGTTGATTTTTCCGCCTCTGCGGCTATGTACCGATAATGCAGCGATGATTGGCTGTGCGGCAGTGGATCATTTCCAGCGGGGCGATCGCTCCCCCTTGGAGCTGACAGCCCGTTCACGCCTCAGCTTGCTGGAGATTTCTGCCCTCTATGCAGCCACGCCCCTCGCAGTGAGTTAATCGCGATCGAGCCTAAAAAGAACACCAGTTGACAGACCACAATACTCGGCCCCGATGGCCAATTCATCCCTGCTGACAAGAGCATACCAACAATGGCACTGCCTACCCCTACTAGGGCCGCCAAAACCACGTACTGCGAAAATTGCCGACTCCACAGGCGAGCGCCACAGGCGGGAATCACCACAAAAGCACTAATGAGCAATACCCCCACTGTCTTAATCGAGACGGCAACCACCAAGGCCAATAGGGTGATAAACAGCAGCCGCTGAATCCCCACCGCCGCCCCCCGCGCCACCGCCAAGGCCTCATTCACTGTGATTAACAATTGCACCCGTAACGTGAGCAGGATGAAAGTGCCGACAAGGGCGCAGAGCATGCCACTCATGACGAGATCGGCTGGGCGCACCGCCAAAATATCGCCAAAGAGTAAATTATTTAGCCCCCCCTGATAGCGATCGCTGATACTCAGCAAAATCACCGCCAGCGCTAAGGAGGCTGAGTAGATGATATTCAAGAGGGCATCCGTCCACAGTCGCGTATGCTCCAGCAGATAGGTCACCCCGAGGGCAAACACCACGGCAAAGGGCAGCAACATCACGGAGGGATTCAATCCTAGAATAATTCCTAGGCTAATTCCCAGTAGGGCTGAGTGCCCCAAGGCATCACTAAAAAAAGAAAGTTGCCGCAGGATTGTAAAGCTACCGAGGGCACCCGCCATCCCTCCCGTAAAGATCCCTGCCCACAGTGCCCGCTGCATAAAGGGCAACTGCAACAGCTCAATCATTCGTTCCAAAATCATGGGGACTTCTGTTTAGCGCCTGCCAAAGAGGAATAGAAGAATAATATGCTATTGAACGAGGTGGTTGTGAGGATGGGGCTGCGTGTATCGTTTGCTGGCACCTGCCAAAATTAATCTCTTTTTACAAATTGTTGGCAATTGTTTAGATGGCAGTGGCTACCACGAGCTGGTAATGGTCATGCAGGCGGTTTCCCTCATGGATCGCATTGAACTCATCCCGCGGCGCGATCGCCAAATTAAAGTCCATTGCACCAACCCGGCTGTCCCCTGCGATCAACGAAATCTCGCCTACAAAGCAGCGGCCTTACTCCAGCAGCATTTTCCCGATCTCGATGGCGTTGAAATTTTCATTGAAAAACGAATTCCTATGGGGGCAGGCTTGGCCGGGGGTTCCACCAATGGAGCAGCGGTACTCGTGGGCTTAGATCTCCTGTGGCAGTTGGGTCTGACGCAAGCGGAATTGCAAACCTTTGCAGCGCAATTGGGGGCTGATGTGCCCTTCTGTCTGCAAGGGGGAACCGCCTTAGCCCTAGGGCGCGGTGAACAGTTGACACCCCTAGCGGATTTACAGGGATTAACTGTGATCCTAGGGAAGTATCGCTCCCTCAGTGTGGCCACCCCTTGGGCCTATCAAACCTATCGGCAAGAATTCGCCGCCACCTATGCCCAAACCCCCAACGAGCAGGAAAAAGCCCGCCAAGAGGGGGGATCCGCAACCCTGTTACAGGCCATTCAGCAGCGTGACATCGCCAAATTGGCCGCCAGCCTCCGTAATGATTTAGAGAAGGTAGTGTTGCCCCGCTATCCGTTGGTGGCAGAGTTAAAGGAGCAATTCCTCGCCGCTGGGGCGATCGCCAGCATGATGTCAGGATCTGGGCCAACAGTGTTTGCCCTAGCGCCCTCTGCCGATGAAGGTTACAGCATCATGCAACGGGTACGGCGCGCCCTACCAGACCCCGACCTTGATCTATGGATCTGTGAGTGCTGTCCCCACGGCATTCAGTTGGAGACGCCCTAGGCAAACTCCTCAAGATAGTCTTGAATTTCTCGGCGCCGTTGGGGCTGCCGCAACTTTTGCAGGGCACGGTGCTCAATTTGGCGAATCCGCTCCCGACTCAGTCCCAGCAGTGCCGCAATTTCCGCCATCTCAAGGGCGGGCTGCTCGCCGAGGCCATAGCGCAGTTCCATCACTTGCCGCTCACGGGGCGATAGATCACTGAGGAGTTGCTTCAAAGTAGTACGCAGGGACTCACGCATGATCACTTGATTGGGGGTGGGGGCAGTGGATTCAATTAGCTCCTGCAATTCCGTTTCTTGGTCGGAGCCAACCCGCTGTTCCAAGGCCACGGATTTGGGAACAGCCATGAGCACTTCCCGCACCTGTGACACCTCCAGATTCAGTTCTTGGGCAATGTCCGCTAGACTGGGCATCGCGCCTTGTTGAGCCGC
Organism: Thermosynechococcus sp. GLH187; assembly: GCF_031583395.1. NCBI lineage: Bacteria > Bacillati > Cyanobacteriota > Cyanophyceae > Acaryochloridales > Thermosynechococcaceae > Thermosynechococcus > Thermosynechococcus sp. GLH187. The sequence continues at coordinate 1,957,469 of NZ_CP134175.1, read as the reverse complement.
AAGACGCCGTTGGGCACGCTTAATTTTATTGAGTTTTTCCACCATGTGAATGGGCAAGCGGATTGTGCGGCTTTGGCTAGCAACGGCACGGGTGACACTTTGGCGAATCCACCAGTAGGCATAGGTGCTAAAGCGAAATCCCTTGGTCGGATCGAATTTTTCAACGGCACGTTCTAGACCCAAACTCCCCTCTTGGATCAGATCTAAAAATTCCACGCCGCGATGTTGATATTTTTTGGCAATATTCACCACCAAGCGCAGGTTGGCTTGCAGCAATTGGGTTTTTGCCCGCTGTCCTTGCCGCTCAATGTGCTGAAGTTCACTTAGGGTCATATTCGCTGCCTTTGCCCAAGCTTGACGACCCGCCTGCACACAGGTTTGCAATTCAGCCACACTCATCTTAAGTCGCGCAGCCCATTGGGTACGGGTAAGGGGACGCCCCAACTGCCGCTGCTGGCGATCGCGCTCCCTCACAGCCGCCACATAGCGCTTGATCTGGGGGTCATCGGACTGATCTCGCACTGCGAGCAGAGCTTGGTACTGCTGAACCTGTTGGGCAAGGCGCAGTTCTTGGCTAGGGGTGAGCAAGGGCACACGGCCAATTTCCTGCAAATACTGCCGCACCAAATCCGTTGTCAATGGACGATCGGACACGGGTTGAATGGGGGTAGCCACCATAGGACAACTCAACTCACAACATCGAGAATTCAGCTCGATAGTGGTATTCTCTGCCCTTGGCGAGGGGGAGGGCAGTGATGGAGCTGGTGCTTAAGTTGTGATATTGATCAACCTATTCTGTGCTTTCTGAGGCACCCGTCATAAGCTTTGTGGCTGAAGACGGCTGTTCCTTGAGAATCGTGGTATCAATCACGCAGGGCAATCGGGCAGCCTTGAGACCGCGCTTGATCACGGCAAGGGTTTCTTGAAAGAGGACAAAGAGGGGAAATTGACGATTGGCGCCCTCGCTAAATATATCGCGATGTTGCAGGGGCATATCCCAGCTATAACTGCGACTGAGGAGCACTTGGGATTGGCGCCAGCGGGTCAGCAGTTCCGTAAAGCTTTCCCCTGGCCGATGGATAAAGACCAGCAGTTCAATGTCGGTTTTGACTTTCCACTCGGGATCGCACAGGACAAAGACCAAATCACAGGGCACCATCACCGACTTCACTTGGGGACGTTGGTTCGAGGTTGTGGCGGCAGGAACCTGAATATGGGCGATCGGCAGCGGAATTGGAATTAAACTCTCTTGAGGTCGCCGCATACTGGGAATCATTTCTAGGTACGGGCGATATTGCCGCAGGAGTTCTGTCGCATGCAGCGGATCCGTGTAGCGAACCAAGGTGTGTTCGTAGAGGTTGGGGGCGATCGCCATAGCAGAAAGAGCTTGCAACTATTGTTATCCTAGGCGAGGTCACTGCGCCTCAACAAGCCAACAGAACTTTAATTCACCGCTTGCTGTGCCAATTGCTCTAGTTGCGGCAAATTGAGAATTTGGAGTTGTTGCTTGGCCGCATCAATCTTGATCCAGTTTTTCGCCACCAGTTTATCCAGCAGTTGATGGGCTTCATCAGGGCTAATGTTGGCCACATCCGCTAAATCCTTGATGGGCACATTGAAAATCACGGCTGTGTTGGCATTGCCCCCTGGATGCTGACCATAGCGCCGTGCCAAATTCACCAAGACATGGGCTAGTTTGACGGCAGGAGGTTTGTGCAACAGTTCAATGCGCGTATTGGTCAAGCGTAGCCGTTGTGCCATCAATTGCAGCATCCGATAGTGCAGATCCGGCTCATGGCGCAGGACATGGACAAATTTTTGCGCCGGCACAGACAAAACTTCCGCTGGACACAGTGCCACCACATCTGTTGAGCGGGGTGATTGGTCAAGAATGGCCATTTCACCAAAAAAATCCCCCGGCCCAAGGATCGCTAGGGTCATGAAATCCCCATCAGCGAGCAGTCGCCGCACCTTCACCCAGCCTGAGAGGATAAAGTAAACCGCATTGCCCCACGCATCTTCAATTAGAATGGCACGCCCCGCCGGGTAGGTGTTATGCCAAGCCACTGACAGCATTGAAGAAAGTGCCGCCTCGGAACTGGCTGCAAACAGTGGAAAGAGTTGACTAAAGTTTTCGGCCTCAATACTTGACATAACGACCTTAAGTGGAGTTGTTCAAAGGTAAAGCTTCTTCCCTACGATACTAGAATACGCGATCGCCTCACTTCTCCCTTGCTAGCCACTGATTCTTGCCAAAGGTCTCGGTAAGGCTTTTGCAGAGAGAGGCCGCCACTTTTCCCCTCAGGATTCAATGGAGTGGAAAAAACTAGGCACCAATAACATACTTACGCCATTCTTGGTGAGTACCCGTGCGCACGTGCTTTGTAACCTCAAAGTACAAACTACTAATGGGGCGCCGCGGTGTTTGCCGTAGGGGCATATTGGCCTCTTTTGGGGTGCGATTCCCCTTCTTGACATTACAGCGCACACAAGCGGTCACAATATTTTCCCAAGTGTCCCCTCCCCCTCGCGATTTGGGGATGACGTGATCAAGGGTGAGCTCATCCCCGGTATAGCCACAGTATTGGCAAGAATGGCCATCTCGATGCAGGATATTGCGGCGAGTAAGGGGAATTTCTTTGTAGGGAGTGACGACATAATGCCGCAGGCGAATGACGGTCGGCAAGGGAAAATTGTTGTAAACCATCTTGCCGTTGTGCTCGACTTGCTCCGCCTTGCCCTTGATTAAAAGGACAACTGCCCGTTGCCAACTCGTAATATTGAGTGGTTCATAGGAGGCATTGAGTACCAGAACCTTCGCCATATCCGTTGACACGCGGCATTCTCTCAGATGGTAGCATATCCTTTGTGATTGGAGTAACGCTAGGAAAGATTTTTGCAGTTCCCACTCTCCCCTAGGATCGTGATAGTCTGGCAGAAGCTTCTTCTTTGTTATTTGCGTTTTCAATGGCCACTGGGTCTCTAGCAGCACTGCTGCAACCGGATTTAATTCTTGAAAGCACCATTGAACAGTTGCACCCCAGTCTGTTGGAAAAATATCATCTGCGGGGCATGGTGCTGGATGTGGATGATACGCTCCTCCCCACGTGGGATGAAGATCTGCCGCCGAAAATTCTGGCGTGGCTACTGGAGATCAAGCATCAGATGCCGATCTGGCTAGTGAGCAATAACTTGAACCATCGCCGCATTGAACGTATTGCCCAGCAGGTGGAGTTACCCTTTTTGATGGGGGCAGGCAAGCCCTCGCGGCGTAAGATTCGTCAGGCCGTGCAAGCCATGAATTTGCCCTATGATCAGGTGGCCATGGTGGGCGATCGCCTGTTTACGGATATTCTCGTGGGCAATCGCTTGGGGATGTTCACGATCTTGGTGCAACCCGTTCTTGTCAAGCGCCTTGATGGTAAATCTTGGGTACGCAATCTGGAATTTTGGCTGGCACGACAGTTGGGAACACCGCTGGCGATCGCCCCCCCCGCTGAGAATTAGCCTTTTGCTTGTAAATAATTGACCAGTGCCCGTAACCCCAACAAATAACTATCAGCACCAAAGCCAGCAATTTGACCGATCGCCACCGGCGCAATGTAGGAATGATGGCGAAAAGTTTCCCGTTGATGAATGTTACTCAGGTGAACTTCCACAGTGGGCAGGGCAACCGCAGCAATCGCATCTCGTAGAGCTACGCTGGTGTGGGTATAGGCTGCGGGGTTAATCAAAATGCCTTGGGCACGCCCCATTGCCTCTTGAATCGCATCTACCAAGACCCCTTCATGATTGGATTGGAGGCACTCAATGGTTACCCCTAACTCCTGCGCCAAGGCTGCCAAAGATTGGTTGATGCTCGCTAGTGTCACAACCCCATAAATCCCCGGCTCCCGTTGCCCTAACAGGTTTAGATTGGGGCCATGAAGCACCAAAATATGAAAGGCCAAGCTTAACCTAACCGTTCAAAACTGACTCAATGGTGTTGAATGCTGTCGCTCTATCGGCGATCGCGCACGGGAATCGGAATTGGCTCCAGCTCAGGGGTGGGATCGGCGCCACCTAGAAGTTCCAACAGTTTTTTTAACCACGATTTGAGGGTGTCAAGCAGGCTCTCTAGATAATCCATTGATGTCCCTACTGTATCGCTATAGAACTTGCAGATGCCCTGTGTCCTGAATAAAGACAAAAAAGGCATCGTAACTTTAAGCTAGCACAATCTTTTTGAATCGGCACCCGATCAATTTAAGACTGGTTAGGACTTCTGGAAGCCAAGGCCATGGCTGGCAGCGTAGCGATCCATAAAGCGAATAAAGCGATCCCACTCTTGGGGGCTGCGCATCGTGTAGGTGGCCTCAATGGCAACGGGCTGGCCGTTAATGAACTTGGCATTGACATCACGGGTAACAATTTCGCCTTCTTCGTCCACCATGTACATCCCCGTGATCTCCAAATTGCCCTCTTGGACGATTTTCGGGTTATCAAAGTAAAACATGGCTTGACCACTGCTGCCATCCCGTGCCCGCGTCAAACGCACATCGGGAACCACTTCTTCATCAACGCCACGGATAAATTGAATTTCTGCCATTGCACCAATACTTCAAGCAATACTTCTAGGATACCTGTATCGGGAACAACTTAAAGCAAGAAATCGCGCCGCAGGCTGTAGATCACCCATTCGGGTTGCTCCAGATGGGGTAAGACCCCTGCGTTGGGGATCACATGGAATGCTTGCAGGCGATCGCGGGCGGTGGCATAGAGTCGCTCACCTAGAGAAAGGGGCGTGAGCTTGGCCTTTTCTCCCCAGAGGATCACGGTGGAGATCGTTAACTGGGGTAAATACTGGCTGAGATCAAAGGAGAGATTTCCCTTCAGGGTGGCCAGAGCTGCCCATTCAGCATTGGGACGACAGGCAGAGTGGAGGTACGCTTCTACGGTTTCTTCTTTAAGCCGCTGGGGGTCGGCAAAAATAAACTGGCTCAGGAAGTTGCGCACTGCCAAGGGGTTAGCAGCAGCAACGGTGTAAATGAGGCGATCAAGAATCGGCACCCTCAGCAGGGCATTGGCGATCGCCTGTCCTTGATCTTCACCAAAGTCATTGAATCCACTGGGGCAGACCAGACACAAACGCTCAAAAAGATGGGGTTGCTGAATCGCCAAGCGCACCACAATGCCCGCCGTTAGGGAGGAGGCAACCACCGGCACAGGGGAACCCAGCATCCGCAACAGTTCAGCAATCATTAGCCAGTAATCACTAGTGCTGTAGTCGCGGGCAGGGTGATCCGACTCCCCCCAACCAATGAGATCCGGAGCAATAACGCGGTAGCGAGCCGCAAAGGCAGGATACACCTGCGACCACTCGTAGTGGCTAGACCCACCCCCCAAGCTGTGGAGAAAGACCAGGGGAGGGCGAGATTGCACCTGACCCCAGTAGCGATCGCTGGGGGTGTAATAGACCATACGGCCACTGCTGGTGCTAAAGCTCTGCTGGACAAACGTGGGCGGACAAAAGGCCATGCTACTTCAGAGGACGAATCAGGTAACCACAGCGATGTTCACCATCCACAAGCCAATGGGTGCGCTCCACAGCACAATCCCCAAGGGCGATCGCAAACATCTCTAACTCATGATTACAGACGGTGGGAAAAGACTGGGCAACCGCGGAAATTGCACAATTGTATTCCGTAAAGAGATAGGCACCTTGAGGCTCACTTACGGGGTAAAACTCTGCCATATACCCTTCCTGTCGCCGCAGGGCCACCAGTCGTGCCAAGCGTTCCGCCAACGTACCGCTTCCCATTTGCTCGCGATAGGCCAATGCCTTGCGCTGCCAAGCTGCCTGCAATACGTCCTGCATCTGCTCGGGGCCCAGGGTTGCTGCTACGGATTCCAAGAGTTCAACGGCAAAGCCCTTTGTCTGACTCGACTGTTGCCGCAGTTGCAGTTGCCGTAGTTCCTCTCGTCCCGCCTCGCTAATCGTGTAACGGTATTGGGGACGCCCCACCGTACCCGACAGGACTTCATAGGTCACTAGTTGCTCCGCCTCTAGATCCTTGAGGTGCCGCCGCACCGCTTGCGGACTAATCGCCAGTTGTGCCGCCAACTCCTGGGCACTGAGGTGACCGTCGCGGAGAAGGCAGTGTAAGATGTCCTGTTTAGTATCTGATGTGAGCGTCACGCAACGCCCCCTTGACTAAAACAACCGTTTTGTTGCTAAATTAGTCCTAGAGATAAAGCAACCATCTTGTTGCTTAATATACTCTAAATTTTGGCCATTCCTTCACCCAAGAGAACACTCGATGTCGGCAACGGTACAATCCCTCGTCAATCAGCCCTATAAATACGGCTTTGTCACCCAAATTGAGACGGAAACCATTCCCCGAGGTCTCAACGAGGACATTATCCGCCTCATCTCTGCCAAAAAGAACGAGCCAGAGTTCATGCTGGAGTTTCGCCTGCGGGCCTATCGCCAATGGCTGAAGATGAGCGAACCCACATGGCCACGGGTGAGCTATCCCCCCATCAACTACCAAGACATTGTCTATTATTCGGCTCCAAAACAAAAGGAAAAGCTGAAGAGCTTGGATGAAGTGGATCCCGTCCTGCTGGAAACCTTTGAGAAACTGGGGATTCCCCTTTCAGAGCAAAAGCGGCTGAGCAATGTGGCCGTAGATGCCATTTTCGATAGCGTGTCAGTGGCCACCACCTTCCGTGAGGAGTTGGCCAAGCAAGGGATTATTTTCTGCTCTATTTCTGAAGCGCTCCACGAATATCCCGAGTTGGTGCAGAAATACTTGGGCAGCGTTGTCCCCATTGGCGATAACTTCTATGCTGCTTTGAACTCCGCCGTCTTTTCCGATGGCTCTTTTGTCTATATTCCCAAGAACACCCGCTGTCCGATGGAGCTATCCACCTATTTCCGCATTAACAATGGGGAGTCGGGGCAGTTTGAGCGCACGCTGATTATTGCTGATGAGGGCAGCTATGTGAGCTACCTTGAAGGCTGTACTGCTCCCATGTTCGATACCAATCAACTCCACGCAGCAGTCGTAGAACTGGTGGCCCTTGACAATGCCGAAATCAAATACTCCACGGTGCAAAACTGGTACGCTGGCGATGAAAACGGCAAGGGGGGCATCTATAACTTTGTGACCAAGCGTGGACTCTGCCTTGGCCGCAATTCCAAGATTTCTTGGACACAGGTGGAAACAGGTTCAGCCATTACTTGGAAGTACCCCAGTTGTGTCTTGGTGGGGGATAATTCCGTGGGTGAATTCTACTCCGTTGCCCTCACCAATCATTACCAGCAGGCGGACACAGGGACCAAGATGATCCACATTGGCAAAAATACCCGCAGCACGATTGTCTCCAAGGGGATCTCGGCAGGGCACTCCCAAAATAGCTATCGCGGCTTGGTGAAAATTGGGCCGAAGGCCACGGGAGCACGCAACTATTCCCAATGCGATTCGATGCTCATTGGTGATACGGCAGCCGCCAATACCTTCCCCTATATTCAGGTGCAAAACCCCACGGCACAGGTGGAGCATGAGGCCTCAACCTCAAAAATTGGTGAGGATCAACTTTTCTACTTTGCCCAGCGGGGCATTTCTACCGAAGATGCGGTCTCAATGATGATTAGTGGCTTCTGTCGCGATGTCTTTAACCAGTTGCCGATGGAATTCGCGGTCGAGGCCGATCGCCTGCTGAGCCTGAAGCTCGAGGGGAGTGTTGGCTAAAGAAGATTCAAGCCGTTGTTCTCCGTGGCTAAGATTCTTGGGCATCTTAGCCGTTTTTTTTGCTTCGCAGTTGAGACATATAAGTTCTCTATGAGCTTCCGGGAAAGAGGCGCCACACCTTAATGGTGCTGTCTTCACTGGCGGAGATCAGTTGATCCTGACCAAAGACGACACTGTACACGGCACCAGAGTGGCCTTTGAGGGTACGCAATGGCTGACCAGAGAGGGACCAAAGTTTGACGGTTTGATCGCCGTGGCCACTGGCAATGGTGCTGCCATCGGGACTCACCGCCACACTAAAGACTTGCCCACCTTCGGTGCCAAACTGATGCTGAAGTTCTCCTGTGGCCAAGTTCCAGACTTTGATCCCGTCTTTGTCGCTGCCGCTCACTAGTTGGCTGCTGTCGGGGGTGAAGGCGAGGCTATTGACATCGCTAGTGTGTCCTTCGAGGGTGCGCAGGAGGCGGCGCGAGGGCAAATCCCAAATGCGGATCAGCTTATCCACTCCGCCAGTGGCTAAAAAACGCCCATCGCGACTAATGGCAACGCTGAGCATGATGCCCTCATTGCCTTTTAGGGTAGTGATTTCCTGACGGCTAGGGAGATCCCACAGTTTGACGGTGTGATCATAGCTGGCACTGGCAAGGGTGCGGCCATCGGGACTGAGGGCTAAGCCATTTACAAAATCTTGGTGGCCAGTGAGGGTGGCTTGGAGCTGGCGATCGCTCACACCCCAGAGTTTGATGGTTTTGTCTTTGCTGCCGCTAATTACGGTTTGACCATCGGGCGTGATCACAAGGGCGTAGATCCAATCGGTGTGACCGGTGGCTTGTCCGAGGGCAGTTCCCGTAGCCAAATTCCAAAAATACAGCTTGCGATCGTCGCCACCACTGACGAGTAAATTACCGTCGGGACTAAGGGCGATCGCGTTCACTTCATCTTGATGGCCGCGCAGCGTCGTAGCGAGGGCAATTTTTTGCCACTTGGAGGTGGTTTCTGTAGGGGAGCCACCATTCTGATCGGGGGAGGGCGTCCAGCGTTGACTGAGTTGCCAATAGGCCAGTGCTGCGACCAAGCCGCTGATGACAAGCGTGCTCAAAAGAAGTCGCAGATCAGAACTGCCTTTGTTCCTCATCCGTCCCGTACCCCAATAGCTTGCGAAAGGGCTGTACTCTACATTAACAATAAAGGCTGTGGTGCGTTTTTGCGTACGACTTGTACGACTTGTGTTGGGCAACCCTATGGGATGGTTATCAATGAATACAACACCCCTTCGCGACTATGAGCGCACGGTTTATTTTGCTGACACGGATGCCGCTGGGGTAGTTTACTTTGCTAATCTGCTGCGGTTTTGCCATGAGGCCTATGAGGATGTCCTTGCCCAGTTGGGGGTGGATCTGCGGCAATTTTTTAGCAACAATGGCCTGATTGTGCCGATTACGGAGGCGCAGGTGCGTTGTCTTCAGCCCCTCTACTGTGGCGATCGCCTGCGGGTGACCATTGACCCCCAAAGACTGGATCACAGCCGTTTTCAACTCACCTATACGCTCTACAATGCGGGGGGCGATCGGGTGGCCATTGCCCAGACGCAACACATTTGCCTGCAAGAACGCCAACGGGTCGCCATCCCTGAACCTTTGAGCCGCTGGCTAAAGTCCGCACCAGAGGAAACCAGCGATCGCGAGGATTAGGGGGATAATAGGAAAGATGTTGCGTCATAGCTCACTGCAAGAATGACCCAAACCTTTCGTGTTGAGATCCTGCACCAAGGACAAACCTACACGTTTGAAGCCAGTGCCGATAAACCCATCCTGCGATCGGCCACCGCTGCTGGCATTGATCTCCCCAGTTCCTGTAATGCGGGAGTGTGCACTACCTGTGCCGCCCAAATTCAAGAGGGTACCGTTGATCACGGCGATGCCATGGGGCTGAGTCCCGAACTGCGGGAAAAAGGTTATGTGCTCCTCTGTGTGGCTCGCCCCTGTTCAGATCTCAAACTCATCTCTGAAAAAGAGGAAGAGGTCTATAACTTCCAATTTGGTCAATTCCAGAAAGCGTAGGCCTATGGAGGAGTCCCCCCTGCCCGATGAGCCTCTGAGTCGTACGCAGGTCTTAGTGGCCATGGCGTTGACGGCCATCCTGTGGTTGATTTTGGCGCGGGTGTGGTTATTGACCCCCTTTTCCGCGGGACTTCTGCCGCTGCGCTGGGATGGTTGGGCAGTGGTTTTAGGGATTGTCCTCTGCTTAGGAATTACGGGGATGGGGGCTATTTTGTATCGGCTCTGGCCCGCCTACCGCCATGCGTCGGATACCTACCTGAAACTGGTACTTTCACCGCTGCTGTGGCCTGATTTATTTTGGATTGGCATTCTGCCCGGCCTCAGTGAAGAGCTGCTCTTTCGCGGGGTGCTCCTACCAAGCTTGGGTCTCAACTGGGCAGGGATCATCGGTAGCTCGGTGTGCTTTGGTATTTTGCACGCTGGATCGCGGCAGCAGTGGCCCTATGCCCTGTGGGCAACCATTGTGGGCGGGCTGTTTGCCTATAGTGCCGTCGCAATGAATAATTTACTCCTAGCGATCGTCGCCCATACCTGTACTAATTGGCTGGCGGCTACGCTTTGGAAAGTCTCCTTTTTGCGATCGTCTCCCCATCAACCCTAGCGCTGGTGCCCCAGCACCCGAAAGACCTCCTGTTGCTCAAAGAGTTCAACGAGATCGGGATTAATCTTAAATTCCTTGGCCTCCTGCCACAGAATCTCTAGGGCCGCATCCACGGGTAGGCTCTTTTTGTAGGGGCGATCCTTGGCCGTCAGGGCATCGTAAATATCGGCGATCGCCAGCATCTGGGTTTGCAAAGGAATCTCCGCCGCCCCAATACCTCGCGGGTAGCCACTGCCATTCAATCGCTCATGGTGACCATAGGCAATGATCGGCACATTTTTTAGGTGGGGTGTCCAGGGAATGCGAGAGAGAAATTGGTAGGTATAGGTCACGTGGGCTTCAATGAGCCGCCGCTCCTGTTGGGTAAGATTCCCTCGCCGCACCAAGAGTTGCTCGAGTTCGCTGGCCGTAATCAGGGGATGGAGTTCGCCATCAGTCCCGCGATAATAAAACTGGGTTAATTCCTGAAGGCGGGCAAGGGGCTCTTCATCAAGAATTTGCGGCTCATTGGCCTGCTCGAGCAACTGCCAATAGACTTCGAGGGTGAGCAGTTGTTGGCGGAGTTCCTGATCGAGGTGCCGTAAAAAGGCGCAGTGGTGACAGGCCTGTTCTGGGCTATGAACCGTGTGGGGATGGCACAGGAGATAGTTCACCTTGGCTTGAGCCGTTTCCATTTCTAGGGTGCGGCGCACAAGGGCAAACCGTTGGCGAATCACCTCCAGTTGCTCAGGGAAAAATTTCTTTTGCTTGTTGAGAATGGCTTCAGGGACGGCCACCTTACCAAAATCATGGAGCAGCGCTGCATAGCGAATCTCTTGCAGTTGGCGATCGCTAAAGGCGACCTCGCGAAATACTCCCCTAGAGGTTTCATTAATAGTCTGCGCTAGATGAACCGTGAGAGCGGCAACCCGTTCGGAATGTCCTGCTGTTGTTGGATCCCGCGCCTCAATGGCCTGAACTGAAGCGGTGACAAAGCCCTCAAAGAGCTGTTCAATACTTTCTAGGAGATGGTTGCGCTCAATAATCACAGCCGCCTGACTGGCCAGCGATCGCACAATGTGTTCTTCCCAAGGGCTATAGGGTTGGGTGAGAGCCACAGTGGTTTCTGGCGTCAGCAGGGTGTCGGGCGATCGCTTGCGGTTAATCAGTTGCAGAACGCCAATCACCTCACCACTGACATTTTGCATCGGCACCACCAGCACCGAGCAGGTTCGATAGCGCAGGGCTTCATCAAAAGAACGATTGAATTGGTACAGCTCGTTTCCCGCTAGGGCATACACATCGGGAATATTCAGGGATTCCCCCGTGAGGGCGGCATAGCCCACCAAGCTATCAGGGGTGAGGGGGACTGTAGTGTCCTGTACCTGCTCAGGGAGAGCAACACTATCATTTTGAGCCGCCTTAAATTCCAGAACTGCCCGTTCGCCCTGAACTAGAAAAATTGTGCCGGCATCGCTAGCGGTAATTTGGCGACTTTTCGTGAGAATGAGATGCAGTAGTTCCTCTAGGGATTGGCTCGCGGAAAGGGCAATGCCAATTTCCAGAAGCTGATCAACAAGCGTTTCGGCACTCGATCCAAGCACCGCTCGTTCAAGGGGACTGACAATCATCGCAAAAGACCCGTGAGGAATGCGCCCATTATAGATGCGTTGCAAGCATGGGGTTGTGATCTAATTGCGGTGGTTGTTGTGGTAAGGAATGCGTGCCCCTGCCCAAGCCAACTTCTCCCGTAGCGTTTGATAGAAAGAGTAGTGATCCCGCAGGAGGATAAAGCGTGCCTGACAATCGGCCATCGTCACCTGTACCCGCTGTCCCGGCCAGATGGAGGTGGCCAGTACGCCATCCATCCACAGTTTAGTATTGAGGCTGTGATCGTCCAACGGCCAAATGCTCACTGACGAGCGTGCAGGCAAGACAATGGGGCGACTCGAAAGACTCAAGGGGCAAATCGGCGTCACCACAAGCGCTTCCATCCCCGGATGCAAAATGGGGCCATTGGCGGCGACCGTATAGCAGGTGGAGCCGGTGGGGGTGGCCACCAGCAACCCATCCCCCTGGTACTGATCCACCACATCGCCATCAATTTCCATTTCGAGGATGGCGGTGATCATGCGATCGGCAGATGCCGGCTTAATGCACATTTCATTCAGAGCATAGTAGCGATCGCCCACCACTTCAGGATGCAATTTTGATCCCTCAAACACTTGGGCTTGCAGCATCATTCGCTGTTGCATGGCGTACTCATCCCGCTCAAGGCGATCCCAAACCGCCTCCATATCGCGAAACAGCTCTAATGGTTCCGTCAAAAACCCCAAATGCCCCCCCACATTGACCGCCAGAATCGGAACCCCCGCCGCAGCCAGATGCCGTGCCGCCGCCAAGGAAGTGCCATCTCCCCCCAGAACAACGGCCAGATCTATCGGCTCTGTTACCGAGGCCATAAAGACGGGGTAGGGGTTGTCCTTAGGTCCACTCGGCCCCACAAGCACATTGGCGCCACGCTGTTGCAGTTGACGGGAGGCGCGATCCGCCCATTCCTTGCTCTGGCGATCGCCCGCCTTATGAACGACAATGACCTGATTTAGTTGCATCCAGCGTGCCTACATGGGGGACATAAACAGGACGTGGCTATAAGGCAAGGGTTGGCGCCTACTCCCTCCTTCTGCAACGGACTCTCTGTTACTCGTTGTCTAGATCCTGCACCTCTTTCACAATGCGTGCCAACTCAGTTTTTTCATCCACAGCAATACGGGTGGGGGTACCGCTAATAATTCCCTCAAAATTGCGGAAGGAATCGCGAATTTCCGCCCCCTTCTCACTAATCACGTACTCACGAATGCCCTTATCGTGCCAAGAACCACGCATCTTGAAGACGTTAATCGCCCGTGACATTTCACCGCGAATTTCCACATACTGCAACAGCAAAATTGTGTCCGTAATGGTCGAGATATGGGACTCCGTAATCGAGTTCGACCCCATAAATTGATCCGTTGTGTTAGTGAAAAAGCCAGTGATCTCCTCCTGCTTGGCAAAGCCTGTAACCCCAATCACAAACTGCCGGAAGGCATTATTGCTCACCCCCCGATCCAGCGCTGATAGGGAGTCAATGGCCACCCGCGAAGGCTTAAAGTCTGCAATCTCCGACTTGATAATTTGCAGGTGATCCTCAAGACCCGCTGATTCTGGATAGGCACAGACAATCCGCAGCAGACCTTGGCGTTCTAACTCCTCAAAATCAATGCCCCAAGAGGATGCGTTACGCGACAACTGCGCCCGCGATTCTTCATAGGCAAACAGCAGTGCCCGTTCTCCCTGTTGGCAGCCCGTCTCCAAGAATTTGCTGACCAAGAGGGTCTTGCCAGTACCCGTAGCACCCGTGGCCAAAATAATCGAATCCTTGAAGAAACCGCCGCCACACATCTCGTCGAGGGTCTTGACCCCCGAAGACACCCGCACATTGGAGGAGCGCTGGGTAAGACGCATTGCCCCCAAGGGGAAGATATTGATACCGTTGTTGATCGTAAAGGGATATTCCCCCTTCATGTGGGTGGTGCCCCGCAGCTTGAGAATTTCGACCGTGCGCCGCCGCCGTTCTCCCTCCAGCACATTACGCAAAATCACCACATTATCGGAGACAAACTCTTCGACACCAAAGCGTGCCACTGGGCCATATTCATCAATGCGCTCCGTGGTCATAATGGTGGTGACCCCCAGTTGCTTGAGGCGGAAGGCCAAGCGGAAAATTTCCCGCCGCACCACCGAGGCCGCATCGTATTGCTGAAAGACGGCTGTCACGGAGTCAATGGAAACCCGTGTTGCTTTGTATTTGCGGATGGCGTACTGGATGCGCTCAATCAGCGCCGATAGATCAAAGTCTCCCGCCACATCTTGGCCATCGGGATCTGGGGAGGCATCAAGGATAAAGAGCTTCCCTTGATCAATGAGACTTTGGAGATCCCAGCCAAAGCTCAGGGCATTTTTAATAATGTCGTGGGGAGACTCTTCAAAGGTGACGAAGATGCCCGGCTCATTGAAAATCGTAATGCCGTTGTAGAGAAACTGCACCGCAAAGAGGGTCTTGCCGGTACCCGATGTACCACTGACGAGTGTCGTGCGTCCTTGGGGCAGGCCACCATGACTAATGTCATCAAAGCCCTCGATCATCGTGCGGATTTTTTTGACTTCGGCAGCCACCTTCGGCGTTGAACTGGGCTGGTTTTCTGGTGTATCAGTCATAGAGGTTCTAAGTCGGCACTCTTAAAGGGATTTCCAAAGGGTTATTCTAAACCGAGGGGAAGAAAGGTCTCATTCCAAATCAAGATCGTCTTCGGCTTGCTCACCAATTTCTTCATACAGCAAGTCAAGACCAATGAGCACCTTTTCGCGATTCGAGAGATCGCCAATGATGCGGCGCACCGGTGGGGGCAAGACTTTGGCAAGGGTCGGGGTCGCTAGAATTTTATCCTCCTCGGCCAGTTGCGGATTTTTGAGGACATCAATGACTTTGAGGGCATAAACCCCCTTAAATTCTTTTTCAAGAATATTATTGAGGGTTTTGAGGGCACGCACGGAGTTGGCGGTGTTGCCAGCCACATAGAGCTTGAGAACGTAGGTTTTCCGCAGTGGGGCCATAGAAACTACACCTCACGCGGAATAGAGCGACGGTACATTTCACACAGATGGGCAATGACATCGATGAGCGTCAGGCGATAGTCCAGCAAAATGTCCTCACTACGACCTTCGAGTTTGAGTTGCTTGGAAAAGTTATCCATGAGTTCAACGTGAATCTCTAGCACTTGGGAAACAGAAATATCCGCGAAGAACGCTTTACTAACAAACTCGTCAATATGCTCATTAACTTTGGCATCGGTATTAAAGTATTCAAGGATAATGGTACGATAAATTGAGCGCAATTCATCCAGCAGCTTGCGTTTATCGGCAGTGGACATACGGCGGAAGAAAAATTCCGTGTCTCGCTTGTAATAGACCCCTAGGTAGCCGAGCCGCTCCTTCAATTTTTGGGAAAGACGATGCTGCGGATCGACATTACTACTTTCTTTCAGGGCTGGCATGCGAAACATGACATGGGGCGGCACCGCACAGCCCGGACAGAGTTTGACAAATCCCGTAATGGCTTCCTCAATTTGGTGGTTGAGCTGGTGGAGGTTGTCAGCGGTAAGAATGCTTTCAGCAATGTGGTAGTGCGGCCCCGGCGGAACGGGTGAGGTGCCGGCAGGAAAGATAATGATCGCGGGCAGGAGTGTGGCGCTGTGGTGAAGATAGGTAATGATTTGCGGCGTCCCCTCTCCCCATTCTAAAATTAAACAAGCGACATTATTGCGCCGCTGCTCTAGGTAAGTGCAAAACTCTCTCTCGTCGGAAAAGTAAACCAGTTCATCGATGTCGGAGTTGTGCAAACGGACTAATTCTTGGCCAATAGCGGGCGAGTAAACTAAGCCACAGATTGTTAGTGCGGTTGACTGCGCCACGTGCTTTCAGAACTTGAGTTTGCATCTGATAGCATCCTATCACTTTCTCGCTGGTGGTGGCAGTGTTTTCTGGAGGAGTGTTGCCATTTCATTACAAGCTTAGGACCAACAGCCCTGCTCACAAGGACAGAACACACTCAAGAATGGCAAAGCCGGCGTAAAACGGCATCCTACTTCATTATTTGATGTATCCCCCGTTGCAAAAAAGGGCTGTATCCATGAATTCCCTCTCCCTAGCCAGCTTTACTGAACCTGCAATGACGGTGGGGGCAGGTTTGTCTCTCAGCGAGGTGTGCCAGCGTTGGCAAGAAACCCTCCCAGAGACGATCGTCATTGTGGATGAGGGGCAAAAACCCTTGGGAGTGGTGCAGGGCTGGCGGTTGGCGTTGAGTTTGGAGCGGGAAGGGACGTTAGCCGACTTGGCGGTGGGGAGTGTGACGGCTTCTTGGCGATCGCCCGTGATGGTGGTACCCGCAACGTGGACACTATTGCAGTTTCAGGGGTGGTTGCGCAGCCAAGTCCAGATGCCAGCCTATATTGCGGTTGTGGATGCACAGGGTTGTTTTTTGGGACTGCTGGATCAGCAACGCTTGCTCTATCGCTGGGCGTGCCAGCCCCCTTTGCCTTGGCTGGAGGTGATTGAAGAATTGCCTTTGCCGGTACAAATTCAAAACGCCCAAGGGAGAGTCGTTTGGCAAAATCGCGCTTGGTCAGAACACTTAACTGATTTCTTGCCACTGGTGCAGCCTAAATTTGAAGGCATGAATTGTCAGGCACTAGAGGCGCGATCGCGTAGCGCGCCCTTCGGGCGATCGCTCTGGCAGGTGTGTTCGTTTCCCTTGAATTTAACGTCGTTGGACTGGGAGAAGGCAGAAAGCGGTGTCGCGGTGGCGAGCGATCGCTATTGGTTATTTTTTGCCCAACGGCGGCAGGAGTCAGATCCGACGACCCCCACCCGCTTGCACCAACTGCGCCTCCATCAGCAAAAGCGCCTCCTCCTGAGCTTGGGGCATGAACTCAAAAATCCCCTAACGGCGATTCTCAGCCTCACCCAACTTTTGTGGCAGCACCCTCTACCAGAGCAACAGGACTACCTTGCCCTGATCCAGCGTAGCGGTTGGCAAATGAATCGCCTCATTCAGGCGTGGCAGGACCACACCCGTGCCCTTTGGCGAGAGTTGGAATTGCAATGGGAAACCGTAGAATTGGCGGGTTTGTGGTTGCGATCGCAGGAGTTGGCGGAGCATCTTTACCATCTAACCCCGCCGGGTTGGCAGTGGCAGTGGCACATTGATCAGCCCTTGAGCCATGTGTACCTCTACGGCGATGCTCTGCGGCTACGGCAGATTCTTGCCCATCTCTTGGGGTGGCTGATGCTCTTTCCCAGCGATCGCTATGGACTACGCCTGAGTCGCTGGCAAAATTGGCTGGCGCTGCAACTGTGGGAAGAGGGACATGGCATTCCCCTCAAGGATCACGATCGCCTGCTGCACGAATGCCTCGAGGACTACGCCGAAGTCACCATGGGGCTGATGCTCGCCCGCCAACTCTGTCGTCTCCACAATGGTGAGCTTTCCTTTATTGCCCAAGCTGACGACTCCAGTGAGTGGACAGTACTACTGCCCTTTGCTGAGGAACTTCCCCCTGAATTACCCACTACGGCTCAATTGATCCTTTTGGTCAGTAATGATGCCACGTGGATCATGGACACGACTTCCGCATTGCAGCGCAGTCACTACGGCTATGTGGTCGCTCGCCATCCCCTTGAAGCGCTGGATAAGCTGGAGCAACTGCAACCCACGGCCATTGTTGTCCGCCCCGCCAGTAGTCTCATTTTGGCTGATGTGGTTGAGAGTCTGGCCACCAGCCCCTTCACGGCCACTGTTCCGTTGATCATCCTCTCCGATGAAGCCACTCCCTTGGGCTTGACCGGTTTTGTGCAACGGCTGCCCTTGAGTAGTCATCCCAGCCTGCTGATTGATGTCCTCGATCGCTGGTGTTTCCCGCGATTGGCTGCTCCAGTCGAAGAATCGACTTTTGAGCGTCCCCTCCTCAATCAAACGGTACTCCGCCTCGGCCTCCTCCATGACATTAGCCTGCCCCACCTGCGGCTCCTCGAAGCAGAAGACCTCGAACAGGCCGATCTCTTGGTGGAGATTTGGCAACCCGATGTTCTGATTTGGGATTTGCCCGCTGACGAGGTCGCCGATCTGGAGAATCATCCCAAACTGCGAAAACTCCCCATGATTACCTTGGCCGAAGATAGCAGCCGAGCCATTCATCAATTGGGGGATGTCATGGTCTTTCCCTGCCTCAACCTTGCGGACTTAATGGATGTGGTGCTCCTTGCCGCGACGGTGAAAGCTCAAAGCTGACTCAGCACTGTCCGCGCTGCCGCAATGGTGCGCTCAATATCCGCCTCTGTATGGGCAAGGGAAGTAAAGCCCGCTTCAAACTGGGATGGCGCAAGGTAAATCCCCTGCTCCAACATACCCCGGTGGAAGGCCGCAAACTTTTTCAAATCGGACTGCTTGGCTTGCTCATAGTTCGTCACCGGACCAGCGGTGAAAAAGAGACCAAACATGCCACTGATGTGCCCACCACACACCTCATGGCCAAATTCCCGTGCGGCCTCTAACAGTCCTTGGATCAGCTTGCCTGTGATCCGATCCAGCTGCTCATAGCTACCGGGGCGGCTGAGAATTTCCAAGGTTTTAATGCCCGCTGTCATTGCCAAGGGATTGCCAGAGAGGGTACCCGCTTGATACACCGGTCCTGCCGGCGCCACCATCTTCATAATGTCAGCGCGACCGCCATAGGCACCCACCGGTAGGCCACCGCCAATCACTTTTCCGAGGGTGGTGAGGTCTGGTGTCACACCAAATTTTTCCTGAGCACCACCATAGGCGATGCGAAAGCCGGTCATGACTTCATCAAAGACCAAGAGGGCACCGTACTGTTTTGTCAGCTCCCGCAGCCCTTCGAGAAAGCCGGCATCTGGCGGAATAAAACCCGCATTGCCGACCACAGGTTCAAGGATCACCCCCGCAATGTCATCGGGATACTGTTCAAAGAGGCGACTGACCGCTTCGAGATCGTTGTAGGGTGCGGTTAATGTGGCGGCGGTGGTTGCTTTCGGCACGCCGGGAGAATCGGGTAAACCCAATGTAGCGACTCCTGACCCTGCTTTGACCAAGAACATATCGGCATGACCGTGGTAGCAGCCTTCAAACTTGATCACCTTTTCCCGCTGGGTATAGGCACGCATGAGCCGCAGCACTGCCATACAGGCTTCGGTGCCAGAATTCACAAAGCGCACCATCTCGACACTAGGGACAGCGGCAATCACCATTTCCGCCAAGATATTCTCAAGCACGCAGGGGGCGCCAAAGCTGGTTCCCTTTTCAAGGGCGGCATGGAGAGCATCAATGACTTCGGGATGGGCATGGCCGACGATCGCGGGTCCCCAAGACCCCACATAGTCAATGTATTGGTTGCCGTCTACATCCCAAATGTGGGCACCCTTGACGTGATCAAAGACAATGGGCTGGCCGCCGACGGACTTGAAGGCACGCACAGGTGAACTGACGCCACCGGGCATGAGTTTTTGGGCAGCGGCAAAAATTTCTTGGGATTTTGTGGTTTGAAAAACGGTCGTGGTCAACGTCAACTCCCTCAAGCATTGGCGTGCTCACAGTATTATAGGCAATTCTTCTGCCCCTTAACCCGACAAAGGCGCATGTTGCAATTCTTTACGGTTTGGGCGGCTCATTTATGGCGTTTGGGAGAATAACACTGGAGTTGTACCCACAGAACGGCTACCTCTGCAAGATGTCTATGTCCTCCACGCCACTTCTGCCCACCTTCTCCATCATCTTGGAAACTGAGCACTTGGCAAATGCGGATATGGCTGGACTCCACCGTGCCCTCCAGTCCCTTGCTAGCCAAGATTTACCCCCCACTGCCGCCAATGAAGTCCTGCTCTTGAAACAGGGGATGCTCCCCAAGCGTATCTAGTGCTGGCTGGGGAAACTGCGATTCGCGGGGCTGGTGTTTACCGCACAGCTATGGCACTGACTGACATTTTTCCGCAATACAGTGGGGGAAGGCAAATGGAACCGGCGGCGGGCTACTTTTTGAATAATGTGGCTTTTCGCCGTCAGTTTTTGCTGGATCACCCCATTCCCACTGAATTGTCCCTCTATCGCGGTAACTGCCTCATTCATGCCCACACACTGCTGCAACAAGGGGAGTGTATTTGGCGGCAACCCCAAGCCCGTGCGAGTCATGCTCCCCCCAATGGCCTCTGGCACTTCTAGTGGCGATTTTTGCTCATTGGCCACGATGACTACTGGCAGCAGCGCTTGTTAGGAAAGCCCTCCCAAAGGCCACGGGTGCAAGATCATCAGGGCTGGCGGGGCAAGTTGAAAATTTTTGGCCAGCGGTTGCGGCGCATGATTAGCCATGATCCAAAGCATAGACTGTTCCTGCCCTTGGGGCTACCGATCGCCCTCGTGGCTGTGCTACTGATTTTGGTGAGCTACCAAGTGACTGCCCTCAAGCCCCACCATCTGCTGAAGGCCTACGACAGAGTTCTCACTAAGCAAGAGTCTAAGCATAGCAATAGCGATCGCGCCCGCCCCGCTTGGCGAGATAGAGCTGCTGATCAGCAAGGGTGATGAATTCATTCACCGGTTGGCCGACTTGGGGCAGCAAGCTGACAATGCCCATACTCAGGGTGACGCGATCGCTCACTGAGGAGGCCATATGGGGAATCTCCAAGGCATAGAGAAGCTGTTGGATGCGTTCGGCGACGCACAGACTGCCAGTGAGATCGGTATTGGGCAAAATCAAGGCAAATTCCTCACCACCGTAGCGTGCGGCTAAATCGGTGGGACGGCGCACCGCTTGGGTTAATATTTTCGCGATCGCGATCAGGCAGTCATCCCCTGCTTGGTGGCCGTAGTGGTCGTTGAAGTTCTTGAAGAAATCGACATCACAAAGAATCAGGGAAATGTTCGTCTGTTCTCGCTGGGCTAACTGCCACTGCTGCTGCAAATCCTGGTCAAAATAGCGCCGATTGGCAATCTGGGTGAGGCCATCAATGGTCGCAAGGCGGGAGAGTTCGGCATTGGCCAATTGCAGTGAGTCATACAAGTTTGTTTGCTGAATGGTAATTGCCAGTTGATCGGTGAAGGAGAGAATGAGTTGGCGTTCCTCATCTGTCCAGCCGCTGGAATGATTAAAACGCTGAAAGGAAAAAGCCCCCCAAATCTGCTGATTGATCCGAATTGGGGCAATGAGCCAGCCACCACCGAGCACTTGAGCAATTGCACGGTTCACTGCATCGGTGGGATCCAGATTCTCTAGGGCAGGCAGCTCGGCAATTTTTCCTTGGCGGAGGGTTGCGGCAATGGGATTATGCTCGTCTGGAATCGTTATCCCCACGCTAGGGGTTATATAGGGTTTGTTGAGAAACTCCACTAGGGGAATCCAGTGGTGCTGTTCTGGCTCGTACTTGACGACAATGGCGCGATCGACCCGCAGGATATGACACACCTCCTGTACCGCCTTGGCAAAGGCCTGATTGAGATCAGGGGCTTCGCGAATCTCCTGAATGAGCTGGTTGAGTTCCCGCTGGCGAACGGCTTGATCTTGAAGGTAGGCCTCGTAGTGCTTGCGATCGCTAATATCGCTAAAGGTGAGAATCACCTGCTCAATGCTCCCCGTTGCCGTGACTTCTGGATCAGCGGTCACTTGCAGCCAGAGCCGCTGTTGGGTTTGTTGATTGAGAATGCCCATCACCCCTTGTACCCGTTGCTTTTGAGCAATGGCAATCATCAGCGGAAAAGCCGCTGGCGGCATTGGTTCCCCGGCATCGTTGAGGGCATCCCAAGCCATTTCTGTTGGTTTTTGACCAATGATGTCCGCTTCCTTGACCCCCAGCAGCTCACAGCCCCGAGGATTAATCACTTTTGCGTAGAGATCAGCAGACAACAGCATCACTCCCACATCTAAATCGTTAATGAGATTGCGAAAGAGTGCTTCCCGTCGGCTGAGTTCTTTAGCGATCGCCACTTGAGTTTCTTCAAAACGCTTGATTTGTGTAATATCGCGGATGACGCAGAGGACTTGATTTTTGCCTTTGTAGCGCAACCTTGTGGCAAAGATATCCACATCAATAACCTGGCCATCGCTACAGCGATGCTTGCTGACACCGTGCCAAGTGGGCTGATGCCGAATCGTCTCTAGGAATTCCTGAAACTGATCGCGGTAGTCGGGGTGCAGAAAATCCTCAGGTTGGAGTTCAAGGCATTCACTACGACTGAAACCATAGATGTCGCAGATGGCATCATTGACCTCAACGATCTGTAGGTTTTCGGTGTCATAGATCACTAGGCCATCGGCCACAGACTCGAAAACACTGCGATATTGAGCCTCGCGCTCATCCAGTTCAGCAAGGGCACGTTTGCGATCGCTAATATCAGTACAGACCACCACACAGCCGACAATTTCTTCCTCCTCATCCAGCAGGGGAAAAAGGTGGCTGAGCATATCACAGGGAGCATCGGTGCGGCAACGCAGCAGAATTTCTTCGTCGTTAATGGTTTCTCTGTCCAGAACGCGGTCAATCAGGGCTTCCACCCGAGTCACTGATTCTTGGGGATGGAGCAGTGCCGAAAATGGCATACCGGGCACCACTTGAGCCGCTGCCAGTGTCTTCAAGCCAACCCAATTACTGGTTAAGAGAGTTTTGTCGCGATTGAGAGTCAAAATGATGACGGGACAATTGTTCACTAACTGCTCATAGCGGTTGCGCTCGCGATCGAGGGCGAGTTGCAGTTGGCGTTGGCTAGTAATGTCATCAATCAGGGCAATCAGCAGGTGAGGCTCACCATTGGCATTGCGCACACAGGAGAGGGTTAAATTTCCCCAGACGGTGTGCCCCTTTTTGTGGCGGTAACGCTTGACAATTTGATAGGTGTTGCGCAGTCCCAGTTGACACTCTTGGATGAGAGCCGCCTCGTCAGGCCAATCTTCAGCAAAGGTCAGATCATGGGCGGTGAGATTTGCCAGTTCAGGAGCGGTGTAGCCGACAAATTGGCAAAAAAAGGGATTGCAATACACAAGGCGGTAGTGGTTAGCAGGGCTAGTGACAATAATCCCGACTTGGGCATTTTCAAAGACCGCACGCCAGCGATACTCACTTTCTCTGAGGGCTTGCTCTGACTGAATCCGTTCTGTTTCATCCACAATGATGCCCTCAATTGCATAGGCTTTGCCGGTTACGTCATAGACTCCCTGACCGTACTCATGTACCCAACGCTCCGACCCATCAGCACAGAAAATGCGGTAGCCGACACTAAAGGGGAAGCCCTTGGCAAGAGCCTCATGGATTGTGCAATCAACGCGATCGCTATCTTCTGGATGCGTAATACTAGCGTAGCTACGAACCTGATTGTGCACCAGTTCGCTCGAGAGATACCCCGTCAGCTCGGTGAACTTGGGACTTAGGTATTCCATCGTCCACGAAGCATCAATGGCACAGCGATACACCACGGCGGGTAGGTGATCTACGAGGTTGCGATAGCGTTGTTCGCTTTCCCGCAGGCGCATTTCCTGTATCTTTTGGTCATGGATATTGACCATGACGCCGATGACGGTTGTGGTGTTTGGTGGTTCCTGCCGATATTCCCAGCGATCGCGCACCCACACATACGCACCATTGGCATGGCGCAGGCGATATTCCAAATCGCAGGGTGTTGCTCCCCCTTGCTGAGGGATGGCTTGCCAAAAGCGCTCTTGATCCTCTGGGTAGATGAGTTGCTGCCACGCTCGCAGGGTTTTGGGCAATTGCTCTAGGGGGTACCCCAGCACCCCTTGACTGTCACCGTACCAATAACACCACTCTCCTTGGATTTCCCAGAAGAGCTGTTGACCTATCTCCGTCAGGGTGTGAAATCGCTGCCACCATTTTTCCAGTTCATTAACCCGCGCTTCTTGGAGCAGCCAATGGCGATAGCGTTCGGTAATTTCCGTTAGGGTCAGGGTCCAGCCGTGAGCATCAGCGGTTAAATCCAGTTGCCACCACTGCTGTTTGGGCGGATCATAGCAGTCCCATTGTGCCGGGGTTTGGGTGTTGAGCACTTGCTGGAACCGCTCTAGGGAGAGGTCAAAGTTGGCGGACAGTAGCTCGATGACGGAGAGGCCCGCTAAATCGGTACTAGCGTGGTTCAATAACCGTTGCGCCGCAGCGTTGGCATAAAGAATGGTGCCCTTGCGATCGCCCGCCAAGACAGGATGAGGTAAATGGTGCAGATGATTGGCAAGGGAGAACTGCTGTGAGTTCATGGTTGGGTCAAAGGAGTTGTGAGGAAACAAGGAACACAGTCAATAGCTACAGGGCGAGGCTAGCGATCGCCAGGGGGCTGGGCATGGTGAAACAATCAATTCCTTCATGAATACTCTCCTGAGGTGATTTCACGAGGAAGATGTCTTAGCGCCATCCTACCCCTATGCTATCGCTTTGCTAAGACAAGATGATTGATAGTCAGGTAGAGGATTTCAGATCTGCTTTTGCATAGGCGGAGCGCTTGGCGAGAACTGATGATTGGCTCAAAACCAAACATAACCGTTTCTAATTGTTCGCTTGCCGAGGAGTGGGGCACATGCCAGTTTTGCAGACCATGGAAACCGTTGATACCCCCCTATTAGCCGCTGCTCAATCCATCTATAATCTCTACCAGCAGGTTCATGGGGCAAAAACGGTGCCTGCGGGTGTCGCTGTTAATCGGCAAACCCTGCGGGGCTATGTGCTGTTTACTAGCCAACCAGTGCTGCTGCCCCAAGAATGCTTTATTCCCTACGATCATCTGCCGGAAGTAACACGCCTATAACTGCACTAACTTTTTTGACCTTTGCTAGCTACTGCCTTGTCTTTGGCCTTGGGGCAGCGGTGGGGAGCTTTCTCAATGTTGTGATCTACCGTGTGCCGAGTGGGCGATCGCTCCTTTATCCGCCGTCTCGCTGCCCGATCTGTTTGACCACACTCAAGCCCTGGGACAATATCCCAATTTTGGGCTGGCTATTCCTGCGGGGGCAATGTCGTTACTGCCATGCACCCATTTCTTGGCGGTATCCTGCGATTGAGCTGTTGACGGCACTGCTGTACGTCCTGATTGTGGCTGTGAGTGGCTGGCAAGTGCAAACCCTTGTGCTCTGGCTGCTGAGTGCGTGGCTCTTGGCTTTGGCCTTGATTGATCTAGACACGATGACGCTGCCCCATCCCCTGACAAAATGGGGGTTGATTGTCGGCCTGCTCCTGAGAGGGTTAACGACGGGTCTAGGCGGACTCACGGAAGGCATCATTGCCGCAGTGATTGGCATTTGGCTCTTTGATCTGATCCGCTGGGGGGGGGCGATCGCCCTTGGTCAGGAGGTCATGGGGGGAGGGGATAGCAAACTGGCAGCGATGATCGGGGCTTGGCTAGGTTGGCAGGGATTGCTCGTTACCTTTTTCTTGGCCTGTGCCCTCGGTGGCCTGATGGGTGGACTGGGGATTGCCCTCGGTTGGATTCAGCGGCGGCAACCGATTCCCTTTGGCCCTTTTTTGGCAGTAGCGGCTATTGTCAGTGGTCTCTTTGGCCGCCAATTGATTCATCTTTATCTCGAAACCTTTTTGCCCGGCGTGTTTGTGCGCTAACTCCTATCAAAGAAAAGACAACTTGACAAGATAAGCCAAAATCCCCTGACAAGGGCGACAATAAAACCCCATAGGCGGGCATCCACCACCCGCTGGCGATCGCTCAGATCAGCAACTTTCTCATATTAGCGCGCATTCCTCTCACTTCCTCAAGGAGTTGACCCATTTCAGAGCGGGTGGCTGGCTCAGTCATGGCTATTCTCGTAAATCCTGCCAATGGGGTGCCTTATTCCCAGAGTACAATCCAGTATGATGAAATAATGTTCTTGCCGTTTGTTGCGCTCCGTTGAGACTTTGCTCCAATGACCTCGTCCCCCTCTGCGTCGGCGACAATTGCCCTCACAGGTGATCAAATTCGCCAAAAATTCCTTGAGTTCTATGCCGCTAAGGGACACACGATTTTGCCCAGTGCCTCGCTGATTCCAGAGGATCCGACGGTGCTGCTGACGATCGCCGGCATGCTCCCCTTCAAACCCATTTTCCTCGGCCAAGAAACGCCAAAGGTACGCCGCGTCACCACTGCGCAAAAGTGTCTGCGCACCAATGACATTGAAAATGTGGGTCGCACTGCTCGCCACCACACGTTCTTTGAAATGTTGGGCAACTTCAGCTTTGGCGACTACTTCAAGGCGGAGGCCATTGGTTGGGCATGGGAATTGATGACCACGGTTTATGGTTTGCCCCCGGAACGGCTCTTGGTGAGCGTCTTTGAAAATGACGATGAGGCCTATGACATTTGGCATCGCCAAGTGGGCTTGCCCAAGGAGCGCATCCAGCGCATGGGAGAGGAGAGCAACTTCTGGACGGCGGGGCCAACGGGTCCCTGTGGCCCTTGTTCTGAGATTTACTACGACTTCTATCCGGAAAAGGGGCTAGCTGACGTTGATCTCGATGACGATCGCCGCTTCATCGAACTCTACAACCTGGTGTTCATGGAGTTGAACCAAGACGATCAAGGGCGCCGCACCCCCCTCAAGGCGAAAAACATTGATACCGGTATGGGCTTGGAGCGGATGGCGCAGGTTCTGCAAGGGGTGCCCAACAACTACGAGACAGACTTAATTTTCCCGATGATTGAGGCGGCAGCACAGCGCGCCGGGATTCAGTACCGCAAAGCCAATGCCAGCACCAAAACGTCCCTCAAGGTGATTGGCGATCACACCCGTGCCGTGGTTCATCTCATTGCCGATGGCGTCACCGCCAGTAATGTGGGGCGTGGCTATGTCCTGCGGCGATTGATTCGGCGCATTGTCCGCCATAGTCGGCTGTTGGGGATCAATGAACTGGTGACCCCTGCCTTGGCTCAAGTGGCGATTGATCTGGCTGCCAATGTCTATCCCAATGTGCGCGAGCGGCAGACAGTGATTCTCAGCGAACTCCAGCGGGAGGAGGAACAGTTTCTTAAGACCTTGGATCGGGGTGAGAAGCTCTTAGCGGAGATGCTCGCTCCATTGAAGACAACTAAGGGCAAAAAACGCAGTAAACCACAATTGGCAGGGCGCGATGCTTTCGTTCTTTTTGATACCTATGGCTTCCCCTTGGAGTTGACCCAAGAGATTGCCGCTGAGCAAGGCATTGGTGTGGATGTGGCTGAGTTTGAAGCCTGTATGGCCGAGCAGCGGCAACGCTCCCAAGCCGCTCACGAAACCATTGATATTACCGTTCAGGAGGGGATTGACTCCCTAGCGGATCAACTGCATCCGACGCAGTTTCGTGGCTATGACGAGTTTAGTTTGACCACGACCGTAACAGCGATTTTGGTGGCGGGTCATCCGGTAACAACGGCAACAGCAGGGACTGAAGTGCAGGTGATCCTTGAGGAAACTCCCTTCTATGCTGAATCCGGTGGCCAAATTGGCGATCGCGGGTATCTCGCCACCAGTGATGCGCTAGTGCAAATCTACGATGTGCAAAAGCAAAAGGAAGTGTTTGTTCACTACGGCAAAGTGGAGCGGGGCAGCCTCAGCGTTGGCGATCGCGTGAGCGCCCAAATTGATCTCAGTTGTCGGCGGCGGGTTCAGGCGCACCACACCGCAACGCATCTCTTGCAGGCGGCCTTGAAAAAGCGGATTGACGAAAACATTTCCCAGGCGGGATCACTGGTGGCTTTTGATCGGCTGCGGTTTGACTTTAACTGCCCCCGTGCCCTCACTCGCGAAGAGCTGCAACAGATTGAAGATCAAATCAACACGTGGATTAGTGAAAGCCATGCCACCCACACGAGTATCATGGCGCTCAATGAAGCCAAGGCCAAGGGGGCGATCGCCATGTTTGGTGAAAAATACGGTGAGCAGGTGCGCGTTCTCGATATTCCCGGTGTCTCTATGGAACTCTGTGGTGGCACCCATGTCCACAACACTGCTGAAATTGGCCTCTTTAAGATCATTAGCGAAAGTGGTGTGGCGGCTGGGATTCGCCGCATTGAAGCCATTGCTGGACCGGCGGTGCGTGACTATTTGCAACAGCGCGATAGCATTGTCCGCGAGTTGTGCGATCGCTTCAAAGCCAAACCGGAAGAGATTCTAGATCGCATTAGCCAACTCCAAGCGGATCTCAAAGCCCAGCAAAAGGAACTGGAACACCTCAAAGCCGAACTAGCTCTTGCCAAAACCCAAGCCCTCTTGGAGCAGGCTGAAGCCATCGGCACTACCCATCTGCTTATTGCCTCGCTGGCGGGGGTAGATCCCCAAGGGCTAAAAACCGCCGCTGAATGGCTCCTGAATAAACTGGGCAGTGGAGCTGTGGTGTTGGCCACTCAACCGGCTGCTGACAAAGTGAACCTTTTAGTCGCCGCCAGTCCGGACGTTGTAGAGCGGGGGGTTCATGCCGGTCAACTGGTGGCGGAACTCGCCCAAGTCTGTGGTGGCCGCGGCGGCGGGCGTCCCAACTTTGCTCAGGCCGGCGGATCTCAACCTCAGAAATTGGCCGAGGCCTTTGAAAGGGCGCGATCGCGGCTACAGGAAGTACTCGAGGGTTGATAGATTAGCATCACTATCTTCTTTGTCGATCTTTGCTCAGTTGGAGTGAGAGCCGTGAAGCACAACTGGCTGCCCCGGAGACAGAAACACTTAACCGAGAGCAGCAGTCTTCTCGTGCAGGCGAGAGGTCACAACCTATCGGTACGTTTAGTATTCAGCTATTGAAATGCAATATACTACGGCATCCACTGCTGTATTGTCTCAACCCCCTGAGTTCCTCAGCACTATTAGACATCTTGATAAGCAGCTACACGATCGGTTCAGAAACAGATTCGACATTGACCCTACACTCTCGCGTTTTTTGGTGAGTTTCCAAGGCAATAAAACTAGACCTTCTTATCGTTGGTACAAGTTCAAAGAAGCGTTTTCAGCTTCTTTAGTCGAACATCTATTTCATAACGGTATTAACGCAGGTAGAATTCTGGATCCTTTCGCAGGCAGTGGAACAGCTTTGTTTGCTGCAAGTGCAATGGGTATAGATGCAGATGGGATCGAGTTGTTACCCATTGGTCGCGAAATCATTGCGGCCAAACAAATTCTAGATGCCGAATTCACCCCTGAAGACTTCGAGAGATTGTGCCAATGGTCGACGTTGAGAGTTTGGAAAGAGTCGCAAATAAGTGTTCCCTTGCCAGAGCTGCGAATCACACAGGGAGCTTATCCCAAAACAACAAAGGAAGCCATCGAAAAATATATAGGCGCGTACCAAGTCGAGAATAGTAGAGTTCAATCCATCTTGCGCTTTGCTTTACTTTGTGTACTGGAATCCATCAGTTTTACTCGAAAGGATGGTCAATACCTTCGGTGGGATTACCGCTCTGGACGCACACAGGGTAAGAAAATTTTCGACAAGGGCGAAATCCTAGAGTTCGATCAGGCTATTTGTGAAAAGATAAACGAGATTTTAGAAGATGTATCACCCAATCATCAAACAACTTTGTTTGCTGCGGAAAAACTTCAGGCTCAAATCCGTTTGTTTGAGGGTTCATGTCTTCAAATATTGCCGCAATTACCCGACAGCACCTACGATGCAATTCTGACCTCTCCGCCTTACTGCAACCGCTATGACTATACGCGTACCTATGCACTGGAACTCGCGTTGTTGGGCACAGATGAACAAAAACTACTGAGACTTCGCCAAGAGATGCTTAGTTGTACAGTGGAAAATCGCCCAAAAGACTTGTTGGGCATTAACCCGCAATGGGCAACGGCATTGGCTGCTGCTGATGAGGAGGAACTATTACAAGCCATTCTGAAGTACTTGGAAGACCAAAAAGCGCAACGGGCTCTGAACAATAACGGAATTCCTCGGATGGTAAAAGGCTATTTTTATGAGATGGCTTGTGTTGTCGCCGAATGTGCGCGTGTATTGAAACCAAACGCACTCTTGTTTATGGTCAACGATAATGTCCGTTATGCAGGAGCGAGCGTTTCGGTCGATATGATCCTCTCTGATATTGCAGAGAAATTAGGCTTTTATGTTGAACGTATTCTCGTTTTGCCAAACGGCAAAGGCAATAGTAGCCAGCAGATGGGGGAGTACGGACGCGAAGCTCTACGTAAGGGCATTTACATCTGGAGAAAATTGTAATGTCTTTGCGCCCATACCGAAACCATCTTCAGTCTAGTGATGATCTCGTTACGAGCTATGAAGCCACACGCGCAGGCTTTGTTGCTCTTGCGCTCGAAAAGAATCGTCGCTCTACGCCTTACGTCGCCGAAGCAAGGGCATTGCAAGAAGCTGCATCAGGGGCTAAAACCCCTGCTGATTTGCTGGCTATCAAAGACATAGAAGTAGGTCTTCTCAGGGGAGCAGGATTATCTGACAAGGCGCTGGTTCATCTACAGCCAGCAGACAAGGCGGAAGCCATCAATGGCCTCATCAAGAATTTCTTGAGCCAGCGGGAGAGAAATTTATTGAAGAACTAGTGTTCAGGTTTCTGCTGACGCGTGGCGACGCCCTCGGCGGATCAATGCGCAACATTGGCGGCGTCTTAGCGCAGAGAAAACTTACTCGCGCAATCATTTCAACGCTGGCGATAGCTGGCATCAGTTATAGATGGCAACATTCAAAGACTAGGCGGTGGGTTGACATGACTGACGATGACTTGGAAATCGAGTTGTCTTTGCGTGGCTTGAGCTGGGAAAGCATGGGTAAGTCGCGCACCTTGATTGACAACTTGACCGTCCCTTTGGTGAAAAACAATGTGGACATGTGTTTATTTAACCTTAGCCCTGAGGAGTTGCAGTCCACAGAGCATCAATTGGCCACGTCTTATATTGCACTCGGTGAACTCAAAGGGGGAATAGACCCAGCAGGCACAGACGAGCATTGGAAAACTGCGCGAGCGGCTCTTGACCGTATCCGTGAAGCGTTTTCGAAAGCGAAACACTCCCCGCATGTTTTCTTTATAGGTGCAGCGATTGAGAAGAAAATGGCGGTCGAGATATGGGATCAACTGGAAAAGGGATTACTTGCCAACGCTGCTAACCTAAACAATCCAAATCAAATTGCATCGATCTGTCGCTGGTTATGTGATTTGTAAAAGTGCTGACCCAATTTAGTTATACCAACCAGCGATCGCCCCAATGGAGGACTCACTTTTGCTGCAAGTACTGCTTTTCAGGCCGTGAGCTTTACTGTGCAGTTCCAGAGGCTTATAGAGCAATCGCTGGCGAATATGAGTGAGGAAAGCGTGAATAATCCCGTATTCTTTAGGGTGCTCATCCTGAAGGATATTGAGTTGCCCAAATTAAAGCATCACTTTAGAATGTTTGAGGTTAAAATTTAACAAATCTCCCTGATTGCAGTCTAATCTATGGCCTTTGTTAACGCAAACTACCTCAAACTCAAGGCAGGGTATCTCTTTCCGGAAATTGCCCGCCGTGTCAATCAATTCTTGCAAGCCCATCCCGATGCCCCCCTGATTCGTCTCGGCATTGGGGATGTCACCGAACCGCTGCCGGCAGCCTGTCGTCAAGCAATGATTCAAGCGGTGGAAGAAATGGGCGATCGCGCCACCTTCAAAGGCTATGGGCCTGAGCAGGGGTATCCTTGGCTACGGGAAAAAATTGCCGCCCACGACTTCCAAGCCCGCGGCTGCGACATTGATGCCAGTGAAATTTTTATTTCCGACGGCTCCAAGTGCGACACAGGGAATATCCTCGATATTTTTGGCGACGGCAACCGCATTGCCGTTACCGACCCCGTTTATCCCGTCTATGTGGATACCAATGTCATGGCAGGGCACACGGGGGAAGCCAATGAACGCGGGGAGTACACTGGACTGGTCTATTTGCCGATTACCGCTGAAAACCACTTCACCGCCACGCTACCCAGTGAACCTGTGGACTTAATCTACCTCTGCTTCCCCAACAATCCCACCGGTGCGGTGGCCACACGGGAGCATTTAGAGGCGTGGGTGGACTATGCCCGTGCCCACCAAGCAATTATCTTCTTTGATGCCGCCTACGAAGCTTTTATTACCGATCCCGCTATTCCCCACTCCATCTATGAAATTCCCGGTGCCCGCGAGTGTGCCATTGAATTCCGCTCCTTCTCGAAAAATGCCGGATTTACGGGAACTCGCTGTGCCTTTACCGTAGTACCCAAGGGTCTCAAGGGGCAAACCCCCAGTGGCGAGGCCGTCGAACTCTGGGCGCTGTGGCAACGGCGGCAATCCACGAAGTTTAATGGTGTGTCCTACATGGTGCAGCGGGGCGCCGAGGCGGTTTACTCTGAAGCCGGTCAAGCCCAAGTACGGGAACTGGTGGCCTTCTATATGGACAATGCCCGTCTCATTCGCGAAAAACTCACCCAAGCGGGCTTTGCAGTCTATGGTGGGGTCAATGCTCCCTATGTCTGGCTGAAGACGCCCCAAGGGATTGGCAGTTGGGACTTTTTCGATAAATTGCTGCACACTTGCTATGTAGTGGGTACCCCCGGTGCTGGTTTTGGGGCAGCGGGTGAGGGCTATCTGCGCCTTTCGGCCTTTAATAGTCGGGAAAATGTGGTTGAAGCCATGGATCGGGTGGTGGCAGCCTTTGCCTAAGAATTCACCTAGAATCAGGACAAGGCTCATCAAAGCGGTTGGAGCGGCTTTAAACCCTTTTAGCATCACCGATGACGGCAAAACATTGGGGCGAACAGGCAGCGAAACAGGAGGGCATTCTGCTGGGGTTGTTCACAGCAGCTGGCTATACCTTTTTTACGCTTCTACCCGATAGTCACAGTCTCATGGTGGCGTGGCCTTGGGTCTTACTCTGGCAAGCCGCGCTGGGGGTGCCTCTGCTTTGGTTTTTGCAGGTGTTGGCCTATCAACGGCGGGTGCAGCCCTTGGGAAATGGCTTTGATGGCGTAGTGCTATTACTCCTGTTGGCATTGGCGATTTCAGGGACGTGGAGTACTTTTCCCCATCAGGCTCGCTGGTATGGCTGGGCACTGTTGGGAGGTATTGCTGTTCTTTATCCCCTCGGGGCTTGGTTGCGCACCCCAGAACGCCGCTGGCAAATTGTGCGCTTTCAAGGCTATCTCACTGCCCTCGTGATTCTTGTCAGTTTAGGCCTTTGGCTGGGCACAGCGATCGCCCCGGCAATTTTTGATACTCCCCAAGGATTAACGCCCCACCTCAATGTGGACACTTTGGAACTCCGCAACTGGGCACCCTTTGGCCACCAAAATTACGTGGCGGGCTATCTCCTATTGGCTCTACCCTTGGTAGGACTGTTGGCCATAGAAGCAGAAGCCAGTGGATCGCGCCGGTTTTGGATGGCGGTGCTGCTTTTGGGTCTAGTTACCCTCTATACAACATTTTCACGGGGGGGCGGCCTCGGCTTACTGGCAATGGTCATTCCCCTTGGCGTGGGTTGGGTTTGGCACTATCGCCGCCAGCGTCGCTCTTGGTGGGGCTTGTTGGCTTTGGTGGGCTTAGCGGTGGTCGCTTTGGCCAACGATCGCCTGCGCCGCAGCTTAGTGGCTCTCTGGCAGGGAGGACAAGGGAGCGAACTAGCCTACCGCTGGATTACCAGTATTGTTGGCTGGCGGATGGGGGCCGCCCATCCTCTGAGGGGCAATGGCTTAGGCAGTGTGCCCCTGTGGTATCAGCACTATCGTCCGGGCTGGGCTGGCCGTGAAGCGGAGTGGATCTATCAACTCCACAGTACCCCCGTACAACTGTGGGCCGAACTTGGCCTTTGGGGCATTGCCGTATTGCTCTTGGGGGTGGGGCTACTGGTTTATTGGGCAATGCGCTATCGTTGCTGGTGGCCGAACTTAACACAACGGGAACAACGGCTGGCGATCGCCCTCTACCTTGCGCTTTGGGGCTACGGCGTACTCAGTCTTACGGATTTTCAACTGGACAATGTTGGCATTGGTGGCCTCTTCCTAATTGAACTTACCCTCTTAACAACCCTGATTCGCA
Organism: Thermosynechococcus sp. GLH187; assembly: GCF_031583395.1. NCBI lineage: Bacteria > Bacillati > Cyanobacteriota > Cyanophyceae > Acaryochloridales > Thermosynechococcaceae > Thermosynechococcus > Thermosynechococcus sp. GLH187. The sequence continues at coordinate 1,923,479 of NZ_CP134175.1, read as the reverse complement.
CAGGCCAAGGGCAAACTCCTCCCCAACGGTTGCGGGTACGCTGGGCACTCTCGCTGGTGGGCGTGGCTTTAGGAATCATCCTAGTGATGGTGGGTTGGCTGACACCGATTCACCGTGCTTGGGCAAGTAGCAGCGAAGGTTTTCTAGCCCTCTTGGAAACCCCTCCCGACTGGAATCGCTTTACTGAGAAGCTCTTCCATGCTCAGGAACTCGCCCCTTGGGAACCCTACTATCCGCTGCAACGGGGGTGGCACTATGGCCAGCGGGGCATGATGACAGACAACCCCACAGCACGGGCAAACCTCTTGCGTACAGCAACGGTTGAGTTTGAAAAAGGAATTGAGCTGTCCCCCTACCTTGAGTTTGGTTATAGTAACTTGGCATGGCTTTATTGGCGCGAGGGCAATTTGGGTGCAGCAGTTCCTACCTTTGCCAAAGCGGCTCAACTGGTACCGGCTAAACGGGGCAATTTTCTGGGTCTCGGCTTAGCCCTCATTCGTAAGAATCAACCGCAACTCGCCACCCAAGCCCTGATCCTTGAGGTGCTGCGCCATCCCATCTTCATCACCAGTCCGGCTTGGCGGGTTGCTCCCCTCGCACCCTTTTATCAACCAGTTCTGACGGCGGTCACGGAGCGTTATCGTCAGCTTGAGCAGGACATTGCCAGCGATCGCCCCTCAGGCGCCTATGTGCGTCAAGTGTCAACCCTCCTCCGCTGGTGGCAAGGGGAACTCCCTCGGGACACCGACCCCCTAGCTGCATGGCTGCAACCCTTGGCCAACCCCCAAGAGGCAACATTGAAGGCTCCTGCAACGCTGCAAACCTTCCTCAAGGCATGGGATGACCCTAACAACCGCCGTGACCTCTTGGCCTCCATTTGGCCGGGAAGTCCAGAGCAACTGGAACAGATGGTGCGCTCCATAGCTGGTCAGCCAACACCCCTTGATTGGTTGCGTTCGGCGGCGCCTGCCGTGGCGATTACCTATACCCGTGCCGGTTTTGGCGTCAATAGTCGCCACATTGATGGCCCCCAACCTACGGACTTTTTCATTGCCATTGACAGTCTGCCAATGGTGACTTTATTCGCGCCGCTGTGGCCAGACAACACCTTTTTGCCAGAACTAGATCAGGCTCTAGAGGGCGATCGCCAGCGTCTTTTTGCTGCTCTTAATCAAAGGCTCTAACGGCAAACCCCCGTGGGTCGCTCAATTTGGGTGGTGGGGGGATGGGCAGCAATGTCCAAGACAATCTGTAGGATTCGCACGGCTGCACACTGGTCTTGGGGCAAAGGCATGGGCATTAAGGGCCGCGTCACCCCTGCAAGAACATATTCCCGTTGCGGGCGCAGCTCAAAGAGCCGTTGACCATTCTCCGCCAAGCCTCTGACTGTGATTTGATCCGCCTCGATATGCACATTGCCCCGATTACTGACAGTCATTTGCAGGGTTCCCTGCTGCACTTGGGCATTGAGGAGTTGCCCCTGCCGCCGAATGACCGCTGGTTTGATAAATACGGGTAGGCTATGCACCGTTACGAGGCGCGTTTCTGAGCCGATTCCTTGAGGGGCTGGAGGAATTTCTGCAACTAAAAGCCGATATGTCCGCTCGACATCAGCAGCCGGCAAGCGATGGCCAAGGCGAATTTCAGCCCGTCCGCCCACGGGCAGATGCAGGAGGTTGGGAAAGGCGACTAGCTCTAGGCTATTTGCGGGTAAGAGATGGAGTTCATCTTCCCCCGTTGCCCGCTGTTGCCACTGCTGCACCCGCACCTTAAAGTCGAGGGGGACATTGCCCGTATTAGCGATCGCCAGTACCGTAAAAGGTTCTTGGGGTGCCAGTTCAATCTTCAGCGCACTCAAGCGATATTGAGCCGTCTGCGCTGTGGACATGCCAAGAATCAAGCTAGGGAGAGGAATTAAAGGAGCTAAGAAGCGCCAGAATCGATTAAACATCATGAATGGCGGGGCATGGATTTGAACCATGGACCTTCGGGTTATGAGCCCGACGAGCTACCAGACTGCTCTACCCCGCGTTGCTCTAGCTTGTCTAAGATAGCGTATTCCCTAGAGGATTGGCAAGCGATCGCTAGAAGATTTATAACATCCTATCAATACCCTAAGTTTTTTCTGGGTCAACTGTAGCAACCCTTACTTCCATCATCCCGACAAACACCTATAAAGAAAGTATTAAGATTACCTAGGTCTTTTTAGACTAACTCCTTGAGCAATGCTGCTACCGCCTCTTCTCCTCGATACTCTGAGGGAAATTTATCAGCGCCAAGGCTCAGCCCTCTCTGCCAGTCCCCTGCGAACTGAAAATCAGCTTCTCCTGTTGATTGAAGGACTCCCAGAAGCGAGCCGTGCCACCCTAGAAACACTACTGGTGTCCTACGCTCGGGCTAAGGCGTCTCTCCCTATCAATTTGGCCTACCTCTTGGCACTAGAGGGTGAAATCCTGAACCTGCTTGGTGTGACATCCGCAGTACGCCCCTTGTTTACGCCACCAGTGGTACAGACGCTGCAAAACTATCTGCCATGGTTTAGGAAGGCAAGCCAGATCGTGCAGAATCACCTCGGTTGTGCCCTTGTGCGTAACTACTGGTTGATTACCCGCCCGACTCATCCTTGGCTGCGCACGATTCGGGTTGAGACCTTTTACACTGAGCAAGTACCTGCTCCCGATCGCTACCTCAATGAGAAGCAGCAAGACCTGCTACAAACATGGTTAGAGCAATTTCTTCTCTACTGTTATCGCCTTGTACCCACACTGCCAGCGGAGGCGATCGCAGCGGGAATTCCAGTGCCGCCTCAGTTGCTACAAGCAGCCGCCTAACTCAAGAGGATTTCGCTAAAATTTTGGTGTCCATCAGCCATCAATTCATGTTGTGGAGCACATTCTGCTGCTAGAGGATGAAACGGAACTCGCCGACCCCTTGGGTCACATCCTGCGCCAAGAGGGCTACCACGTTGACGTGGCCTACGATGGTGAAACGGCTCAAACCTACTGGCAAACGCAGCGCCCCTACCACCTCTTAATTTTGGATTGGATGGTGCCACCGCCTACGGGGCTAGAACTTTGTCAACGATTGCGCCAAGCTGGTGATGAGACTCCCGTTCTCTTTCTCACTGCTCGAGATACGGTGGATGACAGGGTGCGGGGTCTGGATGCCGGTGCTGATGATTACTTGGTTAAACCCTTTGAACTGCGGGAATTGCTGGCACGGGTACGAGCACTGCTGCGACGGCGCCACACGATGGGGTGTACGGCACCGATTCTTTGCTGGCAGGATCTGCGGCTCGATGTCGAAGGTCGCTTGCTCTACCGAGGAACACAGTGTATCTCCCTCTCTGAGAAGGAAACAGCGCTCCTAGCTCTTTTCCTCAAGCACCCGACGGAACTTCTCAGCCATGAATTGATTGCTAGTCAACTGTGGCCGGATCAGACCTGTGTCAATCGCAACCTATTGGCCGCCCAGATTCGACTGCTACGGCGCAAAATTGAGCATGCCGACGAACCCTCCCTAATTCAAACGGTCTATGGTCAAGGCTATCGGCTACGCCCCGTTGCGGCACCGGCAAGCTAAGACCACTGTTGCCGTATCTTGGAGAGGAACGTGCCAGATACAATAGATAAGCTGTTCTTTTGGGAAAACTGTTGTGGACGATCGCTACGACCCCCAAGTGATTGAGGCCAAGTGGCAACGGGAATGGGCTGCCCGCCAGATCGATCGCACCAACACCGATCCGCAAAAGCCGAAATTCTATGCCCTCTCGATGTTTCCCTACCCCTCCGGGAATCTGCATATGGGGCACGTCCGCAACTATACGATTACCGATGTCATTGCCCGCTGTCGGCGGATGCAGGGCTATCGCGTTCTCCACCCGATGGGCTGGGATGCCTTTGGCCTGCCGGCAGAAAATGCCGCCATTGAACGGGGGATTCATCCTCGCGTCTGGACACAGCAAAACATTGCCCAAATGCGCCAAGAACTGCAACGCCTTGGCCTGTCCTACGATTGGGAACGGGAAGTAGCCACCTGTCACCCCGACTACTACCGCTGGACGCAATGGCTCTTCTTGGAATTCTTTGAGGCGGGTTTGGCCTACCAGAAGGAAGCAGCGGTGAACTGGGATCCCGTGGATCAAACAGTTTTGGCCAATGAGCAGGTGGATAGCGAAGGGCGATCGTGGCGATCGGGCGCCTTAGTGGAACGGCGACTGCTTAAGCAATGGTTCCTGAAAATTACCGCCTATGCCGAGGAACTGTTGAATGACTTAGAACAACTGACGGGCTGGCCAGAGCGGGTGAAATTGATGCAGGCCAACTGGATCGGCAAGTCCACGGGTGCCTATCTGGAATTCCCAATTGTTGGCAGTCATGAGAAAATTGCTGTTTTTACCACCCGTCCCGATACCGTCTATGGGGTGACCTACGTGGTGCTGGCGCCCGAACATCCCCTGACACCGAAAGTCACCACTAGCCGCCGCCGCAAAACCGTCGAAGCCTTTATTGCCAGTGTCCAACAGGAAAGTGAACTGGAACGCACAGCGGGCGATCGCCCCAAACGCGGTGTGGCCACCGGTGGCAAAGCCGTCAATCCTTTTACTGGGGAGGAAATTCCTATCTGGATTGCCGATTATGTCCTCTACGAATACGGGACTGGAGCCGTGATGGGCGTACCTGCCCACGATGAGCGCGACTTTCAGTTTGCCAAAGCCCACAAGCTCCCCATTCGCCAAGTGATCATTCCCCCAGACGGTAAAGCCAGTGCCCGCCTCAAGGCCGCCTATACGGAGCCGGGGAGATTGATCAACAGTGGTCCATTTGATGGCATGGACTCCACCGCCGCCAAAGCAGCGATTACCGAGTATGCTGCTACCCAAGGTTGGGGACGCGAACAAGTGCAGTATCGGCTGCGGGATTGGCTCATTTCTCGCCAACGCTACTGGGGTGTGCCCATTCCGATCATTCACTGTCCGCAGTGTGGGGCGGTGCCGGTGCCGCGGTCAGAGTTACCTGTGCTGCTGCCAGAAGAGGTGGAGTTTAGCGGTCGTGGCCCTTCTCCCTTGGCCAAACTTGCGGCGTGGCGCGATGTTCCCTGCCCGAAATGTGGTACCCCTGCCCAGCGGGAAACGGACACAATGGATACCTTTATTGACTCCTCTTGGTACTACTTCCGCTACGCCGATGCGCGCAACAGTGAAGCCCCCTTTGACCCAGCGGCCATCAAGGACTGGTTACCCGTGGATCAGTATGTAGGGGGGATTGAGCACGCCATTCTCCATTTGCTCTACTCGCGCTTTTTCACCAAAGTTTTGCGCGATCGCCAGCTTGTCCATGTCAGTGAACCCTTCCAACGCCTACTCACCCAAGGCATGGTTCAAGGGCGCACCTACAAAAATCCGCGCACGGGCAAGTACATCATTCCTAGCCGCATCGCCGATCTCAGCCAACCCACCGACCCGGACACAGGGGAGCCCCTAGAGGTGGTCTATGAAAAAATGTCCAAATCTAAGTACAACGGCGTTGCCCCCGGCGATGTGATTCAGAAGTACGGGGCGGATACTGCCCGCATGTTCATCCTTTTCAAGGCGCCCCCCGAAAAAGACCTCGAGTGGGACGATGCCGATGTCGAAGGCCAATTTCGCTTTCTCAACCGCGTTTGGCGCCTCGTGCAAACCTTCAAAGCCAAGGGTGGTCAGCTGGGTCAACCCCTGCCGGCAAGCCTCACTAAAGCGGAAAAAGAGCTGCGCCGTGCCATTCACACTGCCATCAAAGAAATTAGCGACGATCTGGAAGGCGACTATCAACTCAATACCGCTGTTGCCGAACTAATGAAACTCAGTAATGCCCTTGGCAGTGCCGACTGCCACACTTCGGGGGTCTATAGCGAAGGCATCCAAACCCTACTCACCCTACTCGCCCCCTTTGCCCCCCACATCAGCGAAGAACTCTGGCACCAACTGGGTGGCACCGACTCCATCCACCGCCAGCCCTGGCCAAAAGCAGACCCCACTGCCCTCGTTGCCGATGAAATCACCCTTGTCATTCAGGTCATGGGCAAAACCCGTGGCGCGATCCAAGTGCCTGCCACGGCTAGTCAAGTGGAACTGGAGGAAGCCGCCAAGCAGTCGGAGATTGGCCAACGCTACCTAGCGGGCAAAACGATCAAAAAAGTGATTGTCGTTCCCGGCAAGTTAGTGAACTTTGTCTTAGCCCCCTAGACCCTCACTGGTTGCCGCAGTCCACTTAACTGTATTAACCTCCTATGACCCACTCCGAAGGCTTAACTCTCTAGTTTACTGGTCTCTCTGGGGCTGGTAAAACAACGCTGGCTCACTATGTCCACAAGCAGCTTCAGGCGGCTGGCCATGCTGTTGAACTTCTCGATGGCGATATTGTCCGCCAGCATTTGACAAAGGGGCTGGGGTTTTCTAAAGAGGATCGGGATGAAAATATCCGCCGCATTGGCTTTGTGGCTCAACTGCTGACTCGCCACGGGGTGATCGTGATTGTCTCGGCAATTTCGCCCTATCGCGAGATTCGGGATGAGGTGCGGCATAAAATTGGCCGCTTTGTTGAGGTTTATGTGAATGCCCCCTTGGCAGTGTGTGAGCAGCGGGATGTAAAGGGACTCTATAAACGGGCGCGGGCAGGGGAGATTCGCAATTTTACGGGGATTGATAACCCCTATGAGCCACCCTTGAATCCAGAGGTGGAATGCCGCACGGATTTGGAGACGATTGAGGAGAGTGCGGCTAAGGTGTTGCAAAAGCTGGCGAAGTTTGGTGTGGTGTGCCCAATCGTTGAGTCCTAGAGGGTCATTGCCCCGCAAAAGTATCTAGGATAGAGATTGTAACCGTTCGAGCAGCGAGTATGGGTGAGGCAAAACGGCGCAAGGAAACCCTCGGTGAGGCCTACGGTCAACAAAAGAAGGGCTGGCTCCAGAAAGAGCAACTGCTGCTAATCCAGAAGTGGGTAACGCGGGGCACCTGGGTAGGGATTGGCCTGCTGGTGGTGATTTGGCTAACGGTTCGCTTTATTGGCCCCAGTTTGGGATGGTGGCAATTGACAGCAAATTAGAACGGGTATGCTAGATTTGTTGGCAGCATTGGCATGGTACTGGGGACAGCCGCGCATTGAGGCATTAAAGGCAGTCATCTTTCCCTCTGAGGTGGCACTGCATCAGTATCGCGATCGCTACCTGCAAACCTTGGCTCAGGAAGGCTTCTTGCCCAGTCAACAGGGCATCTGGGTTCAAAGTGCTCAGCAGTTACTCGTGAACCACCAAGGCGATCGCCCCCTTGCCGCTGCCTCTGTTACCAAAGTGGCAACCAGTCTGGCGGTTCTCGATAAATACCCCTTTGACTATCAGTTTCTGACGCGCATCGGCACCACAGGCACGCTGCAAAATGGTGTTCTCAGGGGGGACTTGGTCTTGATTGGCGGCAATGATCCCCTCTTTGTCTGGGAGGAGGCGATCGCCATCGGTAATGCCCTCAATCGCTTGGGCATTCGTCAAGTGCAGGGGAATTTAGTCATCGTTCCCCCTTTTGTAATGAACTTTTACCCTGAACCCCAGACCGCCGCAGCGCTATTCAAACTCGCCCTAGATCACCGCCGCTGGACGCCTGAAATTCAAACGGCCTATGAACAGCACCTGAAGGGACAACCCCGCCCCCAAGTAAGTATGACGGGTGAAACACGCTTCCAAAGCACGATCCCTGCGAGTGTTACCCTGCGCCTCGAGCATCGCTCACTCCCCTTGGGGGAAATTGTGCGGCAAATGAATATCTACAGTAATAATGAGATTGCGGAAACCCTAGCAGAAATGGCAGGGGGTGCTGCAACCGTAGCTCAAGTGGCCGCCCGTAAAGCCAATGTACCCCCCAGTGAAATTCAACTGATCAACGGCTCAGGTCTGGGGGAGGAGAATCGCATTTCTCCCCGGGCGGCGTGTGGGATGCTTTTGGCGCTTCAGGAGATGCTCGCTCAGAAAAACCACAGTTTGGCGGATGTGCTACCCATGGCGGGGCGCGATCGCGGCACCGTTGAGTATCGTCAGTTACCCACCGCCACACTGGTGAAAACCGGTTCCCTTTGGAATGTGAGTGCGTTGGTTGGCGTCTTACCCACAGCAAAATACGGCACTGTCTGCTTTGCGCTTCTCAATGGCGGAGACAACCTAGAAGGGTTTCGGCGGGCACAGGATCGCTATGTGCAGCACCTGAGTCAAACGCTACAAGCGACGCCAAGACTGGGTGCTGAATTCCACAGCCAAGCCCCTGCTCCGCGGTTTGGCGACCCGCAACGCATTCAGCTCCTGAAGGCGCAATAAACGATGACGGCTCAACAACTGGGAATTGTCGTCCAAGGTTCCCTCAGTCAAGGCCTTGAAGTGCGGCTCAGTGGTAGCGTCTCCGTTGAGGAACTGCGGGTTGGTCAATTTTTGGTGGTGCAAGGCCAGCGATCGCGCTTCTTTTGTCTGCTGACGGATGTCGTGCTTGGTACGGCCAATCCCCGCATTCTGCTCAATCCCCCCGCCCTTGAGGATACCTTTTTGCAGGAGGTACTGGCGGGTACGGGCACGTTTGCGACGCTAAGTGTGGCACCGATGTTGATGATCCTCAACGATGAGCAGGATTTACTGCCCGTAAAAACGATCCCTGCCCATTTCAGTCCTGTCTATGAGGCCAGTGAACGGGAGTTTCGCGCCGTGTTTGGCTGGGAAGACGATCCGCAGCGGCGCAACTTTGCCATTGGGACTCCCTTAGATATGGCAGTCCCCATCTGTTTGGACTTGGATCGCTTTGTCGAGCGCAGCAACGGCATCTTTGGCAAGTCGGGGACGGGCAAATCCTTCCTAACGCGGCTGTTGCTGTCGGGGATTATCCGCAAACAGGCGGCGGTGAACTTGATTTTTGATATGCACTCGGAGTATGGCTGGGAAGCCACCCGTGAAGGCAAGTCAGTCAGCACCGTTAAGGGATTGCGGCAACTGTTTCCACAGCAGGTGAAGATCTATACCCTTGATCCCGAATCCACGCAACGGCGGGGGGTGCGCGATGCCCAAGAACTCTACATTGGCTTTGATCAAATTGAGGTGGAGGATCTGGCGCTGGTGCAGGGGGAACTTAACCTTTCAGAAGCCAGCCTCGAAAATGCCATTATTCTGCGCAATGAGTTTGGCAAGGGTTGGATTAGTCGCCTTTTGGTGATGACAAATCAGGAGATTCAGGAGTTTTGCGAAACGAAGATGGGCAGCAAAGCCTCGATCATGGCGCTGCAACGCAAACTGACACGGCTAGAGCAACTGAAGTACCTGCGGAATACCTGTACCAAGAACTACATTGGTCAGATTTTGGACACTCTTGCGGCGGGTCAACATGTGGTGATTGAGTTTGGCTCCCAAGCCAATATGCTCTCCTATATGCTGGCGACGAATATTATTGCCCGCCGCATCCACCAAGCCTATGTGCAGCAGTCGGAGATTTTTTTGCAAACCAAAAATCCCAGCGATCGCCCGCGTCAACTGGTGATCACGATTGAGGAGGCTCACCGCTTCTTGAATGCAGCGACGGTGAAGCAAACGATTTTTGGGACGATCGCCCGCGAAATGCGCAAGTACTTTGTCACGCTCCTCGTTGTTGATCAACGGCCTTCGGGCATTGATAGCGAGATCATGTCGCAAATTGGCACCCGCATCACCGCACTCCTTAACGATGAAAAGGACATTGAGGCCATTTTCACTGGGGTGGCGGGTTCGCAGCAGTTGCGATCGGTGTTGGCCAAGCTGGATTCTAAACAACAGGCGCTTGTGCTGGGTCATGCGGTGCCGATGCCTGTGGTGATCCAAACCCGCAGCTATGACGAAACCTTCTATGCCGAGATCGGCGATCGCGATTGGGAGGCACTCCCTACACCCATGTTATTGGAGGCGGCTCAAGCGGCGAAGTCAGATCTGGGGATCTAGCCTAGAGCTTTAGAATTGATCCTGAATCAACTCTCAGTGAGGAAAACGCTGTGGCGCACACCATTGTCACGAATACCTGCGAAGGGGTTGCCGATTGCGTTGAGGCGTGTCCGGTGGCCTGTATTCATCCGGGACCGGGGAAAAATGCCAAGGGCACCGATTGGTTCTGGATTGATTTTGCCACCTGTATTGACTGTGGCATTTGTTTGCAAGTGTGTCCCGTGGAGGGGGCAATTGTGCCTGAAGAACGCCCTGATCTGCAAGCAACGCCGGCATGATGACTGAGCAATGGCTCGATCGCGTGCGGCTTTTGGGGAGCGATCGCTGGCAACAAGTACAACTCACAAATGGTAAAGTGACGGCGATCGGCACTGACCTGATTCCCCCCGATGGCTCTGAGGTGCTGGACTTCGGCGGCGATTATCTCTCCCTTGGGGGCGTCGATCTGCAAATTAACGGTGCCTTGGGCATTCCCTTTCCTTGGTTAAAGACCACCGAACCACTGCCAAAAATTGGCCGCTATCTTTGGCAAGAGGGGATTGATGCCTACGCCCCGACGATTGTGACTGCTCCCCTGGCGGAAATTCACACTGCCTTGAGGGTGATCCACGAATACGTGCCCAATGCGCAAGAGCCTGAAGCCAAAATTTTAGGTGTGCATTTGGAGGGGCCTTTCCTCAATCCCCAGAAGCGCGGTGCTCATCCTCAGTCCCATCTTCAGCCCTTGAGCCTAGAAAGGGTGCAAACAGTTTTAGGGGAGTTCAGTGACACCGTTCAGATTCTCACCCTTGCTCCAGAGTTAGATACCAATGGTGAAGCGCTGCCCTATGTGCGGCAGTTGGGAATTACCGTGAGTTTAGGTCACTCTTTGGCCACCGTGGAGGAAGCGCAGGCGGCTTTTGATGCCGGTGCCACAATGATCACCCATGCCTTTAATGCCATGCCCCCTCTACATCATCGCGAGCCGGGACTGTTAGCAGCAGCCTTGACAGATCAGCGGGTCTGGTGCGGTGTGATTGGCGATGGGGTGCATGTTCATCCACAAATGCTGAAGGTGTTGTGGCAGTGCGCAGGCGATCGCCTGTTTTTGGTGAGTGATGCCCTTGCTCCGCTGGGGTTAGGCGATGGGGTCTATCCTTGGGATCAGCGGCAGATTGCAGTGAAAAATGGGACGGCACGACTGGCTGATGGCACCCTCTGTGGCACCACTGTGCCGCTGTTGGCAATGGTGGGACGCCTAGTGGATTGGGGAGTTTGCGATTTTGAAGCAGCGTTGACCCTCGCAACGGTGAATCCTCGCCGCGCCATCGGTTTGACGACAGAACTCCTACAGCAGCCGGTGACCCATCTTCTGCGCTGGCGATCGCCCCACCACTATGAACGACTGGCCAGCGAGCTACATCCCCCCTTGCTCAGCCATGATTGAGAGCACCATGAGTACCGCATAAAGGGCACCACCGAGCAATCCCGCAATCACCGAAATCCAAGTAAATAGCTTGGCCTTGTTTGAGGCCTCCAACGCCCCGGCGCGATCGCCTACTGCTAACCTTGAATTGACTTGGGCAGCAAAAATAATAGCGACAATACCGAAAGGCAAACAGCAGCAAATCGTGGACAGAATCGCTGGAACCATGTAGTTAGGAATGTTTTCATTTGAAGGGTTCATTGTTAAATTTCCTTAAAAATCAGGTTTGAATAGGGTTTAATTGACAGCAATTGATTAGCGATCTTTGGATAAGCACAGGCTAGCCTATTTTTTCTCTAAAGACAATCATCTCCTTTCCACTTTTGTCAAGCGTCGCCCTCAGTCACCGCAAACGTCGGTAGGGTATGGCACACTAAAGAGGAATTCACTTAGCTTGCAACACGGAAATTGATCGTGCCTAAAATGCTTGCCCGTTTAACCCTGAGTCTGGGTCTTGTTCTCCTGAGTGGCAGTCTGGCAACGGCACAAGTGGTGTTACCGCGCACCCTTGAACTCAATGCCAAGGAGATGGAGCAAAATGGCTTTATTGTGGCCCAAGAAGCCCTACAACTGGCACAGTTTCGGCAATTTCAAGAGGCGTTGGTGCGAGCCAAGCTAGCAGTGCAGTTGGCACCCCAAGCCCACGAAATTTGGGCATTACTGGGGGGACTCTACCTCACGGTCAATCAACCCAAAGATGCAGTGCCAGCCCTAGAGCAGTCTTTGAAACTCAATGACAAAAATCCGGGGGCTTATTTCAACTTAGGCTCTGCCCATTTTCGCCTAGGGCACTATGGAGCCTCAGTGCGGGCGATCGAGCAGGGATTGGCACTGAAACCCGATGCCACAGAGGAATGGTTCAACCTTGGCAACGCCTATCTAAAACTGGGACAAAAGGATCGGGCGATCGAGCAATACCGCCGCTCATTGCGCTTGGATCGTCAGTTTTGGCCAGCCTATACCAACATTGGCCTCGTGCTCTATGAACAAGGCAATATCCGCCAAGCGGCAAAAAACTGGGAACAGGCGGCAAACATTGACCCCAAAGCCAGTGAGCCGAAACTTGCTTTGGCCACAGCCCTGCTGCAACTGGGGAATGAAGCAAGAGCACTACAACTGGCAGCGGAAGCCCTGCGTCTCGATAGCCGCTACGGCACGGTGGAATTCCAGCGGGAAAACCTCTGGGGCGATCGCCTAGTGGCCGATACGCAAACCCTATTGGCCAAGCCCCCTCTGCGGGCACTGATGAGCCAACTCCAACCTGACCAATCTGCCCTTCCTCAGCCCTAGAATGATTGAGATTCGTGCGGCAGAGATCACTGACCTTGCCAGCATTGCCCAATTAGTGGCCTTGAGTTTTCACCCCGGTGGTGGTTGGCAAGCCCTTTGGCGCAGCTTTGTCCAGTTGGGGATGGAGCAGGATTTGCGCGATCGCTGGCAGCGCGAGCGTCCCCACTACCAGTGTTGGCTAGCCGTCATATCCATGGGAACGTCTGCTCTATGTGTGGGGAGTGTGGAAGTGCAGCTCCGTGAGATCAAGGGTGAACCCAAACCTTACCTGTCCAATTTGGCAGTGCATCCGGACTACCGGCGGCGTGGCATTGGCCGTCGCTTGCTGCACACTGTTGAGAGCAGCCTTTGCTCTACCTACTCCGATCTTTATCTTCACGTCCTTGCTCAAAATCAAGCAGCACAGCAATTATATGCCCGCTGTGGCTTTGCAGTGGTTGAGGAAGGCTTCACCTTTTGGGGAGAGCGGAAATTGCTCCTACGGAAGTCCCTCGCGGGCGATCGCCCCTATTCTCCGTCACCCATGTCATCGTGGGTATGAGTCACCGTATTGGCGGAGACAACTGCCCCTTGGTCTAGCTTTTGCCGCACCTGCTGTTCGACCTCTTGGGCAAAGCTGGGGTTCTCCTCCATGTATTTAATCGTGTTGTCGCGGCCTTGGGCCAAATTTTCGCCGTTGTAGGAATACCAAGCCCCTTTGCGGCTAATCACACCGGTTTCCTCGGCCATATCAAGAATACAGCCAAGATTGGAAATGCCCTTACCAAAAATAATGTCAAACTCGGCAATGCGAAAGGGCGGTGCCACCTTGTTTTTGGCCACCTTAACTTTGGCGCGAATCCCAAATTCCTCCGTTCCCTTCTTCAGGGTTTGCACCCGCCGAATATCTAGGCGCACCGAGGCATAGAACTTGAGGGCGGTTCCGCCGGTTGTCGTTTCTGGGTTACCGTAGGTGACACCAATTTTTTGCCGCAATTGGTTCAGGAAAATCACGGTGCAGCCTGTTTTACCAATATTACCGGTAATTTTGCGCAGGGCTTGGCTCATCAGGCGGGCTTGCAATCCCACATGGCTATCCCCCATATCCCCCTCAATTTCGGCGCGGGGCACCAAGGCGGCAACGGAGTCCACCACCACAATATCCACGGCTGTCGAGCGCACCAGTTGATCAACAATTTCTAGACCCGCTTCGCCAGTGTCTGGCTGAGCCACCAGTAGGTTTTCAATGTCCACGCCGAGGGCAGCCGCATAGGTGGGATCAAGGGCATGTTCAGCATCGACAAAGGCAGCCACGCCACCGGCTTTTTGGACTTCAGCTACGGCATGGAGCGCCAAGGTAGTTTTCCCCGAACTTTCAGGGCCATAAATTTCAATGATCCGCCCCTTCGGCAGTCCACCCCCCAAAGCAAGGTCAAGGGTGAGTGCCCCGCTAGAGATGGTTTCCACTTTCATGCGGGTGGCATCCCCAAGGCGCATGATGCTGCCCTTACCAAAGTTGCGTTCGATTTGGGAGACGGCAAGCTCAAGGGCTTTGCGCTTTTCGGGGGAAAGGGTGGTGTCACTCATAGCAAGCTGAAGAAGTTGGCACTTTTCTAGGTTAGCGGATTGGCGAAATTGATGGCTTAAGCTGCGAGGGTGAGTTAGATCAGCTTGCGACGCACAACGATGGCATTATCACCCACCACCGGATCACGGACAAGCAGGTGACCTTCGGTATCCACCACAATGACGGTCTGATACCCCAAGTCATGGGCAGTTTGCCAAAGGTTCTGGGCTAGTTGATCCTGCTTTGTAGGACTGAGATCATACCAACTGTTGGCCAGCATCAATTCCAAGCGCTGTTCGCTGGGGGTGAGGGTGAGGGTGGGATCAAGAGCGTTGCTGTAGCGATCGCAAAGGGCCAGCAATTGTTGGCGGACGGTGAGGCTGTCACTGACGAAGGTGGAAGGAGCGATCGCCCCTGGTGACGGAGTGGGTGTCGGTGTCGGCTGGGGTATTGGGGCGGGTGTTGCCGCCATGGGTGTGGGTGCCGGGCGGGGTTGCACAAGGACACTGGGTTGGGGACGCTGGGTTGCTTTCACCGTTGGCCGAGGGGGAGATTGAAACCAACTCAGGGGATTCAACCAGAGCAAAATGAGAAGTAGGGCGATCGCGATCGCGGTCAATGTGGCGCGGTTATAACGCTCCTGGAGATGACTCGGCAGCCGTTGCTGCACCCAGCCCATTCCCTGCCACCATAGGGCTGCCCCTCGACTGACCCATGAACGTTCCGGAGTCAACTGCTCCGGGGCAATCGCCCGTTGTGTGGCCACCCCCTTGAGTTGCTCTGTGGCCTTGCTAAGCAGGTTATTGATCCCCTGTAGCATGGCGATCGCTTCCCGTAACAGCAGGGGGAAAAGTTTTTGCCAAAGGGTGGGCTTGGGGGTCATTTGGGAGCGCCAATCGATCGTATGAGCTATTTTTGATCCTACGGCATCAGATCGCCGCAAATCGCTGCTGCAAAACCGCCGCTGACTGCTACCATGATCCCAAGACAAACCGAGATAACAACGTGAAGGGCATTCAGCAATTTAATATTGAAGGATTCCAGCGGCAAATTCGCAGTGCCCCCGTGCCTGTGATCGTGCATTTTTGGGCTCCTTGGTGTGGCCTCTGCCGCCTCATTGATCCCCTGCTGGATCAACTGGAGCAGTCGCTGCCGCACCGGTTGCAAATTCTTCGGATCAATGCCGATGAAAACTTTGCCCTCAGTCGTCACTTTCAACTGACGAGCCTGCCAACCCTTCTTTTTTTTGAGCGCGGCGAATTGGTGCAGCGGTTTGATCCTGCTCTTGTCAAGGGGGACTTTCGTCAAGCCTTGCAGCAACTGCTTGCCCACTCCTTTCCTAGCCTCTTGCCTGCTGAGTCCCACCGCTCCTAAGACCCGAAGTTGCGATGACTAAGCTGCGTCGCCTCAGTCAGTTTTTAGAGGAACGCTGGGTGACCCCCGCCTATGCGGGACTGTTGCTATTGGGCATGAATCTCTTTCTTTTTGCGGCAGCCATTAATTCGATGGCGGGTTGGCTGTACGTGATTACGGGGATCATTTTTGGTCTGCTCTTGGTGGCGGCGATTCTACCGCCGCGCTATTTGCGGGGATTGGTGCTGGAGCGAGCCAAGGTGGATCCAGTTCATGCGGGCGATCGCCTACGCCTGACCGTCTTTCTGACCAATGCCACCCAAACGCCTCGCCACAATTTGCAAGTGATTGACCCCGTTCCCCGTGGCCTCTGGTCAGCCACCCAGCGCGAATGTCCCCAACAGGCGATCGAGCGGCTGCCACCACAGGAAACAACCACTTGGCAGTACGATCTCATCCCACCGCGGCGGGGGATTTATGAGTGGCAACAGCTTCGGCTGCGCACCGCTGCCCCCTTGGGCCTCTTTTGGTGTCAGCGCTCATTTCCCGTACCGCAGCAGGTGGTGGTTTATCCGCAGGTTTTGCAACTGCAACAGTGTCCTTTACTCGATCAACTGGGGCAAGAGATTTCCCAAGAGTGGCGCGATCGCCAGCATCATCTTCACGTTGCCCAAGAGGGCATCACCCGTGCCTTACGTCCCTACCGCTGGGGAGACCCTTTGCGTCTAGTGCATTGGCGCACCAGTGCCCGCTATGGCGAACTGCGAGTGCGCGAGTTTGACACCTTTAGCGGTGGTAATGCCGTGACCGTTGCCCTTGATACCCGTCCCCACTGGAGCGGCGAAGACTTTGAGCAGGCGGTGATTGCGGCGGCTAGCCTCTACCTTTACAGTTTGCAACAGCAAATTCCTGTCCAGTTTTGGAGTCCCGCCACGGGGATGCTCCACGGTCAGCCAACGGTACTGCGGGCCCTAGCAGCGATCGCCCCCGGCGACACCGATGCTGAGTATCCCATCGATTCCCTTGTCTGGCTCACCAGTCAATGGCCTAGCCCTGAACCTTTGCCCCCCGGCAGTATCACTGTGCTCTGGGGAGAGCCACCCTCACGGCGGCAAGGGGCAATTCTGTGGATTGATCGCGATCGCCCCCTCGGCAGCCAATTACAAACCCCTATCAGCTACCCCCTGTCTTAGGGCAGCGGGCGCCACTCACCACTGCTAACAAAGGCCGCCCAAAAATAGGGAATTTGCTTACTGGAGTCATTCATTAACTGCAACTGCGCTTGCCGTAGGGCTTCACTGCGTCCCTTGCCAGCCGCTAGATTTTGATAAAAGGCAACCATCAGTTGTTGGGTCGTGGTGTCATCCACCTTCCAGAGGGAACTCACTTGGGTACGTGCCCCCGCCAAGGTAAAGGCTCGCCGCAAGCCATAGACACCATCGCCATTGAGAATATCGCCACGCCCCGTATCACAGGCGGACATCACCACTAACTCGGTACCATCAAGGTTAATGCCGGTGACTTCAAAAGCCGTTAACACGCCATCATCCACCCCACTCTGCCGTTGATTGAAACCCGCCAAGGCCAAGCCGGAGCGCAACAGTGGATTTTCCCCCCTAAAGGGAGTATTGGCATTGAGACCACGAGTGTTTTGCAGCACTTGGGGAGAGACGGGCGGACTCTCTAGGAAAAATCCATGGGTGGCGAGGTGAAGTACCCGTGGCCGCTGCGTTTGTTTGATGGTAGTTTCGGTGGCACTGCTACCCGTGAGGATCTGCGCTTGGGGCAAGAGCGTGCTTACGGTTTTCACCTCCGTGGCGGTTCCGGGTAACTCCGTAAATGTCAGGCTGCGCAAATCCAGCGATCGCGGGTTCACTCCCCGCTGACTACCGGCCACAGCACGACCACTCCCTTGACTAAACGTGGGATTACCCACTACCAAGGGGGGATTTGCCGGTTTGCCCCGCTGTTGCAGCCGCAGCAAGTCGCGTCCTGAGGTGAGCAGTGTGATCGTATAGGACTGCACCAGATAGCGATCCTGCCGATCCACCAAGGCCTCAAAGGAGAGAGTATTGAGCTGACCGTCGGGAGCCACCAGCAGATGGGTACTGCCCGCTAGGAAGGGTTCCAGAGGAGCCAAGAGGCGCTCATAGGCCGCCTTCAAAGAGGGCTTCGTTACGGTAGCGGGCAATCTTGGATCCGCCATCCGCTGGCGTGCTGCCTTAATGACCGTATCGAGATCAGCGACGGTACCCAAGTCACGCCATTGGGGGGCACCCCTATTTTTCAGGGCATAGAGGGCGTAGCGGGGCGCTTCCCAGCGGTTGGTTTTTGGGTTGTAGGGCACATATTCAATAAACTCCAGCAGCACGGCATTGGCAGGAATCGCTTGCTGCACCGCACTGAGGGTGACGGGGGTAACGTCTAAACGGAAGTTGGCATTTTGACTCACCAGTTGCGCTTCCAGTTGGTTAGCACGCTGTTCGAGTTGGCTAATTTGGCTGGCCGGCGGTGGGCGATCGCGCACAAAGGTGAGGCTAGCAATCTGTGTTCGCACACGAATTAATTGATCCAGTTGCTGCTGCCCCGAGGCATCCAATTGATGGCGTAGGCGACTGGCCGTTGCCGCTAAAACATCCAACAACCGACCTTTACGGCGCAAAATGGTAGTCAAGGCTAGGTTGGCCACTGCTGGATTCTGGGGATTCCCCTGTAAATGGAAGGAAATGGCGGTGTTGGTGGAGTCTTGAAACGTGGCCAGATAGTTGCGCTTGTATTCCTCAGAGCCAACCACGAGGTTGCGGCTAAGGTTGACCTCTTCAATCTCAAGGGCGCGGTTGAGAGCCGTTAAGGCCTCGTTGATCATTCCCTGTGCCCAGTAGGCTTTGGCTAAATTGGCAAGACTCAGCGCCAAGTAGGGATGTTCGCCACCAAGGGTACGCTGCCGCAGGGCAATACTGCGTTGATAGAGGGGAAGCGCTGCCCCGTAATTGCCTTGGACTCGATAGAGTTCAGCCAAGTTGTTGAGGCTAGTGGCCACATCGGGGTGATCTGTCCCCAGCACTTTTTCGCGGATGGCCAAACTGCGTTGGTAAAGGGGTAGTGCCGCGCCATAATTGCTCTGAGCACGATAGAGTTCGGCAAGGTTATTCAACACCGTTGCCACCAAGGGATGTTCTGTCCCTAAGGCGGGTTCGAGGAGACCCAGACTGCGCTGGTAGAGGGGCAAGGCTGTGGTTAGGCTGCCCTGCAAATGGTACATCACTGCCAAGTTGTGCACACTCAAGCCCACATCGGGATGGGTCTTGCCAAGGGCTTGTTCACGGATGGCAAGGGCGCGTTGATAGAGGGGCAGAGCCTCACCGTAGTTGCCTTGATCGGTGTAGAGGTTGGCGAGGTTATTGAGGCTGGTGGCAACATCGGAATGATTGGCGCCAAGGGCTTGTTCACGGATGGCTAAGCTGCGCTGATAGAGGGGAATCGCCTCACTAAAGTTGCCCAGTTCCTTGTAGGTGACAGCAAGGTTATTCAAAGTTGCAGCCACAGTGGGGTGATGGGCACCTAAAACCCGCTCAGCGATCGCCACCAATTCCCGCGAGGGTGCCACTGCTGCGCCATAATTCCCCTGTTTTTGCAACTGCTCAATCTGATTTGTGAGGGCAATGACATGATTACTATCGCCGCCAAAAGAGGTTTTGCGAATCACGTCTAGTTCACTGACGGCGGCACTATAGCGCTGTTGTAGGGCATCCAACCGCTGCATAATATCGCGCAACTGTTGGGCTTCATTTTGTGCGAGTCCCCGCTGGTAAAATCCTGTGGTGGTGGCGATCGCCAACAGAAGCGCAAAACCACACCGATGACCCGACATCTGTCTCATAAAGCACCTGCCGCTGCTGTCATCTCTATCCTAGACAGCTAACTTTCAGAATGCGTTCCCAATGTAACGACAAATTACAGTTATCCCCTAACCCCTAGGCGTTGCCTATAATAGAAGTGTTACGGTTGTTAACAATTCACGATAATCTCTCATTTGCAACCGAACTTAGCAATAGCAATAGCAGCCTTAATGCCTGACGGGCAGGGTTTTCGGCTATTCTTGGGAACACTCGCAGAAACAACAATCGCAGTTAGGGTAGGCTTATCTAAAGGTCATCAATTTGTAAAGACGTGTAATTCATTTTTCAATTCTTTATTTGTATTGATGAGAACGAAGTGCCTATGAAGTATTTCCACTCACCAATCATCCCAACTAATCAATGTTTCTTTAAGTGATTTTCTGCGTCAACTCAGCCGAGAGTATTTTTATGGATAGTGATGGTTATTTACCAGAGATTCTTACCCTTCTAAGACAATTGCTACCTTTGTTGATTAGCCTTTTAGATGATGCCTTTGCCCTTGTCCTGACCCGCCTCGGTTGCCATCTTCCTTGGCTCGAGAAGATCATGCCTTTTGTCCTCAGTGGAGTGACGCTCTATGTGATTATTCATGGCGGTAAGGTGATCCACGAGTTTTGCCAGCAGAAATGGGAATCACCTCAATCCCCGAATGTATCCCCGTTGCAATAGTGTTAGGAAATCCCCACAAATCCCACTGCATTTTGGTAGTCATTTTTACAATCGTGGGCGATCGCCGTTAAGATCAAGGTGAGGCCTATGACCGTTGAATGTGGGTGTGGGAAGCGCACGGAAGCCTGTGTCGCCGTGAACAACGGTGAATTCGAGGCAACCTATGGAACTGCAACGTTCAGTCCCCCCAGCAATTGAGCAAGAATTTATTCGACGTCAGGTGGTGAGTCAACTCCTGCAAGCGCGTTTGCGGGCAACTTGTGGGCTGACGCAGACCTCGACACCCCTTCCCCTAGGGACACCAACGGGCGATCGCCCACCCCTACGGCCATTACAGGAGCCAAGGAATACCAGTGTGATCGAGGCTAGCCAACCCTAGAGTCGGCCACGGGCTTTCAGCAGCAAATAGCGATCCACCAGTTGCTCACTCATTTGATCCGCAGGCGCGTCAAGGACAAGAACCCCCTGTTGCTCCAAGTGGGCAAAGGCACGTTGCCGCTGATGCAGCAGATCGAGAGCGACGGCCTGTTCATAGAGGCTGGTCACTTGATCCACGGCAGCTAAGGGCTGTGGCATCAACGGGCGGTGGGCAAGGGTTTCAATGTGGCGATCGCGCAAGGCAACGCAGAAGGGTAGAAAACGCGGCGTGAGGCGAGCCATGGCTGCGAGGAGTTCTTGGGAAGCCACCTCATCAATGACCTCTGTGAGAACCACCACAAGGGCACGGCGGGTATAGTGTCCCAAGATCGCACTGACGGTGCCCACATAGTCAGATTCTTCGAGAACGGGTTCACAGCGATACACCTGACTCAGAATCTGCCCCAGATGGGAATCGCCACTTTGAGGCGCAATCCACGTGTGCAGTTGCTGATCAAAAATCCCCAAGCCCACCTTATCCCCCCGTCGCAAGCCCGTCAGCGCCAGTGCCAATGCCGCGTTTAAGCCCCAGTCAAAGCGTTTCAAACCAGCGACAGTAGCGGTCATCAAGCGGCCTCGATCCAGCAGAATGATCAGGGGTTGATCCCGTTCGGGTTCCATGGCGCGCACAAGAGGCCGTCCGCGGCGGGCACTCGCTTTCCAGTCCATGAGGCGCAGATCATCCCCCAAGTGGTACTCCCGCAATTCGGCAAACTCGGTGCCCCCCAAGGCATAGCGTCGCCGCCGCAAGCTGCCACTGAAGTCTAAACTGAGGCGAATCGAGAGCGATCGCAAGCCCATCAAATCGGGATAGACTTCCACTTCAGTCACAACGGGTGCAAACCAGCGTCGCCACGCCAAGCCCCAAGAACTGCGCAGCCGCACATCGCAGCCTGACCATTGAAAGGCACCCCGTCGCGGTGGAAACACATGGTAGAGCAATTCCAACGTACTCTGGGCTGAGGCCGCAAAGGCAAAGTAGGGGATTTCACCCGTAAACTCAGCAGGCACATAGTCGTAGAGTTCAACCCAGATCTGCTCATTCAAGGAAACCTCACCACGGGTGTGCAGCCTGAGGCGAATCGGGTTTTGCCGACCAATGGAGAGCCGTGACTCACAGGCGCGATCGAGGGTCAGTTGCCAGCGACCGATGCGGATATAGTCCCACAGGGACAGGCCGAAAATGACCAGATCGCACAGTCCCATCAGGAGCCATCCCAGCCCCAGAGGCCAGTGGTGCAACCATTCCCGCAACTTCCCTTGGGGAACCGCCTCGGTGATCGGCCATAGCTCTGCTGGCAGAAAGCTGGTCAGCACTGGAAAGAGAAGCCCCAGCAGCAAGAGGCCATAGAAGCGAACCGTGGGCACCCAGCGGGGGCGATGGCGACCAAACTGATAACTGGCAGGTGCTTTCATCGGGGGACAGCAACTTTCGCGAGAATACCTTGGATCACTTGGGGCAGCGTGGTGCCGTCTAACTGGGCTTCGGGCTTGAGGATTAAGCGGTGTTGCAGTAGCGGGGTGGCGATCGCCTTCACATCCTCAGGGGTAACATAGGCGCGATCCTCTAACCACGCCTGGGCTTGGGTGGCACGTAACCAGCCCACCGCCGCTCGTGGGGAAGCCCCCAACAGCAGTTCGGGATGTTGACGACTGGCCTGCACCAAGGCCAACAGATACTCCAACACCGCAGGCGCCACATGGACTTGCCGCACTTGCTGCCGTGCTGCCAAGACTTGCTCAACGGTAATCAACGGCTCCAAATTGAGTTGATCGAGATCCCGCGCCTCAAAGCCCCCAAGGGCATTTTCAAGCATTTGCCGTTCTGAAGTTGGCTCTGGGTAGGGGACGACTAGCTTAAATAGGAAGCGATCCAGTTGGGCTTCTGGCAGCGGATATGTCCCTTCAAATTCCAAAGGGTTTTGGGTGGCCACTGTCCAAAATAAACCCGAGAGGGGGAGAGTGGTGCCGTCAAGGGTTACCTGCCGTTCTTCCATGGCTTCGAGGAGAGCCGCTTGGGTCTTAGGCGGTGTGCGGTTAATTTCATCCGCCAGCAGCACTTGGGTAAAAATTGGCCCCTTGCGCAGGCGAAATGTGCGACTGTTAAAGTCAAAGATACTCGTACCGAGAATATCGGCGGGGAGGACATCGGGGGTGAGTTGGATACGGCGAAATTCCGCTGCAATCAGGCGAGCGAGGAGCTTCACAAGGAGGGTTTTGGCGGTTCCCGGCACCCCCTCAAGGATGACATGGCCTTCGGCGAGGAGTGCCACAACCAACCCTTGGGCGATCGCCCCTTGACCGACAACAATCTCATTGAGACGCTGCTGCAGGCGATGAAAAAGCGCTTTCACACCCGTTCTGTCACTGCTAAACTCTCCCAATGCTAGCAGAGGTCTTGACAATCTCCCCTTGATGACAATCAATAAATTATCGTCTAGGAAAATTGGCTAGAATACAGATCGAGGGACTTTGGGCAAACCTGTGACGACAACGACTTCTCCAATTGCCACCGCTGCCCAACAAATCGTCCAGCATCCGCAGCACAACCGTCTTTTTAAGCTACTGTATGCCCTGCACCAGAATCAGTGGCCGACCCAAACACCGCCGTGGACCGTCAGCGATGTGCAACAGGCCGTGATCCAAATTCTTGAGCGGCTGAAAACCCCCACCCTTTTGGGACAGCGCCTAACGGCCATTGTCAATAGTCTCAACAAAGCACAGGCTTATCAGGTTCTCTCAGCGGCACTCCTGCAAATTTTGGTGCCCCTCTACACCCAATCCCCAACGGCCACACTGACCATCGAGGCGCCAACCTTCAGCACCGCCGATCTCTACGATTTGCGCTTGGAAGTCACTCGCTACTGTACCCCCCTGCAGATGAAGCTTCTTGTGGCTGCCCTGTTGACCACCAAACCGGTGCATGCTCAAGGCCTAGAGCGGTTTACCCTCATTGATTTACTGCAACGGCTGACTCGCCGCTATGGGGATTTAGAGATCTTGCAGACGCAGATGGCCGCTGCTTTGGCGCGCTTGCCCGATGACCCTCTCTATGCCAGTGCCGGCGATCGCCTGATCAAACTCCTAAGCACGCTCTATCAACGGTATCCACAAAACCAACCCCCAGAGGATACCCTTGGCAGTACCCCACCCACTGTTATTCCAGCCGTCACCTCAGAGACAGACGCAGAGGAAGAACTCACCTGCCAACTCTTTCTCCAGAGTCAATGAGCACCTGCTAAGGTTCCTTTGGGATGTTCCGCCCTTTTCTGGTAAAGAGATTCTGTACTTAGCGGGGAATCTTCGGCGATCGCGGTAGAACAGAAGGGAAGGGCTGACTACTAATCGCGTTAATTCTTTGCGAGGATTCCCACAATGACCAGTCTCATTCCGCCCGGTTGTCCCACGGTGCTGACGGAAGACGATCGCACCGGTACGAGTATTGAAACGCTGCGCCGCGCCTTTATGGATAATCTCTTCTTTATCCAAGGGCGGTTCCCCGAAGTGGCGACGAAAAATGATTACTACTTGGCCTTGGCCTACACCGTGCGCGATCGCCTGCTGTTGCGCTGGCTGAATTCTGCCAAAACCTATCGAGATCAAGAAAGCCGCACCGTTTGCTATCTCTCCGCCGAATTTTTACTGGGGCCCCACCTTGGCAATAACCTAATTAATCTTGGGCTCTATGAAGCCGTTGAGGAAGCCATGCGGCAAACGGGTTTAAACCTCAAGGAACTCCTTGATCAGGAGGAAGAGCCGGGCTTGGGCAATGGTGGCTTGGGTCGCTTGGCTGCCTGCTATATGGATTCCCTCGCCACATTGGAAATCCCCGCCATTGGCTACGGCATTCGCTATGAGTACGGCATCTTTGACCAAGAGATTCGCGATGGCTGGCAAGTGGAGATTACGGATAAGTGGTTACGCTACGGCAACCCGTGGGAAATTCCGCGGCCAGAGTTGATTTTGCAGGTAAAGTTTGGCGGCCATACCTATAGCTACACCGATGATCAAGGGCGCTATCGGGTCGTTTGGGAACCTCACCAAGTGATTCAAGGGGTAGCCTATGACACCCCAATCTTGGGCTACAAGGTGAATACCGCCAATCTTCTGCGTCTGTGGCGGGCAGAGGCGGTGGAGTCCTTTGACTTTCAAGCCTTTAACACGGGCGACTACTACGGTGCCGTCAACCAAAAAATTGCCTCAGAAAACATCACCAAGGTGCTCTATCCCAACGATGAGCAATTGCAGGGCAAAGAACTGCGGCTGATGCAGCAATATTTCTTCTGCTCCTGTGCCCTTCAGGACATGATCCGCCTCTACAAGCAATCGGGGAATAAGGATCTCAGCCGCTTCCACGAAAAGTTCACCGTGCAGTTGAATGATACCCACCCGGCGATTTCGGTGGCAGAACTGATGCGCCTGTTGGTGGATGAGCATCTCATGCCTTGGGATCAGGCGTGGGACATTACTTGCAAGACATTTGCCTACACCAACCACACCCTCTTGCCCGAGGCACTGGAAAAATGGCCGCTAGATCTCTTTGGCTCACTACTACCCCGCCACTTGCAAATCATCTACGAAATTAACCAACGCTTCCTCGATCAGGTGCGCCTGCAATATCCGGGGGATAACGATCGCCTGCGGCGGCTGTCGATTATTGATGAAAGTGGCTGTCGTTATGTGCGCATGGCACACTTGGCAGCGGTGGGGAGTCATGCCATCAACGGAGTGGCGGCGCTGCACTCAGAACTCTTGAAACAAACGGTGCTCAAGGATTTCTACGAACTGACGCCGCAGAAATTTTCCAATAAAACCAATGGCGTCACCCCTCGGCGCTGGATGGTGCTTAGTAATCCCGGATTAACTCGCCTGATTACCGAACGCATTGGCGAAGATTGGGTGAAACACTTGGATCAACTGCGGCGATTGGAACCCTTGGCAGAGGATCGCGACTTTGCGGCTCAGTGGCGATCGGTGAAGCATGGAAATAAGGAACGCCTTGCGGAATACATTCGCGATCGCGTGGGCGTGAAGGTGGATCCCCATTCCCTCTTCTCCATTTTGGTGAAGCGCATCCACGAATATAAGCGGCAGCACCTGTGTGTCCTCAATATCATCACCCTCTATCAGATGTTGAAGGACAATCCGCAACTGGAGATGGTACCCCAAACGTTTATTTTTGGCGGTAAGGCGGCGCCGGGCTACTACATGGCCAAGCTAATCATCAAGCTCATCAACTCGGTAGCCGCCGTGATTAACCGTGATCCAGCGGTGCGCGATCGCCTGAAGGTGGTCTTTTTACCCGACTACAATGTGACTCTGGGACAGCGGGTCTATCCCGCAGCGGATCTCTCACAGCAGATCTCAACGGCAGGCTACGAGGCCTCAGGCACAGGGAATATGAAATTTGCCCTCAATGGGGCGCTGACGATTGGAACCCTCGATGGTGCCAATGTGGAGATTCGCGAAGAAGTAGGAGCAGAAAACTTCTTCCTCTTTGGCAATAGGGTGGAGCAATTGCAGGAATTGTGGCGTAACGGCTACCGTCCGTGGGAGTTTGCCAATAATAACCCGATGCTGAAGCGAGTCCTTGACCTCATCGGCTCTGGTTACTTTTCCCATGGGGATACGGAACTCTTTCGCCCAATTGTGGAACACCTCTGGCAAAACGATCGCTATTGCCTCTTGGCAGACTACCAAAGCTACGTGGACTGCCATCAACAGGTGCTTCAGGTGTATCAAGATCAAGCCCAATGGGCAAAAATGTCGATTCTGAATGTGGCACGGATGGGCAAATTTTCTAGCGATCGCGCCATTCGCGAGTACTGCCAAGACATCTGGCACGTTGAACCGGTGAAAATTGTTCTACCGGAAACGTCCTATATGACGCCCGCTGTGCAGTAGACTGGCCGTCTCTGGCTCAATCTGAAATCACCCTGATGCTCCCCCTCTGCGCGAGGGGGGGTTTCGCAGCAAAACGTTAAGGTTCTCGAGGCTGGTAATCTCGACAGTCTTGGCAGGAGCCTTGAGGGTTCACAGCACACCGCAACAAGGGTGAAAGCGCATTCCAGCGGCAGGTGGGATCTCCAATCACCCACTGTCCATTGACGAGATGGCGATCGCTCGTGGTGTCACTATGCTGCACATAGAGGGCAATTTTTTCCAGTTGATAACGTCCGCCACGAAACCGGTAGCGATGACGGCGTTCTAACACGGTATAGGTTTCCCCTTCATGATCCACATGGCAACCAGGTTGGGGTGTCCAGTCGAGATAAACATGACCCAGCGATCGCCGCGGGTTAATCAGGTGCAACTCTGTCGGTAAGTCGGATGGGGTTGCCATGGCTTCAGGTTGATCGCGGCCTTAGGATCGCCTGTCAACTGTGTTGGGCATAACTAACGATCAATCTATCGTATCCTAGCAGTGGCAACATTTCCACCTCCCGTAATTTTTTATGGCAAAACTGTCCACTGACCTCGAACGTGCCTTTTTGAGTCCTGTGCCCAGCCTCAGCGATGGCGAGGTGTTAACGCAGCAACTGGTGTCCTTGGGGGATATTCTGCAGTTGGCGGGAGAGCGAACCTTCGGCTTTTTGCTGGCTGTACTTTCATTGCCCTCGGCGCTGCCTATTCCAGCCCCCGGTTACTCCACCCCCTTTGGCATTGTGCTGTTACTGTTGGGCTGGCAATTGCTCGTGGGTGCCTCAACCCCTTGGTTGCCCCTGCGGCTGCTGAAGCGCACGATGCCGCGATCCCAGATTCAAAAGATTGTGCGCACAGCTTTGCCTTGGCTGCGGCGGGTTGAATTGATCTCCCGTCCCCGCTTGCGCCCCATTTGCACGACCCGAGGCGGACGTTTGGGCTTGGGAGTTGCCGTGTCACTGATGGCAATCTCGATGATTTTGCCCGTTCCCGGCACCAACACCATTCCAGCGATGGGCATTTTTACGATTGGCTTTGGATTGTTGGATGACGATGGTTTGATTAGTCTGGCAGGGGTGGTCATCTCCTTGATTGGTTTAGCAGTCACCACATCCATTCTCATTGCCCTTGCTTGGGGGGGAAATAGCCTCCTCGATGTATTGAGGGCATGGCTGCATTCGTAATATTAGGAGGTAATCTCCCTCACGCCTAAGGATCAATGAAAAGCCTATCCATACTGAAGTCTTGCGGTCGCTGGCTCAGCACAGTTGGGGCAATTGCTTTAGTGGCATTGCACCCCGTTAGAACTACCGCCAATCCCAGTACAGAAGACCTACCGCCAGCGGTTGCCGAGGCGATCGCGCTGCCGGTCAATGAAAAGCAAGTTGTGGTTAGCGAGCAACCCTCGGCAGTGGGCTTGACCGTACCGAGTCTCTGGTGGGCAGTTCAGCAGTTTGGGGATGGGGTGATTCAGCGCTGGCAGGCTTTTCCGTCCATCACAGCGCCGGGGGGTAGAGTTGAAGCCTTTGTGTCGCCGTCTGCTTGGGGACGCCTGCCCTATTTACGGCGTTTTGCCCTGATCAATCAGTTGGGGAATGCCAGTCGCAGCTTTGGTTATCAGTTGATCCTGCGCGATCGCGCAGCGCGCCCTTTGGGCGATCGCCGGCAGGTCATTTATGGTGCCTACACCTGTCAATTTGATGCCCTACCCCTTGAATACCTGCCAGAAGTCACCGATGCCGCAGGCAACCCGATTCCTTTTTTCCCACCCAGTACCGAACTCGACTGTCAAGTATGGGTGAATCCCAATATTCCCGTCATGTTCCCAACTCAAGAACTTCGCTAAAAGGACTGTATCTAGGCCAGAGTCGCCTTTTCCATCACTGTTAATAATTCCTGCCATAGCTTTTGGGTCACAGGTCCCGGACAGGCGGGAAAGATCACCTCATCCACTTGGCGAATCGGCATTAGCAGGCGCACCGATGAACTCAGAAAGCCCTCACTGGCTCTCGCCAGATCCTGTGGGGTGAGAATCACTTCCCGATGGGGCATGCCCAAGTTTGCAACGATCTGCAACAGCGTCGCTCGCGTAATTCCGTGGAGCATCCCAACAGCAGTGGGGGGTGTCTCGACCACACCCTCACGGACAATCCAGAGGTTACTGGTCGTGGCCTCGGTCATCTGCCCTTGGGCATTGAGCAACAGGGCGTCGTCAAACCCAGCTTGCTGCGCTTCCAATAGCGCCAAGATATTGTTGAGGTAATTGCCCGTTTTGGCGGCAGGATCAAGGGCAGCGGTGCTCGTGCGTTGGCGCTTGCCTATGGTCAGGCAAATTCCCTGTTCGCTCAATGTTGGTTCGGGGGCGATCGCCATCAACACAATCAATAACCTTGGTTGGGTCGTTGGTTCTGGCAGTAACCCAATCCGCTGGTCGGCGCCACGGGTCACGACAATCCGAATGTAATATTCTCCCGCTGGGGCAGCCGCTAAGGTGCGTTGCACTTCTTGGGTAATGTGCTTATCAGACCACGGCACGCTCATGTAGAGATAGGCGGCTGAGGCGCGCAACCGTGCGAGGTGCTCTGGTAGGGCAAAGGGAATCCCGCGGTAGGTACGCATCACTTCATAAACACTATCACCGTAGAGAAACCCGCGATCAAAAACAGAAATCGAGGCCTCTGGCGTAATCACCCCATCCAAATTGCAGAGCAACACTCGCCCTCTCCCCTAGGGTTGGCGTTCCACTTCGGCTTTCATGCGCTCAAGGGTTTGATGCATTTGATCAAACATGGTTTGGGCAGACATACCAAACTGGCTGAGTTGGGTCTCCAATTGTTTGATGGTCATCTGCGCCATGAAGTCATCGGACAACTCAAAGCGCTTCATAAAAATACGGTAGCGCTCCATGAGTTCTTCCATTTTTGCAATGTAAATCTTCTTCCCTTCGCGGTCAAACTTGCCGTACTCGGAGCCAAGCTGCATCAACTGCTGGTAGTCCTGAAACAGGCGTTGTGCTTCCTGTTGAACAATTTCTGAATCAAAGAATCCCATATGACTCTGCCCGATACAGCAACAACCCAAATGCCAACGATTGACCGTTTGGTTTGTTATCTAGTTGCATTCTATCAAAGGCACTTTAGGCGGGGGTAAGAGGGAAAACCGATCCTTGACTCAGGGTTTGCGCCCAAGCGATCGCCGCCAGAAAACTCTGTGGGTCTGCTACCCCTTTACCGGCAATATCAAAGGCGGTGCCGTGATCGGGGGAGGTGCGAATAAAGGGCAAGCCAATCGTCGTATTCACCGCTTCCCGAAAAGCGAGCATCTTCACGGGAATCAACCCCTGATCATGGTAAAGCGCGAGGTAGGCATCGTAGGCAGTTGCCGGGGCAGGGCGTCCCCACCACGCATCGGCCGCTCCAATCCAGAGGGTATCGGGGGGCACAGGACCAATCAGTTCAACTTGGGGATACTGCTGCTGGGCTGCTGCGAGCCATGGAATCAGCCAAGTCACTTCCTCTTGGCCTAAGTGTCCCTGCTCACCACTGTGGGGATTCAAGCCAGCAATGGCAATGCGAGGTCGCTCCAGATGCCGCCGCTCCCTCAGAAACTGCACAAGGAGCGCGAGTTTTTCATTGAGGCGCTCGGGGGTCAGTGCTTTGGGCACCTCTTGCAAGGGGATGTGGGTCGTCGCGAGTAAAGTGGTCAGCACCCAGTTGGTTACGGGCGATCGCCCCAAGAACACCATGCCCACGTGGGCGGTTCCAGTAAAGTGAGCCAGCACTTCTGTTTGACCGGGAAAAGTATAGCCTGCCGCCTGCCAACTGGCCTTAGAAATCGGTGCCGTCACAATGCCTGCCACCTCGCCAGCGATCGTCCGCTGAATGGCTGTTTCTAAGTAGGCAAAGCTCGCCGCCCCACTCACCACACTCGGTTGCCCCGGCACAATCACCGCATCGAGGGGGTGCTCCCAAATCCGAAGCTGGGCAGGATCAATGGCCACCTGTCCCTGCTGGCAGAGGCGAGCGTACGTTTCCTCTAATACTTGGCCTGTACCAGCAATAAAAAACTGCCCTAACATTTCTGAGGGCAGGTGAGCTAGGGCTTTCAGGAGAATTTCTGGGCCAATGCCCGCTGGATCCCCAAGGGTGAGGGCAAGGGACATCCTAGGCTTCTTGAAGAATCGGCTCAGCCGTATCGTCTTCAGTGGCTTCGGGAATGTCTTCAATGACTTCCTCAGTGGTCTCTGCGGTGGCCTGCTGCTGTTGTTGCAGGAGTTGCTGACGATAGCGCTCTGCCATCTCTTCAGCCTTTTCATAGACCAACTGCGGATTTTTCACCATGTCACCGGGTTCTGGCTCCAGTTGCTTGGTGGACAGGGAAATCCGACCCCGCTCAGCATCAAGGTCAATAATCATCACCTTGACTTGGTCATTGACATTGAAAACACTGTGGGGCGTATCAATGTGATCGTGGGAAATCTCGGAAATGTGCAGCAGACCGCTAACCCCACCAATGTCAATGAAGGCACCGTAGGGCTTAATCCCACGCACGGTTCCAACCACCACTTCGCCCACTTCTAGTTTGTTCATCTTGCGTTCGACAAGGGCACGGCGGTGGCTGAGGACGAGGCGGTTGCGCTCTTCATCCACTTCTAAAAACTTCAGGGGTAGCTCTTCACCCACCAATTCTTCTTTGTTGACACGGGTGCTGATGTGGGAACCGGGGATAAAGCCGCGCAGCCCTTCAATGCGCACAAGGGCACCCCCACGGTTGGTGGCAAAGACCTGAGAACGAACGGTGGCATCTTCCGCTTGCAGTTGGCGAACGCGCTCCCAAGCCCGCATGTACTCAATACGACGAATCGAGAGGGTAAGCTGCCCTTCCTCATTTTCATCCGCCAAGATAAAGAACTCACGGGTTTCGTTCGGTTGCAGGACTTCTTCCGGACTGTCAATCCGGTTGATAGACATTTCTTGGATAGGGATGTAGGCAGCGGTTTTCGCACCGATGTCAATCAGGGCACCCTTCGGTTCGATGCTAAAGACGGTGCCAGCAACAATGTCGCCGGGGTTGAAATGGTAATCGTACCGGTCCAGTAAGGCTGCAAAATCAGCATGCGTAAAGCCCACGTCTAACGTTTTTTCCTGATTGACCATGCGAGTGTTTTCCTAGCTCCTTTAACGAAAATGGGGGTGTATAGTGAGTTATCAAGCGGGCAGAAGTGGGTGCCATACGCAATCATACCAGCGATCGCTCGAACACTTTCTGACTGGATCTACAATGTTAGCCTAGAGTTTGCCCGTTGGCTAGCGGCATCGATAAAATTTTGGTCATTGATGAAGATAAATGTTAATTTTTGTGTACTACTGAGGAGTGGGCATGGCGCGACTAAACCGCCGACAGGTCAAGCAATTTTGGCAGGAGTTCCGCGAATTTGCCTTAAAGGGGAATGTGATTGATCTAGCGATCGCTGTCGTGGTGGGGGGTGCCTTTGGCCGCATTGTTACTTCCGTTGTTGAAGACCTCATCATGCCCTTGGTCAATCCTCTGATTCCCGGGGGCGACTGGCGCGAACTGACCGTCGGCTCAGGCATTCGAATTGGCAAATTTTTGGGCAGTTTACTCGACTTTGGGGTGATTGCCCTCAGCCTATTTATTCTCCTGAAACTGATTTTGCCCTTGCTGCCCAAGAAACCGCCTGCCCCCGAACAACGGGAGTGCCCCTACTGCTTGGAGTCTGTGCCCCTCAAGGCGAGTCGCTGCCGTGCCTGTACCTCTGAACTCCCCCCCCTGTAGGAGTCCTCAGCAATGCGATCGTGGCAACGCTGGATCTCTGGGCTGTTGGTGGGGCTATGGCTGGCCATCCTCACCAGTTGTGGAACAACGCCGCCTACCCAAGGCACCCAGATTGAATTCTGGACCATGCAACTGCAACCGAAATTTACTGACTACTTCCATCGCCTGATTGCGGCATTTGAAGCCCAACATCCCGATGTCCATGTGCGCTGGGTGGATATTCCTTGGACAGCAATGCAGACCAAAATTCTCATGGCGGTGTTAGCGGGCACTGCGCCTGATGTGGTGAACCTGAACCCCGACTTTGCGGCGTTGTTGGCAGGACGCAATGCGTGGCTCAATCTCAATGACTATGTGCCGCCAGCCGTGCGCGAGCGTTATTTACCGAATATTTGGCAGGCAACGACGTTAGAGGGCAAGAGTTTTGCCGTGCCTTGGTACCTCACCTCGCGGGTAACGATTTATAACAAGGCGATTCTTGCCGCCGCTGGGGTCGATCGCCCCCCGCAAACCTTTGCTGAACTTGCCAGTGTTGCTAAAGTCGTGAAGGAGAAAACGGGCAAATACGCCTTCTTTATCACAATGGTGCCCGAAGACTCGGCAGAGCTGATGCAGGCAATGGTGCAAATGGGCGTCCAACTGGTGGATGATCAAGGCCGTGCTGCCTTTAATTCCCCTGTGGGTAAAGCCGTTTTCCAGTATTGGCTGGATCTCTATCGTCAGGGACTCTTGCCGCCACAGGTGCTGACTGAAGGCCACCGCCAAGGTATCGAACTCTATCAAGCGGGACAAACGGCGCTAGTGATGACCAGTCCGGAATTTTTGAACGCGATCGCCACCAATGCCCCCACTATTGCAGCCGTTTCAGCCCCTGCCCCCCAGTTGACCGGAGACACTGGCAAGAAAAATGTTGCTGTGATGAATTTACTGGTGCCCCGCCAGAGTCGCCATCCCGAACTTGCCGTAGAATTTGCCCTCTTTGTCACCAATGATGAAAATCAACTGACCTTTGCCAAGGAAGCCAATGTTCTGCCTTCTACACAAGCGGCCTTAGCGGATTCCTACTTTCGCACCATTGGCGAAAATGCCACCCCTGTGGACATTGCCCGATCCGTCAGCGCTGCTCAAATGAGCCAAGCAGAGGTTCTCATTCCCCCCCTGCGGGATATTAAGGAGCTACAACGACTCCTCTACGAAAACTTGCAAGCTGTCCTCCTCGGACAAAAGACAATTGATCAGGCTCTCAAGGACGCCGAGACCGCTTGGAATAGCCGCCTAGGATGACCTTTGCGAGTGGGTGTGAAATTTCATCAGCCTTCCGGGCTTTTAACATTGACTTAAGCTATCGAAGCGAATATTGGCTTGAGCCATGCGTTTGAGGGCTTCACCTAGGCGATCGCGATCGGCAATGAGGCTAATGCGCACGTATCCTTCACCCCCTTCGCCAAAAGCATTGCCGGGGGTCACAACAACGCCTGTCTCCTGAAGCAGCTTGAGGGCAAAATCTGTCGAACTCATGCCCACGGGTACGGGCACCCACAGGTACATCGTTGCTTGGGTTGGGGTGAGTTGCCAGCCCAGTTCATTCAAGCCTTGAATCAGAAAATCCCGCCGTTGGCGATAGCGATCGCACACAGAGGCAATGTAGCTATCGGGCAGGCTCAAGGCCACCTCTGCCGCTTTCTGTAAGACGGAAAAAACCCCATAATCTAAGTTCGTTTTCAGCGTACGCAAGCCCTGAATAATGTGGCGGTTGCCCACCACAAACCCCACCCGCCAACCGGCCATATTGTAGGTTTTTGAGAGGGTATGGAACTCAACGCCGATTTCCTTGGCACCGGGAATTTCCAGTAAGCTGGTGGGTTGATAGCCATCAAAGGCCAGTTCAGCGTAGCAAAGGTCATGCACTAGAAGGATTTGATATTCGCGGGCAAAGGCAACGATTTCTTCAAAGAAAGAGCGGGGGGCGATCGCCGCCGTAGGATTGCTGGGATAGTTGAAGTACAAAACCTTGGCTTGGCGGGCAATGTCACTGGGAATCTCACTGAGATCAATGAGCCAGCCCTTTTCCCGTTTGAGAATGAGGGGATAGATGTTGGCACCGGCGATCGCAGGTCCACGAAAATGGGCAGGATAGGCCGGGCTGGGCACGAGGACGACATCCCCCGGATTGACATAGGCAAGGGCAAGGTGCGTCAGTCCCTCTTTTGATCCCAACAGGGGGAGGGCTTCCCCATCAGGATCAAGGGAGACATTGTAGCGGCGCTGATACCAACGGGTAATGGCTTGACGGAAAACCGCTGTGCCTTCAAAGGGGGGATAACCGTGGTAGCTGGGTTCCTCAAAGGCGGCGATCGCTGCTTCAATCACCGGACGCGGGGCGGAGCCATCGGGATTGCCCATCCCCAAGTCAATTAAGTCCAGTCCCTGCTGGCGAGCTTTCAGCTTCAGTTCATCGAGACGCGCAAAGACGTAGGGCGGCAATGCCCCCAAGCGATCGGCCGGCTGAATCCACTCTAACCCCATCTAACGGGCACTCCCATCCAAGACTGTGGCACTGTAGCCGACCACGGTGGACACCATTGCTTCTAGCACCAGATCAGGCGTCACCGGAAACGGCAAATGGTGAATATCGGAGTGGGGGGCACAAGCAACCGTAGCAACATGCTGGAGCTGGGCTAAGCTGGCCTCTTGGAAACCCAAGTCCTCTAGAGTCAGGGGCAAACCCACCTGTTCATAGAACTGGCACAGCTGATGGCGAGCGCTAGCAGCTAGTTGACTGCCTTGAACTAGCTCTTCCAAGCGTAGTTGCACCAGAATACCGTAGGCCACTTTTTCTCCATGGAGGGTGCCCCTACTTTGGGGCAGTTGGGTCAGACCGTTGTGCACCGCATGGGCTGCCACCGTGCGGCATTGGGCACCCCCCAAGCCCCCAATCATCCCTGCCATGAGGACACTGGCATCGACGACATTTTCCCAAGCGGTACTGCCCACATTGGCCAGGGCCTCAGCGGATTGCTGCAAGAGAATATCGCGCAATACTCGGGCTTGCTGTACCGCCGCCACAATCAGGGTTTCTTGGCGGTGACCACTACTCACCGAGGCCTCATACCACTTGGCAAGGGCATCGCCAATGCCGGCAAGCAGGGTTCGCTTCGGCGCCGTTTGAATCAGGGCATAGTCCAAGAGCAGCAGATCCGGGCAACGGTGGAGTGCCACATCATAGGCAAAGGCACCGGCCTCCGTATAGATGTTGGAGAGGGCTGTCCAAGCGGCACAGGTGGCTGCAGACGTGGGGATCGTCACTACGGGCAAGTGTAATTGATGCCCCAAAAGTTTAGCGGTATCTAGGGCTTTGCCACCGCCAATGCCAATGATGAGATCGCTGCCTTGCGCCTCTTGGCGGAGCTGGGCAAGGGTGGATTCACTGCACTCACCATGGAATGTCCCTACGCTGAAGGTGAGATCATGGGAGCGGGCGATCGCCTGACACTCCTGCTCAAGCTGCTGATACCGCTGCGGTGAAACCACTAAAAGGGGATGATGCCCCAATTGAACAATGGCTTCCCCCGCTTGGGAGAGAATTGACCAACCGCGATAGACGTGGGTAGGTGCAATACAAAGGGGTGAAAACGAAGCAGCAGTCACAGGCCGTATAAATAAGGACTATTTAGAGCATCTGCGGCAAAAATAGAGTCGTTTTCGCTCTAGCCGTAGAGATCTATCTTAGCTGCTCTTCTTCTGACTTTCCGTTTGCACGTACAAAATAATCAAGAACACTGTTGGCACCAAGACAAACATGGCTGTTGCCACCAAGCCAAAAGGATTCACTTCCATGGTATGTACCCCACAACGCTGGCTTTTATTTTATCAATGCTGTGTCCCCCTTGGGGCGATCGCCCTTGGCCAAGGTCAGCCTCAGGGATTGGGCAATTTTTTGGGCGGTGATGGGAGCCAGCAAAATACCGTTGCGGTAATGGCCAGTGGTCAGCCAAGTGTGGTCGTCTATTTTTTCGATGATGGGTGCCGGACGATCGCTCGGGCGGGGTCGCAGTCCCTGCCACTGTTGGGTCACAGGAGCCGTTTTCAGAACTGGCCAAAGTTCGATCGCCCGTCCATGCAGTTGATCAAGGGTTTGCGGATTCGCGGTGAGGGTGTTGAACTCCACGGTGGCGCCCACCCACACCCGCCCCCAAGGCAAGGGGACAAAATGAATGCCTTCAGCCGTCATCACTGGTGTATTTGCATCAATATGACAGGCAAACTCTAGGGCTTGTCCCAAAACCGGTTCCACAGTGACAGAGCGATCGAGGGCTTGCGTAAGGGGCGTTGTCCCTAGACCTGCCGCTAAGATCAGGTATTCGGTCTCGATGGCTGCTTGATTGAGCTGTAAAATCCATCCCCCTTGGGGCGATCGCTGGAGCTGCCGGACAGGGCTTTGATACAAGAACTTGACGCCCCGTTGATGAGCCGCTTGGCGCAGGGCTTGAGTCAAGGGTTTAGGGGTGACTTGGCGATCGCCCGTTGCCCAAAGTGCACCGTGAATGTGGTGGATATCCACAAGGGGACATTGATCTTGGACTTCTTTTGGCGAGAGCCACTGCACGCCTTGGGGAGCCTGTTCCTGCAACCATGCTTGGGTGGCGATCGCCTCGTCCTTAGTGGTACAGATTTCGATAATGCCTCGGCGCTGGTAGGGAATCTGAACCCCCGTTTCTGCCGCCAACTCCGGAATGAGGGTTTCATAACGTGCCAAACTGGCCTGCCGTAGTTGAAAGTTGCGTCCACGTCGCCGCCGACTGAGGTGGACAATGAGAACACCAAGAGCCGCACCGGTCGCTTGCCAATCTTCCTCCCGTTGTGCTTCAAGGACAAGAATCGGCGTTTCCGCTGGATCAAGCACACGACTCAGTTCGTAGGCGATCGCCGAGCCAACCACCCCAGCGCCCACAATGGTCACTGTTGCATTTGCTGGCAGCACCGTCACAGTGTGGCAACTGTATTAACTAATTCCCAATTTTCATTTTCGGCAATGGCGCGACTCACACGGTCAAACCATTCAAAGCAGTGATTATTTTTCTTGAGGGTCAGTTCCTTATTCTTGAGCACCAGATCAAACTTGGTGACATCCTTTTGGGGCGTGGTTTTATCAATCAGGACTTCAACCGTGACCAGTTGGGACATTGAAATGGCATCGAGCGCGCTCTCCCGTGCCACGACGTAATCATCCCCCACATGGGTTACCGTCAAATCGCAGGCTTCTAGGGTTTGCACCAGCTCTTCCTTTAGCCGTGCCCGAGGGAGTGCAATAGTAACAACACGAGCATATCGAGCCATAACCGCCAAGTGGTAAACTAATAATTCGCGAACAATGGTTCTAGTGTAATCACGGAACAGACGGGGCGCTGTCACTGCGGGTGTTCCTAGGAAATCACAGGGAATTGAGCATTACCCCCATTGTAAGGTGACCTGCATTGTATGGCAGGATGCCGCGATTATATCAAACCTTTCTTCAAAATCGCTGAATTCATGCATCCCTACACTGGTTTGTTTATTGTCCTAGAGGGGGGAGAGGGTGCCGGCAAAACGACCCAAATGGGGGCGATCGCCACATGGCTAGAGGAAAGTGGCTGGCTGGCAAAATTACGATCCGCTGACATTGATCCGCCCCTGCTGCTGACCCGTGAACCGGGGGGAACGCCCCTTGGCCAAGGCCTGCGGCAACTGCTGCTCCATAGTGATTTAGAGATTGATCCCATGGCAGAACTCCTTCTCTATGCCGCCGATCGCGCCCAGCACGTGGCGACGAGTATCCGCCCCCAACTGCAACGGGGGGGCATTGTCCTGTGCGATCGCTACACGGCTTCCACCATTGCCTACCAAGGCTATGGGCGGGGACTGGACTTGAGCCTCATCGAGCACATCAACCAGATTGCCACCGCTGGACTGATGCCGGATTTAGTTCTCTGGCTGGATCTGCCGGTTCAGGTTGGCCTTGCCCGCACCCAACGGCGGGGCATAGCGGATCGCCTAGAGCAGCATGCGGTGGCCTTTCATGAGCGAGTTCGTCAAGGATTTATGGCCTTGGCTGAGGCAGGGGGCGATCGCTGGCAGCGAATTGCGGCGGATCAACCCACTGATCAGGTGAGTGAAGCTATTCAAGATTGTCTAGCGGCTCATCTGCACCGCTGGTTTGAGACCTTGAGCCAGCGCCGTACTGGGGGCGATCGCGAATTGGAATAGCTCTCGTCCTTCCTGAAAAATTTGCTCAATGGGCAGCATCTGGCCACGGGTGGTCATAAAGCGGTGATCAGGTGTCGCACAAATCGTTGAGCCATCCTCAAGTTCATACTCATACACGGGACGGAAGCCCTGAAAGTGCCATTGGGCAATGGGCTGGGTATAAAGATGCCCTTGGGAATCAAGGCTGTACACCTGACAGGCCAATTTTTCCTGCACCAAGCGGCGAATCGGGACAGCCCCATATTCCACCGTCATCACCGCCGTCTCGCCACTCAGACAGTATTCAGCAAAATCCAGCATCTGCTTAAAGAGTTCTTGGGCGACTGCGCTGGGCACCCCATTTTTCGCCGCTCCCTCAATAAAGAGGGCTTCATGTTTTTCCATTTCCTCTTTTTTCTTCTTGCCCATCGCGCGGCGGAGCAGATCCGCTTGACCCAGAGAATAGCCTGCCAAGTCCTGCGCCATCCGCATGATTTGCTCCTGATAACAAAGAACGCCGTAGGTTTCCTGCAAAA
Organism: Thermosynechococcus sp. GLH187; assembly: GCF_031583395.1. Classification (NCBI taxonomy): domain Bacteria; kingdom Bacillati; phylum Cyanobacteriota; class Cyanophyceae; order Acaryochloridales; family Thermosynechococcaceae; genus Thermosynechococcus; species Thermosynechococcus sp. GLH187. Next base: position 1,884,392 of record NZ_CP134175.1, on the reverse strand, counting down.
TGGGTTTCAAAAGCTCATGTTGATATTGAATGGGTTCCCGACCATGCTTGCGGTTAATGAATTTGGGAATCAGGCCTGCATCCAACGGTCCCGGTCGATAGAGCGCCAGCACCGAGGAAATGTCTTCCAGATTTGAGGGCTTGAGATCTCGGACAATTTGGCGCATCCCCGAAGATTCTAGTTGGAAGATCCCCTCCAGTTTACCTTCCGCCAGAATTTGGTACGTCTTGGCATCATCTAGGGGCAATGCATCCAAATCAAGGGTTTGACCGTGGTTTTTCTGGATCAGTTCCCGCGTCTTTTGGATCATTGTCAGGTTCTTGAGACCCAAAAAGTCCATCTTCAAAAGGCCAAGGGATTCCAGATCCTCCATGAAATACTGGGTAATCACCGCCCCATCGTTATTGCGTTGCAGCGGCACCAGTTGATCCAAGGGTTCTGAGGCAATGACAACGCCGGCTGCATGGACGCCATAGGTTTTGTTGGTGCCCTCAATGCGCATCGCCATATCAATCCAGCGGCGCACCAGCGGATCACTGTCGTACTTTTCCTTGAATTCTGGCGAGGGGGTGTCATCGGAGATCATCACCGCCAATTTAACTGGTTTGCCCCGCACCACCGGAATCAGCTTTGCCATTTGATCCGCTTGGCTATAGGGAATATCCAGCACCCGTGCCACATCCTTGAGCACCGCCTTTGAGGTCATGCGGTTGAAGGTGATGATCTGGGCGACGCGATCGCTGCCGTATTTTTCGGTGACGTACTGGATCACCTCCTCGCGGCGGTCAATGCAGAAGTCCGTATCAATATCGGGCATGGACTTGCGCTCAGGGTTCAAAAACCGCTCAAAGAGCAAGCCGTGGTGTACGGGATCAATGTTGGTAATGCGCAGGGCATAGGCCACAAGGGAACCCGCCGCCGATCCCCGCCCTGGCCCGACGGGAATATTGTGGTCGCGGGCATATTTGATGTAGTCCCAAACCACGAGGAAATAGTTCGAGAACCCCATCTGTTGCAGCATTTTCAGTTCATATTCCAGTCGCTGCCGGTAGGTGGGATCCAACTGCTGGCGATCGCTGAGGTGAAATCGCTCCAACAGTCCTTGCCACGCCACTTGCTCTAGGTAGGTATCGGCTGTATGGCCAGCAGGCACTGGAAACTCTGGACTTTGGGGTTCACGAAAGATGTCATAGGGTTCAATCTTTTCGGCCACTTCAAGGGTATTCGCCAAAGCCTCTTCAATGACCTCAGCGGGCAAGTGATCCCGAAACAGCCGAGCCATTTCAGCAGCGGATTTCAGGTATTCCGTGCCGCTATAGCGCATCCGCTTGTCATCGGTGAGCAGCTTGTTGGTCTGGATACAAAGCAGAGCGTCGTGGGCTTCAACGTCATTGCAGGAGATAAAGTGGGAGTCATTGGTGGCAATAATTTTGATCCCCAACTCGCGGCCAATGCGCACCAGTTCAACGTTGACTACCCGATCCTCTTGACTGCCGTGGTCTTGGATCTCAAGGTAAAAATCCTCACCAAAGGTCTCTTGATACCAGGCAGCAACACTGCGTGCCAAATCCGGCTTGCCCTGCAAAATGGCTTGGGGAATCTCACCACCGAGGCAAGCACTGGTGACAATGAGTCCGTCGCGGTATTGCGCCAACAGTTCTTTATTGATGCAGGGGCGAGCAAAAATTCCCTTGCCTTGGAAGCCCTGCAGGTGGGAGATGGTGGTGAGTTTGCAGAGGTTGTGGTAGCCCTGTTTATTTTTGGCCAGCACCACTTGGTGAAAGCGGGGTTTGCGCTCCTGTTTGGTGATGTCGCCATTGATGACGTACATCTCATTGCCAATGATTGGCTTCAGGGGTTTGCCGCGACACAACTTTAACAGTTCAACGGCGCCATACATCACCCCGTGATCCGTGAGGGCGATCGCGGGCATCTCCAATTCCATTGCCCGTGCCACTAGGTCGGGAAGCTGGCTAGCTCCATCGAGGAGACTGTAATCACTGTGAATATGCAGACCGACGAAGGACATGGGCAACGGCTATCAACCTAGGAGAAACGCAGGGGACTAGGACAACTCAGGCAAGCTATTGAGATAGGCCTTGAAGTCCGCTTCAGCATCACGGAAGCCCTCTTGAGCCACGGTGACACTATTGAGATCCGCCCCCTGATCAATTTTCAGGAAGTCATCCGTCAGGGCACGGGTCAAAGCTGTGGGGGTGGGTTGATCCTTGGCCAAGAGATTGCGGTTGAGGGCACGCATATCCATCAGCATTTCACCGAGAGGGCCGCGCATAATGTTGCGGGCTTCCTGCCAATCCCCTTTGGCCACACTGACCTCTAAGTCGGCAAAGCGTTCAGCATTTTTCTCAATGTCACTCAGGTAGTCTTGAATGCGAGTAATTTGCAACTCACTATAGGTGGGCGGAGGGGTGGTCGTGGCACTGGGGCCGCCACAGCCGACTAAAATAATGGCAACAACGCTTAATAGGATTGAAATTAGGGATTTTCGATTTAGGCGCAGCATAGAACCTCAGCAGTCAATGGTGTCGTAAAAAACACGGTTCTATTCTGCCATGATCCCGTGGCGATCGCCGCCAGCACCCCCTTGGGACAGATCGGAAGAGCCATCACTGACACTCAGAGGGCACCCCCACACCACTGTCGCCTGATCATAGATCACCATCCCCGGTGGAGCGCCCTTCGGTTTTTGCACATACTTGCGGCGAGTATAGACCACGGGTACTTGGGCACTGGCACGGGCTTGACTATGGTAGGCCGCCAAATTCGCCACGTATTGAATATCTTTCTCACTGGGCACCTCCCCCGCTGCGAGGCGGAGAATCACGTGGCTTCCTGGAATCTCTTGGGTGTGAAACCACCAATCGTAGGGACTGGCAACGCGAAACGTAAGATCGTCATTCTGGCGGTTGTTGCGCCCCACGAGAACCGTGAAGCCACTTGGTGTCGTATAGCGTAGGTAGGGACTGGGCGTGGTAGGGGGACGATAGTAATCGGGCGCCGTCAGGTATCCCTGTTGAATCAATTCAGCGCGAATCTCCTCAAGGACATCTAAGGATGTGGCTGTGGCGAGGGTGGCCGCCACCTGATCGAGATAGGCGAGTTCCTCTTCAGCAGCGGTGAGGAGCGGCGTAATGTGCTGCTGGGCACGTTTGAGTTTCTGCTGTTGTTTGTACAGCTCCTGCGCCGTTTGGATGGCACTCTTCTCTGGCGAGAGGGAAATGGCAAGGGGTTCTTGGGTGGCAAAGTCCGTCACGATCAGTTTCGTCATCCCCGGTTGCCACAGGTGAGCATGGGCCATCAGTAGGTCGGCCAAATACCGCTGGCGATCGCCCCCAGCCGCCGCCGCTAAGCGTTCCCGAAAGCCCTCAATTTTGGCGATCAGTTTTTGCCGCTGTGCCTGTAGGCTCTGGTGCAACTGTTGACGGAGTTGCTGCGTTTGCTGTTGCCGCAGTTGGTCTTGGTAGTAGGTGGCAAGCAGCTCATGGATAGTGGCCGTTGGCTGGCTCTGAGTCCCAAGAGGGGGAATGACGCGATAGCCCGTTGATGTCAATTGGGGGACAAAATGCCCGCTCTCTAAACACGCCAGCCAGTGCTGCCAATGGTCAAATAGCCGTCGCCATTCTTCAGCGGTTAGCTCTGTGGTGTGACTTTCTAGGGACAATGCGGCATCCGCCAGTAGTTGCTGTACCAAGGCTGGACTCAGTCCCCGATAGGCCTTCAGAAGTTGCTGCCGCAGCAGTCCGGGAATCACGCTTACCTGTTGTTGCCACTGCTCAAAGGGAATCTCGCAACTGGGCAACGCGGCCGTTAGGGGGGGTGGGGGCACATAGGGTTGACCGGTCAGAATTGGGCGCAAGCGGGACTGTTGGGCATTGACTTGGTGGGCAGCAGTAACAATTTCCCCGGCAGCGTTAACCAGAATCACGTTGCTGTACTTGCCCATGATCTCGGCATAGAGACGCCACTGCGTTGCTGCCTGCGGACGAGGGGCAAATTCCAAGACCAAGACGCGCTCCCAAGGGTTGACTAACCCCACCCGCACAAGGGCAAGGCGATTGAGTTGGGCATGGAGTTGCTGACTAAAAGTAAAGGTGTCGGGTTGGCGGGGGGGCGGTGGTTCAAAGGCAATGCGTGCCGCTTGGGGATGCCAACTGAGGGTCAGCCAATCCTGTTTTTTCAGCGTGCGCAGCGCCAAGGCAATCGTGTGGCGATCGCGCTGGTAAACCGTTTCGAGCCGTGCCGGTAGCCAATGTTGGAGATCGGCACAAACAGCACGCAGGGTGGTCAAATCAACGGGTTGCACCGTCCAAACTCCGCAGAATTTTTTGAGGGAATCGGCCTCAAGCTATACTAGTCTAGCCACTCTCTGGCCTTTTGCCACCGCGTGTTTGCTATGGCACTTTCCCGTCAATATCCACCCCCCTTACCACTGGCTCAGCCTTGGCGACGGGCGATCGCCACCAGCATTGACTTTATCCTCATCTGGTTGACGAGTGTTGTCGGTATCACGCCGGGGGCAGCCATTCAGTGGGGGCAACTGTTTGTTTTTGCCTTGGTTTGGTGGTTGCTGCGGGTGGCGATGGTGAACCGCAATAAGGGTCAAAGCCCCGGCCATTGGCTAATGAATGTGCGCCTGTTGGATCAGCGGCAGCGGACACCGGATCTCCTTTCCCTCAGCAAGCGAGAACTGGTGATTGGTGTCGGGGCGCTGTTGACATTGGCAGGCTTGGAGTCCTATGGCCCGAGTATGGCGCTGATTATTTTGGCACTGCCCTTGGCCGTTGACTGTAGCTTGGCGTGGATTGATGAAGAGCACCGCACGCTCCACGATCGCCTTGGCGGCACAAAGGTATATCGCTGTCGGCGGGGCTTTGCCCTTGATCGCAAGCTCATTGAATTGGTGAGCAAAATCCGCAAAGATCTGCCATAATTAGAGATCGGCTCACTGGATAGATAGGCAAGACCATGGCTAAAGCAAAAGGCGCCAGAATCATTATCACCCTAGAGTGCACAGAGTGTCGCACTAATCCGGCCAAGCGATCGCCTGGCGTATCTCGCTACACCACCACCAAAAATCGTCGCACCACCACAGGGCGGTTAGAACTGAAGAAATTTTGCCCCCACTGCAACAAGCACACCATTCACAAAGAAATCAAGTAATTAGAGGACAGCTATGGCATTTTATCGGCGACGCATTTCTCCCATTCCCCCTGGACAGCCCATTGATTACAAGGATGTTGATTTACTACGGCGCTTTATCACTGAACGGGGGAAAATCTTGCCGCGGCGGGTGACCGGTCTCACGGCCAAGCAACAGCGACAACTTGCAGTGGCGATTAAGCGGGCACGGATCATGGCACTCTTGCCGTTCTTGAATCTCGAAGGCTAAAAACTCGCGATCGCTAATTGGTTTTTGCGAAGGGGGAGGTTTAGACTTGCCCCTTTATTTTTGCTTGCTCTCCCTGCCTAAGTGTGCAAATATGAGAATGGTTATCATTCATCTATTTCTCTATGGCTATCCAAGCTCACCTTAAACGCTGGGGGCTGCTGGTAACTCTGGGGGTATTTTTGGGCAGTTGTGCCCCCCAAGCCCAGTCGCCACAGGAGCAAGAGACCTCACAGGCAGAAGCCCAATTCACCATTGTGACGACTTTCTTACCCATCACTGCTTTTACAAAAGCGGTCGCAGGCGATCGCGCCACTGTTGAGCAACTCTTGCCGGCCAATATTGACCCCCATGACTTTCAAGCGCGGCCTGAGGATGTGCGGCTGCTGGCCACAGCAAGGGTTTTGGTCAAAAATGGCCTTGAGATGGAAACCTTTTTAGACAAACTGATTGAAAACGCCGCCAATCCCAATCTCAAGATCATTGATACCAGCGCGGGGGTGGCCACCCTTGCCAGCGAAAAGGATAATCACGAGCACCACCACGATCACCACCACGACCACGCTCATGATGACCACGGTCACAGCCACGGTGAATTCAATCCCCACATTTGGCTAGATCCCCAGCGTGCCATGCAGCAAGTGAAAAACATTCGCGATGGTCTGATTGCTGTGGATCCCGAAGGGTCTGCCATCTACGCGCAAAATAGCACTGCCTTTATTCGAGAGTTAGAAGCCCTAGATGCCCTCGCCCGGGAAAAACTTACTCCCTTTGCGGGCAAAACATTTGTGGTTTATCACGATGTCGCACCCTACTTTGCCGAGAGTTATAACCTGAAAGCGATCTATCTCGTGGGCATTCCGTCGGTTAACCCCTCACCTGCGGATGTGCAGCGGGTGATGCAGGCGGTGCAACAAAGTGATCTGAAAACGCTCCTGACGGAACCGGGGCAAGAACAGGTCTTTGAAAGTTTAGCGCAGGATTTGGGCGTAAAAGTGAGTGTGTTTGATCCCCTAGAGCGTGCTCCCACTGCCGCTGATCTCACGCCGACCTACTTCCTGCAAAGAATGGAGCAAAACATTCGCAATCTGGCTGAGGCTTTTGGGGCGCAACAGCAAGCCTATCGTCGTCCCGATGCGATCGCGGTGGTAGGGACATGGTGGATGCAGGTGAATAGACCGTTAGGGGCAGCACTGTGAACGAATACCTGCTAGAGGTGGAAAACCTCTCGGTGCGGCGGGGCGATCGCTGGGTGGTGGAAAATGTCTCCTTTACCCTCGCCGCCGATACGAATATGGCCATTATTGGTCCCAATGGGGCGGGCAAAAGTAGCCTGATTCAAGCCATTTTGGGCATTATTCCCTACCAGCAGGGACGGGTGACCCTCTTGGGCTATGGTATGGGCTATCGCCGCACGCTCCCCTATGTCCGCCAACAGGTAGCCTACTTGCCGCAAAATTTTCAGTGCGATCCACGCATTCCGATCACCGTGGCTGAATTTGTGGGTTTGGGCTGGGGGCAACCTACGTGGCAGTGGCCTTGGCAGCATCGACAGCAGCGCGATCGCGCCATCTTGGAAAGTCTCCAACGCCTGCACCTCGAGCATCTTGCGACACAACCCATGAGTTCCCTTTCCGGGGGCGAAACAAAGCGCGCCCTCTTGGCCTATTGCTTGGTGCAACCCCGTCGTCTCCTGATTTTGGATGAAGCTCCCGCTGGCTTAGATCTCCGAGGTGAGCAACAATTTTATGACCTACTGGAGACCCTCAAGGTGAGTGAGGGCTGGGCAATTTTACAAATTTCCCATCACTTGGAGCGGGTAAGGGCAACCTGTGATCAGGTGCTGTATCTCGATCGCTCTGTCCAAGGACTGGGAACCCCCGAACGGGTGCTGCAACAGTTTGCTGCTTAAACGGGGGATTCTCTCCTAGCAAAGAAATCCAGCAGAATGCGCTGGTGGATGGCGCCTAAGGGGCGATCTTCGCCGAGGGTTTGGGCATAGTGAACCCCAGCCACCACCGAATCGTAGGGTACCAAGTCCATGCCCTGTCCTTCGTTGAGTACCAAGTTTTCCAGTGCACACGTCAAAGGGCCTGTGAAAATATAGCGATGTACTTGGGGATCGCCGTACTCTCCAAAAAAGGTGAGGTGAGGTGGGCAGTAGCCAATCTCCTCATAGACTTCCCGCTGGACGCCCGCGAGCGGTGCTTCTTCGGGTTCAAGATGACCGCCAAAAAGTCCCCAGTGGCCGGCATACAAAATATGGGGACTGTCATCGCGCAGCTGCATAAGGACGCGATCGCCTTGGTAAAGAACCGCAAGGGCAACGGGAACAATCGTGGTTGCTGGCATTGTCTTGCAAGATATGTCGTTAGGGCTACTCTACCCTAGAAACGTAAAGCCAATCCTAAAGTAGATTAAAGCTAAAATGAAGAGTATAGTAGCAAGAACAAATCAACAACCGCTAAAACGTTGAGCAAAGGGTAGCCAGAGGTAAACGTCGCGCTTTGGAGGGCTATCCCCAGCGGGCAGCTGTTAAGTCCCCTCTTTCATAAGATGGTTTCGATAACAAATTTGAGCTTCCCTTATTTTTCTATCAAATTTTACAAATGGCTGCAGGAATTTAACAACGTTGGTACGGCCTTGCCCTTTCTTAAGATTGTCTTAATATTTCCCTAGCAGCTGTGCTATAACTTTGTTCATTGCTTGGAGTGAATCGTCCTATGTTTTACCGTTTAGCCGAACAACACCGCCAGTTTATTCGCGATTTAGTGTTGAACCTGCAAGCTCTGGCAATTGCCCTAGAAAATCGAGGCTACATGGCCTCCTGCTACACCTGTGGCGGTGAACTCAACAGTGCCTCCTTCATGGTCAGCTTGGCCGACAACCACCTGATTCGCTTTTTGGTCTCTGACTATGGGATCACTTGGACTGAAATGCGCGATGACCGCGAACTCATGAAACTCGAAGGGGCAGAGGCGATCAATCAACTGCAAGAACTGGCCAATCTCCTCAAGGAAGTCCGTATCCCCACTGCGGTTTAATCCTGTCGGGGCTATCCCTCGATCTTTTGTCGGTGCTAGCTTAAAAGTAGCTGGACTTTCCTTCTACTTTGATCCCCACCCTCAATGACTGAAGCGTCCCTTAGTTGGCAACACCAGTACCTCAGCGTTAACCAAGTACGCCTGCACTATGTCACCCAAGGCAGCGGTGATCTTGTGATTCTGTTGCATGGCTTTCCAGAGTTTTGGTACTCTTGGCGATTTCAAATTCCCGTACTGGCTCGTCATTTCAAGGTTGTAGTGCCAGATCTACGGGGCTACAATGACTCCGAGAAGCCTGCCCACGGCTATGATCTCGATACCCTCAGCCAAGATGTCACGGCGCTGATCCAAGAACTGGGCTATGAACGCGCCCACATTGTCGGCCATGATTGCGGTGGCCTGATTGCTTGGCACGTGGCGGCACGTTTTCCGCAGAGGGTGCAGCATTTAGCCGTCTTGAATACCCCCCACCCCTACCGTGTGGGACTGGAACTCTGGCAACAGGTAGAGCATTTTTGGCGCAACTGGCCACTGTTGGCTTGCCACATCCCCGGCTTGGCGGAATACTGGCTAGGGCATAATCTGCGGAGTTTTTTGCAGGATCTCTTTCAACGCTACTCCATCCGCAAGGCTGCCTTCTCGGCAGAAACCGTGCAACTCTATCAAGCGGCTCTCGAAAAAGCGGGGGCGATCGCTGCGGTGCTCAAAAGTTATCGCCATCTTTTTTCACCCCAACAGTGGTGGCACCTACTGCAACAGCACACGGAAGCCATTACCAGCCCCACCCTGATTCTCTGGGGCGCCGATGATCCCCTCGCCCAACCCAGCCTTGCCAACGGTATCGAAGCGTGGATCCATGCACCGTGGCGGCTGAAATATCTGCCCGACTGTGGCCATTGGGCACAACAGGAAGTGCCGGGGCTAGTCAATCGTGAACTGCTTGCCTTTTTGCGTGCCTAAAAAAATCCCCCCACCACTCGGCAGAGGGAAAGGCATGGATTGAGCCAACCAACTCGCTTAGGCCAGCCACTCCAGCACCGCTTCTTCCTTGGTATTGGTGCGACGTTCGGGGGTTTCGCGGGTGAACTTCATGTGAATGGCGCGGTTTTGTTCCCCATCTGCCGCCACTGCCAAGATCGGGAAGTCAATGAGGCCATCTTGGAAGGACATTTGGAAGCGGAATGTACCATCGGGATTGAGTTTGATCGGGCGCCCACCAATGGTGACGGTGGCATCTGGCTCCGTAGCCCCATAGACAATGAGTTCAGCATCCGCCACCAACCAGAATTTGCGGGGACGAATCGGAGCCGCCGAAGCTGAGAAGCCAACGCCCAACATCGTCAGACCCGACACCGTCGGCACAGCCCATAGGCCAACCCCAGAGGGGAAGACGTAGGAACTGATGGCCATTTCGGGCAACTGGGAGATGGAGCCGGGGACTTGGTGCATGGAACCAAAGAGAGAACCTGCCACCCGCTGCGCTTCGGCTCCTTCGGCCATGGCAAAGATGCCTTCGTAAATGGGATGGGGTTCGGCAGTGCCCGCCAAGGGTGCCCCCAGATCAAAGAGGGTTTTGCCCCGCAGATCCATATCCCAATCCACCGTAATGAATTGATCCCAGACCCAATCTGAGGGGTAGGTGGGGGGAATATGCACAGGGGCAGAACGGGCTAGAACCAACCAGCGGCCATCGGCACAGCGGTAACCAATTTCCACCACATAGTCGCGATCGCTCACGGGGATGGGCAGATACCACTCCCGCGCCAACTCATCGCAGGGGTACTCCTGAACACTGTGGGGAATTTGGCTATCGAGGTTGATATTCGTGGCATCGTAGAGCCGGAGAGCCAGTTGCTGACCCCCTTGCCGCCGCAATTCTTCGCGGTGCTCGTTGGGCACATCCCAATAGGCGTAGGCCCACTGCGGATCCCGGGGCATGAGGACAATGCGGCTTTCACCATAGCCCCCCGGCAAATCCCCAAGACCTTCATCTACAGAGGCCAAGAGAACATCCTCTTGAGCAGGACCGAGGTCAAATTTTGCTGCTTCCACTTTTTCTTGCGACTCCAGATTAGAGGGGACAGGTTGGACAGAAATGGTAGTGGTGGATCCGTTGGCTTGCGCCTGCTTTTCACGGATGGCAGCGAGGAGTTGATCTTTGCGCATACGGCTATAACGGGACACTTGCAGTTCACTGGCAATGCGCCGCAACTGCCGCAAGGTCATTTCTTCTAAAGGGGGGCGATCTTTCGGCATGGGTGCCTCCTTATCGTGGGTTGATAGACAGAGCTATCCTTTGCCCTTGATCTTTGGCAAAAAAGTCTTGGGGCGTCAAGGGAATTCGGGCACACTCCTAGGGATTTATACGCAGTTTAGTCTTTCGCAGGGATCAAATGTCAGGATTTCATAACATTTATTCTGCACGGGGATCAAGATAGCGGTTTGCTATTCCTGTTCAGCCTCAAACCACCTTCTGCGAGGGGGAAGGGAGTATAGTGAGAAATGTATCCCTGCAAATGCCGTGGGGACTTGCTAGGAAATTCCTGAATGTTACTGATGTCACCACAACCACTATGACGATCGCCCCGAGCCGCTCCCTCGCTGACCTTTGCCGTGCTGACTTTCCGATTTTGGCGCGACAGGTGCACGATCGCCCCTTGATTTACTTTGACAATGCAGCCACCTCCCAAAAGCCCTTGGCAGTTCTCAATACCCTTGAGGACTACTATCGTCGCTACAACTCCAACGTCCATCGGGGCGTACATACCCTGAGTGCTGAGGCGACCACGGCCTACGAAGGGGCACGGGAAAAAGTGGCGCGTTTTGTCAATGCCCCCCATGCCGAGGAGATTATCTATACCCGCAATGCCAGTGAGGCGATTAACCTCGTGGCCTATAGTTGGGGCATGAATACGCTGCAGGCAGGGGATGAAATGATCCTGACGGTGATGGAGCACCACAGTAATTTGATTCCGTGGCAGTTTGTGGCTCAGAAAACCGGTGCTCGCCTCAAGTTTGTGGAACTGACGCCAGAGCAAACGTTTGATCTTGACCACTACGCAAGTCTTTTGAGCGATCGCACGCGATTGGTGGCCGTTGCCCATGTATCCAACACGCTGGGGTGCCTGAACCCGATTCCCGAGATTGTGCGTCTTGCCCATGCCAAGGGGGCGCGGGTACTGGTGGATGCCTGCCAAAGTGTGCCTCACCTCCCCATTGATGTGCAGCAGTTGGGCTGCGATTGGCTGGTGGCCTCCGGTCATAAAATGTGTGCACCCACGGGCATTGGTTTCCTCTGGGGACGCGCGGAACTCCTGCGGCAAATGCCCCCCTTCTTGGGCGGTGGCGAAATGATTGCCGATGTCTTTCTCGACCATGCCACCTATGCCGATATTCCCCATAAGTTTGAGGCGGGAACGCCAGCGATTGCGGAGGCGATCGCCCTTGGGGCAGCGGTGGATTATCTGAGCCAGTGGGGGATGGAGCGCATCCATGCCTACGAACAGGAACTCACCGCCTATCTCTTTGAACGCCTCCAAGAACTGCCCGGTGTCACCCTCTATGGCCCGAAGTCCGGCGATCGCGCTGCCTTGGCCAGCTTTACCGTTGGTGAGGTGCATCCCCACGATCTCTCGACCATCCTTGATCAGTCGGGGATTGCCATCCGCGCAGGACACCACTGCACACAGCCTTTGCACCGCCATTTAGGGGTTCAGTCCACGGCACGGGCCAGCCTCTATTTCTACAACACCCGCGCTGAAATTGATCAGTTTATTGCTGCCCTTGGGGAAGCCATTGCCTTCTTTAGGGATGTCTTTGCCTAGAGCTTGAGACTCAACAGTTCACTCGCTTCAGCCTGAAAACCGGCACTAGCAAGGGCATGGCGTGCGCGATCGGCATCTTCAACGCGAAACTGTGGTCCTAGGCGTACGTACTGGGCATGGTAGCCATCGGTCACTTTGACCACTACCGGCACCTTGGGCATGTCGCCCACCTGTTGTTTGAGGACTTCCGAGAGGCGACTTTGGGCTTGAATGTCCCCCGCTTGCTCAACAGGCAAATCCACAAGCACCAGCTTCACCGCTTCAAGGGGTTCGGCATCTTCAATCAGGAGTTGGGGGCGATCGTCGCGCATCTCTAGGGTGCCCCACAGCAGTAGCCGATGATCAAGCTGTAACTGCCCATGAATGCGCTCGTAGGCTTTGGGAAAGACGACAGCTTCCGCTTGACCCGTGAGGTCTTCCAACTGCACAATGGCCATCCGCTCGCCGCGCTTAGTGGTAATGGGCTTGAGTCCTGTGAGCAGGGCAATGACACTCACTATCCCTTGACCTGTGTGCTGCTCGAGATCCGCCAAGCTAATAGGGGCAATCATGGCCGCTGGCCGATGAATATCCTTGAGGGGATGGTTCGACACATAAAATCCCAGTAGGTCTTTTTCTTGGCGGAGCTTTTCGGCATCCGGTAGGTCGTCCACTGGGGGCGCACTGGGGGCTGGGTCATAGCTACCGCCGGATTCATTGCTGGAGCCACCCGCCAACATATCAAAGAGGTTGACTTGCCCCACCGCCCGATCCTTGGCGCGCGCCTGTGCCCACTCCAGCACGAGGGGGAGATCCTGCATCAGTTGGTTGCGGTTGCGCTGGGGATGGAGACTATCCATGGCACCACAGGCAATGAGGGATTCAAGGGCACGACGGTTGAGAATGCGGCTATCGCCCCCCGCACGCGGAACCCGTTCGCAAAAATCCGCCAAACTTTGAAAGGCACCCCCCTCTGCCCGTGCCTGCAAAATGGCCTCAATCACTCCCTGACCAACATTGCGTACGGCCGACAGACCAAAAAGAATTTTGTCCCCCACGGGCGTAAAGTCAATATCCGAGCGATTCACATCGGGGGGAAGGACCTCAATCCCCATGCTGAGGCAGGTGGCAATATAGCGCTGTACCTTGTCTTGGTCGCCACTATTCGCCGTGAGCAAGGCGGCCATGTACTCGACGGGAAAGTTGGCCTTGAGAAAGGCGGTTTGATAGGTCACATAGCCGTAGGCCGTGGAGTGGGACTTGTTAAAGCAATTGGCGGCGATCGCTCCATTGGCCAAGAGAAAATTGTGATCCCCAGCTAAACCAATGTCATAGACCGCTTGCCAACCCACTAGCCGCCGGCGGACAATCTTCACGCTTCACCTTTCCAAACGCTGCGCTCTCTATTCTAATCGCCGCACTGTCTCGCGAGCGGGAATCCGCAGATCCCGCAGGGGCATGGCGCTTAAACACTGGTAGTGAGCTGTGAACCAATCAGGCGTTTGCACACCAATACTGGCTAGGGCCGCCACGGTTGGAAAAGGCCACAGTCGCTCAAAGATCACTTCCCCCTGCCAGCCAAATTGCAGAAAATAGCAGCCCACCGGTGCCTGTAAGTGATCTAGGAGTCGCCGTCCGAGGGCATAGAGGGTTTGTCGCTGGCGATCGCTGGCATGGATAGGTAACTGCCATGTCCCTTCAAGGCAGCCAATGATTTCGCCAAAGAGCGTCCCCTTTGCCGTTTGCGCTAGTGGCAACTGATAGAGACCCCCTGTGCTGGTTCGTATCCCCCACTGGGTAACCAAGGCACGCAACGCTTGACACTGCTGCCAAAGCTCGGATGATGCCCAATGGGTGAGGCTATAGTCTAGCACCTGCGGTTGGGGAGCGATCGCGATCGGGGCATCGAGGGGACAGATGGCAATCTCGGCACTGTCTTGGCACTGTTGCAGCAGGGGTACCACTTGGGTCGCGACTTGATCCGCAGACAGTTCGGCTTCCCTTGGCTGTGCCGCACACCAAATCCGTATTTTCAATCCTCTAATCCTCCTGCTGCGAGGGCAGCTAACCAGCGATCCATGAGCATGGCGTGCTGTGCTAACCGCGAGAAAATTGCATCTGCCAAGGTCTCATTGTAGGTGTAGACGGTTAAGTTGCGATCGTCCACCATTTTTAGCGCTAAACGGCCTTCCTCTGGAGTAAGTAGGCCAACGGCCAAGCAAGCACGGATCACGCCCTTCGGTGAGGCGATGTCTAATCCTTCGCGTTCCCGTAGATATAGCTGTGCTGCTTTCCAGATGGCTTCTAGGGTGTATTCAAATCGCTGAATTGCTGCATCCCGAATAATCGTATCTGTGCGCTTACCCAAGGGCAATTCTTGCAAAGTAGCTAGCGCTCTTTGGGCAACCACTAATCGTTCCCTGAGCCGATCCACTCAATTCCCTCTGCAATCACTCGCGATCGAAAATCGGCGGACACTTCTGATAAATCCACGACATCGACTGGATAGATCAAATTGGACATCTCTAGGCGCTCCCGCAACTCACTCAACAGCCCCACGGGCAGTGGTGCAAGGGGCAAAATCCCGACATCTAAGTCAGAGCTTTGGCGGAGAGCACCACGGGCAGCCGAGCCGAATAGATAGACCTTGACGGGAAGCCCTGTAAAAAAGTCTTCTAGTATTTTTTTGAGTTCCCGCAGATCTTCGTTGGCAGCGGTCACGCTTTGATTCCTGTCCACCTAGGTATTAAAGCTGGGAATCAAGCCAACGCGCGCAGGTTGCAATGAGGGGAATCCCTGCTGTTGTTGCTGGCGGGCTTGAGCGGCCAAGAGGGTTTGCAGATTCCGCAGTTCGGCACGCAGTTGCGCGTTTTCTTTTTCGAGGCTTTCAATTTTGAGTTTCACTTGACTCAGCCGCTCACTAAATTTTTGCCGATAGACTTCGGGCATTTCTTGGATGACGCGCTCTAGCATCTCATTGCGATCGCTCAATTCAATGACTTGAGCTTTCAATTCATTCATTTCCGCTTCACGACTTTGGCTCTGCTGCTGGTAGGCAAGGATCTGTTCTTGATAGGCAGCAATTTGTGCTTCCACCTGTTGCACTTGGGCTTGCAGCAACTTCAGGGCTGCGGCATTGGCTGCCTCGGTCTTGCGGGCTTGGTAAAAGCGCACAAATAACTCAGGATGCTGCACCATGAGTTGATAGAGTTCCTCTGAGAGTTGCTGCACGAGTTGATCCCGTATCAGCAGTTCATCGGCTAAGTTGAGGGAAGTATCGTTCACGGCGGCTGCTCTCCAAGGGACTGTGCTGTGGCAAATTTTACGCTGGTTCTGATCCGCTCATGCAAGATTTGGAATTTTCCACCTACCATCAACCGGTACTGGCAAGCGCAGTTCTGGAGGCATTGCAACCCAAGGCCGGGGGACTCTATTTGGATGCAACGGTGGGAGGTGGCGGCCACACGGCACTGCTATTGCGCAGTGAACCTACCTGTCGGGTGCTGGCGATCGATCAAGACCCGATGGCTCTAGCGGCGGCTCAGGAATTCCTCGCCCCCTTTGGCGATCGCGTCCAGTTTTGGCACGGCAACTTTGCTGATCTGCCTGTGGCTGAGCCGATGTTTGATGGCATTCTCGCAGATTTAGGAGTGAGTTCCGCCCAGTTGGATCGTCCAGAGCGGGGCTTTAGTTTTCGCTTTGATGCCCCCCTCGATATGCGCATGAATCCCGCTAACCCTTTGACAGCGGCAACGGTGATTAATCACTACAGCGAGCGAGAACTGGCGGATATTTTCTACGAATATGGCGAAGAACGCTTTGCCCGCCGCATTGCTCGCCACATTGTTGCCCGTCGTCCCCTTGCCACCACCCAAGAACTGGCGCAGTTGGTTGCCCACTGCCTCAAAGCTTCTCCGCGGCAACGCATTCATCCAGCCACACGGGTTTTTCAGGCCTTGCGTATCTATGTGAACCAAGAGCTAGCGGTGCTCGACCAATTTTTGGCGCGATCGCCCCAATGGTTAAAGCCCGCAGGGCGCATTGCCGTCATTAGCTTCCATAGCTTGGAAGATCGGCGGGTGAAGCAGGCGTGGCGTGGCAATCCCCTCTTGGCAGTTGTGACTCGTAAACCGATTGTGGCGGATGCAGCGGAAGTTGCTCTCAACCCGCGATCGCGATCGGCAAAGCTACGAATTGCAGCGCGTACTTTTGCATGAATTGCCCGAATGATGGTTTATTTATGGGTATCTTTACAGTGCGTCATAATCTTTTAGGGTAATAAATTGCTGAGGAGTGCTGGAGTCTATGGTTGCTGCCCCTAAATTCAAATCCCGATTTATTCCCCAATCGTCGCCAACACTGACGGAAATTCGGCCTCTCCCCAAGCCGCAAATGCCCCTGTGGCAAAAAACTTTGCTGGGGATTCAATGGGTTTCTGGGGTGGCAGCCACCGGTGCCCTTGTGGCTGTACTGCCTCTCTATGGTTGGTCAGCCCTCTCTGAGCAGCAGTGGAGTCAAGCCTATGACCGCTTAGAAACCCTCAAACGGCAGGAGCGGGAGCTACTCGTCAGCAATGAAACCCTCCGCTATCGGGTGACGCAGCAAGTCCAACGCGCGCCCCAAGGTCTCGTGCCCCAAACGCCGCAACACGTTCTTTTTGTGCCCAATGAGGGCAAGATTGCTGCCAAAACTCATTTTGAACGCCCCCCCGTGACACCACCACCGCAGCGCACTGTCAATTACTGATCGCTATCCATGACAACGGCCCGCCCCCAAAACCAATCCCTGCCACCCTTGCGAGTTGGCTTGATCTTTGGCTTTTTGCTGATGGTGATGGGGGGTGTGGTTGCTCGCCTAGTTTATTTGCAAGTGGTTCAGGGGAAAACCTTAGCGGCACGGGCACAGCAACAACAACGGCGCTATACTCCGCCAACCTTGGCACGCTACCCAATTACCGATCGCCGAGAGACGGTTGTTGCCCTCGATCGGCCTGTGTTTACCCTCTTTGCCCATCCAATTCAGTTCAAAGTGGAGCGGCGGGCGATCGCCCGCGATCTGGCCCCTTTACTCAAGCAATCTCCAGAGCAACTGTTGGCCAAGTTCAGTACCTACCCAACGGGGGTACCCATTGCCTACGACATTGATGAGGAAACTGCTGCTAAAATTCGCGCTTTGAACTACGATGGGCTAGAACTCAACCAAGCGTGGCAGCGCATTTATCCGCAGCAGGAACTCATGGCGGGCGTTGTCGGCTATGTGGATCGTGACCACCAAGGTCAAGCGGGGATTGAGTTTAGCCAAAACCAGTTTTTACAGGTTTCCCATAACCGCCAGCTCCTATCAACCAATGCTTTGGGTCAATGGTTACCTGCCCTTGCCCCTGCGGATCCGCGTGCTTTGAGTCAGGGGTACCATGTGCGCCTCACGATTGATACTCGTTTGCAACAAACAGCACGCCAAGCCCTGCAACAGCAGTTACGCAAATTCAACGCTAAGCGGGGCACGGTCATTGTCCTAGAAGTGAAAACTGGTGCCCTGCGGGCACTGGTCTCAGAGCCTTCCTACGATCCTAATCATTACTACCGGGCTGATCCAGCCCTTTTTCGCAACTGGGCAGTCTCGGATCTCTATGAGCCGGGATCAACCTTTAAGCCGATCAACACCGCGATCGCCCTTGAACTCAATGCCATTACTCCCGATACAGTGCTGCCCGATGAGGGGCGGATTACGGTGGGGGGCTGGCCAATTCAAAACAGTGATTTTAGCCAACGCGGCGGCCGCGGTGCCCTCAATATTGCCCAAATTCTCGCCTACTCCAGCAATGTGGCCATGGTGCACATGATGAACCGCATTCCCGCCCGCCACTACTATCGCTATCTGCATCGCTTGGGGCTGACCGAGAAGGTGGGCAGTGATCTCCCCTTTGAAACCGCCGCCCAGTTAAAGCCCCCGGAGCAATTTATTAACTACCCCATTGAACCGGCAACAACGGCCTTTGGCCAAGGCTTTTCCCTGACGCCGCTGCATTTGGCTCAACTATTGGGGGCGATCGCCAACGGGGGAGAGATGGTCACTCCCCATGTCATTGATGGCCTCTACGATGAAAATGGCCAACTGCAAAAACGCCTTGAGCAACGCCCCCCTCGACGGGTCTTCTCGCAGCGCACCAGTCAAGCAGTGGTCAGAATGCTGGGAGAAGTGGTGCGCTTCGGTACAGGGAAACCCGCCCATATTCTCGGCTACCGCTTGGGGGGTAAAACCGGCACAGCACAAAAAGCAATTGGCGGTACCTACAGCAATCTGCGCATCACGAGCTTTGCGGCTATTTTTCCCCTTGATCAGCCGCAGTATGTGATTTTGGCGGTAGTGGATGAACCCAAGGGGGATGATGCCTACGGTTCAACGGTGGCGATTCCGATTGTGCGAGCGGTAACGGAGTCCCTGATTACGATTGAGGGCATTCCCCCCTCACATCCAGAGGAATTGCGCCGCCCCGCTACGCCAGCTTCAGTGTCACAATAGGGGAGAACAGCGCAAAAGGACGGTATGATTCAACGGTTTTTTGCCACAGCGTTGGCGATTCTTGTGATGTTGCTGGGGGGGTGTTCGGCCACCAGTGGGCTACAGGCCTATGTGGATAGCTACGATGGCTATGAGTTTCTCTACCCCCGCGGTTGGGTACAAGTACAGGTGGATGACCCCGTGGATGTGGTCTTTCACGACATTATCGAGACGACAGAAAACGTCAGTGTGGTTGTGAATACGGTTTCCAGCACAAAGTCTCTTGAGGAATTGGGATCCCCTGAGGAGGTGGGCGATCGCCTGCTGCGAAATATCATTGCCCCAACTGAAAGCGGGCGCAGTTCTGCCCTGATCTCCGCGACCTCCCAAAAGGCAGATGACAAAACTTATTACATTCTGGAGTATGCCGTCACTCTGCCGGGGGATGGGGACAATGCTCAGCAGCGACACAATTTGTCGAGTATTGCTGTGAGCCGAGGCAAGGTCTATACTCTGAGTGTTTCAGCTCCAGAGGAGCGATGGCCAAAGGTAGAAGACCAATTTAAGACCATCGTGTCCTCGTTTACCGTATATTAAAGAAAGAATCGGGGAGTTAGCTCAGTTGGTAGAGCGTCGCGATCGCACCGCGAAGGTCAGGGATTCGAGTTCCCTACTCTCCATCTTTTTGCCCCCTTTTCAATCCTCGATCGCCTCGTTTCAATCCTTGATCGCTCCGAAGGACGATCGCAACCCCATTCAATGGGGCGAGTCATTCGTATTGAATAGTTTCAATCCTCGATCGCCCCGAAGGGCGATCGCAACTCCGATAGACACCCCTTGCTACCACAGTAGTTTCATGAAATTTGAAATTTCTACACCGCTTGGATTTACGGTTAGAACCTCTGAGGAGTATTGGCAACGGCTGCTCATCAAGCACCCTGATATTGAGGAGTTGGAAGATTGTGTGCGGTTAGCTCTTTCTACACCAGATGAGGTTCGTCGCAGTAGCCGAGATTCAGGAGTATTATTGTTTTATCGGGTACAGCGAGAAAAACGTTGGGTTGTTGCAGTGGCACGACGCTTAAATGGAGATGGTTTTTTAATCACTGCTTATCAAACTGACGCCATTAAAGAAGGGGAGACAGTGTGGCTCAAATAAGAGTATTTTATGAGCCAGAAACAGAGCTGTTAAGTGTATTCTGGCAAGTTCCACGAAGAAACCAAGTTGCGACAGAACTTGGAGATGGGGTGATTTTGTTCAAGGATGGGGTGACTGGGGAGCCAATTGGTTTAGAAATCCTGTCATATCGTCCCGGGGACGATCGCTTTGATGCTGTCAGTGTCGTTTCAATCCTCGATCGCCCCGAAGGGCGATCGCAACCTCAGGATCACGGGTAACTCTTAAATCAGTTACTCGTTTCAATCCTCGATCGCCCCGAAGGGCGATCGCAACTTGGGACACCCTTGAGACACCATTAATCAATCGGGCATGGAAAAACTTTGGCTCTGCTTTCCCGGTAGTTAAATGGGCGCCATTGCCATCGTGGCGCCAGTAGCTGAGGGTCTTTACCTTGGTATCCTGCTCATAGACGACATCCAGCAACATCCACCCCAAATCATCACTGTGGGCAATCGGCTGATCCGCTGGCGTAGGTTCCTCAAAGAAGGCACTAAATTCACGAGTACCTAGGTAAGGCTGGTGGTGGCATTGCCCCTTCCTGACGCGACGGCGAAACTGGTCACAGTACTTGGCAATGTCAGCATTGACATGGGGACGTAGAACGATCTGAGCCTTGATCACATAGGCCACATCCCGCAGTGCTAAGGTATGACGCTGGGCACGATCCTCATCAGCAAAATAGCGGTAGCTCTCTTGACGGGCGGCGCGATCGCTTTGCAGAGAGTTGACCTCATTGCGGGTAATTGAAAAATGACGAATCGGCTTCAGAACGTGAATTTCTTCCACTTGCCAAATAAACTCAGGTTTCCAAAAAATCGCCTCCAACACCCCCCGCGCGGCACTAGGTGTCATCACTGGATAGCTCACCCGCTCCACCTTAAAGGCAGGATTGGTGAAGCAAGCATAATCCCCCCAAACTTTAACACTGAGCATTGATTTGATTTTAATTGTCATCGCCAGCTTACTTTTGATTGGCTTAGGAAAGCCGATGATGCCGTTCCTCTAGTTTAACTCTGATTGACCTAAAAAATAAGATCGCTGGGATCTGCGACGATGGGGTTTGTTGCGATCGCAATCCCTTTGAGAGGGTCATAGTCACCCTGCCAAGCCCAGAGGCCGGCAGCAATCAGTTCCCGCAGGTGCTCAGTGTCATGAAATTCCTTGGTGCGTAGGTTGACAAGGTAAGGCTGCAATGCGCGGATTTCTTTTGCCCTTAAGCCGCGTTGCTGAATACGGCGAATTAACTGTTTTACTTGATTGTGTTCATCTTTATTTTTTGCTTGATCGGGCACAATGACAACTGGATACGTGTGATCCTCGATGAGACGAAAGCGTTGCGCAACTTCGGGAAAGTTGAATGCCTGACGATACTGCTGAATTTTTTCGGTATCAAGATCATGAACTTGGTAAAGCTGCTGGAAATACCTCTGAAAAACTGTAGGGTCATTTAGGTCAACCATGGCTTGCCTGAGTAAAGTGCGAGTAGTTTCAACAGCGGTGCAATACTCCCCTTGAGGCGTGCGACCCTCTTGGGGGTCAAAAATCACGACTCGTCCCAAGGATGAACGTTGCCCTTCACGGTTACAGCGACCTGCCGCCTGCACAATGCGATCCAGTGACCCCATGGCACGATAAACGACCGGAAAATCTAAATCTACACCCGCTTCGACCACTTGAGTAGAAATAAGCCAGCAGGGTTGATTGTTTCGCAGGCGATCGCGCACCTCCTGTAGGACGGCTTGCCGATGGGCACCGTAGAGCAATGTTGAAAGATGAAACTGGCGATCGTGCTCCTCCTCACCCAAGGCATCCAGAATAGCAAGCGCATCTTTGCGGGTATTCACCACGACGAGGGCTTGATGTTGCTGCTTCAAATCCGCCACAAGGTCTTGCCATGACCACGGGGTTGGCAGCTGCTCATAATTGACCCGCTTCAGGGTGCAGAATTGTTGTTGAGCTTCTTCAGGCGGAATAATATCCCTGACATTGTCAAATCCCTCTAGGTAGGGCGTTGTTCCAGCTAAGGCGGGCTGCGTTGCCGTACAGAGCACAACCGTGACTCGATACCGCGCTACTAGTGTCTTCAGAACACTCAGAATAGGAGCTAACAGTTTCAGCGGCAGGGTCTGTACCTCATCTAAAATAATTACACTGTTGACAATGTTGTGAAGTTTGCGGCAACGGCTGGGGCGATTGGCAAATAGGCTTTCAAATAGTTGCACCGTCGTGGTGACAATCAGCGGTGCATCCCAGTTTTGAGCTGCTAGGCGGGCACAGGCTTGGAGCGATCGCGCATCATCTTCATTCTGAAAATCTGTTTGCACTGCGCTGTGGTGCTCCAGAACAGTGTCTTCACCCAGAATCTCCCGATAGACGGCGACTGTTTGCTCAATAATGCTGGTGTAGGGCACCGCAACAATGACGCGATCTAACCCATGTGTTAAAGCATGCTGAAGGGCAAAGGCTAGACTGCTGCGGGTTTTACCACCGCCAGTGGGGACTGCTAAGCGAAAGACTCCCTGCGGCTCCTTGGCTGCGGTCAAGCAATGGTGATAAACATCCTTACGAACCGTATTAACAGGCGTGTTTAGGCTATTGGCCATCAATTGAGTCTGATTCGCTGCAAACGCTGACCATAGCTGCTGTAGGCAGGGGTACTGCCCCCGTTGGGCTGCGGCGGTTGGATCAAAATGGGATTCCGTATCAAGGTAGTCCGCATCCACTAAGCAGGAAAACAGCAAGCGCAGGAACAGTTCAGTATTTAATTTACGAGTTGCAATGTCTAGCTCAGGGCTAGCAATGGAAGTTAACTCTTTTTGAAAATCTGCTGACGGGTCTAAATCAATCCCATCCGCCTTGGCTAGGCCTTTAATATGCTCGTAGGTTACCCGATCAACCTCCGCCAACCGATTCTGCAAATCTGCCATATTAGGCAGGCCGCTATGGTGGCCATAGATCATTGGTGCAAGAGGCTGACACTTCTGGAAAGCGAGGAGCGCACCATACTTAGCGTGAGGAACTTTCTCTTTAACAGCTTGATTTTGGGTACAGGCTTGGAGATAAGCCTGAAAATCAGGGTTGTACTTGCCTAAGTCGTGCCAAAGGCCACCATAGTTGCCCAGTTGAGGTGTACCTAACTTTCCAGCCAGCTTCGACGCTCTACCAGCCACTTTAGAAAGATGCGCTGACAGGGAATGCCATTGACCATCTTGGTTTGGAGTATGAGCATAGTAATTTGACATCATTTCACATAATTCTTTCTCAGCTTATATACTTCACATTGAGATTGAGACAAAGAATTTTGACCCAACCTTGACAATACTGCGCAACATCGTGGCGGGATGACAAGCTATCTTCACTTTAGATTTTAGCGAAGTCCCTGAGTTGGGAACAGGACGGGAATATTGGGATTGACCCATACTTGACAGTTGAGTTCGGTACTGGGTGGGAAAATAGGAAGTTTTTTCGATTTTTGATTATTTGATTAAATGTTCTGCCAAAGGCGCGATCGCGAGCTGCCCTGCAACTGCTCATGGGTTTCGCGCAATAGCCGAGGAATCTCCAAGCCACTGGGACAGCGGGGCAAACAATCGCCACATTCAGTACAGCGGTTGGCGGGTTGACCGGGAAACCAATGCCCGGCACGACCAAACATCCCATAGCGATACTTGCCAAATTCTGTCATGTCGTAGGCGACGGCTAAGTTGTGAAGCCGCAGCACTTCGGGGATGTGAATTTCCTCAGGGCAGGGCAAACAAGCATAACATTGTTGACACAAATCGGTGCCCAAGGTTTCCTGCATCACTGCTTGCAGGCGATCGCCCACCGCTTGCTCTTCAGCGCTCAGGGGTGCCACCTGATCAGCCACGGCCAAGGGAAAGGCCAACTCGGCAACGGTGGCCGGTCCAATACTCAAGGTGGTGATGGCCGGCTGACTCAGCAACCAGCGATAGCTCCAATGGAGAGGGTGAAAGGGCGCACAGAGGTCTTGGAGCCGTTGGGAAGGCCGGTAGAGTTGTCCTCCTTTATCGGCTGGCGAAATGATAAAAATCCCCATATCCCGCTCGGCGGCAGCGGCGATCGCTGGGGCATTGCGTTGCTGAAAGTAGGTGTAATGCAGATTCACAAAGTCAAATTGGTTGCTAGCGATCGCCCGCAAAATCACAGACAACGATCCATGACTGGAAAAGCCTAAAGCACCAATTACCCCCTTTGCTTGCAACTGCCGCAGCATTGCCATCCCCTCAGTGCTCAGCCATGCGAGATGCTCAGGGGTGTTGAGGCCATGGAGGGCGACACCATCTAACCGTGAGACTTGAAGACGCTCAAGGGATTGAGCAATTTGCCGCTGGACGTGATCCGCATCCCCTTGGGGCAAGAGTTTAGTGGTGATAAAAACGGGGGGCTGACCCAGTGCCTTGAGGGCACGACCAATATAGGCTTCACTGGCACCGTAGGCGGCGGCGGTTTCAATGTGGTTCATGCCGTGGGCGATCGCCCCCTCAATGACCGCCTGCATCACCTCTGGACTGCCCAAGGCACGCATCGTTCCAAGGGAAAAAACCGAGAGGTTCAGCCCCGTGCGACCAAAGCGGCGGTAGCGCATTCTAGCCTGCGGAGGAATCCTCTTCCATTCCCCGGCCCTGCTGAATAAAATCTTCAGGGCGAATCGAATCTAAAAAGCGGCGAAAGGCTTGGCGTTCTTCCTCGTCAGCATCGCGATCGACGGGAATCGAGGCATCGGCAACAACCGCTTCCATCACCCAAATCGGGCAATCACAGCGCAGGGCAAGGGCAATGGCATCGCTGGGACGAGCATCAATCTCTTTACGAGTTTCTCCTTGGCGCAGGGTGAGCACTGCATAGTAGGTGTTGTCTTCCAAGGAATGGATCACCACCCGTTCTAGGGTCATATTCCATTCGTTGAGAATGTTGACCATCAGATCATGGGTCATCGGTCGCGGTGCTCGTTGATTTTCCAAGGCCATTAAAATTGCCCGCGCCTCATTATCACCAATCCAGATGGGCAGTGCTCGCCGTCCAGCACCGTCTTTGAGTAAGACAATTGGCGTGCGACGGTTAGTGGCATCGAGGGCAATCCCAGCAACAGTCATTTCAATCATGGCCACCTCAGCGAGCGCAATGGCGGTGCATTCCCTTCTATTATTAACATACAGTCCTTCCCACCAAGATGGCACACCCCTACCACTGTAAGACTCCCTATGGGGGAAGTAACGGAGGGGCGACGCGCAGGCATTCCTTGAGACTCCATGCTTTAGAAAAAGACTGGCGAACGACGGAATCATGGACAGTGGCAACTAGACACTTTTTTGACGCTCGCTTCTCGGTACACTAAAGTTATTATTTTTGGTATTTAGAGGGCTATGATTGCTTCCCCGATCCCGATCTGCATTACGTTGGGTACGCGCCCGGAGGCAATCAAATTGGCACCGGTCATTCAAGCCTTCCAGCGATCGCCCCTGTTTGAACCCTACGTTGTCCTCACGGGACAGCACCGCGAAATGGTGGATCAAGTGATGGCACTGTTTGACCTGCGGGCAGATCGGGACTTGGCCATTATGCAGCCCAAGCAAACCCTGACCGAAATCACCTGTCGTGCTCTCCAAGGCCTTGAGCAACTCTATCAAGAACTCCTGCCCCATCTTGTTTTGGTTCAGGGGGATACAACAACTGCCTTTGCCGCTACCCTTGCCGCCTTTTATCAGCAGATTCCTGTCGGCCATGTGGAAGCGGGCTTGCGCACCGACGATCTCTACAACCCCTATCCAGAAGAAGCCAACCGCCGCCTTATTTCCCAATTAGCGCAGTTGCATTTTGCCCCTACGGAACAAGCCGTCAAGAATCTTCAGGCGGCCGGGGTCACGGGTAGTATTCACTTGACGGGCAATACCGTGATTGATGCGCTGTTGCAAGTGGCCGATCGCCAGCCAGTGTGCCATGTCCCCGGCCTTGACTGGCAACAGTATCGCGTGATCCTCGCCACCGTTCACCGACGGGAAAACTGGGGTGCCCCCCTAGAAGACATTGCCAATGGCTTCCTGAAAATCTTAAACACGATTCCCGATACCGCTTTGCTCTTGCCCCTGCACCGCAATCCCACTGTGCGTGAACCCCTCAAAGCCTATTTGGGGCATCATCCCCGCGTTTTTCTGACGGAGCCACTGGACTATCCTGCTCTTGTGGCAGCGATTAAGGGAGCAACGCTCCTGCTGACGGATTCCGGTGGTCTCCAAGAGGAAGCCCCTAGCCTTGGTAAACCGGTACTGGTGTTACGGGAAACCACTGAGCGGCCGGAAGCGGTCACCGCTGGCACTGCTAAACTGGTGGGCACGTTTGCGGATAGGATTGCCGCGGCAGCCATTGAACTGCTCACGGAGCCAGTGACCTACAACCGCATGGCGACGGCGATTAATCCCTTTGGCGATGGTCATGCCAGCGATCGCATCCTTGAGATTGTGACCCAGTTTTTTGCCCAGCAGACACAGTAAGGAGCCACGGCCATCTGAGGATAGCAATGACAATGTTCTGGGCAGGAATTTTGGTCACCAGTTGGCTGGGCTTGGTGCTGTTAACCGCAGAACTGATTCACGCTTGGTTTCCCAATGCCAAGGAATGGTCACGGAAAGTGGTTCACATTGGTGCCGGTCAAGTGATTCTCATTGCCTATGCCTTGGGGGTACCCACGAGTTGGGGAATTGTGGCCGCAGCGATCGCTGGCGTCGTCACACTGCTTTCTTACCGCATACCGATTTTTCCCAGTATTAGTGGCGTGGGGCGCCAAAGCTGGGGCACCTTTTTTTATGCGGTGAGTATTGGCACATTAATGGCGCTCTTTTGGAACACGCTGCCGGAACTGGCGGTTCTGGGAATTTTAGTGATGGCTTGGGGAGATGGCTTGGCTGCCCTTGTGGGGATTAACTGGGGACGCCATCCCCTGCCGCGAACCAGTAAAAGCTGGGAAGGAACCCTGACCATGTTCTGTGTGAGTACCGTGGTGGCGGCTCTATCCCTCACCCCCATTGCGGCCTTAGAGTTGCTCTGGATTGCCCCCTTAGTAGGTCTGGGTGCGACCCTTTTGGAACTGATTGCTTGGCGAGGGGTTGATAATCTCACAGTTCCGATCGGTAGCGCTTTGCTTGCCTATGGGTTACTCAATTTGAGTTGATGTTAGGCAGGGTCTTCTCAATAAACTGGCGGGCGATGGCGATCGCGTCTCCATTAATTTCATGAGCCATGGGTAGGGCATGAAACGCTCCCTTCACTCCTGCGGCTTGCAGGGCTTGCCAACTGGCTTGGGCACTGGCAAAGGGCACCACAGGATCCACTGTGCCATGAATCATCAACACGGGTGGCGAGGCAGCTGTCACCACTGGCGGGCGCACCAAATAGCCACTAAAGACCAATAATCCCGCCAAGGGCAACGTTAACCCCACAGCCAATGTCAGTGCTCCCCCTTGGGAAAACCCCCCTAAAATTGTGCGGCTGAGATCAATGGGCAAGCTGGCAATCCACTCCTGCAGTGCCGCTTCACTGGTGGCTAGATCCATTGCCCGCTCATCGAGCAGTAATGAACCACTGAGGACATCGTGCTGATTCAGGTCATACCACATCCGCCCTTGGGGGACGTAAGGATGGGGAAAGGGGGCTTCCGCTGCATAGGTTTGGGCTTGGGGAGCCAGCAACGATCCAAGGGAAATCAGATCTGCGGCATTGGCACCCCAGCCGTGGAGCAATAGAAGGCTGTGATCTGCCGCGATCGGCGGATCGGGAAAGGTGAGAAATTGGAGGGTTGTCATGCTAGACGGGGTTGAGTTCCTTGGCCGGCGCCGCCACACTGGGATAGGTGAGGCTCGATTCAATCATTTCCCGACCCTCGGTGGACACATAGTCAAAGAAGGCCTGAGCCACGACCGACAGTTGTTTGCCCGCAGGATAGACCAAATGCCAGTGCCGCTGAATCGGGAAATGTTCGACATCGAGAATCGTCAACTGGCTGGACTCGCGATCAAGGGCTAAGCAGTGGTGAGACAGGACAGAAATCCCTAGGCCGCCGGCGATCGCCTGCTTAATGGACTCGTTACTTCCCAGCTCAAGGCGGATATTGATCGGCACACCGTGCTCCGCAAAGAGCTTCTCCACCGCTTGGCGGGTGCCCGATCCCTGCTCCCGCATAATAAAGGGTTCTCCCGCCAGTTCTTGGATCGGGATTTTACTGCGGCCACTGAGGCGATGGTGACTGGGGGCAACCACCACTAAGGGATTATCCAAAAAGCGGTGGCACTCCACATCCACATTCTCCGGTGGGCAACTGGGAATATAGAGATCGTCCATATTGCCTCGAATGCGCTCTACCACCTGTTCATGGTTGGTAACCGTCAGGGCGACATCAATCCCCGGATAGCGCTGGCAAAATGGCCCCAGCAGCCGCGGAATCACATATTTGGCCGTGGTAATGACACACAGCCGCAAGTGTCCCTGCTTGAGCCCCTTGAGATTGGCAACGGCCATTTCAAACCGCTCAAGGCGCTCAAAGATGTCTTGGCAGGTGGCCAGCAGTTCCTTGCCGGCTTCTGTGAGATAGAGCCGCTTGCCCACTTGCTCAAAGAGGGGCATACCAACGGCACGGGTCAACTGCTTCATTTGAATCGAAACGGTGGGCTGCGTCAGAAAGAGTTCCTCGGCAGCGCGGGTAAAACTTCCGTGGCGAGCAGTGACCTCAAAAACCTTAAGCTGATGTAGGGTTGCTTGTTTCAAACCCATTCTCCTTTCGTCAGCGATAGGGCTACATAGACGAAATTCTATCAAATTTCGCGCCACGATAACGAAATGTGAAGAATCTCAAGGCAAGAATGATGATCAAAGGGCACTTAAATCAGGTAATGAGCGATCGCCTGCGGGGGGGAAAAGACCTCTGGAACGAATGGCGGCGAGCTTATCCTCAGCTTACTGTAGATTTGAGTGAAATGAATCTTACGGGCATGGATCTGCGGGGCTATGACCTGCGGGGCTGCAATCTCAGCCGTGCCTGTCTGCGAGAGGTGAACCTTGCCCACGGGGATTTGCGCTTTGCTAACCTCTATGAGGCGGATCTGACAGCGGCGAACCTCGATGATGCCGATTGCCGAGGGGCGTTGTTCTTAAAAGTGGTGGGCGATCGCGCCACTGCCCAGCGGGCAAATTTTCAACTGGCCAACTTGCAGTACGCTCGGTTGACCTATGCCGATTTCTCTTGGGTCACTCTTGAACAGGCGGATTGTCGCCACAGCAATTGGTGTCAAGCAGATCTCAGCCATGCCCGCGCCGCTGCCAGTGATTTTTCCTTTGCGCTGCTGATGGCAGCCAGTCTCAATGAAGCTACGCTGCGGTTTGCGCAACTGGTGCAGGCTTGTCTTGAGGGGGTTCAGGCTTACCGCTGCAACTTCTATGCGGCCAATTTAGCCTATGCGGGACTGACGCGGGGCTATTTTTCCCATGCCCTTTTTGTGCGCGCCAACCTCAGTCATGCCATCTGTCGCTGGGCCAATTTTCGCCATGCCAATCTTCAGCAAAGCCAGTGCGAGCAAACGGATTTTCACTACAGCCTGTATGTTCGCTAGTAGTTCATCTTAAGCTTCTGACTGGAGCAGCGCCACGGCATAGGCGGCAATGCCCTCTTCACGCCCCACTGGCCCCAGTTTTTCATTGGTGGTGGCTTTGATACTAATCTGGTCGCGATCAATCCCTAGGGTGGTTGCAAGGCGATCGCGCATCTGGTCGAGGTAGGGTTTCAGCTTCGGACGCTCTGCCACCACTACGGCATCAATGTTGCCCACTTGCCAACCCCGTTCTGCAATCAGTGCCGCTACTTTCGCCAGCAAGACTTGGCTATCTGCCCCTGCCCACTGCGGATCACTGGGGGGAAAGTAATGGCCAATATCGCCAAGGCTGAGGGCTCCCAAAAGGGCGTCCATAATTGCGTGGGTGAGGACATCGGCATCACTGTGTCCCAAGAGTCCCAAGGTGTGTTCTAGTTTGATACCGCCTAAAATCAAAGGCCGCTCGGGCACCAATTGATGGATGTCGTAGCCATTACCAATGCGAATTTTCATACTTGCTGCACAGGACAACAAAGGGGCGATCGCCAATGCCACCGCCCTCTATTGTTGCAGAGTCTTCTACCTTGGCCAACCTAGATATTCACTTCACTCAGTTGCCGACACATGTAGTCAAAGGGTTGTTCGACAATACTCGTGTCCTCGATGCCCGCCGCTGCCACGCGATCGCGCACAATCTCCTTCATGATTTGAATGCCGCGCACCGTTGGTCCAATGGGTACCCCTAGGGAGTTGTAGGTTTCCCGCAGACCTTCGAGGACGCGCTCATTGAGGACATCCACATCCCCGGCCACAATGGCGTAGGTGGCATAGCGCAGGTAGTAGTCCATATCCCGCAGGCAGGTGGCATAGCGGCGTGTGGTGTAGGCATTGCCGCCGGGTTGAATCAGTTCCGGCTGCTCTGTGAAGAGGGCAGAACCCGCTTCCTTCACAATGGCTGCGGCATCGCCATTGATCACTGCTGCCGCTTTAACCCGTACCGCACCGGAATTAAAGTAGGAGCGCAAACTGTCAACAGCATCGCGATCGAGGTAGCGACCGGTGGAGTCATAGTTTTTAATCAGTGTGGTGACGGCATCACGCATAGGTTTTTCTTACTCCTAGAACTGGTAAAACTAGCGTCAACCCGAACGCCAGCCGAAATTGCGCGGATCTAAAATCGTACTTAGCTTATCACGGTAGGGTTTCTCCCCCTTCGCTCCCGTTTACGGACTGTTGCGAACTATTACAAAAGTTCATAATTCTAGCGGTACCCCACGAGGCGATCGCGCAAACGCTTAATTTGATCGCGGTAGCGGGCAGCCTCCTCAAAGGCCAATTCTTGGGCAGCCGCCTTCATTTTCGCCTCAAGGTCTTGGATCAGTTGGGGGATATCCTCTAGGCTCAGTTCCTGTAAGGCTTGGGAAGATAAGACAGGCACCGACTCGGCATTGAGGCGGCGAGACACATCCAAAAAGGCCAAGATGGCATTGCTGGTTTTCTTGACAATGGGTTGAGGGGTGATGCCGTGGGCTTGGTTGTAGGCCAGTTGAATGGCGCGGCGGCGCTCTGTTTCTTGGATGGCTTTTTGCATACTGTCGGTGAGGGTGTCGGCATAGAGAATCGCCTGTCCACGGACGTGCCGGGCAGCACGGCCAATGGTTTGAATCAGCGATCGCTCCGCCCGCAGGAAGCCCTCTTTATCTGCATCAAGGATGGCCACCAAGGACACTTCAGGTAAATCCAGTCCCTCCCGCAACAGGTTGACACCAATCAACACATCAAAGTCCCCTTGGCGCAGGGCTTCAAGAATCTCAATGCGCTCAATGGCATTGATTTCTGAGTGCAAATAGCGCACTCGTACCCCCCGTTCTTGGAAGTATTCCGTGAGATCCTCGGCCATGCGTTTCGTGAGAGTAGTCACCAGTACCCGCTCTTGGCGATCGCACCGCAGGCGAATCTCCCCATAGAGATCATCCACCTGTCCTTGGGTGGGACGGACAAAAATTTCTGGATCCACGACCCCCGTCGGCCGAATAATTTGCTCGACAACTTGCCCTTCAGACACCGCCAATTCCCAATCGCCGGGGGTTGCCGAGACAAAAATACATTGCTTCACCTTTTGCCAAAATTCCTCCGCCTTCAGGGGGCGATTATCCGCCGCACTGGGCAGCCGAAAGCCGTGATCAATCAGCACTTTTTTGCGGGCTTGGTCACCATTAAACATCCCGCGAATTTGCGGCACTGTTACATGGGACTCATCCACCACCAACAGCCAGTCGTCAGGAAAATAATCAATCAAACACTCCGGCGGTTCCCCCGCTGCCCGGCCGGCGAGATGGCGTGAGTAGTTTTCCACACCGTTGCAATAGCCCACCTGTCGCAGCATTTCCAAGTCATAGCGGGTACGTTGACTCAGGCGCTGTGCTTCAAGGAGTTTATTTTGGGCTTCCAAGTAAGCCACTTGGGCTTGCAGTTCCGCTTCAATGGCAGCACAAGCCGCTTCCAGGCGTTCGGCAGGGGTGACAAAGTGCTTCGCGGGATAGATATTCAGGCGTTCGACACTCTGCAATGTTTCCCCCGTCAGGGGATCGACATAGCGAATCGCTTCAATGTCATCCCCAAAAAACTCAACCCGAATGATGCGATCCTCATAGGCTGGGCCGATTTCTAAAACATCTCCCTTGACACGGAAGCGCCCCCGCCCCAGTTCGACATCGTTGCGCGTGTATTGAATGGTGGCCAGTTGCCGCAGCAGTTGTCGCAGATCCGTTTCACTGCCCACCTCCAAGGAAATCGCCGCTTTGAGGTACTCTGCTGGAATACCCAAGCCGTAGATGCAGCTAATGGAGGCAACGACAATTACATCCCGCCGTTCAAAGAGGGAGCGGGTGGCCGAGTGTCGCAACATATCAATTTCTTCATTGATAGAGGCACTTTTTTCGATGTAGGTATCGGTAACGGGAATGTAGGCCTCAGGCTGATAGTAGTCGTAGTAGGAGATAAAGTACTCGACGGCATTTTCTGGAAAGAATGAGCGCAGTTCATTGCACAGTTGCGCTGCAAGGGTTTTGTTGTGGGCCAGCACAAGGGTCGGGCGGCCAAGGGCCTCGATCACGCGGGCGATCGTGTGGGTTTTGCCGGTGCCCGTTGCCCCCAGCAATGTTTGGAAGCGATATCCCGCCTGTACCCCTGCAACCAGTTTTTGAATGGCTTGGGGTTGATCTCCCGTCGGTTCAAAGGGAGCGTGAATACGAAAGGGAGTGCTGGTCATTGCCCAATTTCTAACGAATTCTTACCTAGCTTTTAGGGTAGTCGAGCAACGGAGGAGCGAGCCACCCAAAATCTTGTTCAGAAGGATTGAAGGCGCTTGAAACGGTCAAAACCACGTCCTCGCCCATTTGAGAAAGCAGCCCTAAGATTTGGTATTCTAAATAACAGTTTCTCGTGTATTGTAACAGTTAATTGCGCCAAATCTAAAGAATTGGTAAAAGCTTTCGCTCCCCCAAAATATCGGCAGTATCGTAGGGAAGCAAGATACCTCCTAACTGCGTCTTTGGCCCTACCCGCTTGGCGTAGGGTCTCTTTTTGCGGGAATTTCGCTAAAATCTGTGAATTCCCTACCGTGACGGCTATGGCTGGTGAAGTCGTTGAAATTCTCAGTGCCGATGATCTACGGCGCACTGTCACGCGCTTAGCCTCCCAAGTGGTGGAGAAGGCTCGCGATGCCCTCGACAAATTAGTGTTGTTGGGGATTCATACCCGTGGGGTTCCCCTTGCCAAGCTGTTGGGGCAACAAGTTGAACAACTGGAAGGAGTGAACCTCCCCATTGGTGAGTTGGATATTACATTTTATCGCGATGACTTGGATCGCATTGGCCCACGCACACCGCGTCAGACCCTGATTCCCGTGGATCTCTCTGGGCGGATTGTGGTCTTGGTGGATGATGTGATTTTTAGTGGCCGCACGATTCGCTCTGCCCTCAATGCCGTCCATGATTACGGTCGCCCCGGTGCCATTTGGTTATTGGTACTCATCGATCGCGGGCACCGCGAATTGCCGATTCACCCCGACTTTACGGGTAAAGTACTGCCCACGGCTCGCGATGAAGTGGTCAAGGTACTCTTGCAGGGGATTGATCAGCGGGATGGGGTAGAGCTATGGAAACCCTCTTAATCTTGGGAAAACTCAATGCCATTCATCTCAAAAAAAGAAGCCTTCTTTCAAATGAAAGATACATGGCTATTCAATGCCAATAGCCTTGATGCTGATTTATTTACTGAGCCTTTTATTGACCTGATTGTGACTTCCCCGCCCTACAATGTGGGTCTTGAATATCGCTCAGTCAAAGATGATGTCCCCTACAGCGATTATCTAGAATTTAGTCGCGCTTGGCTGTCCAACTGTTTTCACTGGACAAAAACGGGCGGGCGGTTTTGCCTTAACATTCCCCTCGATAAAAACAAAGGGGGACAGCGCAGTGTTGGCGCGGATTTGACGGTTTTGGCTCAAGAGGTTGGCTGGAAATATCAGTCCACCATTGTCTGGAATGAGGGTAATATTTCGCGGCGGACGGCTTGGGGATCGTGGATGTCGCCCTCAGCACCCTATGTGATTGCGCCTGTGGAGTTAATTGTGGTGTTGTACAAAGAGGAGTGGCGGCGCAAGTCCGATGAAAAGGCCGATATTACTCGGGAAGAATTTATGGAATGGACAAACGGGCTATGGACATTCAGCGGCGAAAGCAAAAAAAAGATTGGTCACCCTGCACCGTTTCCAAGGGAACTGCCGAGACGATGTATCAAGCTCTTTAGTTTTCCGGGCGATATCGTCTTCGATCCCTTTTGTGGCAGCGGCACAACACTGGTGGAAGCTTTTGCCAACAAACGAAAAGGCGTCGGCGTTGAAATTGATCCTCGATATGCAGAACTGGCAAAGGAGAGACTCCTGAATGAGATTACACTTTTTGATGTGATCAATTTATAGGACTTTTCGAGCTTGACAGGTTCTATTAGCCAAGCTTCTAGGTCAGTCGTGCCACTACATCTATCGCTAGCTAAAGCGAGGTACCCGTTTTTCTAAACTATCGGGGACATCAACGGAGAGGGGGGGATTCGAACCCCCGTTAGGTGTTACCCTAAACTTGATTTCGAGTCAAGCGCATTCAACCACTCTGCCACCTCTCCAAGGATCTCCAATCATAGCAAAGGTGAATGCCAAAGGCACACTTCGCGATTGACTCCGTCACGCTCCCCCTCAAGGCAATTCTGGCGGCAAACCCCTTTACGATAAAAGTATTCAGTTAACTTAAAACAACGACGGCATGGATATTAAACAGGGTTTTGTCGGCACCGTCGGGCAGACGCCGCTGATTCGCCTCAACTACTTTAGTGACCTCACAGGCTGTGAAATTCTCGGTAAGGCAGAGTTCCTCAACCCCGGTGGCTCTGTTAAGGATCGGGCTGCCCTCTACATTATTGAAGATGCTGAAAAAAAGGGCCTTCTCAAACCTGGTGGTACGGTGGTCGAAGGCACAGCAGGCAATACGGGCATTGGCCTAGCCCACATTTGTAATGCCAAAGGCTACAAGTGCCTGATTGTGATTCCCAATACCCAATCTCAAGAAAAAATTGATCTGTTGCGTACCCTAGGTGCCGAGGTGCGCCCCGTTCCCGCTGTGCCCTACAAAGACCCCAATAACTATGTGAAGCTCTCCGGGCGGATTGCTGCTGAGATGGAGAATGCCATCTGGGCAAACCAGTTCGATAACTTGGCCAATCGCCAAGCCCACTACGAAACCACTGGCCCTGAAATTTGGCAGCAGACCGATGGCCGCATTGATGCGTGGGTAGCAGCTACTGGCACGGGAGGCACCTATGCAGGTGTGGCGATGTACCTCAAGGAAAAAAATCCCGCGATTCGCACTGTGATTGCTGATCCCATGGGCAGTGCCATCTATAGCTATGCGAAAACGGGCACCCTCAGTAGCAGTGGCAGTTCCATTACCGAAGGCATTGGCAATAGCCGCATTACCGCCAACTTAGCAGGCGCTCCCATTGATGATGCGATTCAAATTGAGGATCAAGAGTGCCTTGAGATCATTTATCAACTGCTGCACTACGATGGCCTCTTTATGGGTGGCTCCGTCGGGATTAATGTGGGGGCAGCGGTACGCCTCGCCAAGGAACTCGGACCCGGTCACACAATTGTTACTGTGTTGTGCGATGGGGGTTCCCGCTATCAATCGCGGCTCTTTAATCCAGAGTGGCTGGCCAGTAAAGGGCTACGGGTGCCAGAGATTAAAAAACGTTAAGCCTTGGGAACAATGTCTAAAATAGAGGGGTCAGAAGGGGGCAAGTAGCCGCTAGGCGTGGGTGTGGACTTTACGCGAAATATTAGCCGTGAAAAAACAACGTTGGTTTCTCCTCTTTGCCAGCTTGGTCTGTGGGGTGGCGATCGCTCTCCATCCTGTGGCTGCACAGGCTCAAAATCTCTGGCAGCGGTTACTGTTGCAGGGGATTCAGGTCATCCAACTATCGAATATCTCGCCCCGCCAAGAGGTGGCCTTGGGGCAACAGATCCATGAGCAGATGCTGCGGCAAGGGATGCGCCTTGTTCGCAATCCCGCTGCGCAAAACTATGTGCATAGCATTGGTGACCGCTTGGTTAATGTCGGCGAACGTCGAGGTGTGCCCTACCAGTTTCACATCATCCAAGACCGCCAAGTGAATGCCTATGCCACAATGGGGGGCTTTGTCTATGTCACTACAGGGCTAATGCTGCGGGCGGAAAACGAGGCGGAACTAGCCAGCGTCATTGCCCACGAAATTGGCCACATTGATCAGCGCCATGTGATTCGTCAACTGCAACAAATGGCGATCGCCCAAGGCTTAATGACGGCTGCGGGCTTGGATCGCGATCGCGGGCTACAAATGGCCATGGAACTTGCCTTTCGACGTCCTCGCAGTCGTGAGCAGGAACTAGAGGCCGATCGCTATGGTTTGGGGCTATTGGCTCGCAGCAACTATGATCCACGGGCGATGGTGACATTTCTGCAGAAATTGCAACGGGAGGGAGGGGCACCGCCAACGATTTTGAGTACCCACCCTGCGCCGCGCGATCGCCAGTTGCTTGCTGAAAACTTAATTCGCTCTGGTTTGAGCAATGACTGTGTGGTTGCCCCCCAACCCCTGTGTGGCACCGATCCGGTGGTCTATCAACAACAACTGCGCTCCTTCTAATCTCACCTAACTAGCCAACAGATTGCGCCAGCGAGCATAGCGCCCCAAGGCCGTCAGCGGAAAGTGCTGCTGGTAGTAGTGGTACTTCAAGTAAAAGTGGCAGGGAAAGCCCGTGCCAGTGAAGTAATCCTCGTGCCATGTGCCATCGGCGCGCTGGGTCTGCAGCAGGTAGGCAATCCCCTTTTCAATGGCTGCTGTGGCGTAGTCTCCTGTGGCATCGCCAGCGGCCAAAAGGCCAATAATGGCCCAAGCAGTTTGGGAAGCGGTGCTATCGCCTTTGCCCTTGAGAGAAGGGTCGTTGTAGCTCCAGCAGGTTTCACCCCAACCACCATCGGCATTTTGACACTGCACCAACCACTCAGCGGCACGGCGAATGCGCCAGCGATCGTAGCGAGGGGCAACAAGGGAGAGGGCTGCCAACACCCCACTCGTGCCATAGAGGTAGTTCACCCCCCAGCGGCCAAACCAACAGCCTGCCGGTTCCTGCTCATTGCGCAAGTAAGCAAGGGCGCGATCGAGGGCACCACTGTCAAAGGCCAACTGACACCGCCCCACCATCTCCAGCACCCGTGCCGTGACATCAGCAGTATTCGGGTCAATCATTGCCTTGAGATCGCCGTAGGGAATGGCATTGAGCCAATCTTGGTCATTGTCCACATCAAAGGCTGCCCAGCCCCCCGGCCGACACTGCATTGAGGCAATCCAAGCGACTGCCCGCTCAATGGCTCGCCGTTTGAGGTTTTCATCAGGCAAGGTCACAGCATAAAGCGCCATCACCACCACCGCTGTATCATCCACATCGGGGTAGAAGCGATTCTCAAATTCAAAGGCCCATCCCCCCGGCTGACCTTTTTTGTTTTTTACGTGCCAGTCCCCATAGTCAAGGATTTGCTTGGACAGCAGCCATTCGCCAGCTTTGACCAGAGCGGGATGATCGGGGGCGACGCCTGAATCCACCATGGCGCGCATGACCAAGGCAGTATCCCAAACTGGGGAGACACAGGGCTGGACGCGATACTCGGTCTCGGTTTCAATCGCAAAGCGATCCACTGCTGCCATCCCCCGCTGCACCATGGGGTCATCCACAGCATAGTCAAGGGCACGCAATGCCAATAGGGAGTTGAGCATCGCCGGAATAATGCCGCCCCAGTCGCCACTAGCTTCTTGACGCTCGAGCACCCATTCTTCGGCAGCCTTTAGCGCCTGTTCTCTGAGGGGATTAATGTTCAGGGTTTCAAAGAGCTTGAAAACGCGATCGAGACCAATAAAGACATCACTCCAGTCGCCTTGGCGGGGCAGTTCCCAGATCACATTTGCCCGCCCTTCGGCATAGAGTTCATCGAGGGTAATGGGCGGATCCATGGCATAAACGGGCTTGCGATCCATGACAATCAACAGCGGCACGGTGCTGCTGCGTGCCCAACTAGACATCTCATAAATAGTGAAGGGACTACCCTCCGGCAGGAGCATGATCCAAGGGGGGAGGGAGGGAATCCCACGCCAGTCGTAGCAGCCAATGAGGGCAAGGTGCAGTTTGGTAAAGATGCGAGTTTTGCTAATGCCACCGCGGGCAAGGATAAATTGCCGTGCCTTCACCAAGGCAGGATCATCGGCGGGCACGCCCAACAGTCGCAGTCCCATGTAAGCCTCAACACTGGTGCTGAGATCGCCGCCATCGCCATAAAATAGCTCCCAACCGCCGTGATCCCGCTGATGGTTGCGCAAATACTGTTCCGCTTTGGCCAAGGGTAGCCGCTGTTCGGTGCCCCAGATTTTGTGGAGCAGGATCACCTCTGCGGTCATGGTCACATTGGACTCTAATTCTGCCCACCAGTAGCCCTCGGCATATTGCTGTGAAAAGAGAAAGTCTTGGCTGGCACGAATCGCCTGTTGGAGTTGCTTTGGGTCAATGGCAGCGGCAATTTGAGTTTGCATGATTCCTCGGCTGTTAGACTCTTGGTTAGTTTAGCGGGGGCGATCGCTCCCTCGCAAGCGGCACAGACTTGGGTTAGGATCAAGGCTATGTCTCTCCGTCAACACCAGCATCCCCTAATTCAGCGGCTCGCCGATCGCATTGAGCAGATTTGGCAGAGCACTTTGCCCTTAGCCCCCTATACCCTGCCTGAGGATCTCGGTTATGTCGAGGGCAAACTGGAAGGGGAGCGGCTAACGATTGAGAACCACTGCTACCAAGCGCCGCCCTTTCGCAAACTTCACCTTGAACTGGCACGGGTGGGGGAGAGTCTCGATATTTTGCACTGTGTCATGTTTCCAGAGCCGCGCTACGATCTGCCAATGTTTGGCTGTGACCTCGTGGGTGGCCGAGGGCAAATTAGTGCCGCAATTGTGGATCTCTCGCCGGTGACGGGTGAGTTGCCCGCTGCCTATACATCGGCTTTAAGTGCTTTGCCAAAATTCACCTTTAGTCAACCCCGTGAGCTGCCCCCTTGGGGACATATCTTCTCGTCCTTTTGCATTTTTATTCGGCCACAGGGAGACACTGAGGAACAGCAATTTTTAGAGCGGATTGACGAGTACCTCAGGCTCCACTGTCAACTTAGCCAGCAAGCTGTGCCCACGGATCACCCGGAAGCGGTTATGGCCGGGCAACGGCAGTACTGCCATCAGCAACAGCAGAACGATAAAACCCGCCGGGTTCTGGAAAAAGCCTTTGGTGCTGCTTGGGCAGAACGCTACATGACCACCGTTCTCTTTGACTTGCCCCCTGCTGCCTAGAACCCCTTAAGGACTCTCTCCCCGATGAACCGCATCAGCCAGTGGATCGGTCAGATTCAGATTAAAAGAATAAGGAAACATTGGAATGGTGACTTGTCAGTTAGTGATCAATACCTTAGAAAACCGTCGAGAATCCCTTAAAAAATTTGCAGTAAAGACCCTGCAGCTGTTTGGTTCAGTGGCACGGGATGAAGCTCACGCTGAAAGTGATGTTGATTTGTTAGTAGAGTTTGAAAGGCCTGTTGGATTATTTACCTTCATTGAGTTAAAAGAATATCTGGAGGAAATCTTAAACTGTTCTGTTGATTTGGGCACACCCCAATCTTTACGGTCAACGCTTAGGGAGGAGGTATTAAAGGAGGCGATTCGTGCCTTCTAGGGAGCTACGAGAACGCCATAGTTTAGCTGTCATTGGATCTGACAATGTGGCACTGGCAAACCACTGACCTCGGGCGCTTTCTCACCTGCGATCTTTTGCAGGGGTTTCAGCATGGCTTCTTTACTCGCGATTGGCAAGGACAAGACCTCAGCACCCTCACCGCAGCCCTAGGCACGACAGCAACACCGCTACGAACCCAACAGGTGCATGGCGATCGCGTGGCTTTGGCAGCAGAAGTTTTAGCCCGTGATGAACGATTGGCAGCGGATGCCCTTGTGGCCACAGGGTCTGATCAAGCCCTCTGGGTGTGTAGTGCCGATTGTGTGCCGCTACTCATTGCCGATGTGGGCAGTGGACGGGTTGCGGCGATTCATGCGGGGTGGCGGGGGACAGCGATCCAAATCTCTAGGGCCACGCTCCAGCAGATGCAAGCATTCGGCAGTGATCTTGCCAATTTACGGATTGCCATGGGGCCTGCGATTCGCGGTGAGGTCTATCAAGTGGGGCTGAATGTGGCCCGTGCCTTGGCGCAGACCATTCTTGAGGGGGTGACGGAAACCACTGACCGCGATGATCTTTACCAGCGTCTCGCTGCCTTAGACCCAGAGATGATCTTTCTTGATCCAGACCCTGAGCGACTTCGGGTGGATGTGGCACGGGTGAATCGCTTGCAATTGCTGCAATTGGGGCTAAGGGACGAGCAAATTGCCCTGTCTCCCCACTGTACGTTTCGCGATGCTGAATGCTTTTTCTCCTATCGCCGTGAACACCTCAAGCAGGTGCAGTGGTCGGGAATTATTAGTCGATTAGTATGATTGGCGTTGCCACGGGAGAATCCATTGCCCGCGCTTGGGGCGATCGCCACTGCCAGCACCCCGACTTTCCTGCCCTAGTCTGTGTTCTTGGCTTTACGGAAACGGCATTGATTCCCGGAATCTCGGCAGCGGGTCAAACCCCCAGCGATCGCCGAACCACAGCCCTAGCGGATGGCGAGTTCCTGCTGCGAGGCATTCAACCCTACTACCGCTATCCGCTGCCACCCCTGACGGCGGGTGCGTCCCCTGCTCTAATTAGTCGTGCCCTCATTGAGGCCTTGGCGTTGCCCCTCTACGTCTTTGATGCGGGTTTACCTTTGCCGCGTCTGCCCGAGATGATTGACTTGGGGGGCGCTCCGGCGCGCTGCCTAACCACGGCTGAAGCGATGACAGCCCAAACTGTAGCGCAGCTCTGGGAACAGGGATGGTCTTGGGGAGCCAAGCTCAGCAGCCAATATCCGTGGCTGATCATTGCTGAATGTGTCGTGGGCGGCACAACCACTGCCCTTGCCCTCTGTGAAAGTTTGGGCATCCCCGCTCGCGATTGTGTAGGCAGTAGTCATCGCCAGAGTAACCATGCCCAAAAGTGGTCACTCGTGCAACAGGGGCTTGCCCATCTCCCTGCTAATGCGGATCCTTTCACTTGTGTAGCAGCGATTGGCGATCCAATGCAGGTGGTGGTGGCGGCTATGGCCCTGCGGGCAAGTCAAACCTGTGGTGTGTTGCTGGCGGGGGGGTCACAAATGATGGCGGTCTATGCCTTTGCGCGAGCGATCGCCCAGTGGCGTCAGCTTCCTTGGTGTCCCGCACAAATCGTGGTGGGCACAACCCGCTGGCTGATTGAAGATCAAACGGCTCAGATTCACCGCTTGGCAGAGCGTGTTCAGTGTCCACTCATTTACACGCAACTTGATTTCAGCGCATCCCGTCATCCTGCCCTGCGTGCCTATGAACAGGGGTTTGTCAAGGAAGGGGTTGGTGCGGGGGGGTGTGCCATTGCTGCCCATCTGCTGGCGGGCTGGAGCAATTCAGACATGGTGCATATTATTGACAGGTTGGGCGATCGCTGGTCTAAAGGGATGTGATCTTCTTTGAGAGCGACTTTCATTGGGGAAAAGGGGGAAGTTACTGGGGATTCAGCCACTCGATACTGCCCGGAAGCTGTCTTAGAATATCGGTTTCGACTAAGATGAGGCGATCGCTCCGCCCTGAGCGACGGTACACAGGATATTTGCCTTGATGTTTTTTTAGGGCCTCTGTAGGTTGGGTCACTTGAACGGCGAGATCGACATTCTTTTGCACAAACGCTATCAGTGCTGTGCGCTGCACCAAAATAAATGAGTTCAACGTTTGAAAGGCAATATAGTCTGAGTGACCGCCAAACAACCAGCCTTGATCACGTACCCCCTGCAATTCTATCCAAGTGTATTGATCTTGGGGCTGCGGGTCTTGGCGTTGAATTTTCTTGACTGCCTTGATGTCCACTTTCAGGGACTCATGCCCCTTAATCAACAAACAATCCCAGTGCTCATGAATATCAGCAGCTTCGCTCGCGTGGTGAACTTGGAATCCCTGCTTGCGGGCAAGCTCTAAGAAGGTGTCCTCTGCTTTGAGACCACGTTTGAGATTTTCGCCCTGACCGTCATACTGGTTGGGTTTCATGGCTCACTTTCGGTTCCTTCATCTCCTCTCAGCGGTTCACCCATCGCCAACTGACAGGCCGCAAGACTGGCACTGCTGTACATCTGCTCTAGGGTGGCCATTAACTGCGCCACTTCACTGGGAACCTCATGGGGAAAGGGGGGTAACACGGATAGCACCGCATGGGGTTGACCACTGGGGACAAGCACCACTAACTCTGGGGGTAGGGGCTGGCGATATTGGCAAAAGGGAGCATCGGTTTTCGGTGGCTCATAGAGGGGTGGGGGGGTGGGCACCATAGAGGGGGTAGTCGCCGTTGCCCGATAGTGGCGCAGGCGTTGGAGAATCTCCTCTTTGGTTTTGCCCCGCAACTGAAAGAGTAAAAAGGGGTCTTCGTTGAAGTATTGCCCCAGCAAGTAATAAACCGCGCCAATATGTTTGCAGGGATTGACGGGGTCAGGGCAATTGCAGCGGCTATGGATGTCGAACTTAGTAAAGGGAAATAAACTCAATCCAGCTTGGGTAAAGACTTCTTCAATACTGGGGGGCAGTTCTCCCGCTAGGAGCTTCGCGGCATAGAAGGCTTTTTGTGCCATGCCGTCAATGGCATATTGCCACTGCTCTTCACTAAAGGCATCCAAATGCAGTTTGACGTGATAGGGTTCGGGAGCCGTGCCTTGAACTTGGGCATGGACTTGGTTGCCCTTGAATTCCAAGGTGAGCACCCGTCCTTCACGGACATAATTGCGTGCCCGCTCTAGGCGTCGGCGCCAGCCAAAGGACTCTAGCACACCAATCCAGCGTTCACTCCACCAATGTTGACGCCCTTGAGCACTGTCGCGATCGCCCGCTGCTACCTCAACGACGGGTTCAGGGGCTACCGTTGTCGCTGTAACAT
Source organism: Thermosynechococcus sp. GLH187 (assembly GCF_031583395.1). Classification (NCBI taxonomy): domain Bacteria; kingdom Bacillati; phylum Cyanobacteriota; class Cyanophyceae; order Acaryochloridales; family Thermosynechococcaceae; genus Thermosynechococcus; species Thermosynechococcus sp. GLH187. Next base: position 1,841,153 of record NZ_CP134175.1, on the reverse strand, counting down.
CAAGGGTGGTGGGAGATGACTGCTGCTTTTGCTTTTGTTTCAGACTGGCCGCTTTGCGGGTAATTTTGAGAATCTGGGGCTGTTTCATGGGGCATATCCCACGGCTATTCTTTCTATCATAGGCGGCTGGCCTAGAGGATGAGGTCAATTTCCCAGGCCGTAATATCCCACGTTTGCAAAATATACTTGCCCTGATGCTGCCGAACCAGCCAAAGGTGGCGATCGCCCGTAAAGCCGAGGCCACAAATCTCCTGCTCACTTTCAGCCGTGCCGACAATTTCGCCGCTGTGGGTCACTAAGTTCAAACGATGGCGACCCGCCACCACATAGCCCCAGGGCGTAGCACAGAGAAATTGGGGACGAAACCGCAGCCCCAAGCGTTGAATCCGCCAAGGCCGCAAATGGAGGAGCATCAATAGAGGTTGCTGCGGATGATCTTCAAACGCTGCTAGTTGCCACGGCTGGTGATGGGCCGGGGTAAACAATGTCAGGTGGGCAGGCAGTTGGGTGTATAGCCGCCAGTGTCCGCGGCGGTCAAAGAGTTGAAAATGGGTGGTGGCATGCTCCGTCTCGGAATGTTGGGAACGACTGATGACCAAGCCATAACGACGATTGAGGAGGAGTGTATCCACAAAAGCTCGTCCCTGCCATCCACAGCGGAGAGTGCGCTGTCCTTGACCATTGAGCAGTTGGACATGAAGTGTTAATTCTCCTGCATCATCAATCTGCGTTTCTGCACACCAATAACCAGTGGCGTCAATGGCTAATCGGTTCAGAGTGGAGCGAAGATGACACTCTAGGGGAATGAGCCCGTCATGGATACAGAAAAGCTGCGGTGGCTGCCCTTGGATGCCCAGCCAAGCCCTCAATTCACCGCCATAGAGTTGAATCGGCAACGGTGGCAGCGGCCATTGGCCAATCACTTCAGGGTGAGATTCCTTGGCTTGCCAGGCCCACAGGCGATCGCCCACCACCCCATAGAACCTTGTGGCCGTACTAGCAACCTGTTGGGGCGGTATCGCTAAAGAATAGCCTTGGGGTTCCCCCAGCCAAACCGCCGCCGGTGACCTAGAGAACAACAACAGCTGCTCATGACGCTCTGCCGCGATCACCTCTAGGGCTAATTGCACCGCCATCGTCATTTCCGCTGCACTTTTATAGCGGCGCTGCGGTAATTTATCCAACGCTTTAGTAATAGTGCTCCGCACCAGAAAGGGCAAGCCTTCAGGAAGGGTATAGGGACGGCTAAGGTGGGCAGTCATGAGTTCAGCAGGTGTGCCGTGGAAGGGGCGATCGCCAACGATCATCTCGTACATGAGAATCCCCACTGCATAGAGATCCGAAGCGGGCATCGTCTGACCATAGAAACGCTCCGGCGCCATATAGGCAGGAGATCCCGTTTGACCGCTGCCCTTGACATCCTCAATGAGGCGTGCGACACCAAAATCGGACACCTTTGCCTGCCAGCCCGTAGCAGTCACCTCCAGCAGGATATTTTCCGGTTTGAGATCGCAGTGGAGAATGCCGCGATGATGGGCATAGGTCAAAGCTGCCAGCACATCCAGCGTAAGGCGCAAAGCGGTGGTCAGGGGTAAGGCCTGTTCTTGCTCTAGGAGCGATCGCAAGGTCCCCCCGGCACAATAATCCATTACCAAACTGCGGCTTACTTGGGAGCTATGGTGCACGCGAATATAGTCAATCGCCTGACAACCCACCACATGGGGATGCTGAAGCGTCAGGAGAAAATTCAACTCCCGCAAAAAGCCACGGGTCAGCAATTGCCGCTCGCTGAGCACCTTAATTGCCACCAGTTCACCCGACTCGCGATTGACCGCCAGATAAACTTGTCCGTACTGGCCTTGACCGGCTAGATCCACCAGCCGGTAACGGGAGGTTTGGGCAGCACGAGCCGTGGCCAACAAGGAGCCTCAACCATCAACGAAAAACATTTCTCAGAATGATTCGCAATTTTGCCCCTGTCAATGCAGGGTCAGCAGCAAAATGAATTGTCCCCTAGGAGAAGAGGATTTCTAAGGGTACCTCTTTATTGTCCTGTTCAATACTCCCCACTTCATGGATACGCTTGGCCAGATCCCGTGCCCGCTGATAACTGCTAATGTCCCCTTGTTCAAAGAAGAGCTTCGCCGCTGTGCGCAAATCCTCTACTGCTCCCTTGCGATCGCCCAAAGTTGAGCGCGCTACACCGCGATTGTGATAGGCCTTGGCATAGCTATCGTTAATTCGAATCGCTTCTGTGTAATCGAGAATTGCTGCTTCGGCATCCCCTAGACGCTGATGGGTCAGACCGCGATTGTAGTAGGCCTTGGCATGGCTGGGATCCACTTGGATCACTTGGGTATTTTTCTCGATTTCCCGCAAGCAATCCAGCACTTCCTCAATTTGTTTTTGCTCGGTGTCAAGAATGCGGGTGTAGTCGTGGAGATCCCGTGCCCCTTGGTTGAGTTGCATGACCTGTTTCTGCACATCCTCAAGGCGATCGCATACCTGACTCAGGGCCAAGGTAAGGCCGCCGACCTCTGACTGCTGCTGCCCTTGGGACGCCACCAATTCAGCAATTTTGGCCTCCTGTTGCTGCACAAAGGCTTGGAACTGGGCATCCAATTTTTTACGGCTCACTAAGTTTAAGCCCACCGCCAATGAGAGGGGCAAAGGAGCGATCGCTGTCAAAATGGCCTGTTGGGTCGCAGCCGCCGCCACCGACAACACAACCGTTAGCCCTGTTGCGCCCCATTCTAGGGGTGCTAGCCCCCTGCCCGATGGCGTGTCATGGGAATTCAAACTACGGTCTTCCATAAATGGTGCCTCCCTGAGGATGAAAATGAAGTGGTTGGTTAGGCATCCGACGTATTGGCGAGATATTGCCCCACCTGCACTTGGGTATCTTTCAGCTGGGTAATCATCGTGCGGGTAATGAGCTTGCCCGCTTCCACCAAGACGCGGCCATCGAGGGGGTGCAAAATATCCTGCTCAGCCCGCCGCCCAATCAAAGACTCAATATCTTCAACCGCGCTGACATACATCCCTGAGGGTAGCTCCACCACTACCCCCGGCCCCAGTACCCGTGCCTGACAGGCCAAGCGAGAGGTGGCATTTGCCGTTGTAATCACTTCAAGGGTGCGTTGCTCACGCTTACTGATCGGGGAGAGGCTCTCCATCCCCTCTTTGATATAGACATGGCAGGTGGCACACATCCCGCGCCCGCCACACTCCTTGAGCACGTGGAGTTCAGAGTCCAATAGAGCAGACAGCAAATTGTCATTGGTATTAATCGTGGTTTCCCGCGAGATGGGTTCAAGTTTGACAACTTTGGCCACTGCTCTTTTCTCCTTTTAATGACGCATCGAGAGTTACTTTAGGATCATACTCAAGCGGCTTGAGTGCGACATAGCCGCTCCATAATCGTGTCATGATCCTGTCCCTCTTGCAGCCAAGCCTTAGCCGGTTCGACCCGCTCCCGCAAGCCCAAGACAAAGAGGTTATTGGTTGCCCCTAGGGTTTCACAGGCAGTTTGCACACAGTGGAGATCGCGACCGGTCAATTGGCTAAAGAAGGACTCTAAAATCCCCGCCTCGGCAGCGCATTGGGGCTGACCCGTATTTTTGGGAGCCGCCGCCGCAAAGGGGGAGTCCCACGTTTTCACCACCAAAAAGCCCTGCTGGTAGAAGCTCACATCGAGATCAATCGTGCCCCAACCGTGGGTCTTCCAGCATTCCTTGAGACACTGGAGAAACTCCACCATTTCCATTTCCGCAAGGGGACGGCGATAGTACTCGCTGACCTCCTCGACAAATCGGCGATAAAAGTTCTTGCCCCACCAGCGACCACAGTTAAAGAGAACCACCCCACTGGCCTGTCCCACTTCCTGATCGAGGCCGGCATAGATGGCTTGGAGCAAAATATCGGGTAGGGCAATCAGACGGGCACCTTTGCGGTTTTCAATCAGACCTGTTTCAAAATCCCCCTGTACATAAGCATCGGCAGCGTAGTAATTGCCGAGGATGATGGGGTCTTTGACCAAATCAGCAACGGAGATCATAGGGCATCCTCATTCGTAGGCATAACAAGCACTTTCAGCAGACTTCCAACCCTAACCTAGGCGTGGACAGAGACCACCGCTGGCAGACCCACAAGGGTCGCTTGGGCGTGATCCAACAGCGGCAAAATCAAGTCCTGCTCAGCCTCGGTGAGCATTTCCTTGAGGCGGGCACTGAGAAGCTCGTGGCAACTGCTCCATAGAGTTTGGGTTTGGTGGGCGTTGACCACTTTCGTGAGCCACTCGAGGAGCCGATGCTGCAAAAACTCGGGGTTATTCAGGAGCATGGCCATGGCGGCATAGCGCAGTAGGGCGATCGCTTGACGCAACACTTGCTCAAGGGTTTGGGGATTTTCGGTGGGGTATTTCTTTTGCAGAGTGTCGGCTACAGGCTGGAAGATTTCAATTTCATGATCCCGCAGAAATTCATAGGTACTCAACCGCTGTTGCAGAGACTCGATGTGGTGGCGGAAGACTTTGATGTCCACATTGCTGAGGTAGTTTTCTTCGGCTTTGTAGTAGAGATTCATTAACTCCGTGTGCATAGGGATCTCCTAAAACAGGTTTGATAAGTCTGAGAGGGTGACTTCGGGTTCCATGGGGGCAGGGGGCGGGGGTTCCACTTTCCTCACTTGGGCAATCACGGGTTGGCCTGCCCAAGGAATACTGGCACAGAAGTCTTTGACCGACAGGCGCCAGAGGCACAGACTTGGCTCGAGGGAGATGGCTTGATCCGGACGGCCTTCCCAGTTGAGTTGGCGGAAGAAGGTTTCTACCGACCATGCAGCCCAAGGGAGGGTAGGGGCAGCAACGGGGGGAGCCGCCATTTCCTCCTCTAGGGGGGGTGAGATCGCAGGCAAGATGACCTCAATCCCTTCCCAGTTCATGTGACCAAAGAAGTCCTTGACGCGGTAGCTGGGCCATTCTGTGGGACTCGTGGGAGCGATCGCCCCTTTGACCTCAAGCCCCAGCCAATTGACCCGCTGCCAAAATTCTCCTACTTTCAGGGATTGCCAGTTGAGAACCAAGGTTTCTGCGATCGGCTGCTGGCGCACCAAGCCCAGCCAGTTCAGTTCCTCAAAGAATTCAGCAACGGCTTGCTGTTGCCAATTACCGTTTCGGTTTTTCATAGACCAGTTCTCCACTGCGGAGCCGTTTTTCAATATCTTTGGCGGAGGCTCCTTCGTTTTGCCAGAAGGCAGCGGCATCAATGCGATCTTGCTTGCCGAGCAGGAACTTGCAGTAGGTTTCTCCCATAGCGTAGCACTGGATTTCAATACAACTGAGTTCTTTTTGAATCAGGCCGCTAAAGAAACCGGCAAAGAGGCCTGCGTAGAGGTGGCACACGGGTCGGCCAACATCCCCCAAGGTACGCGCCACAACCGAATCAAAGATGTTGATAAACATGAAGCCGTGTTTTTGCTCACTGAGATCCACTTCCCAGTTACCCCAGCCTTGGGTTGTGTAGGGCCACCACCAAGCTTCGAGGACATAGGGAAGCCGCATTTGCTTGATCCCCTGCTCATAGCCATATTCGGTCGGGAACCATTTGGCAAAGAACTCGGCATCGCGGCGTCCCCATTCTTCACCAATTTTGTACATGACGACGCTGGAGGCAGGGCCAACTTCCTCTTCAAGGCCTTCAATGAGGCCAATGACGAAGTCTTCGGTGACGAGGAGGTTGCGGGCATTGTTCCAATCGGTGTAGGTACCGCGATCGCTATCGAATTCAAAGAAGTCCCAAAAGGCATAGTGATGGTGGCGTTTCGGGTATTTTTTGCGCAGGAGATGGTTAACACCATAGCGATCGCCAGTGGCGGCTTGGGGTCGGGAACTGGTCATGGTCATAGGGTGACTCCATCAAATAGCGTCAAGAATATCGACAAAGAGAATTGGGAACTCAAGTCAAAAAAGCATAGAAGCCATCATTCAGCAAAAAGCAATTCGATGAGAAACACATCATGGTTCAACACAAAACAACGAATTCCACCCTCCCCTGCCTCAGCATTGCTGCTGCTTAAATCATGACCGATCTATCTTTTCGGGGGCAGGTGTTCTTAATTGAATTTAGTAATCCTGTTACCACCCTTAATGTTTAATCTAGGGGGTTCATTTTGATGCTTTCCTCCGTAGGAATACGGATTTAGAGGAGTTGAATGTGCCTTAAAATGTGAAATCTTATGAAGACAGACACGCAGGCACTGACGTTTCAACAAAAAATTTATTGGTTAGTGAAGCAAATCCCCGTAGGACGTGTGGCCACCTATGGCCAAATTGCCGCCCTGTGTGGTTGGCCGCGTCATGCACGCTATGTGGGCTATGCCCTTTATCAAGTGGCACCGAATTCTGACATTCCATGGCATCGGGTGGTTAATGCCCAAGGCAAAATCTCCTACGCGCCCCAACGCCAAGGGACGGATGAGTTACAGCGCTGGCGCCTAGAGGCAGAGGGGATTATTTTTGAGGCGGGCGATCGCATTAACTTGAGGCGCTACCAGTGGCAACCGTCGGTTATAGTTGATGAGCTGTTGATCGCCACAGAAACCTCAGCGGTAGGGTAAGTCTCCTTGCAGTTTCGCTCACTATAAACCCGGTATCATAGTCCTTAGTGCCGCTGCACCTGTGAGTTTGCTATGACGGTTGCCTATTTTGACTGCCCTGCTGGGGTGGCAGGGGATATGTGTCTGGGTGCCCTCCTTGATCTGGGGGTTCCCCTCGACTATCTGCAAAGCCAACTGGCCAAGCTCGGGATTGCCGATGCGTTTGAGTTGACCACAGAAACGGTGCAGCGCAAGGGACAGCGGGGATTAAAAGCACAGGTGCATCTGCGCGATCGCCACTCCCATCACCATCGCCATTGGCCAGACATTGCAGAGCAAATCCGTGCCGCCCACCTCAGCGATCGCGCCCGTGACTGGAGCCTCAAGGTTTTTGAAGCCTTGGCCATTGCTGAGGGCGCCGTGCATGGCATTGAGCCAGAAAAAGTACATTTCCATGAAGTGGGAGCGGTAGATGCCCTCGTGGATATTGTCGGCACCTGCTTGGGGTTGGATTACCTCGATGTTAGTCACATTTACTGCTCGGCGCTACCCACTGGGGGCGGAACGGTCAAAGCGGCCCATGGTCAACTACCAGTCCCTGTTCCTGCGGTCTTACAACTGTGCCAAACCTACCAAGTGCCCCTCTATAGCAATGGCATTGCAAAAGAACTGGTCACGCCTACGGGAGCTGCCTTGGTTTGTGCCCTGAGTGAGGGCTTTGGGGCACCGCCAGCGATGACATTGAAACGGGTGGGCTTAGGCGCTGGGAGTCAAGAGTTGCCCCTACCGAATCTCTTGCGTCTCTGGTTGGGAACCCTGTCGAACTCAGCAGAAACAACTACGGCAAAAACCATTGTCGAACTGCAAACCCAACTGGATGACATGACACCCCAAGCCCTCAGCTATACTCTTGAACAACTTTATGCTGCTGGTGCGATTGAGGTCTTTTACCAACCCATTACGATGAAAAAGTCACGCTTGGGGGTGTTGCTCACGGTGTTGTGTCCCCCCAGTGCAGAGGCCGCCTGTGTCCAGACCCTCTTTCGCGAAACAACGACGCTGGGGCTGCGGCGGCAGGTACAGGAGCGCTATATCCTTGAACGCCAAATCAAAACCATCACAACATCATTTGGTGAAGTACGGGTGAAAGTAGCCGAACACCAAGGACAGCGGCTCAATGTCCAGCCCGAATACGAAGACTGTGCCGCCCTTGCCCGTCAGCATCAGCAACCTTGGCAGGTGGTCTATCAAGAGGCCTTGGCTGTGGCGCTGCCACTGTGGCTCCTAGGCTAGCTTGGGTTTAATAAAGACAATGGCCTGTTTCCAAATAATGGTGGGTTGATCGTAGTGATCGACAACGCACAGGCAATTGGCGTCCTGCCAGCGCACCTTACCAACCACGAGATCACTGGTGCTGAGCTTGACTTCAACCTCGGTGCTATCTTTAATGAAGGTCTGCAACTGGTGAATGCTGGGCAGTGCCGTATTGAATTCGTCGGTCATGGATTTCCCTCTCATACCTTTTCAATTTTATGAGCCTATCTTTTCAGAAGTATCAAGGGTTAGGAAACGACTTCCTCCTCATTGACAACCGCCATCAGGAAGAGCTGCTCTTAACCCCAGAACAAGCGCAACACTGGTGCGATCGCCACTTTGGCGTGGGCGCCGATGGCGTCATTTTTTTGCTGACAGGCACGGGGGATACCGACTACCGCATGCGGATGTACAATGCCGATGGCTCAGTGGCCGAAATGTGCGGTAATGGCATTCGCTGTTTGGCCAAGTTTATTTTTGCCCTTGAGGGTCGCTCCGCCGGCGAAATCGTGCGCTACCGCATTGACACCCTTGCCGGTCTCATTGTGCCAGAGGTACAAGCGGATGGTCAGGTAACGGTGGATATGGGCAAACCCCAACTCTTGGCGCAGCAGATTCCCACCACCTTGGCAGCCGCAGATCAAAAGGTGATTGATGTGCCCCTAATGGTGGGCGATCGCCCGTGGTTGGTGACGTGTGTGAGTATGGGAAATCCCCACTGTGTCACGTTTGTCGAGGATGTCGCTGCGGTTGATCTGGCAACCCTTGGCCCACAGTTTGAACATCACCCCGTTTTTCCCCAGCGTACCAATACTGAGTTTGTCCAAGTCCTAGGGAGCGATCGCCTGCGGATGCGCGTCTGGGAACGGGGAGCGGGCATGACCCTTGCCTGTGGAACGGGAGCCTGTGCCACTCTCGTCGCTGCCGTCTTGACCCATCGCCTGAGTCCTGTGGGCGATCAAGCCCAAGCCATGGTTGAACTGCCGGGGGGAGATCTCCATATTCGCTGGGATTTGCCTAGCCAACATTTGTATATGACCGGGCCTGCCCTCGCAGTCTTTAGCGGTACCTTGCCTTAGGTGAGTTATGACCCGTCGGCGACAACTGTGGTATTACCCTCTTTTTCAGATTCCCCTCATTCTTTTCATAGGCTGTGTCCTGCTGGCACTGCTCTTCTCACTGTTGAATTGGGGACGCCCTAGTGTCGCCGTTGTCCTCTCCCTTGATCTCAGCGGCAGTACGTTTGGCAATAATCCGTTGCAATTTAATCAACCCCAAACTGTAATGGCGCAGCAGGTGCTCGCTGCCAAGCTCTACTTGCAACGCAACCAACGGGAACTCACCACCCCCAACGAAGTCATGATCCACGGCTTTGGCCGCAATGTGGTGTTTCTGACGCCGCGGTTTGAGACCAATAGTGATCTGCTCCTCACCCAATTGGATCAAGCCCTCAATCGCAGTGACTTGCTTGCCCAAGTGGATCCCAGTGCCACCAATCTTTCGGGGGCGATCGCCATGGCCACCCAACAACTGCAACAGATCTCGAATCGCTGCCGCCAACTGCTCCTCATTACCGATGGGGAAGCCCCAGTAGATGCAGGCGTGGTGGCCAATGCCCGCCAACAACGAGTCAAAATCAACGCCATTGTTGTCGGTGATCATGCTCCGCAACTGGCCGCCGCTACCCAAGTCACAGGTGGGCAATACCGCTCTGCCCCCGTCGCCATTCTCGAAGAACTGGTGGGTCAAACCTTTTTTGAGGGCTTCAATAGCAACGCCCGCTGGCCAATCTTTTGGGGCGGAATGGCCGTCATTTGTTTTATGTGGCTCTTGGTCTTGCCCTTGGATCGCTGGGTGTTGCAGGGATGGTTGCATTTGCCGATGAATCTGGCGGGTCAAATTGCCTTGCTCAATGCCTTTTTCTGGACGGTGGCAATTCCCCTTATTCTCTGGCGATTTCCGGGCTGGCCCTTTGTACAGACCTGTTGAGGAGCAAGGATGAAGCGTCGCTGGTGGTTCTTGGTGTGCATGGTTGCCCTAGGATTGATGCTGGGCGGTACCCAAGGGAATTGGGAGTCCTTGGCAGGCACCGCAAACCTGACGCGCCAGAATATCCAACTGCCAGCAGCAGTGCATTATCCGTTGCCCCCCTCCCTCGCTGAGATTCCTAGGAAAGGTGAGGACTATTTTGATGAAGTCCAAGCGGTGGAAGTGGGCTATCTACTGTGGACAGAGTTCCCGGTCACCGTTGCAATTGAACCGCCGCCGTGGGATCCGAACCATGTGTGGCAAGCAGCGGCAGAACAGGCCGTAAAGGAGTGGTCCGCCTATTTGCCCTTAAAAATTGTGGATGCCAGCCTAGCGGCGAATATTCGCTTGCGCTCGCAGCGACCCACGGATCAAAATAACCGCCGCGCCCGCTTTGCTGAAACCAGCTACGAACTCTTTGTGGATAGCCAAGGGGTGCTGCGCCATCGCTGCCGTGTCGTGGTGCGTCCGACTCAAGCTGCCAAGTTTGTCCTTGCAGCGCTGCGCCACGAACTGGGTCATGCCCTCGGCATTTGGGGACATAGCCCCCTACCCACTGATGCCCTCTATTTTGCCCAAGTGGCGGATCCGCCCCCCATTTCACAGCGGGATGTGAATACCCTGCGGCGGGTCTATGAGCAGCCGACACGGTTGGGACAGCGGCTAGCGGAGTTGACCCCTCATGGATGACTTGATCCTTTGGGGCATCCTATTAACCCTAACGGCTCTGGGGCTATGGCTAGAGCATCGCTTTCGCTGGGCGGCACGCTTGGGGTCTTCGCTGATCATTTTGATCTTGGCGGCCATTTGTGCAAATTTGGGTCTTATTCCCCAACAATCGCCGGTCTATGACACGATCTACGGCACCATCACTTCGTTGGCGATCGTCTGGCTACTACTGCTGGTGAATTTACAGGATGTGCGGCGCTTGGGGCGATCGGCGCTGTTGGCCTTTGGCCTGGCCAGTTGTGGAACCTTGGTGGGCGCTCTCCTTGCAGGTGTGCTGTTCCATCGTTGGTTTTTGGGGGATACCCCCCGCTTGGCGGGCAGTTTGGCGGCTAGTTATATTGGCGGCAGCATTAACTTCGTGGGGGTTGGGCGTGCCCTCAACCTTTCGGATTTGCTCTTTAGTGCGGCCACGACGGCGGATAACCTGCTCACGGCAGTTTGGCTGGCGATAACCCTTACTCTACCCTCGCTATTAGCCCGTTTTTATCCTTCACGGGATGCAGAGGCAACTGTTAGAGTGATGCCGCTACCGACGACCTCAGCGATCGCTCCTGTGGATTTGGCCATTCTCCTCAGCTTGGCCATAGCTATCTTGGTCTTGTCAACGGCACTGCATCAGTTTTGGCCGCTGATTCCCACCATTGTCTGGCTCACCACCCTCAGCTTGGCGCTGGCGCAATTCAAATGGATGCGCTACCTGCGGGGCACGGGCGCTTTGGGAATGTTTGGCCTGAATCTTTTTTTTACGGTGATTGGTGCCGGTACCCATGTGCCCTCGCTCATTCCGGTGGGACTGGAAATGATTCTCTTTACCACCATGATTGTGTTTACCCACGGTCTTGTCACCTTCGGCCTTGGGGCACTCCTGAAGTTGGATGTGGAACTGCTTGCCCTTGCCTCCCAGGCAGCTGTTGGCGGACCAACCACAGCCGTTGCCCAAGCCACGGGTCGGCATCAACCCCAGTTAATGGGGGTCGGGATTACCTTGGGACTGCTTGGCTATGCGATCGCCAGCTATTTGGGACTGGCGCTTGCCCAAGTTCTTGGCTGGATGGGTTTAGGGTAAACTAACCAGAACAAATAAACTCAATTCCAAGCGGGTCAAAAGGGCTTGCAGTTGTTGCCGTGCCACCCTTGGTTCAATGGGTTCTAGGGTGAGGGGGTCGAGGGGAGCCAAGCGTTGATAGCGATCGCACAGCTCTGGAAAGGGAAGGGGCTGATCAAACAAGGGCAGCAGTGTTGCCAATCCCAGCGGATCCACATAGACCGACGTGGGACTAGAAAAGGACATAAATGTGCCCAAGTCTACAATCATGCGGTCATTGAGATACCCTAGCCATTTTTCCTTGATTGCCTCAGTGCGCAGTTGCGGATGGAGATAAATCGTACTTTGATCCCACTGCTCCTCAGACCATTCCCCTAAGTCGGGTACCGCGGCACGGGGTTGCGGACTACACCAAAAATCCAAGAGGCGATGCACGGGATGCAAAAGTTCATACATCTCCAATTGCACTGCCTGGGGCACATCGGGCAAGCTCAGCGCTAAAAAGGTGGGCAGGTTCTCTGGGTCTTTGAAGAGATCCACCAGATTCCAGTGGCGCCAGTTAACCATGGAAATGAATTCCAGACCCGCTGCTTCTAGGTATTGAAAGAGTTGGGGAATCGTGCTGCCCTTATCGCCCACCAGTAAATGATTCGCCAAGAGGGTCTCATTACTCTCCTCCTTCTCATAGTGCGGGTTCCAAGCGCGAACCTTCAGATCGACACCATCCTTGAGTTCTTTCATGATCTCGCGGACAATGTCCATTTCCATTTCTTCGGGGTTGTCGTCCATCAAGCCCATCAGCTTAAAGAGGTTTTGGGCACGAAAGTAGGGGAAGCGTTGCAGCGCACTGTGGAGATTGGCGCGCAAGATACCATCGGGCTTAAGGACACTTTTGAGGGCATTGAGGCCTGCGACGGGGTCAGGCAGCAGATACAACACCTCATCGCAATTGATGTAGTCAAACTGCTCGCCCCAACTGGGCAAATCCAAAATGGAGCGCGCCTCAAAGTAAACGTTGTCAAAGTGATGGAACTTGAGTCGCTCTGCCGCTAACTTCACAGACTCAGGGGATAGATCAATACCGACAATTTCCGCGCCGGGGTTGGCGATCGCCAGCACTAAGGACTTATAGCCAGTGCCACACCCGGCATCGAGAATCCGCTTGCCCTTGGTCTCTGGTACCCGATGATCCCGCACATAAAAGGCGGTCACCAAATCGTGGACAAAGAGAACATTCGGCTCATCCTTGGGAGTTTTGTCAATGGCAACACGGGGATAGGGACCATAGTCAAACTGGCGGCGAATTTTCTCTAGATCATCCGTAGCAGCCATCTATTTCTCCCAAGTGGTTCGTTTCTCTGTCAAATTCATCCTACAGAATGACGGCGCTGGAGATAATTGCGCAGAAAGTTTTAACGCCCTCTGGGGAATTGACGATCGCTCGGTAGGGGTAGCAGGAGACCGGCCATAAACCGCAGCACCAGACGTTTGAAGGGGGCAACAGTTCGCAACAGCCACAAGCCCCAGCGGCGCACCCCCACCAAAGGCCACCACGCATTGGAAAAAAGCCGATTGAGTAGGTCGGTAAATCCAAGGGTTAGGGCATTTTGCCACCAGCGTTGACGGTGAAATTGGATCAAGGACGGGCGATCGCCCAGTCTCTCACAAGGTGTAGCGAGAATTTGTTGCGCCAGTGCCCACACATCCCGCAGGCCTAAATTTAGCCCTTGCCCTCCCACTGGATGACAGCGATGGGCGGCATCGCCAATAACCACAAAGCGATCGGCCACATAGGAATTCACTTGCATTAATTGGGTTGGAAAGACAAAGCGATCGCTCACCCCCGTAATCTCCGCCATCTGCGGGTCAAGATAGGGCTGAAGTTTCGCTAGAAAAGCGCGATCTTCGAGGGCAGCAACGGCTTCCGCCTCTGGGTGGGGCAGTGTCCAAACCACTCGATAGCGATTCCCTGCTAGGGGGAGCACCCCCATGGGGCCTGTTGGCCAAAAGCGTTCATAGGCGATCACGGGTCGGGGATGGGCAACATCGAGGGTAGCAACCACACAGGACTGACCATATTGCCATCCCTTGGGTTCAATACCCATCTGCTGCCGCAGGGGAGACTTGCCACCATCTGCTGCCACCACTAAACGCGCTGCCAAGTGAGCCACCTTGGGTGCGGCCGGGTCACCAGAAATGAGCGTCAACTGAGCGCGATCGCCCTTCACTTCATTGGCCACCACCCGCCACGGACAATAGAACGTCACATTGCCAACAGACTGTAGAACGCTCTGAAGGGTCTCGGCGATCGCTGCATGTTCACCGACATAGCCAATGGCCGCTGTGCCCAAATCCTCAGGATAAAAGCGAACGGTCAAGGGGCAATGGCCATCGGAGAGTTGCACCACCTCAAAGGGCTGCACATGGGGCATCAGCTGATCCCACACCCCTATCCCCTCAAAGAAGTAGCGGGACACTTGGTGCAGAGCATAGGCTTGGCCTTTGGTGTTTTCCCGCGCGTAGGGTGTTGCTTCGATGAGAGCGATCGCTAGGCCACTATGGCGTAGGGCGCAGGCCAAGCTCAGACCCACAATCCCCGCACCGACAATCGCCACATCCACGGCGGGCAATTCTTGGCCAGAAGCAACCAGCGATTGTTCTGAGGGGGCAAAGGCCGATGTCATCACCATTTTGATTTGGGCACAAAAAACACTTGCTCCCTCATTCTAAGGAATTTAAAAGATTGCAGAAAAGGGATGGTAATGGCAGACTAAAGGCAGAGCAATGAGTGTATGACTTTCCCTATGACCCCAGAGGCTGAGATTCCGCGCTTGCTTGATCTGATGCCGGCGTCGGCACGGATGCGCTGTAAGTTGGTTTCTCGACCACAACAAAGCAAAGTGTTGCGCTATCAGCCCGCTCTTCCTTGGGGCGATCGCCCGATTGAAATTAACTTTCGCCTGTGGCAGCATCTCGATACCCCAGAGCGCGATCTTTTATTGCTGCGGGCAGTGGCGTGGTTTAACACCACGGGTTTGATCAAACTTGACCTCTACCAAGGACTCACGGTGGCAGGCTTGCTGGGTACAGTCTTACAAGTTATCCAAGCAGATCCTGTCGGCATTTTGGTAGCCGGGGGGCTAACCACCTTTGCTGGCCTTCAAGTGTGGCAAAATACGCGGGGCATTCCCGTGGAAGTGGCGGCCGATCGCCAAGCCCTGCAATTGGCTCAACGGCGTGGCTACAGTGAACAAGAGGCTGCCAAAGCCCTTCTTTCAGGCATTGCTCAGGTAGCAGAGTTAGAGCGGCGTCCTATTCTTGATGTCACTGAACTCATTCGCTGCCAAAATCTACGCCAGTTGGCGGGTGAATCTGAGGTCAAAGTCCCTGTTTAGACCCCCTGAAGACTTTGCCAGTACAAAAAGCCGGCCTGTGCCACCCCAATCAAAAAGCCAAGAATGCCCCCCAAGCGGACAATGGCTTGCAACTCACTGCGAACAATGCCCTGAATGGCTAGTTCCAGATTTTCTGGCGAGGTGGCCTTGACCCGCTCCACAATCACCCGATCCAAATCCAAAATCGGAATCGCCCGCTCAATAATCAGTTCCATATCCCGTTCCAGATAGCGATCGAGCACTAGAGCCAATTCATCGCTGACCACTTCCAGCGAGGCACCCAGACTGGCTGAATCCCGCAGTCGCCGCAAAATACTCAGGGAAATCGTTTCCCACTCCACCGTTTGACTGAGCGTTTCAACGACACTAAAGCCCTGCTCCTGGATATAGCTGCGCACTGTCTGCCGAAACAGTTGCCGTAGCTCCCGCACCGTACCGAGGGGCAAACTTTGTAGGGTGATATTTTGCAGCGCTTCCACCAAGCGTTGCCGCAGTGCCAATGCCGTGATTAATTCTCCAAGGCGGCGGTTACAAGCTTCGCGTTCATTGAGACAATACTCCCGCAGGCGAATTAACGTATTGCGCACCCCCACCAGATTAGCCACCACCCAGTAGGTGCCACTGGTGTTTTGCCGCAGTTCTTGATCGAGGACATTAATCGTGCGATCGGTGAGAAAGTCAATAATCGCCAGTCGCAGGCGATCGGGGGGCAACATGACCGACAGCAGCCAATCTGCCAGTTTTTCCGCCTGCTCATCACTCAGTTGCAGCTCCACTAATACCTGATCAAAGAGTTGATTCAGTTGTGGTTCCAGAAAATCTTCCCGCCGCGACCACACTTTAATCAAACGGGGTAGGGCACTGCCAAAAAAATCCCGTAGAATATTGGCCAAAACTTGGGCCGATCGCTGTTCACTTTGAGCCTGAATTTGGCTCAGACTTGTTTGTAGGAGCCAATGGATGACCGCCTTCACTCGTTCCACTTGCAACAGACGCCGCGCTAAGTTTTGCAGCTCCTCTGGCGTCAGGAGAGAACCCAGAATGGCATCAGCAATGCGACGAGCCAGCCGCTCCTGATTGCGGGGAATCAGACCGGGGGTAAAGGGGAGTGGCTTGCCGCCGACATAAATAGGCTTGTAGGGGCGAAAGAGCATGGTAATGGCTAAATCATTCGTAAAGTAGCCGATGACGCCCCCCGCCAACGGTGGTACGAGCAATGTCCAATAGCTGATATTGGCCAATCCTGATTGATTCCTCAAACACCTTTCTTTTGAAGAATTTTACAGGCGGCGAATCGCATCAATCAGAACTTCTGGCGGCTGAACCCCTTCCCAGCGCTGAACCTCACGGCCTCGGTGGAAAAGAATCAAGGTTGGCAGAGCATGAACGTGGTATTGACTCGACAGTTGGGGATAGCGCTCGGAGTCAATTTTGACGACCTCAACAGCCGATTTCAAAACTTGCTTGACCTGCTCTAAAATCGGCGCCATCATGCGGCAAGGACCACACCAGTCGGCATAAAAGTCAACCAAGAGGGGTTTGTCTGTGGTGGCT
Organism: Thermosynechococcus sp. GLH187; assembly: GCF_031583395.1. Lineage (NCBI taxonomy): Bacteria > Bacillati > Cyanobacteriota > Cyanophyceae > Acaryochloridales > Thermosynechococcaceae > Thermosynechococcus > Thermosynechococcus sp. GLH187. The sequence continues at coordinate 1,824,494 of NZ_CP134175.1, read as the reverse complement.
AGGAGATCGCTGAAGCTACTAAATTGACGTGTGGTCGCCATAGCAAATTCCGATCAGGACTCTAGTTCTCATCATAGACACGGCAGAAGAGAATCGGGGCGAGCAAATCTGAATGCCCGTGAAAAAGGGAGTATTGTTGAGGTTGGGCACTTTTTGTGATTGCTGCTGAATGCTGGTTACTGCCTCTACCTATCGTCCGAGTTGCTGGCTCCTGTTTCGCCGTGTGAGCCAAATTGTGGGGGTGTTGGGGCGCTTTGGGAGTCAACTGCTGTGGGACTATACTTGGCGGCGGCGGAGCGATCGCGCCCAATCTCAACGTGCGCGTTGGCTCGTACAGCAATTATTGGTCTTGGGGCCGACCTTTATTAAAATGGGTCAGTTTCTCTCCACTCGTTTTGATCTTTTGCCCCCGGCATACATTGAAGCGCTAAGAAAGCTACAGGATCAGGTGCCTGCCTTTGACTCGCGACAGGCGATCGCCCTGATTGAGCAGCACTTGGGGCAACCCCTTGCCGATCTCTACGCCACCTTTGATCCCAAACCCCTTGCAGCCGCCAGTCTCGGTCAAGTCCATCGCGCCACACTCCACAGTGGTGAACAGGTTGTTGTCAAGGTGCAACGCCCCCATCTAGAGGCGAAATTGTATCTGGACTATCTGGCCATTGGTGAACTCATTCGCTGGGGCGATCGCTGGCTGCCCTTTCTCCGTCCCTATGCCCTCCACGAAATCTATGAGGAGTTTTTTAGTATTCTGCTGCGGGAAATTGATTACGTTCAAGAGGGGCAAAATGCCGATCGCTTTCGTGCCAACTTTGCCCAAGACCCCCATATTCGCGTCCCCAAGGTCTATTGGACGCATACTTGCCGCTATGTCCTGACGATGGAGTATCTCCCCGGCATTCGCATTGACAATCGCGCCGCCATCGAAGCCTTTGGCTTGAATCCCCAGATGATTAACCAGCGGGGAATTTGTTGCTATCTCAAGCAGTTATTAGTTGATGGCTTTTTCCATGCCGATCCGCATCCGGGGAACTTGGCCGTGACCAAGGAAGGCGATCTCATCTTCTATGACTACGGCATGATGACGGAAGTGCCAGCCCTGAATCAGCAGCAGATGGTACAAACATTTTTTGCGGTGCTGCAAAAGGATAGCGATCGCGTGATTGCTGCCTTGATTGAACTGGGGCTATTGATGCCTGTTACCGATAGAGTCCCCCTACAACGGATTATGCAATTGATTTTAGATCGATTTACCGAACGGCCTGTGGATTTAACCGCGTTTCGGGAGTTGCAACAGGATGTGTATGCCCTTTTTGAGCAGCAACCCTTTCGCCTACCCGCAAAGATGACCTATATTCTCAAGTCCCTCACAACCCTCGATGGGATTGCCCGCAGTTTAGACCCTGAGTACAACCTGAGTGCGGCGGCCCAACCCTTTGTCAAGGAATTCATGCGTCACTCGCGGGGGGGCTGGCGAGAACTGATTCACCAAACCCAAACCCTAATCAACCAGCGATTACAGCAGCCCAGTCGGGTTGAAGTGCGGCTGCAACAGTTAGAGGATCGCTTGGCTTGTGGCGAACTGCAACTGTCGGTGCGCAATCCCACCATGGAGCGGCAACTGCGGCGCATTGAGAGTTTGTTAATTTGTTTAGTTTATTTGGGATTGGCTGGTTTTACCCTTTTGGCGGGGGCGATGTTGTGGTCAGCCAAAGCTTTGGGGGGGGCGATCGCTCTTTTTACAGTAGCAGCACTAGCGGGTTTGGCACTCCTGCGTAGTTGGCTGCGCTTTCTTTGGTTATGCCGCTGGCAATAGGCGGTTAGGAGGATTCCCTGAGGGCGCGGCGAAAGCCCAAGGCAATCAGGATATTGGCCAAGGTTAGAAAAAATTCTGCCCCCCCGTGCAACCCATCCACATTGGCCAAGGTTGTGCCATAGACCTGTTGGGCATAGAGTCCCGCTGGAATGGTGACAGCAACAAACACCAGTGTCCCATAGAAGCCAATGAGGGCTAAACGGGGGGTGTTGGGGTTGCGGGTCATGAAGTACAAGAACCCCAAATAGGGAAACAGCGAGAGGGCAAAAAAGGCATTCGTCAGCATTAGCGGCGTGCCAGCTTCTTGCTCATTTTCCGCAGTCGGATGGATTGGGGCGTTACCTCCACCAGTTCATCGGGGCCAATGTACTCCAGTGCCCGCTCTAGGCTCATTTCCACAGGTGCTTGCAGTTGCACTAGTTCATCCCCCGTTGAGGAGCGGAAGTTGGTGAGTTGTTTGGCTTTGCAGACGTTGATTTCGAGGTCTTGGGGACGGTTATGCTCACCGACAATCATACCCTTATAGACTTTGGTGCCGGGGGTAATGAAAAAGACACCACGATCTTCGGCGTTTTTCAGGGCATAGAAGGTGGCCGTGCCCTCCTCAAAGGCAATTAAGACGCCATTGCGACGGGTGCTGATCTCGCCTGCCAAGGGACGATAGTCCAAAAAGCTGTGGTTCATAATCCCTTCGCCGCGCGTTAGGCGCATAAATTCGCCCCGGAAACCAATGAGACCCCGCGCCGGAATCACAAACTCCAGTTGCGTCCGACCATTGCCCCCCACCTGCATATCCTGCATTTCACCGCGTCGCTGGCCGAGGCGCTCAATACAGCCGCCAACGGCTTCATCGGGAACGTCGAGCACTAAGCATTCGTAGGGTTCGCAGGGCTGACCATTGACTTCACGATAGATCACCTGTGGCTGGGACACTTGGAATTCATAGCCTTCGCGGCGCATCGTTTCAATGAGAATGCCAAGGTGCAATTCACCCCGACCAGAAACGGCAAAGCGATCGGGGGAGTCGGTTTCTTCGACCCGCAGTGCCACGTTGGTTTCCAGTTCCCGAAACAGGCGATCGCGCAATTGCCGCGAGGTCACAAAGGTTCCCTCCTGACCGGCAAAGGGGGAGTCATTGACCGCAAAGGTCATTTGCAGGGTCGGTTCATCCACCTTGATCAGGGGTAGGGCTTGGGGGTTGTTGGGGTCGGTGATGGTTTCGCCAATGTTGGCATCACTAAAGCCCGCGATCGCCACAATATTGCCGGCACTGGCCATGTCCAATTCAATCCGCTTCAGTCCCTCAAAGCCCAAGAGTTTGGTCATCTTTGCCTTGACAATTTGGCCGTTATCCTTGACCAAGGCCGCCTGCTGTCCCACCTGCACGGTGCCGTTGTGAATTTTGCCAATGACAATTCGCCCTAGGTACTCCGAGTAATCCAAGGTGGTCACCTGCAGTTGCAGCGGCGCATCGGGATTGCCCACGGGCGGTGGAATATGGCGGACAATGGCCTCAAAGAGGGGCTGCATATCCTTGCCCTCTTCGTCTAGATCTGTTTTTGCGTAGCCCGCCAAGCCCGAAGCAAAAAGATAGGGAAACTCGCACTGATCATCATCCGCCCCCAGCTCAATAAATAAGTCCAACACCTTATCAATGGCTTTGTAGGGTTCTGCCTGCGGCCGGTCAATTTTATTCACAACCACAATGGGGCGCAGACCTTTTTCCAGGGCTTTTTTCAGGACAAAGCGGGTTTGGGGCATTGGCCCTTCGTTGGCATCGACAATCAGCAGACAACCCTCCACCATGCCAAGGACGCGCTCCACTTCACCGCCAAAATCGGCGTGGCCGGGGGTATCCACAATGTTAATCGTCAAGTCTTTGTAGCGAACCGCTGTATTCTTGGCCAGAATCGTAATGCCACGCTCGCGCTCCAGATCATGGGAGTCCATGACGCACTCAGGAATGTCTTCCCCTTCACGAAAGGTACCCGACTGACGCAGTAGGGCATCCACCAGAGTGGTTTTGCCGTGGTCAACGTGGGCGATAATGGCAACATTACGAATCGGCAGACTCATAGCGACTTCCTGCGGGTTTTGTAATAGAGCGTTGAGGAGCGTAAGAAACCTTTACAATCCTAGCGTAGTTTGGTAAAGGAACTGAGCCATAGGTAGTGAGGTGTTTCCTCATCACTAATTTTGTTGGGGGGTGCCCTCGATGACCGATCGCCTGAGTTGGCTGCAAACCCATACTCCTCTTAGATCGCTTTCTTTGGCAGCATTAGAGGCGATCGCTGCCGCCCTGCGCACAGAATCCATTGCGGCCAATCGTCGCATTGTCCTTGAAGACACACCCGTTACTCATCTGATGATCCTGCGATCGGGAGAGCTGGAAGCCTACCACACCACCCGCGATCGCCCCGCCACTATAACGACCCTGCCACCGGGAACGGTTTTGCACTGGCCAGAACTGGTACTGGAGCAACGGGCACCGCAAACAGTGATTACCCTCACGGACTGTGAATTGTGGACATTGCCCCGCGAGGTGTTTGCCACATTGGCTGATCAATTTCCCGAACTCCGCCAACAGGTGTCGCAGCAGTTGCAAAGTACCCTCAGTGATCTTGCCCACGAGCAGGAGCGGCAGGCAGTCTTGCGCCCCTATCTTGTACCGCGCGTAAAACAGGGAATTGTGGGGAGTAGTCGCTATGCCGTGCGCTTACGCCAAGGGATTAAAGAGGCCGCGAGCGATCGCCAGCCGGTATTGATTTTTGGTGAACCGGGTCTGGAAAAGGACAATATTGCTGCGCTAATTCATTATGGCTCGCGCGATCGTCGCCAACCCCTGATTCGTTTTAACTGTGGCACCCTATCCGCCAATGGGGCAGAACTCTTTGGCAAAGCCACGAAACTAGGTCTCCTTGACTGGGTCGCAGAGGGCACCCTGATCCTCAACAATGTCCATGAATGGCCTGCCCAGCTCTATCCGCAACTGCGCCGCCTTGTGGCCGAACAGACCTATGAACCCGTCGCCGACCCCCCCGTACCCTCCCGCCGCTTTCCGGGGCGATTGATCTTGATTGCCGAAAAGAAAGGCTGCGGTTACCAAAATCTGGTGCACCACCAAATTAAAGTACCCCCACTGCGGGTGACAAAAGCAGATATTGAAGCCTTGGTGAATTACTATATTGCCCTCTACTGCCGGCAACGGGGCATTCCTAAGCCTCAGATTACCCCCGAAGCCCTACGCCGGCTGCAAAGTTATGATTTTCCCGGCAATTTGCGGGAGTTGGCGAGTCTGGTGGAGCGTGCCCTTGTGCAAGCAGACGGGGCGGAGTTACTCACTGAAGAAGTCTTTTGGCCGGAGCGATCGCGCCAACGGCGATTTCGTTGGAACCTACTCAATGCCTATCCCCAATTGCGTGCTTTTCTACGCAGTCCGTGGTGGCCCGATCGCCTCAACTATGGCCTGACCCTTTGGCTTTTTCCGCTGATTGTCGCCATTGGCCTCTGGGGACCCCAAGATCGCCCAGACAACTTTACCCTGAACCTCTTCTGGGCGTGGTGGTGGCCGGTCTCATTGCTGATCTTTCCCTTCTTGGGGCGCATTTGGTGTGCGGTCTGCCCCTTTATGATTTACGGCGAAGTCCTGCAAAGGCTATCCCTCAAGATTTGGCCGCGCAAGCTGCGCCCTTGGCCGCGTCAACTGGCGGAACGCTGGGGGGGCTGGGTGCTCTTTGGCCTCTTTGCCGTGATTCTCCTGTGGGAAGAATTGTGGGATTTACCCAATACGGCCTATCTCTCCAGTTGGCTACTGATCTTGATTACAGCGGGAGCCGTGATTTTTTCTCAGCTCTATGAACGTCGCTTTTGGTGTCGCTATCTCTGCCCCATTGGTGGCATGAATGGCCTCTTTGGCAAACTCTCCATTCTTGAATTGCGGGCACAGCAGGGGGTGTGCGCTGCCAGTTGCCAGACCTACCAATGCTACAAAGGGGGGCCCGCCCTTGGGGAAGGTCAAGAAACGGGGGGCTGTCCCGTCTATTCCCATCCGGCTCAACTAACGGATAACCGCAATTGCGTTTTGTGTATGACCTGTCTCAAGGCTTGCCCGCATCGCTCGGTGGAAGTGAATCTGCGTCCGCCGGCTATTGATCTCTGGACCAGTCATGAGGCCACGGCGGCTGAAGTTTGCCTGCTGTTTTTGCTCTTGGGGGCGGTGGTATTGCACCGTTTACCGCTGCTTCTGGCATGGCTGGGACTTGCAGAGGCCAATTTGGGCGTGCAGGCGATGATTGCGGTGGTGGCGCTAGCTCTGCCGGGACTCTTGGCATGGGGTTGGCATCAGATACACCGACAAGGCTCGGTTCCCTTTGTGCGCTTGGCCTACGGGTATCTGCCTTTGGTGCTGGGTGCCAATTTGGCCTATTATTTGCCCCTTGGTCTAGGGGAGGCGGGTCAGTTGTTGCCCGTAACCTTTGCAACCTTTGGCCTCGATGGCACGAGTTTGCCCAGTTGGCAAGCCCATCCAGCAGTGATCGGGTTCCTGCAAACGACCACACTTGTCGTCAGTACCCTTGCCAGTTTGCTCCTCAGTCAAAAGATTGCGCGATCGCCCCTACGACAGATGTGGCACCCTTGGCTAGGCATTCTCGCTCTCGCTTGGGGAATTGCCTATTTACTTTGATGGGCTGGGCTGGATTCGCAAAACTTCATCAAAGGCGTGGCGTGTCAAAGAACAGCAGCTTAGTGATTAAGCCAGCAGCCAGCACTAGCAGCGTCACCAAGAATCCCCACAAACGAGCATCGGTTCCATCCTGCCGTTTGACAATTTGCTGCAATGTGGTCTCTACTGTGTCAATGCGCTGCCCCAATTGTGTCTCTACGGCACTAATACGCTGCGACAATTGCGCCTCTACGGCATTGATGCGCTGTTCCAGCTTGGCCTCAACGGCATTGATACGCTGCTCTAGCTTGGCCTCAACAGCATTGATACGCTGCTCTAGCTTCGCCTCAACAGCATCAATTTTGTCCTCAAGTCGTTGGAACCTCTCGCCACTGGTGGCAATGTGAATATCTAGCTTTTTCTCTATAGCCTGAAGACTGGCCTGCATCCCTTGGATGGCATCCAACACTTGACTCCATTCAGATCGCGTTACAGGTTCACTCATGCTTTTTTATCTCTATGGGCCGGGCTGGATTCGAACCAGCGTAGGCGTAGCCAACGGATTTACAGTCCGCCCCCATTAACCACTCGGGCACCGACCCTTTCATCGCGATTTCTTAATATACCACATCAGGGGGGAGACTTGAGCTTCCCGTTTTGAGAAAACCATTCCCTACTCGTCGAGGGTGTAGCTTTGCAGGTTTTCTAGGGGTTGCACTTTGAGGAGACGTTCGGCGCGGCGAATCTCGCTGTCGCTACCTTGAATTAGGATCAGGTATTTGCCCCGCTGCAATCGCTTTTCAAAGGGGATGCCCGACTTACCCGTAATCACCACTTGCAGACCACCACCTACGGTGAGACTACCGAGAGCGCCAGCGATCGCCCCAAAGATGCCCCCCAAAAGACTATTGTTGAGGCGATCCAGCATCGGCAGAATGTCAATTTGAGTCGCTTGGTTAAAGGTAAAACCGGCAAAGAAGCCAAAGGGAACAAGCCAGATCAACATCCGTTGCATTTGCTGGCGTGCCACTTGAAAGGGATCGGTAAGTCCCAACTCTGACCACTGTTTGTAGCCTCGACCCAAAAGGGCGACCTTTGCCATGGGGAAGCCGTCCTTTTCCAGCTGGGTATAAACGGCCTCGGCTTGGAGGCGATCGCCCAATGTCGCTACCAAGTAATTTTTCATAGCGATAGGATGAAGAAAATCTCTTGCTTGCTTGCAAAGCTATGCTGCCCCTATTGTCCCACTTTCGCCGCACCTTTGCTGATCTGGGTCTGATTGTCGTAGCCAGTGCCATCGCCAGCACGGTGGTGATTGGGATTCGCGAAATGGGTTGGCTCCAACCCCTGGAATTGGGTGCCTACGATCGCCTGATGCAATTGCGCCCTATGCCCGGCCCCGATCCGCGACTCTTGGTGGTGGCAGTCACCGAAGCCGATATTCAACGTTACCGCTCCCTATCGCTGCCGGATCAGATCTATGCCCAAGCTCTAAAACAACTCCTCAAACATCAGCCCCGTGCCATTGGTCTTGATATTTACCGCGATTTTGCTGTACCGCCGGGACATGAGGAATTAAACCGCCTTTGGTTAAGTTCCGATCGCCTGTTTGCGGTCACGAAACTAGGGGATGCCACTCACCCAACCATTCGTCCGTCGGCGGCCCTCAGTGCCGATCAGGTGGGATTTAATGATGTCACTGTGGATGCCGGTGGCATTGTCCGTCGCAGCTTGTTATTTTTGCCGGACGATCAGGGGAATACGCTGTACTCTTTCTCCTTGCGGCTGGCGCTGCGGTACTTAGCCGATGGGGGGATTGAGCCACGGGGCAGTGATGCCGATCCCAATGTAATGCAGTTGGGGCAGAGTATTTTCACACCCCTGCAACCCAATGACGGCGGTTATGTGGGTGCCGATACGGCGGGCTATCAAATTATGCTCAACTATCGCGGTGATCAGCGGGCAGTGACTTGGGTACCTTTGGAGGATGTGCTCAATGGGCGGGTTGCTCCTGCATTGATTCGCGATCGCGTGGTTCTCATTGGCAACATTGCCGAAAGTGGCAAAGACTTTTTCTATACCCCCTTTAGTTCCGGCCTGCGGGACAATCAGCGCATGGCAGGGGTGTTTATCCACGCCCAAATGGTGGGGCAATTCATTGATGCGGGTTTGGGCGATCGCGCGGTTATATGGTTTTGGCCCAACAGTGTCGAGAACGTTTGGATTGTTCTTTGGGCATTGATTGGTGCCATCCTTGCTTGGCGCGTGCGCCATCCCTTGGCTCTAGCAACGGCAGTGGGCACGGCTCTCCTCATCCTACTGCTGGCCTGTTATGGGTTGTTTTTGAAATTGGGCTGGGTGCCCCTTGTACCGCCAGCATTGACCCTCCTCCTTGGCAGTGGCGGAGTCGTCACCTACACTGCACAACAAGCCCAACAGCAACGGCAAATGGTGATGCGCCTCCTTGGCCAAAATATCTCGCCGGAAATTGCCGCTGCCATGTGGGAACGGCGGGATGAACTCCTCAAGGATGGTAAGTTGCCCGGCCAACGCCTGATTGCCACACTGCTTTTTACTGACTTGAAGGGGTTTAGCACCATTTCTGAAGGTATGGAACCGGAGGAACTCTTTAACTGGCTCAATGCCTATCTCGAAAAAGTGGCGGATGTGGTACAAAGCTACCACGGCGTGATTAATAAGTTCACCGGTGACGGCATTATGGCCGTGTTTGGCGTGCCCATTAAACGAACCAGCCGCGAAGGAATTGCCATTGATGCCCGCAATGCCGTGGATTGTGCCTTGGCCTTGGGACAACTACTAGAGGAACTGAATCGTGAATGGGCGGCTCAAGGGTTACCGCAGGTGATGATGCGGGCGGGGATCTACACAGGTCCGATTGTGGTCGGCAGTCTCGGTAGTAAAAATCGCCTCGAGTACGGTGTGATTGGCGACAGTGTGAATACCGCCTCGCGCCTTGAGAGTGTGGACAAGCACCGCCAGCCTAGCCCCTGTCGGATTTTAGTGGCACAGGAAACGCTGGAGTATCTCGGCGATCGCTACGAGGTCGAGGCATGGGGACCGTTGGAACTCAAGGGCAAAGAGCGCAAAATTCAGGTCTTTCGCATTCTCGGCGTCCGCGAAGGGCTGGCGATCGCCCCCAATCAGCCCACCGCCATTGAAGTGGAGATCTAACGTCCGGGAATCAGGGAACTGCTGAGCCGTTGGATGGCACGGCCAGCAATATCGCGATAGCGCAACTCACCACAGAGGACTTGACCGAGCCGCTGGGTAGCGGAGGGGCGTTTCATGGCAAGGTGGTAGCCGACCTTCGGCATGCGATGGAAGAGTGCTGCGAGGCGTTGCGCCCACACTAAATCCGCTCCCCATTCCTCCTGCAATCTTTTGCTGTAGGTGGCCAAGGCATCCACTTCGCCAGCAAGAGCTGCGTCAATGGCTTCAGCAGCCCGCATGCCACTGTAGAGAGCAGGACGAACTCCCTCAGCCGAAAAGGGATCTACCAGACCAGCGGCTTCACCCGCAAGGAGGGCATGGTGGGTATGGAGTGGTTGCTGACCCTCCCATACCCGCAGGGGATGGTATTGAATGGCAGCGTCGGCCAACTGCAGCCCATGGGCAGCGCAATACTGTCGCAAAATCGGTTCCCAATTGGGGCGATCGCTGCCCCGCACAACGGCAACCCCAACGGTTCGCTGGTTCCCCTTCGGAAAACTCCAGAGGTAACCATTTTTCACGAGGCCAAATTCAAAATGCGCCGCGCGATCCCCCCCTAGATTGGGGATGGTCATCACCGCCGCAGTGCGCACCACTTTGGGCTTAAACCCCAGCCACTGAGCCACTTGACTATTGGCACCATCGGCAGCAATGAGATACCGCCCACCATAGGTCGTGGTTGCCGTGTGGATCTGCCAGCGATCTGCTTGGAACGTAATCCCAGTAACCTCGGTCTGATCTGTAACAACCGCACCCCTTTGTTGTGCCTGCTGCAACAGGTACTGATCAAACACCGTGCGATCAACAATCCAGATGGGTTCGGGAATGCTTAACTCGGCTTCAATGGCATCACTGAGCTGCCAACTGTAGCGCACAGTGCGGGTGGTATCGGCAATGGCGGGCTGAAAATCAAAATCAAACCACTGGGCAATGGCGGGTGAAACCCCTCCAGTGCAGGGCTTTGAGCGGGGCAAGGCCAATTTTTCTAGAACTAAAACCTGACGTCCGCGGCAAGCGAGATGATAGGCGGCTGACCCGCCAGCAGCACCCCCACCCACCACAATACAGTCGTAGATTGCCTGCATACGGTTACTCACGGGAGGCAAAAGCGCCCCCACGATAGCGGTTTCCGCAGGGGGTAGCAACCCCCAATTCTAGCGATCGCCAGTGTGTTCCAGCTGCCGCGATGGGCAAGGAACCGTGCCGTAGCTACAGAAGACACAACAGTCCCCCGCCTTGGGTTTGAGGTGGGCATGACATTGGGGACACTCCCAGAACACGACACAGGCATCGCTGGGCATCCATTCCGCTTGCTCCGTGTGACAATGGGGACAGACTAGGGTGCTGGAAAACACAACTGACGGTTGACTCATCTTCCTCAGCAGAGACTCAAAGGGTAATGACTTGATCGAGTCCGCTGCCTGCAAGGCTAGCATAAAAATGCGGAAAGCAGCCACACACTACCCCTTCAACCATCCCCTTGGCTTTGACAGAACCGGTGCCACATTCGTCAAATGTTCCTTCGGCCAAACCACGGCGCACCGCACACTGATCACAGGCCATGAGTAAAATCCCCTGTTCCTTGGCAATGCGGGCTAAGCGCTCACCAACGGGATCCCCTAAACGCAAACAAAAGAGGTTATCATCAAAAAACATCATACCCACCACTTCAGCGCCATGATCGCCCCGCTCCAGCTGCGGTAAAACCATCGTTGCCAGCTTAAAGGTGCTGGCCATGTCAGTGGCAAAAATATAGGCAACTTTCATAGAACCATTCCTTTTGATTCAGCCAGCAAAAGCACATTAACTTTGGGCTTGGGAGCGCCGCCGCCGACAGCGCTCAGAACAGTACTTCACCTCCTCCCAGCAATTCGCCCATTTTTTGCGCCATTGGAAGGGCCGGCCACAGACCAGACAAATTTTGCTGGGAAGGTTTTCTTTGCGCCGTTGCTTGGCCATGATTGGGGGTTATGCGTCAGTGACACAGGCGGCCAACTGGGTCAGCAGGGTTGGATGATCCAAATTTTGGCCAATGAGAACCAGTTGATTTTTGCGATCGCCTTTCCATTCCTCATCATCGAGGCTAAAGCGTTTACCACTGAGGTGAAAGACGTGGCGGCGGGGACTTTCCTTAAACCAAAGGATGCCCTTGGCACGAAAGACGGATTCCGGTAGCTGGTGATCCAGAAAATACTGGAATTTGCGCAGTTCAAAGGGGCGATCGCTCTGGAAGGAAACGGAGGTAAAGCCATCCTCTTCAAGGTGGTTGGAGGTCTGATGGGGGTGAGGATGATCATGATCGCAATGGTCATCACACTCATGATGATGGTGGTGACCGTGGTCGTGATGGTGGTGCTCATGGTCGTGTTCTGAATGCTGGGGCGCTGCCTCAGGCTGGAAGTAGCGATCGCTCTCAAACAGCCCCACACTCAAAATCAAGGGCAGGGGCACTTGCGCCTTCACCGTACGAATGATCCGCGCTCCCTCCCGCATTTCGTGAATTCGCCGTTCTAACTCCTGCAAGCGTTCCTCAGTCACCAGATCTGCTTTGTTGAGGAGAATAATGTCACCGTAGGCAATTTGGCTTTGGGCAGCGCTGCTATTGAAAAGATCAAGACTAAAATTCTCCGCATCCACCACCGTAATAATTGAATCCAAACGGGTGAGATCCCGCAGCTCAGTTCCCAAAAAGGTCAGAGCCACCGGCAGTGGATCCGCCAAGCCCGTTGTTTCCACGACTAAATAGTCCACCTTGTCAGGACGTTCGAGAACCCGATAAACTGCATTCACCAAGTCATTGTTAATCGTGCAGCAGATACAGCCATTGGTGAGCTCCACCATGCCCTCATCTTGGGTCACCAATAGCTCATTATCAATACCAATTTCCCCAAATTCATTGACAAGGACGGCGGTCTTCAGTCCCTGTTGATTGGTCAGAATATGATTGAGGAGTGTGGTTTTACCACTACCGAGAAACCCTGTAATGATAGTTACCGGTAGGCCGTGCTTCATTGCCTCCATTTTGGCAGTTGTAGGCAGGGAAGAAGTCGTCATAGGCAGGATGTTAAGAGCGAGAATTATTCTCAAATTATAGCCGCTGCACCTCGCTCAAGGGGTGAGCGATCGCTGTAGGCTAGAAACAAGACCCGATTGCCACCAACAGCCGTTACCGTGGGTAGGACAATGTCCAAAACGCTCCTGCATGTCTCCCCATGTCAAGCAAAATAGGGTAACCTGTTGAGGCCTAACGATTAAGTTGAATATGTCGAACCAGCCGTTGCAACGCCGCACTAAAATTGTCGCCACCATTGGTCCAGCGGTTAGCCATCCCGATAAACTGCGCGCCATTATCCAAGCGGGAGCGACTACCCTGCGCCTGAATTTTTCCCATGGTACCCACGACGATCACCAGCGCAGCATTCGCCTGATTCGCCAAATTTCCTATGAGTTGGGGCAACCCGTGGGCATTTTGCAGGACTTGCAAGGCCCCAAAATTCGCCTCGGGCGGTTTGAACAGGGCGCCATTTCCCTCAAACGGGGCGATCGCTTTACCCTCACCAGTCGCTCCGTCATGGGCAACCAGCACATTAGCTCGATTACCTATCCCCCCTTGGCTCAGGAGGTTCCCGCCGGCGCCACGATTTTGCTGGATGATGGCCGCGTGGAAATGGTCGTTGAAGAAGTGGATAAGGAGGCGGGTGAACTCCACTGCCGAGTGGTTGTTGGCGGCACGCTCTCGAATGCCAAGGGCGTGAACTTTCCAGGGGTTTACCTCTCCATTAAGGCCCTGACAGAGAAAGATCGTGAAGATCTGATGTTTGGCCTCAATCAAGGGGTAGATTGGGTGGCCCTCAGCTTTGTTCGCAATCCCCAAGATGTACTGGAGATCAAAGAACTGATTGCCAATGCGGGCAAGCAGGTGCCGGTGATTGCCAAAATCGAAAAGCACGAGGCGATCGAGCAAATGGATGCCATCCTCTCCCTCTGCGATGGTGTCATGGTGGCACGGGGAGATTTGGGGGTGGAACTGCCCGCCGAAGAGGTGCCGATTCTGCAAAAACGGCTGATTGCTGCCGCCAACCGCTTGGGCATTCCCGTGATTACGGCCACACAAATGCTGGACAGCATGGTGAAAAGCCCCCGCCCTACCCGTGCCGAGATTTCCGATGTCGCCAATGCTATTCTCGATGGCACCGATGCCGTGATGCTCTCCAATGAAACGGCCATGGGGGAATACCCCGTCGAGGCAGTGAAGATGATGGCGACGATCGCGGCGCGCATTGACAACCAACCCCAACTGCGGCAACCGCCTGTTGTCGATGCTGTGGCGGTACGTTCCATTCCCAATGCCATTAGCCAAGCGGTGGGACAAGTAGCAGCTCAACTCAAAGCCAAGGCCATCATCACCCAAACAAAAACAGGGGCAACCGCCCGCAATGTCTCCAAGTTTCGTCCCCAAATTCCGATTTTGGCGGCAACGCCCCATATCGAGGTGGCACGGCGCTTGCAGTTAGTCTGGGGGGTAGAACCACTGCTGACTCTGGATCATCCCTCGATGCGGCAGTCGTTTCAGGCAGCCATTAATGCGGCACAGGAGCGGGGCTTCCTAGAGGAAGGGGATCTAGTGGTGATGACCGCTGGCACGCTGCAAGGGGTCTCTGGCTCCACGGATATGATCAAGGTGGAACTCGTCACCTCGGTGATGGGACGCGGCTGTGGCATTGGTCATGGGTCGGTGAGTGGCCCGGCGCGGGTGGTGCACGCAGGAATGCCAGTTCGCACGTTTAATAGTGGCGAAATTTTGGTGGCCGAGCGCACCAGTGCTGAATTGGTGGAAGCCATTCGCAAAGCGGCAGGCATTATTACCGAAGAGGATAGCCTGACGAGCCACGCGGCGGTCTTGGGGTTGCGCTTGGGCATTCCAGTGATTGTCGGGGTCAAAAATGCCACCCGCCTGATCCGCGAGGGCACGATTCTCACTATGGATGTGGAACGGGGCTTGGTCTATTCCGGTGCGCGCAATGGTGTCGAGCGATCGCCCGAGTAGGAGTGGAACAGGCAATGATTTTTTTTCAGGCCAACACCTATCTCACGGATTTGGTGACGCGGACGCTCCAAGCGACATGGCAACACTTTCCTTGGCTGGGACAAGAGGACATTGCCCTGACCTTATTGGTGTATCCACCCCCCATTCCCGTGAATACGGGCGGAGCGCTGACCGCAGCAGAATTTTGGCGGTATTCGATTCCCGGCGCCCATTATCGCGGCGATGTACCGATGTACCCGGCCAGTGTGGTGAAGTTGTTTTATCTGGTGGCCTGTCATGAGTGGCTCCACAGCGGTATGCTTCAGCCGGATGCGGAATTAGCACGCGCCCTGCGGGATATGATTGTGGACTCCAGCAATGATGCCACGAGCCTCGTGGTGGATATGCTCACGGGGACGACCAGTGGCCCGGTGCTGCCACCGGAACCTTTTCGCACATGGCAATACCAGCGCAATATCGTCAATCGCTATTTTCAATCCTTAGGGTGGCCAGAGCTAACTAATATCAACGTGAATCAAAAAACGTGGTGTGATGGCCCCTATGGACGAGAGCAGGAATTTGTCGGGCGCGATCGCCAGAATGCTAATCGTCTGACCACTGATGCCACGGCTAAGTTAATCCACAGTATTGTGGGCGGTGTTGCCGTGTCTGCTAGCGCCAGTCAAGCGATGATGGAACTGATGGAGCGTTCCCTCGATCCAGAGCTTTTGGCCGAGGATCCAGAAAACCAAGTACAGGGCTTTTTGGGGGAAGGGCTACCTCCGGGGGCAAAGTTGTGGTCAAAGGCGGGACTCACCAGTTGGGTGCGCCACGATGCGGCCTATATTGAACTCCCCAATCATTGCCCCTATACCTTGGTGGTCTTTATTGAGAATCGCACTGCCAGTATGAATACAGAGGTTTTGCCCTTTATTTCCCGTCAAATTGCCAGTGGTATTCCGACCCTAGAGGGCACCGGAGTACTGTAGGCCACTGACAACCCCGGCCGCCAAAAGGTGACCAAAGCTGGTGGTAGCCAGCAATTCGGGCAGACCAAAGCCTTCAAAGAGGGCGGGCAAGGAAACGGGTAAACCGGGGCCTTTTCCCCGTGATTGAATGGCATAGCGGCCAATGGCGATCGCAAACAGGTTGCAGAGGATCACCACCAAACCCACAGACGGCGTCCAAGTGGTATCGGGGAGCGTGGCTAACACCATGGTTCCTCCTAAATGGGTACAATTGCCCATGAATTATACGGAACGGCCTGATCGCCCACCGCTAGTTCTTTACAAAATGGTGCATCTCGTTACAAATGCTTAACTCAACTGTCCCTGTCAAAATTGCTGTCAAAATTTGTGGCTTGACTCTACCCGAACAGGCGATCGCGATCGCCCAAATGGGCGTCAGTGCTTTGGGGTTTATTACCGTGCCCCATTCCCCCCGCTATGTCCCGGCAGCAACCATTGCCGAGATCTGTCGCCAGTTGCCGCCCTCAGTACTGACTGTTGCCGTGGTTGCCAATCTCGATTTAGCAGCATTAGCCCATTTAGTCACAACCACAGGGGTACAGGCACTGCAGCTTCATGGCAGCGAATCGCCCGAGTTTTGCCAACAGGTACGCCATGCCTTCCCTAATATTGTGTTGATCAAAGCCCTGCGGGTGCGATCGGCAGCCAGCCTCGCCGAGATTCCCGCCTACGCCCCGATTGTGGATCGCATTCTCCTAGATGCCTATCACCCGCAGCAGTTGGGGGGCACGGGGCAGCCCTTTGACTGGACATTGCTGAAAGACTTAGCCATTCCTTGCCCTTGGTGGCTGGCGGGGGGCATCACGCCGGAAAATTGCCGTCAAGCGATCGCCCAAACCCAACCCCAAGGGATTGACCTAGCCAGTGGTGTGGAAAGCCAACCGGGGATCAAGGATTTAGGGCGCGTAGCAGCATTGCTGAGCAACCTAGGGATAAATGCAAATCATTCCCTGCACCCTGAGGGCACCCGTTTCTAGCCGCAACTCTTGGATGGCCACCCCCTCACCCAAATCAATGGCCACCGTGGGATGAGGGTCACCTTCCCCTTGCCAATGCACCTTTTCTAAGCAGAGGGTTCGCTCATCCTGCAAGCGCACCTGGGTCATCAAATGCCAATCCGCCTGCTCCCCTTGGGCATTCACCATCGAGAACACCAGTTTGAGGCACCCAGCACCCAATTCTGCCTGCGTATGCCGCAATTGCCACTCCTGCAGATTGACCCCTGCTTTGCCCAAGCCGCGCTGATCGAGCAATTTCAGCAGTTCCCGTAGGCTGGATTGCAGGAGCGGCGCCCCCAAAGAGGCGTCGAGATCGGCTTGGCTGAGAATTAGTTCCCCGCGCACCGGCACTGGTGCCAAGAGTTTTAGGGGTTTGCCTCGCAACACTTGCCCTAGATTAATCTGAATCTGTTCCGCTTGGACGGCTGCTTGGCGCAATTGAATACCGCGATAACTGGCGCTAGCTGCGGCAACGCGCACGTGGGGTAAGTATCCCCGCAAAATCTGGCGATCGCCCCCTTGAATTTGAATTTCCAAGCCTGTTGCCTGCTCCAACTGCGCAGATAACCACCAGTGCAACGCCGGTTGCAAGACCCGGGGAATTAGTCCGCGTTCAGAAGCGGCACCAAACGCCTCAGCCATTTCTGGGGACGTTAACGACATACGTACTCCTCACACACTTTTTGGGTGATACCTAGGCCAACCTATGGGGCTAGTTCGCTGATTTTAACGAAACTGGACGTAGGTTGGGTCTGGTCAGAGGCAACTTTCCTAATTTGCTAGAACTGGGGTAGTGGAAATGCGATGAGAGGCTGCTCAGCCATGCTGACGATCGCCCTACAACCGGTGCTGGAACTAACCGATGAGCAGTTTGCCGCAATTTGCCGCCAAAACCCTGATCTGCGGCTGGAGCGATCGCCCCGTGGAGAACTAATCATTATGCCCCCCACAGGTGGAGAAACTGGCAGGCGTCATCTTCAAATAGCTGTTCAACTGTACCTCTGGAATCAGCAATCCCGATTGGGCGTTGCCTTTGACTCCTCGACGGGATTTAAGCTGCCCAACGGCGCCATTCGCAGTCCCGATGTTGCTTGGATTCGAGGCGATCGCTGGCACGCCTTGACCCCCGAACAACGGCAAGGATTTGTACCGCTTTGTCCCGATTTTGTAATTGAGCTGCGCGCTGCCAGTGATGATCTGCGGCCACTCGAAGCCAAAATGCGCGAATATCTGGACAATGGTCTGCACCTGGGCTGGCTGATTGACCCGCAAAATCAACGGGTAGAAATCTACCGTTCTCAAATGCCCCCTGAAGTCGCGATCGCCCCTCGGCACCTCTTTGGGGAAGACCTGCTCCCCGGATTCGTGCTGGATTTAACGGAGATTCTTCCCTAGGAAGAGAGGGCAACCAATAGTTGGGGATCAACCTTGAGGCGGATAGCTAAGGTTTGTAGGTGCCGCCGATCGCCCTCGCTGAGGTGCGTGCCCTTCTGCCGCAGTTCACCCATCAGGGTATAAAGCTGTTCCTGTGCCCGATCCAGATTCAGGTTCAAACCTAAGGCATCGCCAATGGTGATCAAGTCCTGCAGCAGGGGACTCAACTGGCTAAGGGTGTCACTGTCGAGGTGGTGGGCAAGATAACGCAATCCAGTGCTAATTTGCTGCTCAAGGAGTCGCTGTTGCTCTTGAAGGCTAAGGTGACAACCCAACAACCGTGCTTCACGGGCGATCGCCATCAATTCTGCCAAATGGTTTTGCAGATCCGCCAAGGGCAAATCACTGAGATCGCTCAGGTCTTGCTCTAAACTCCGCAAATGGCTAATGGCACGATGGGTCAACGCCACCGCTGCCGCGACTTGCAATTCTTGGGGCACACTCAGGCCATCCCGCTGAAACCCCATCAGGATGCCGTAGTTATCGCGATAAACTTGGGTATAAAGCTGATCCAAGCGCGTAAGGGTTTCCCGCGCCAGCACCCCCATGAGACGGTGTCGTTCCTCAGCAAAGAGATCATCCAAGCTGTAGGCTACCCCCCCAAAGCGTTCCGTAATTGCCATCACCACCCGTGCTGCACTCCCCTGTTGGAAGGCTTGCAGGAGATGGGTCTTGATCTGGCTATATTCCCGCCGCCCTTGGAAGGGTTGAATCGCACAGTGGAAATCCCAGCCCCCCAAGTGCAAGACAGCAAAGATCAGCAGTTGGGACTCGGTTGTCATCGTCGAGGTGAGTTGAATCTGGCCGATCGCCAAGGTCAGGCTGCCCATGCGTTGGAGATGATAATCCCCCTGCTCAATCTCATAGCAGTACAGTTGATGTTGGCGGGGGTAGCTATTAAAGAGGGAACTCATGGCATAGTGGGCGGCCACCTGCTGCAAGCTAATTTGAGCCGTTTTCACCAACTGGTGATAGACCGTTGCCCCATCGCCAAACTGCGGCACATTACTGGGGGCAGCGGCCAGACGCTCAATAAACTCGGGTTCCAACTGCACCCCTGCCACATCTGCCGCGAGTTCGATCGCCCGTGCCGCATAGCGGAGGATTTGCACCCCCTCAGGCCGCGAGAGTTCATCAAAAAACCAGCCACAACTGGTAAACATGAGCAGGGCATGGTGCTGCATCTCCAGCAAGCGCAGGGCATCAATTTGCTCGCTTTGACTCAGGGGGCGGCGTTGGTGTTGTGCCAAAAAACGATGCAGAGTCTCCGGCGAGCGATCGCCCAGCACCTGAATATAGGCATCGCGGGCTGCCCAAACATCCTGAAATAGCTCACTGCCCAAGGTTTCATAAATTTCAATTAGCTCATCCCGCAACCAGTTCAGTGCCTCCCGCAAGGGGCGTCGCCACCGTTGATGCCACTCACCGCCCCCACCGCAACCACAATTGTCCTGCCAGCGATCCACACCATGGGCACAGCTCCACGCCGTGACGGGTTTGAGTTCCACCTCCCATGTGGGCGGGAACAGGCTGAGGTAGTAGGCAAAGTTAGTGATCTGCCAGCCCCGCTGTGGAAATTCCACTTTAAAGGCATAGGCGAGGGCTTTTTCACCGCCATACTTGTGATGGCCAAAGGTTTCCCCATCAGTGGCAACGGCAATGATTTGACTGGGGCGATGATCACCGCGCACGGCCTGTCCCAACCGCCCCGCTAGAAATTGCGAGCTAGTGAGCAGATCGCTAAAGCCCATGTCCCGCGAAATGGGGCCGTCGTAGAAGAAGATATCCAAGTAATCCCGCTGGCGATCGCCCCCCGGCAAATAGCAGCGATAGGGACGGGTCGGATCAATTTGGCTGCCACTGACTTCAATCCACTCGCTTTCACCGTCGGCAAGAATGGGACGACAGCGTTGGGCTTGGGAAGGCGCCAAAATCGTAAAGCGAATCCCCTCCTCAATCAGGGCGGCTACGGTGTCATAGTCAATGGCCGTTTCTGCCAGCCACATCCCCTCCGGTTCGCGGCCAAACCGCCGCCGAAAGTCCGCCTTGCCCCAACGAATTTGCGTGAGTTTATCGCGGTAGTTGGCCAAGGGCAAAATCATGTGGTTATACACTTGGGCGATCGCGTTGCCGTGGCCATTGAAGCGCTGACAACTGTGGCGATCAGCCTCAATAATGCGCTGATAGACCTCAAGATCGTAGCGTTCGAGCCAACTAAAGAGCGTCGGGCCGATATTAAAGCTGAGGTATTCAAAGTTATTGACAATACCAATGACCTCACCGCGATCGTTGAGAATCCGCGCAAAGGCATTGGGGCGATAGCACTCGTAGTAAATACGCTCATTCCAATCGTGGAACGGCTGGGCACTGGGTTGGTGTTCAATGGCATTGAGGTAGGGATTTTCGCGGGGGGGCTGATAGAAATGGCCATGGATGGTTACGTACACCCCAAGGGCTTGCAGTTGATCAGCAGCAGGGGAAAACACGGTCGGCGTTACATCTGTTGGATTCAGCATGCAGATCAACCACAAGACAACACATTCACTTTCCTTGATCATCGGCGATCGCCCCAAGGGCTAGGCCGCCTGTGACGAAACTTTAAGCTCCGCAAGATTCAGTTACGCTAGGGTACCACCAAGACCGGACAGGGCGCCAAATTAATCACGCGGTTGCTGACACTTTCTTGAAACCCCTCTGGGGTCAGACCCGTTCCCCGGCAACCCATAATAATCAAACTGGCATTGATCTCATCGGCCACATCACAGATCACAAAGGCAGGTTTGCCGCGCCGCAGCAGTGTTTCCGCCACAATCGCGTGTTGGGCAAAGGCTTCCTTCACTCGATTCAAAAATTCCGCGATCGCCGCCTCTAGCTCCGCATCGGGTTCTGGGGTTTCCTCCACCGAGAGCAGAAACAACTGACTCTGAAACAGTTTCACCATCTCAACCACAGTGGGCATGGCTTCTTGGGTATCACGGCTACGGTCAATGGGAAAAAGAATGGTTTTGAACATAGAGTTCACCTCATTGGAGTCAAGTGGAAGGGCACGCCCTTGGGTAGAATGAGGGTCAGGTGAGGGTTCTGTAACGGGTCACTCCATCGCTGGCTGGGATTGTTATGCCCCTAGTACCATCATCCATGTTTTAACGCATTTAGGAGGCTCTAGCGTGTCTAAAAAATCCGTGGCACAGTTATCGGCTGCCGACTTAGAAGGAAAGCGTGTCCTCGTGCGGGTGGATTTTAACGTTCCTGTCGATGAGAATGGTGTCATCACCGATGATACCCGCATCCGCGCCGCACTGCCGACGATTCAAGACCTGATCAGCAAAGGTGCCAAGGTGATTCTTGTCAGCCACTTTGGCCGTCCCAAGGGTGTGGATGATAAACTGCGCCTCACTCCTGTGGCTCAGCGGCTCTCGGAACTGCTCCACAAACCCGTGGCCAAGCTCGATGACTGCATTGGTGATGCCGTGGTGGCCCATACCCAAGCAATGGCCAATGGGGATGTCTGTCTCCTCGAGAATGTGCGCTTCCATCCGGGGGAAGAAAAAAATGATCCTGAATTTGCCAAGCAACTAGCGGCCTGTGCAGAAGTCTATGTCAATGATGCTTTTGGCACTGCGCACCGCGCCCATGCCTCAACTGCTGGGGTGACGCAATACCTCAGTCCCTGTGTGGCGGGCTTTTTGATTGAGAAAGAACTGGAATATCTCCAAAACGCCATTGAGCATCCCCGCCGTCCCTTGGCTGCGATTGTGGGGGGATCTAAGGTCTCTTCTAAGATTGGTGTGATTGAAGCCCTTTTAGAAAAAGTGGATAAATTGCTGATCGGCGGCGGCATGATCTTCACCTTCTACAAAGCGCGGGGTCTCAATGTGGGCAAATCCTTGGTGGAAGAAGACAAGTTGGAGCTAGCCAAACACCTCGCAGCCAAAGCCCAAGAAAAAGGGGTGGAGTTGCTCTTGCCCACAGATGTCGTGGTGGCGGATAACTTTGCCGCCGATGCCAATAGTCAAGTGGTCAGTATCGAAGCGATTCCCGATGGCTGGATGGGTCTGGATATTGGGCCTGCTTCGGTCAAACTCTTCCAAGAGGCGCTCAAGGATTGCAAAACAGTGATCTGGAATGGCCCAATGGGGGTGTTTGAGTTTGATCAATTTGCCAAGGGCACGGAGGCGATCGCTCGCTGTTTGGCTGACCTCACCAGTGAGGGCGTCTCGACGATTATTGGTGGTGGCGATTCTGTGGCAGCGGTTGAAAAAGTGGGCGTTGCCGATCGCATGAGTCACATCTCCACGGGCGGGGGGGCGAGCCTTGAACTCCTCGAAGGCAAAGAACTTCCTGGTATTGCCGCCTTGGATGATGCCTAGGGGATAGATCATCGCCAATACGCTGTGATCAAATCCTCCGAATCCAAGCATTAAATTCATGAAATTTGTGAATGCCCCATCGTCTCAGCCATGGGGCTTTTTTGTTCTCTGGGGCGATATTCAGACCTTGGGACACCGTGATTTGTTAATTTTTCTAACAACTGTCACTGCCCCAAACTATCCCTGCAAAGAGGATGGAATAGACTAAAAGACTGATGAATCAAGGGTTTGAGAAATTTCTAATGGATAAAAGTGGCTGAAAACCACATATCTTAAAGGTTTCAGGGTTCCAGTTGGGGTCTGGCTATTCTAGAATGAGGCTTGAAAGCAAGCAGAGGCAAGGGTTTCGTGCCTTTCACCCATTTGTTCCTCAATTAACAACCTTTAATGTTTCTGTGGAGTTATCCCCATGAATAAAGCTGAACTCGTGGATGCTGTGTTTAGTCGTGCCCATAGCACCAACAACGTCACCAAAAAGCAAGTTGAGGCGATTATCTCAGCCACCGTCGAGGAAATCATGGAGGCCGTGGCCAAGGGAGAAAAAGTGACACTAGTGGGCTTTGGTGCCTTTGAACCGCGGGAGCGCAAGGCCCGTGAGGGACGCAACCCGAAAACGAAAGAAAAAATGCAAATCCCAGCAACTACCGTTCCCGCCTTTTCAGCAGGGAAACTCTTCAAAGAAAAAGTTGCACCGCCTGCAGCTCCCGAACCGGCGGCCAAGGGCAAGAAAAAATAGTCTGAATGCCCCCCCGCCACGGTGGCAATTTAGCTTGGGCGGCAGCGATCGCTGGCTGTGCTCCCGATGAGATTTTGGATTTTTCGGCCAGTCTCAACCCTTGGGGGCCCCCTGATTCAGTGATTGCCGCCCTACAGACTGCTTTGCCCACGATTCGCGACTATCCCGATCCCGATTGCCGTCCCTTAGTGGATGCTATTGCCACCCTGCATCAACTACCGAGGGATTATTTTTTGGTGGGCAACGGCGCGGCGGAGTTATTGACTTGGGTAGGTCGCGAGTGTGGCGATCGCCAGCAGATTTATCTTATTACTCCTGCCTTTGCTGACTACCGGCGGGCACTGGCGTCTTTTGCTTGCCCCATTGTGCCGATTCCCCTAGCCCGGGTGCAAAGCGACTTTGGGGCGATCGCGCCCTCCCTAACCCCTGAAGATGCCATCCTCATTAACAATCCCCATAACCCCAGTGGACAGCTCTGGTCTCGCAATCAGCTCCAGCCGTTGCTAGAGACGGGTGCCTTAGTGGTCGTGGATGAGGCCTTTATGGACTTTTTGCCGCCGGCGGCTAGTGAATCCCTAGTGGGGGTTGTGCCTCAGTACTCGAACTTGATTGTTCTGCGATCGCTAACGAAGTTCTATAGTCTGGCGGGTCTGCGTTTAGGGTATGGTGTGTCCTCTCCAGAACGTTGGCAACGCTGGCGATCGTGGCGCGATCCTTGGAGTGTGAATAGTCTAGCAATCATTGCCGGTGTCACAGCTTTGGGCGATCGCCCCTTTCAGGAACAGACGTGGGCATGGTTACCGCCAGCGCGTCATGCCTTTGCGGCGGCCTTAAATACTATGCCCGAACTGAAGGTGGTGACCGAGAGTAAGGCAAACTTTCTACTCATCAAAGCAACGGACGCCATTTTGCCCCTGCAAACCTACCTCCTCCAGCAGCATCGCATTTTGATTCGTGATTGTTGCAGCTTTCCCGAATTGGGCGCTTCCTACTTCCGAGTGGCGGTGCGCCGTGACAGCGAAAATCAGCGGCTCCTCGAGGGGTTGCGGGCTTATTACCAACGCCAGTAGGAATTGCATCCCCCAAAGCCAAGGTGGTATAGTAGCGGTACTTAAGGGGGCGTGGCGGAATGGTAGACGCTGCGGACTTAAGAAATTGAGCCTTAGTAGAGAAATCTATTAAGTGAATGCTCTCAAATTCAGGGAAACCTACGTTTGTCCATAGGGCAAATAGGGCAATCCTGAGCCAAGCCGTTTCTCAAACCCAGACTGGAAACGGAAGGTGCAGAGACTCGACGGGAGCTACCCTACCGTAGATCCTCTACGCGGGTAAAGGGAGAGTCCAATCCTCAACACCCAAGGGGTGGTCGCGAAAGCGGCAGGAGGATGAAAATCCGTTGACCTTAAACAAGTCGTGAGGGTTCAAGTCCCTCCGCCCCCACCAAACCACTTCAGGGTCATCATTCCCAAGGGTTGACCCACTTTTTAAGGCGCGATGAAAACAGAGTACCAGCAACGACAGCAGCAGTTTTTAGAGAAATTGGGCACGGGTGTCGCTGTTTTCTGTAGTGCCCCGCGCGCCATCATGCACAATGATGTGGACTACAACTTTCGCCAAGAAAGTAACTTTTATTACCTCACGGGCTTTAATGAGCCAGAGGCCGTTGCTGTTTTTGCGCCAAACCACAGTGAGCATCGCTATGTTCTCTTTGTGCAGCCCAAGGATCTCAGCCAAGAGATCTGGACAGGGGCACGCCTTGGGGTAGAAGCAGCCAAGGAGCAATTAGGTGCCGATGCCGTATATCCCATTAGTGAGCTAGAGCAGCACCTCCCTCGCTATTTGGAGACGGGGGATCCGCTGTATTACCACTTTGGTCACAATGAGCGCTTTAATCAAGTGATTCTCAAGCACTATCAGCGCCTCTTGGCGACACTACCAAAACGGGGCACAGGCCCACGGGCGATCGCCGATCCCAGTATTCTCTTGGCACCGATGCGGCAAATTAAATCAGCAGCAGAATTGGCCTTGATGCGCCAAGCGATCGCCATCACTGTCGAAGCCCATCAGCGTGCCCGCGAAGTGGCTGCCCCCGGACGCTGGGAATATGAAATTCAGGCAGAGATAGAGCATCTCTTTCGCCTACGGGGGGGCGATGGCCCGGCCTATCCCTCGATTGTTGCCTCGGGGTCGAATGCCTGTGTGCTTCACTACACTGAGAACCAACGGCAAATGGCAGCAGGAGACTTACTTTTAATTGATGCTGGCTGTGCCTATCGCTACTACAACGCTGATATTACCCGCACCTTTCCTGTGAGTGGCCAGTTCAGCGGCGAGCAACAGGCGATCTATGATATTGTCCTCGCTGCCCAAAAAGCCGCCATTGAGCAGGTGCAACCGGGGAATACCTACAACCAAATCCACGATGCGGCGGTGCGGGTGATCGTTGAGGGTCTAGTAGAGCTTGGCCTGCTGCGGGGAGCGATTGACGATCTGATCAACGAAGGCAAAGAGAACAATACCCAGAAATATCGCACCTTCTTTATGCATGGCACCGGTCACTGGCTGGGTCTCGATGTCCATGATGTCGGTCTTTACAAGCACAACAAAGAAACATGGGTCACGCTGCAACCGGGTCAAGTGCTGACAGTGGAGCCGGGAATCTATATTCACCCCGAAGCAACTCCTGCTGAGGGTCAGCCCGAGATTAGCGATCGCTGGCGCGGCCTTGGTGTGCGCATCGAAGACGATGTCTTGGTCACCACCGAGGGGCACGAAGTACTGACAGCAGCTGTGCCGAAATAATAGAAAGCAGGAAGTCCTCCTCATTGAGTCCTTTACAGCAAGTCCCCGTGGAAAAAACTGTCAAATCCAAACGCCGCGTTCCTGACCATGGTGAAGTCTCACCCCCCAGCACATCGTGCAGGCCATGCTAGATTTAGTCCAGCCAGAAACCGAACGCATTAACTCGCGTTTCTTGGAACCCACCTGCGGTACTGGCAACTTCTTGGTAGAAATCCTCGCGCGGAAGCCCGTTATGCCAAGGTTCAACTTGAATATGAGCGCTACACGGTGCTGGCAGTGGCATCAATTTATGGTATCGACATCGTAGAGGACAATACCGAGAAGTATCGCAAAAGGCACTCATCGTGTAATGAAGAGAAACGGCACACCTTCCCCAGTCGTCAAGCGAAGCAGAAAAAGGATAATAGCATTTGGTTGGTATGGTGGAAAATATTCACACCTTGATTGGCTTTTGCCTCTATTGCCCTCTTGCCACCATTACTGTGAGCCATTTGGGGGCTCAGCTGCTGTTTTATTGAACCGAGAACCTTCAGCTGTAGAAACATATAATGACGTTGATGGTGAGGTTGCAAATTTCTTCCGCGTCTTACGAGATGAGTCAGAGCGTTTGATAAGAGCAATTGGTCTCACCCCTTTTTCACGTGAAGAATTTTCAATCGCCTGTGAAATAGACCCATCTTTAGATCCTGTTGAACGTGCAAGAAGGTTTTATGTACGCGCCCGTCAAGTGCAAACTGGTCTAGCTCAATCTGCAACACTGGGACGCTGGGCAAATTGCAAAAACACGAGTAGAGCAGGTATGTCAGGAGCTGTGTCTCGCTGGCTTGGTGCAATTGAAGACTTACCAGATATAGCCCTGCGTTTGTTGCGTGTTCAAATAGAAAATAGACCCGCTATTGAAGTCATACGTTTGTACGACTCACCAGATACGCTTTTTTACTGTGATCCACCTTATGTCCATGACACGCGGGGCGATAGTAACGCTTACGCTTATGAAATGAGCAACAAAGAACATCGTGAGCTGGCGTCCGTGCTGAATTCAGTTCAAGGTATTGTTGCCATTTCAGGTTACGATTGCGATTTAATGGACGAGTTGTATCCTTCTCCGAATTGGTACAAAAATATCGCCCCGAGCAAAACAATACATTCGACCAAAGATGAGCGAACTGAGATTCTGTGGACAAATTATGCCCCCAAAGCGATCAATCAAAAGACATTATTTTAGGAAAAAACAATGAGTACACCTGATAAGGCTCTTACAAACATCCTAAAACGTGCTTATCAAGATATAAACAATTCGGCTATTTCAGACCATGATATTCGTTCACGGATTGAGTATGTGTGCCGACAGATTAGTAATCGGGTGTGCACAAGACTTCTTATGGCTTGTCTGTTAGCCAAAATAGACCGACCAGATGTTGATCCCCGAAAGCCATACTAGGTTTTTTGCGCCACTTTTTGCATTTTTTCCACAGGTCACGAGCCAGGTTTTTGGACGCGTATCAAAAGCTAGTATTGAATGAACCCGATAGTGCAGTGAGTCAGCCTCTCAAAGAAGCTTTCTTAGCATTAAGGCAAGCTGCAGAAGCAGATAGAGAATAACACCTTAAGATCGGGTTGAAAAAGAAAAAAGATTTCGAATTATTGGTCAATCTGGGCGTGTTCAACAGTGCCTCGATGAATGATACCGTCTATAACAAACGCGTAGCGGTGAGAAATTGCCAAGGGGCGATCGCTCCCCTGAAGTTTCACATTCATCCATGCAGTCCAACACTTTAGCCAATAATTTTTATTAAAACTTTATTTATTAAAATTTTACATTTTTAGATTGTTGCTCAATTTTGACTGTGGTAGATTTATGCCAATGCCATCCCTTAAGTTGACAATTATTTCTTAAGCCTATGGCCACAGCGTCAGCGTCTATACCCGATTGGCTGCTCAAGCTCATGCTCCTTGCCATCGAAGAGGGGCGGCAGTGGGGATACCAATTTCTCCATGATCCTCGCTGGGGGGGCGATCGCGATCGCATGGCCAACCATGCAATTTATGAAGCCACCCTCTGGTCAGTGGGTTCTGGAGTCGCCACTGGCGTCATGGGCTGGGCTGGCGTGCCCCTCGATATTGCCTACTTTTACCATGCCCAAATCAAGCTGGCAGCGGCGCTGTTCACCATCTATGGCCTAGATTCTGAAAACGAAAATGTGCTGATGATGCTGATTCCCACTGCCTTGGGGGTTACTGCCGCTGAACTTGCAAACCACTTCGGTACCCAATTTTGTCGGCAAATCTTCAAGACCTTTGGCCGGCGGGCGGCGCAAAAAAATTTATCCCAAGTGCTGATGGCGGTCTTCAGGCAGCTTCCGCGTCCCCTTTTGCAGCAGATTTTTGGCAAGGTCTCGAGTAAAAGTCTCACCCTACCTGCGCGAGCCGTTCCCCTTGTGAGTGGCGTGATTGGTGGGGCTACAAATGCCGTCATGATGAACATTTGCGGTCATGGGGTGTGTACGGTGATCAAAACGTTTCGATCGCCTAGTTATTCGATCGCCTAGTTAGGTGTCTTCGACAGGCTCAGACTCGAGGACGGTTTTCAGTGTTGCGGCTAGGGGAATGGCCAGCAAAATTCCCAAGAAACCCGCCACCCGTCCGCCAATGAGTAGCGCAATAAACTGCCAGAGGGGATTCAGACCCATCAAGTCCCCCAGTAACTTCGGGGTAAGCACGTTATCCTTAATTTGTTGCAAGACCACAGCAATCACGAAAATATTCAAAGCCAGCCACGCATCCTGAAAAAGGATAAGCAGTGTTACTAAACCAATGCCCAAGGTCGCCCCCACCACAGGGAT
Source organism: Thermosynechococcus sp. GLH187 (assembly GCF_031583395.1). NCBI lineage: Bacteria > Bacillati > Cyanobacteriota > Cyanophyceae > Acaryochloridales > Thermosynechococcaceae > Thermosynechococcus > Thermosynechococcus sp. GLH187. The sequence continues at coordinate 1,795,547 of NZ_CP134175.1, read as the reverse complement.
GAGCTGGGCAATACCAATGATCAGGGCAAAGAGAAAGCCAAAATTGACCTTGAAGGCGATCATAAAGGGAATCAGGGCAAGAAACATAAACAGCCCCAAAAAAAGCTGTGCCGAGAAAAAACTGCGAATATTCAGCCGCAGCGAGTAATCCACCATCTGCCGCCAAGGCTTGGGTACCAGTTTCATGAGTCCGCGCCAAATCTCACTGCCATAAAAGAGCATATACACCGTTAGGATCAGCACGAGGAGCACATCAACAAATTTAGTTAGGGTTGTAATCGCCACACCCGGTAACATGGCGGCAATCCCTTTGAGCTGGATCGTCAGCTCTTCCATCAAGTCATTCACCCCCACAGGGAACTGGTAGCGGCGCAGCACTTGATCTAGATGGCGCAAATTTTGATTGCCCGTATCCGCCAACTCTGGCAGTTGATTTAGGAGTTCTTCCGCCTGTTGAATAGCAAGGGGGAGCAGCAACAGCATCAAGACACTGACCACCAAAAGGGTAATCAGTAACACCAAGGCGATCGCATTCCGCCGCCGCAAACCACGAGCACAGAGGCGAATCACCACTTGATTGAGCAAAAAAGCCAAAATGGCGGCAATGACAAGGAGATTAATCGGATATTCAAAATAGAGGTAAACTTGCTCCGCCACCCAGAGATTGAGGACAATCAGAGGTCCCGCTATTAAATAGGCAAGATACCGTTGCCAACTCTGCGGCGGGCCAGACCATCTCATGGGACTCTAGGTTGAATGACTCCTAGGCAGGCGAGTGCGTAACCAATTGCCCAGCACCAGCAAGCCCACGATCGCCAGTGTGCCCCAACCCAAGGGACTTGGATACCAATAGGCTGCCTCTAGGTGATTCAGATAACCGGGCATCAATGTCCAAGTCAGGCGATCGCCCCCCCGCTGAACATGAGGATTGACCACGGTATCAGCAGTAGTGGCTGGACGCTCAATCGGGCGCGCCCCCCAAGGGGTTTCTAGGGCAAGTTGAAACTTCAGGAGCGACTGCGGTGCCACAAGAACAGCTTGATCACGGGACTCAATACCCAAGGGGCGCAGATCAATGTCATAGCGAAAGCGCTCCCGCACAAAGAGCAACCAGTTCTGGTCAAAAATATCCGCCTCAGCAGTGACTTGGGGAAGATAGGGCACACCACCAATGCGGTTGAGGATAGTGGCCAATTGCTGGCTGGTGTCAAAGGGAATCGTCACCTGAAGATGCGTTTTATCCCGTTCCTTGATCGTTCCCCCCAAGCGGCGCGCCTGCTGAATCACCTGTTCGGTAAAAGGGAGATCGGGTTGGGGCAGCGTCAGCGTGTAGGTGAGGTTCCCCCCAGTTTGTCCCTGATGCTGGATGACCATATCTGCTTGGACGCATCCACTCAAACAGACCACAAGGGGTATCAAGAGCCAAAGTATCCAGCGCTGCATTCCGCCTCTATTCCTTTCCTTGGTTTTGCTGTGCAAGATTATCCTATCTTGGGATGCTGCCAAGGCACAAAAAAACACCCCGAACAGCTCAGGGTGTCGCCATGACTTGTCTAGGCTAATCTAGGCTATTTGTTGGGTTGAGGTGTCAACCGCAGATAGGGCTTAACAGCATTGAAGCCCTTGGGAAACTTCTGCTTCGCCTCTTCATCGCTGAGGGAAGGCACAATCACGCACTCTTGACCCTCTTGCCAGTTGACGGGGGTGGCCACACTGTAGTTGTCCGTCAGTTGCAGCGAATCAATCACCCGCAGAATCTCAGCAAAGTTACGCCCCGTGCTGGCGGGATAGGTCAAGGTCAAGCGCAGGCGTTTTTGGGGGTCAATGATAAAGACTGTGCGCACCGTCAGGTTGTTGAGGGAGTTGGGGTGGATCATGTCGTAGAGGTTGGAGACTTTTTTATCTTCATCTGCCAAAATCGGGTAATCCACCTTGACGTTGTTGACTTCTTCAATGTCTTTGATCCAGCCAAGGTGGGACTCCACACTATCCACACTCAAGGCCAAGGTTTTGACATTGCGCTTCTCAAATTCTGAGCGTAACCGCGCCACTTCGCCCAGTTCTGTCGTACAAACGGGGGTGTAATCCGCTGGGTGGGAAAACAATACAACCCAGCTATCCCCTGCCCACTCATAGAAGTTGATTTCCCCCATGGAAGAGGCTTGGGTAAAGTTGGGTACGACATCCCCAAGTTTTAGGCTCATAGATGGTGGCTCCTAGGCTAACGATGTATCTTTAGCTATGGATTCTATCTTGCCACAAACTCTCGTTTATCGGTCGGAATATAGAGGAAAATATACAAACCGATAGAATTGGATAGGATTTAGGGTTGAGAATTTTCAATCGTCGTTGCTTTTAGGGTCTGGACATACTGCTGCACCTTGAGGTCAATGCCTGTAATATCGGTGCCCACGACCACTGCCCAAGCCCCCAAAGTCAAAGCTTTTACAGCCATTGTGGGACTGGCAATCCCCCCTTCACAGAGAATAGGCACGTTGAGGTGCTCAACCAGCTGACTCAGGAGCGCCCAACTGGGGGGTGGGGTATGCGCCGTGGTTTCGGTGTAACCCAAGAGGGTCGTGCCCACCCAATCAGCACCGGCAGCAATCGCCGCTTCAGCACTTGCAAGGGAGTCAATGTCGGCCATGACGGGCTTGCCCAGTTCATCGTGAATTCGCTGAATCAAGTCCTGTAGGGGTTCAGGGCGCGATCGCGCTGTGGCATCGAGGGCAATCACATCAGCACCTGCTGTCGCAACGGCCACCGCATCGGCAAAGCGAGGCGTAATATACACAGGGTACTCGGGCAAAACTTGCTTCCAGAGACCAATAATGGGCACCTTTACTGCTTGGCGCACTGCCTGAATATGGGCCGGGGTATTGATGCGCACGGCCACTGCGCCCCGCAAAACCGCTGCCCCTGCCATAGCGGCAATGATTTCTGGCGCCGCCAAAGGGGAATCTGCCGGGGCTTGACAGGAGACAATCAGACCGCCGCGAATTTGCGTTGCTAGGTTCATGGCGTTTCGAGGTGTAATTTCTGACGGGCGATCGCCCCCAGTTCCAAGGACAGACCACTCACTTTTTCTAGGAGGTACAGACAATGCTCTGGCCGCAGGAACGTGCCATCATTGCGACAGACTCCCGTGTAGATGAGGCTGACGGCAGGCCAGTGGTCTTGGTGCTCCTTGAGGCGGATCTGCAGCAGGCGATCGCGCAAATTCACCACTTGGGTTTTCCCTGACTTGGTGGTTAGCTCATAGAGAATTTCAGGGGTGGCTCGCAAATCCTCTAACCACTGTTGCCAAGTGTCCCGCTCCACAGGTTCAGGGGTACGGATGAGCAGTTCATAAGTAGCTGCCCGCAGGGCTTGACTTGCTGCCGGTTCACTTAAGGGCACCACTGCACAGGTGTAAAGGGGCACCTCCGCCGGCAGTTGTTGCCGCAATTGCTCCAGCACCGTTGACGGCTCCACCTCGCGATAAAATTCCAGATCAACAATTTCGCCATAACTGGTCACCCCAAGGGGCAAGGCGCTGGCGGTGGAGATGCGGGGTGAAGGATGAAATCCCCCCGTAAAGGCAATGGGTAGATGGGCACGGCGTACTGCTCGCTCAAAGAGGCGCAGTAGATCTAAATGGCTGAGAAGCGTCATTTCCCCAGTTTTCCCAAAGGTGAGGCGCAGACGTTGCACCCGTTCTTGGGGGGCTTGGGGTTGACCTTGAATAGGCGGAATCGGGGGGGGCGGCACGACCACGTTATGGCCAAAGTCAATGCCACAGACGCCACAATGGGAGCAGCCCTCAAAGGAACAATCGGGAACGACCACCGCTTCTAGGGCACGCTGCAAGTCTTCCTTCAGCCATGTTTTACTAATGCCCGTATCAATGTGATCCCAAGGCAGGGGCGCATCAAGGTTGTGGCTGCCACCACTAAAGACATTCCACTCACCCGCTTCCAGTTGACGGTATTTCCAGTCCAGACCCGCTTCTTGAATGGCTTGCGTCCAAGCGGCATAGGCGCGATCGAGACTTTCCCACCAAGAATCTTCCCGTGCCCCCAATTCCCACGCGCGGCGGATCACTGGCCCCAGTTGGCGATCGCCCCGACCGACAAAGTCTTCCATTGCTGAGATGCGCACATCGGTAAAGTTGGCCTTTAGCCCCTTGATCGTGCGGAATTCCGCCTTCAGTAGCTCCTGTTTGCGCAGAAACTCACTGGTGGAGACCGCGTGCCACTGAAAGGGCGTATGGGGCTTGGGGGTAAAGTTAGAGATGGTCAGGTTAAAGCTCAGGGGCTTGCGTCCTTTGATCCAGCATTCTCGCTTCAGCCAGCGGATCGTTTCAGCAATGCCCAACACATCAGCATCGGTTTCCCCCGGCAGGCCAATCATAAAGTAGAGCTTGACCTTATCCCAGCCCTGTTCGTAGGCAGTTTTGACCCCCCGCAGCAATTCCGCATTGGTCAGCCCCTTGTTGATAATGTCCCGTAGCCGCTGCGTTCCCGCTTCCGGGGCAAAGGTCAGTCCCCCTTGGCGCGTGCCACCGACAATGTGGGCAATGTTTTCATCAAAGCGATCCACCCGCTGGCTGGGGAGTGAGAGGGAGATGTTCTCGTTTTGCAGGCGATTTTTAATTTCCACACCCACGGCGGGCAGAGCTAGATAGTCGGAGCAACTCAACGACAGTAGCGAAAACTCGTTGTAGCCCGTGGCGCGCATCCCCGTTTCAATGGCGGCAATCACCTCATCGGGGGCAACATCGCGGGCAGGGCGGGTGAGCATCCCCGGTTGACAAAAGCGACAGCCGCGCGTACAGCCCCGGCGAATTTCCACTGTCAAGCGATCGTGAACGGTTTCTACATAGGGCACCAAGCCAATGGCATAGTGGGGCATCGGGGTAGCTACTCGCCGCAAAATGCGCTCGGGCACATCGGGACGATTGGGTTTGACGGCGCCATCCCCTTGGCGATCGTAAAATTGCGGCACATAGACCCCCGGCACCTGTGCCAAATCCAATAGCAAGTCCTGCCGACTCAAGCCGGCTCGTTTGCCTTCTGCCACCACGAGGCCAATTTCGGGCAAGAGTTCTTCGCCATCCCCAAGGGCAAAAAAGTCAAAGAAGTCAGCGTAGGGTTCAGGGTTTGATGTCGCTGTCTGTCCACCGGCAAAGATAAGGGGAATCTCTTCTAGGGGTGCCTGTTGGCGTTCTCGCCAAGTCAGGGGTAGGCCGGCCAAGTCGAGCATTTCCAGAATGTTCGTGGCACCCAACTCATAACTGAGGCTAAAGCCAATGAGGTCAAACTCCCGCAGGGCGCGGCGCGATTCCACAGCAAAAAGGGGAGTTTGGGTCACTCGCAATTTGGCGGCTAAGTCCGCTGCGGGTAAGTAGGCGCGATCGCACAGTTGATCGGGGACGGCATTGAGAATGTTGTAGAGAATAATGTGTCCTAAGTTCGAGGCGCCCACCTCATAGATTTCCGGATAGCTGAGCACCCAGCGCACCGTTGCGGCCTGCCACGGCTTATGAACTGCCCCTCGCTCATTGCCCAAATAGCGAGCAGGTTTGAGAATCTCTGGGGTGAGCAACTCAGTAATCGGAACAGCCATGACTCATGAACCCAATTGCAAACATCTAGGGCAGTAAAAAACGGGATTCCCCAGTGGGCAGCGGGCGGGGGGATTCGGGGGGCGCCAAAAGTCCAGCACTGCCGGGTTGGGGAACGGGGGGCAGAACGGTGGGGGGTCTCCATGTCGGTTCTGGCAGTGTTGTTTGGGGTTGGGGACGCTGGGGTGTAGTCGTGGGTAACCCCGCTTGCTGGGCGTAGAAGGTGGCCAGTGTGCTCACCAAGGCATCCCGTTGTTGGCGATTGAGTTGGCGAATGGCAGCCATATCCCCTTCCATGGGGTTGACTGTCAGGTAAGAACGTCCCGGATAGGTTTCTCTGCGCAGGAAGTCATTCAGCCCCAAATAGTCAGCAAGGGAAATTTTCCAGTCAAAACGGTAGAGGGGCGATCGCCCTTTGACAGTGGTGTGATAGACAATGAATCGCTCAAGGAGGGTACTTTCTGGTGCCGGCTGACGGTTGTCTTGACGGATATAGTGGTTTTCCTTCGGCAAACCGGGCAACTTCGGATAGAGGGTTTCTGCCACCAGCCGCGGGTTAATGAGAATTTGGGCAGGGGCATCGGGTAGGTTGGGGTCAGGTTGCGATCGCCCCACACTCCAAGTACTGCTCAGGGGCAGCCACAGAAGTGCCAGCAAGCACCCCCACGTCACCCAGCCCAAAAACGTCCAGCCCCGTCGTCTTCCCATGGCGCCTAATCTGCCAGTAACTCCGGTTGAGCAATTTCATCGGACATTTCGATAATGGCACGGGTCACCGGCTTCAGGGGCAGATCATCGAGATCTTCACTGGCCTCTAGCCCCCGCCGCTGTTTCGCCCGGTTGGCAATTTGCACCGTAATCCGATAGCGATTGGCGGAGTGCTTGATTAATTCTTCTGCTCGGCGGTTAATTTCCAAGGATGAGTAATGAAGGCGCTTTTGCATGGTCAGTCTTTTCCTTAAACGTGGGTGGCCATTGCTTGTAGGGGTTGTGGTGTCGGTGTCACAAAGGGCTGGATAATGCCGCCCCCCAGCAGGCGATCGCCCGCATACCAAACCGCCGCTTGCCCCGGCGTTACCCCAAATTGCGGTTCAGTAAACTCCAATTGTACCTGCTCAGCGTTGGCAGCGGGAATGATAGTCACCGGCACTGGAGGAGTACGATAGCGAATTTGTACCGTGGCTGTGATCGGTTCTGTGGGGGGGGGAATCGAGACCCAGTTCACCCGGGCCACTGTACACTCACGACGGCCGGCGGTGGCGCGATCGCCGACAATGACGCGATTGTGTTCCCGATCCAAGGCCACCACATAAAGCGGTTCAGGTGCCGCAATTCCCAAGCCTTTGCGCTGGCCAATCGTATAGTGGTGAATCCCCTGATGGTACCCCAGCACCCGGCCATGGACATCGACAATTTCCCCTTGCTGTCTGGGCAGATACTGATCCAAGAATTGGCGCATGGAGCCATGGGCTTCAATCAGGCAGAGATCTTGGCTCTCCGGTTTACTGGCGGTGTGCAGGCCATACTGCGCCGCGAGGGCACGGGTCTGCGCCTTGGTTTGCTGACCAAGAGGAAACAGCACATGAGCCAGAATCTCTTGGGGCAAGTCATAGAGAAAGTAGCTTTGATCCTTATGACGATCCACCGCCCGCCACAGTTCATAGCGATCGCTGGTGGGATTGTATTTCACTTGGGCATAATGCCCGGTAGCAATGTAGTCAATCCCCAGTTGCTCACGGCTATAGGCGAGCATCGGCCCAAACTTCACCAAACGGTTGCATTGGGAACAGGGCAGCGGTGTCACCCCACTGGCGTAGCCACTGACCAGATAGTTCACAATATATTTCTCGAAAATTTCGCGGCTATCCACAATATGGTGAGGGACTCCCAGCTCCTCACAAAGACGCGCCGCATCCACTAGCCCCTCAGAGCAGCACTGCCCCTTACCCTTCATCAGCCACAGCGTCAGACCAACAACGGGGTACCCTTGAGCTTTGAGGCTAGCAATGGCCACGGAACTATCAACACCGCCGGAAAGGCCCACAACAACCGCCGGTAAATCGGACATTGTTAAGATTCACAAAAAATCTACCTCTTTTAGGGTAGCATCCCTACTTTTGCAGCGCAGGCCATCGCAATCGGCTATAATCGGAAGACAAGGTTGGCGAGTAATCGCCGCTTGAGTTTTTTAAGTAGAGCGATTCTTGAGTTCGGTTTTAGGGAAGGTTGGTTACGTGACAGTCGTCTCTCCGAAGTCAGCGTCAACACAGGGTTCAATTTTTGCTTTGGAGCAGATCAGATTATGTCTATTTATGTCGGCAACCTTTCCTACACGGCCACCCAAGAAGACCTAGAGGCCGTTTTTGCCGAGTACGGTTCCGTCAAACAAGTCTATTTACCGGTGGATCGGGAAACAGGCCGTAAGCGGGGCTTTGGTTTTGTGGAAATGTCCACGGATGCTGAAGAAGATGCGGCGATCGCTGATCTCGACGGTGCCGAGTGGATGGGACGGCAACTCAAGGTCAACAAGGCACGCCCCCGTGAAGCCATGGGCGGTGGGAACAATCGTTATTCCCGTAATCGCTAACTCCCGCAACTAGCCCTCTAGGAGGTGCTATATCGGCTCTGCCAATGTGGTAGAGAAATAATAACGACCTGCTGAATGCAATTGGAAAGGAACATCATCACTATGGCGCGCATGTATTACGACGCAGATGCCCAATTAGAACTCCTCAAGGACAAAACGATCGCCATCATTGGCTATGGCTCCCAAGGCCACGCCCATGCCCTCAACCTGCGGGATAGCGGTCTCAATGTTGTGGTGGGTCTCTATGCCGGCAGTCGTTCTGCAGAGCGCGCCCGTGCCGATGGTCTAGCGGTGCACTCCGTGGCGGAAGCTGCGAAACTGGCCGACTGGATTATGATTCTTCTGCCCGATGAAGTTCAGCGGGTTGTTTATGAGCAGGAGATTGCCCCCCACCTGCAAGCGGGGAATGTCCTTTCCTTTGCCCACGGCTTTAACATTCACTTTGGCCAGATTGTGCCCCCCGACAATGTGGATGTGGTGATGGTGGCGCCCAAAGGCCCTGGTCACCTCGTGCGCCGCACCTATGCCCAAGGGGAAGGGGTACCCTGCCTGTTTGCGGTCTATCAGAATGCCAGTGGTCAAGCCCGTGATCTCGCCATGGCCTATGCCAAAGGAATTGGAGGCACCCGTGCCGGCATTCTGGAAACCACCTTCCGCGAAGAAACAGAAACCGATCTGTTTGGTGAGCAAGTGGTGCTCTGTGGTGGCCTCAGCGCCCTGATTAAGGCTGGCTTTGAAACGTTGGTGCAGGCCGGTTATCAGCCAGAGCTGGCCTACTTTGAGTGTCTCCATGAAGTGAAGCTGATTGTGGATTTGATTGTGGAAGGGGGGCTTGCCAAAATGCGGGACAGCATCTCCAACACCGCAGAATACGGCGACCTCACCCGTGGCCCACGGATTATTACCGAGGAGACCCGCGCGGAAATGCGCAAAATTCTCCACGAAATTCAAACGGGTCAATTTGCCCGTGAGTTTGTGCTGGAAAATATGGCGGGTAAACCGGGCTTTACTGCAATGCGGCGACGGGAGGCAGAACACCCCATTGAACAGGTGGGTCAAGAACTGCGTTCCATGTTTAGCTGGTTAAAACGGGCTTAAGCTTTGCCCTAGGGGGCAGCAATGGCGATTATTTCGTCGCAAAATTCACCGCCGGAGCGATCGCGCCCCCCTTTACTGCTTTCCAATCAACCCACCCCAGAGGAACAGCACTCGCCGGCTGAGGAGTCCCTACGTCCCCGCTTTTTGCAGGACTACATTGGCCAGCAGGAACTCAAGGATGTGCTGCACATTGCGATCGAGGCAGCCAAGGCACGCCAAGAACCCCTTGATCACCTGCTGCTCTATGGCCCGCCGGGCTTAGGGAAAACCACCATTGCCTTGATCTTAGCGGCAGAAATGGGGGTCAACTGCAAAGTGACCAGTGCCCCAGCTTTGGAACGCCCCCGCGACATTGTGGGTCTCTTGGTGAACCTGCAAGCGGGGGATATTCTCTTTATTGATGAGATTCACCGCCTCTCCCGCATGACCGAGGAACTCCTCTATCCCGCCATGGAGGATTTTTACCTTGATCTCACCGTGGGCAAACAGCAAACGGCACGCACGCGACGACTGAAACTCAATCGCTTTACCCTTGTGGGAGCAACCACCCGTGCCGGCGCCTTGACCTCGCCCTTGCGCGATCGCTTTGGTTTAGTGGAGCGCTTGCGCTTTTATCATCCCGAAGAACTCCAGCAGATCGTTCAGCGGGGGGCAGCCCTCTTACAAACTCCCATTACTCCTGAAGCCGCTCTAGAAATTGGCCGCCGCAGTCGGGGTACACCCCGCATTGCCCTGCGGCTCCTAAAGCGGGTACGGGACTATGCCGATGTGAAGCACGATGGCACGATTAGCCTAGAGGTGGCTACCGCTGCCCTTGAACTGTTCAATGTGGATCCAGCAGGCTTGGATTGGAGCGATCGCCGGCTCCTCAGTCTGATAATTGAGTCCTATCAAGGCGGGCCTGTGGGCATTGAAACCCTTGCTGCAGCCACTGGTGAGGATGTGCAAACCATTGAAGAGGTCTATGAACCCTACCTGCTCCAGATGGGCTATCTGCAACGAACCCCCCGAGGCCGCGTTGCCACTCCCCGCGCTTGGCAACACCTAGGCTATACTCCACCAGAAAACCAGTTGCCGTTGTTATCTAGTCCCCATGACCCCTTGTCTTAAGACCCAACTCCTCTATGAGACCGACTATTACCTTTGGCTTAAGGAGACCGTTGCCCACCTCAAGGCAGGGAACTTTGACCACTTAGATGTGGAAAATTTAATTGAGGAGATTGAGAGCTTGGGTCGAAGCGAAAAATGCGCCCTATTCAGCTATCTACTGCGTCTTTGTGAGCATCTTCTCAAGCTCAAATACTGGGAAACTGAGCGACAATACTGCTATAGGGGTTGGCTGTTGGAGATTAGTCATTTCCGTTTAGAAATTGCGCTAATTTTGCAGGATAGCCTCAGTCTTCAGCCATTTGCAAAGGCAGCTTTCCTAGACTCCTATCAAAAGGCAAGGAAAAATATGTTGAAAGCGATTGGGTTATCCCCTGACGTGATTCCGGAAGTCCCCGACTTCACAATGGAGGAAGCTCTAGATGAGGAGTGGCTGCCTTGGCAATCTGATGCGAACTCCGAAGGCTCAGTCTCGTGAATCGCGATCTTGCCCTAAGCACTCGTTGTTGGCCAGCCTTAGCCCGCCCCTGTAATTGGAAAATCGCTGTAAGCTATTGATAGGGTTGATTAAGGTTTTTTAACCTTTCCCCGACTCTCTGCCTCGCCTACGTGAACGACCATGTTGCGGATCATCACCCAGTTAACCGACCTACGCGCTGAACTACGCCGCATTTGCGATCGCACCGATAGCGGGGAGATGAGCGACCAAGAGGCTACTGTTGAGGCAATTTTGCGCCGTGTGGCCAAGGAAGGCGATCGCGCCCTGATTGAGTACACTGCCCAGTTTGATCACATTGACCTCACCCCCGAAACATTACGAGTGAAAGGAGATGAACTGGATGCCGCTTACCAACAGGTGTCCAAAGAACTCCTCGATGCCATTCGCCTTGCCAAGCAACAAATTGAAGCCTTCCACCGCCAGCGCGTGCCCAAAAGTTGGGTGCAATTTGGTGAAGATGGCATTGTCCTCGGCAAACGCTACACTGCTGTTGATGCTGCCGGACTGTATGTGCCGGGGGGACGGGCTGCCTATCCGAGTACGGTGTTAATGAATGCGATTCCCGCTCAGGTGGCCGGTGTGCAGCGGATTGTCATGGTCACCCCTCCCGGTCAGGGCAAAGGTATTAATCCTGCGGTTCTCGTTGCCGCCCAAGAAGCGGGAATTCAAGAGATTTATCGCGTTGGTGGCGCCCAAGCCATTGCTGCCCTTGCCTATGGCACAGAAACGATTCCGCGCGTGGATGTGATTACAGGGCCGGGAAACCTCTATGTCATGCTTGCCAAAAAGCAAGTCTATGGGCGGGTTGGTATTGACTCCCTAGCAGGGCCTTCAGAGGTCTTAATCATTGCCGATGAGGCGGCCAATCCTGTTCACATTGCCGCTGATTTGCTAGCTCAAGCAGAACACGACCCCTTGGCAGCGGCCATTTTACTGACTCCGAGTTTGCCCCTTGCAAAGGCGGTGGTTACAGCGGTGAACGAACAATTGGCTGACCATCCGCGCCGGGTTCTCACCGAGAAGGCGATCGCCCACTATGGCCTGATTGGCATTGTCGAGAGCCTAGAACAAGCGGTAGAACTCTCCAATCACTTTGCCCCTGAACATCTGGAATTGGAAGTCGAAGACCCTTGGAGCCTTGTCGAGCAGGTGCGCCATGCCGGTGCGATTTTCCTCGGCTATTCCACCCCTGAAGCGGTTGGCGACTATCTCGCGGGTCCCAATCACACCCTGCCCACCTCTGGTGCCGCCCGTTATGCTTCTGCCTTGGGCGTAGAAACGTTCCTCAAACACTCCAGCATTATTCAATACACCCCTGCTGCCTTGCGCAAACAGGGGGGAGCGGTCATGACCCTCGCTGAAACAGAAGGCCTGATTTCCCACCGCGACTCTGTGCGTCTGCGCCTTGAACCTTAGAAAGTCTTAGAAACTGACGATCAAGTAGGGAGCTTCAAATTTACCCCCGCGAACGGGTTTGCCTTTGAGGCTAGGGGGTAGCTCAATGTGGCGCCGCTGATCGCCAGCTTCCACCGTCAGTTCCCCACTAAACTCGCTGAGTTTCACCTGATCTTTGCGAAATCCCGGTAGAAAAATGCGCACCTGTTGTTGCGTCTCATCAAACTCATAGGGAGCCGGTGCCGCTCCTAGCTGGTTCAAGTCTGGAAGATAGGAAACAAGACTTTGCCAGTTGTTCCAGTCTTTAGGAAGAGCGGAAATGCGTAGCGGTGCAAACGTGCGGCTGACCTCTGGCGTGGGTTCCCCCATACAAAAGACCTCAGAAATAGGGACATTCACCTGTTGAGCACTGCCCCATAACCATTCGGTTTGAGCGGTTGAGATCACTGTGCCATCCGTTAGCAGAAACACCGATAACCGTTGCGAGTCCGCGGCAATCTGCACACCGCGATCGATCCACTCCTTCGCCTCACCGAAACGCTCACGCACTTTTTGGGTGTCAATATTGGCCGCCATAATTGCGCTGGCGATCGGCCCCCCAATCGCATTGGCGATCGCGTTGAGATCCAGTTGATCCAGCAAACGTTGAAAGCGGCGATAGTACCATGCCAACCCTTGGGGCAACCCAATCAGCCGCAGTGTATCTTGACTATTCCCCCCCACATAGACAATCACATCGTACTCACCGCTGCTGTAGTGCACGCGCAGCGCATTTAGGGTCAGCAAAGTATCCATCCCCGGCAAGATCACCAATTCGCCCGCATAAACCTTACCCACCAATTCTTGGGGCAAATAGGGTTCCACTAAACGGCTAAGTTCTTGCCATGCCGCGTTGAGACTTTCAGTGGCCATCAGCTCGGCGATCGCTAATCCCTCCGACAGCAACTTGGGTTGCCAACCAATCGCCCGATCTGGACTGCCAATGAGAAATTGCAGGGAAGTGGCTGGACTCGGCACCGCTAACAAGGTTCGCTGCTGTCGCCCGGCAAACCACTGGGCAATGGCCAGACCCAGTGCCGTTTGTTGTTCTGGGGTTGCTCCTAGGAGAGTAACAATGCGTGTCATGGCAAGTTTGAGGACGGTAGTTGCTTGGACTATCCTATCGACAAACGGTTATCCCAAGGTTGTCTAGACAACCCCTCATAAAATCGCTTCTATGGGCAGCAAAATCCCCTCAACGATAAAACCTACTCACTAGGGCGATCGCCCTCCTTCTAGGGGCTTCTAGACCCTTCTCAGGCCAAAAAAATTTTTCGCGGCGCAAACAGATCCTTATTAGAGCATCCTGAACCTAAATTCAAATCCTTTTCCACAGTTTTCCCCAAATTCCCCAAAGTTTTCCCCAAGCACTTGGAAGTTCTGATCCTCTAGCCATCTCAACCTTTCGTTTTGTTCTTGTCTTCCTAATGTTTCCCAGTATCACAACCCTCTCAACCAAGATTTCCTCAAGCTCTAAGCCAGCTTCAAACTAACCCCACGTTCCCCAAATCACATCTTTTATTTTTCTCTGTCAGAATCTTATTCCCCTTAGATCTAGAGATCTACTACTGCTACTAAATTATTTAAATAATATTTATAGTAGTAGTAGGGGCTGTGGAAATGTGGAAAAATTTTCGGAAACCCGCTTGCAGAGCGACTTTGAGCCACTTCCCCCCTGTGGAAAACTTGTGGAAAAAGTGGGGGGTTTTTCCACAAGCCATTATCTTAGTGGAAAAAGAATAAAAAGTTTTCCACAGTTTTTCAGAGTTTTTCCGGGGTTTTCCACAGGTTTTCCCCAGAATTTTCCACAGGCTTTTTGGAGTTTTCCACAGGCTAGAGGGGGAAGATTTCCGTATTTCTACGATTCCCCTTGCCGGCGATCGCTCGCACACTGAAAAAAAGAGATTGTGCCAACCGATACGAACGTTCCTGTGGACTCCCTGATGTTTTCCCTAGAATCCCCCACAGCCAGTCTTGAGCAAGTGATTGGTCATCTTCCTCCTGTTGAGCAGATTCGGATGCTGATGTACCACCCTTACTTCACCGGTCGCTGCCCTGCGTGTCGGCAACCCATCCATCACTCCCAACTCAAGATAGGTCAGTGCCATTGCTCCCACTGTGGCTGGCAAGATCAAGCGGGCGATCCCGAGCTTATGCCTAGGTTGACGGCTCAGCATCCAGACCGTTAGCGGCTGTATTCTCTGTTCGGTCTGCCAACGGCGCAAAGCTGGCAACGATCGCCACCATCAGCCACCAAAGGGTAGCCACCTCCGGGCGAAACCAAATCGTATCTACCAACCCATGGGTGAGCATTCCCACCATGGTTGCCACAGCTCCCATCAACCAGAACCCTTGAGGGTTTGCTGTTGTCCGTAACGCCCGCAAACAACGCCACGCGCGATCGGCGAGCACCGCCAACAACCAGAGAAAGACACTAAAGCCCATCACCCCTACTTCCACAAGGATTTCCAGAAAGATGGAATAGGCACTCAATGCTGTGAAGCGCACATTCACCTGATAGAGTGGATAAATCTGGTTAAAGGCCACATTCCCCGGTCCAATGCCGAGCCAAGGCCGTGCCCAAATCATCTGTTGCACTGCCGTCCAAACATTAATGCGGAAATTATTGCTACTGTCCCCTCGGGCAACAAAAATACTCGCTGCTCGCTCCCGCAGCGGCGCCACACTCACAATCGCACCAATACAGAGGGCGATCGCCAGCCCCCCCACAGTTGGCACCCCCCAACGCCGCCATTGCAGCGGTAACCTTGGCCAAAACCAAATCCCCAGCAACCCCACCCCAGCGATCGTCGCCGCAACCAACCCCAACCAACCACCACGGCTAAACGTCAATATCAGGCTTGCTGTATTCATCCCCAGCATCACCACCGCCAACAGCTTTGGCAGCCAGCCTCGCCACACCGCGATCGCCGCCGCACTCAACGGCACACTAGGCAACAAATAACCCGCCAACAGATTGGGATTTCCCAAAAAGCTATACACCCGTGTCACATTTGCCAAGGCCGACTCTGGATCTGTCCACGTCGCCAACGGCTCCGCCCCAAAAATCCACTGCCGTATCCCCTCCACACTCACCAGCAACGCCGTCAGCAGATAGACCGTCAGCAAGCGCGATCGCCACCGCTCATTGCGCATCACCCGCTCCGCCAGCGCAAAAAACAGCAAGTACAACGTCAGCTTCGACAACCCCACCATC